>NZ_AYKF01000035.1 GCF_003732545.1 Salinisphaera orenii subsp. halophila YIM 95161 | reverse complement strand
CTTCCACATGTGAAAGCCGGATTCTCGGTAAGCTCCGCCTAACCTGCAATGCTTAAGTGAACAGCATTACGACCATGCGCGGGATATGGCAACGAAGGCCGGACTAAACGCATACATCGACTTCCGCGTGGGCGACGCGGTCGAGATGATCGGCGCGCTGGCCGAGCCGATCGATTTCTTGCTGCTGGATCTCTGGAAGGACCTCTATGTGCCCTGTCTCGAGGCGTTCCACCCGAAGCTCGCGCCGGGGGCGATCATCGTTGCCGACAACATGCTGCGCCCCGGCGGCGACAGCGTGCAGCGCTACGGCGAGGCCGTGCGCGCTCGGGCCGGCATCACGAGCGTACTGCTACCGGTGGGCAGCGGTCTGGAGGTCAGCCGTTTCACGCCCGCACAAGCACGCGACAGCGGCTAGACTGGTCGCCGACATGTTGCTGATTTCGCGACGCGACGTTGCACACGCCGCACTTGCGTGGCGCGCCCGATCCGGGCCACGGTTCGAAGCGGCACGGGATAACGGCTGCCGGGTGCGCGCCCTTCGGCGTGCGGTCCAGCCCGCAAGGAAGGAAAACCAATGGATACGCGCTTGATGGACCACGAATACGGCTACGGGCTCGTCAGCCGATTCTTCCACTGGGCCATGTTCGCCCTGCTGCTCTGGCAGGTGACCTCCGCCGCGCTGCACTATCTGCTGGACGAGGCGGCCATCACCGATTTCTTCTTCGGATTCCACTATTCGATCGGCGTACTGGTGCTGTGTCTCACCGCACTGCGCGGCGTCTGGGGCCTGATCAACCTGTCGCGCCGGCCGTCGCACGCCGGCGGGCTGCACCGGATCGCCGCGCTAGGCCACGTGGCGATGTATCTGCTGCTGATCGCCGTGCCGGTGATCGCGATCATCCGCGCCTACGGTTCCACCCGTCCGTTCTCCGCACTCGGCGTGCAGATCTTTTCCGGCATGGAGACCGAGATCGAGTGGATGACCAACCTCGGCGGCGAATGGCACGGCTTTCTCGGCTGGACGCTGTTCGCGCTCATCGCCGGGCATATCGCGATGGCGTTCGTGCATACCTATGCCTGGAAGGAGCCGCTGATCGCGCGCATGACCAAGGGCAGCGAACTGAGATAACCGCCCGGCGACGGCCGGGGCAGGCGAAGGCAGGCCGAGCAGGCCGGGCTCGCAGGCGGGGTCATACCGTCAACCGAACCCATGGCTGATCGCCCGTTTCGTCGTCCGCTTATCTGCGCTGCCCCCTAGGCTGACACCGAGCCGATCCGGCGCCGGGCGAACCAGCGCCCGGCGAACCGGGCCGGAACACACGCGGACCGGGGCGACCGGCGTGACCGCAACGCGCCGGACCACGGCCGAGCGGGGCCGCTCTTCGCGCGCGCCGTCGGCCACGCGCCCTCGCCGCGCCGTGCGGCCGTGAGGAGATCGTGCCCGGTGGGCAGGTATGGCGCGCTGCATTCTGCGCGCCGCCCGCCGCCGGCCCGAGCGGGTATCATCAGTCGCCTGCCTGCCTTCGACGCCTCGCCCGCCTTGGAACTGGTCCTGTTGTTCATCGCCGCACTGGCCGCCGGCGCCATCAACGCGCTGGCCGGGGGCGGCAGCTTCATCACGCTGCCGGCGCTGCTGTTTCACGGCCTGCCGCCGACGGCGGCCAACGCCACCAGCGCCGCGGCGGTGCTGCCGGGCTATCTGACCACCGTGGCGCGCTTCCGGCGCGACATCGCCCCGCCGGCGGCGCTCAGCCTGCCGGCGATGGTGGCGATCGCCGCGGCCGGCGGGGTCAGCGGCGCGCTGCTGTTGCTCGCGACCGGCGATGCGGCCTTCGAGGCGCTGGTGCCGTGGCTAATGCTGGTCGCCACGCTGATCTTCGCCGCCGGGCCCGCAATCAAGACCGCAATGCAGCAGCGCGAGGCGAGCACGCCGGTGGCTGCGATCGCGCTGTATCTGGCCTGCAGCTACGGCGGCTACTTCAACGGCGGCGTCGGCATCATCGTGATCGCGCTGTTGGCCCTGCTCGGCCAGAATCGCCTGCTGACGTCGGTGGCGATGAAGGCGGTCATGTCCGGCACGCTGACCACCATCTCAGTGGCCACCTACGCCGCCTTCGGCCTGATCCACTGGCCGCTCGCCCTGCTCATGGCCGCCGGCGCCATGATCGGCGGCTGGCTGGGGGCCTCCTTCGGCTATCGCATCGCCCCGGCCTGGCACCGCGCCGGCATCGTGGTGATCGGGCTGGCGATGACGGCGCTGATGTTCCTGCGCGTCTAGACACCGACACCGGCCGACGCCACGGGTCGGGCCGCAGACGATCCCGCCCCCGGACCGGCACGAACACACCGCAAGGCACGCTCGCAAAAACGGAGGGCGCCGGGCCTGCCGAAACCGAACATCAGCACCACGCCGGACGGCGCCGTACCAGGAGACAGCGCCACGATCGGCACCTCTCACCCGCGCCCGACACGCTTTTCGGCAACGATCCAGGCGTGCGCCCGCTCCAGGCAAACGCCCTGGTCGACAAAGCAGGGGCGACCACCGCCGCGGCGCCGAGGCTGACCGAACGAAGCCCGATCGAAGCGTGGGCGGCGGGCTTGCACCCGACGAGGCAGGCGCCGCGGCGGCGCCCGTGGACGCGACTCGCCACAACGCCCGCCAGTGGCACGCCGACGCGCGGCGCGGCGACACCTGGCGATACGACGCGACGCACCACGGCCGGCCCGGGTATGACCGCCGCCGTCTCGTCAACGACGAAAGCCGCTCGTCGACGGCCGAGCGGAGCCCAGCGCCTGTACTCGGTATCGCGTCGCGAGCCGCCGGCCCGCCCAACAACCGCCGCGCTGGCGCGCAGGCGGTCCGATTGTCTAGGCTTGGGGCGGTTTCAAATTCGAGCGAAGGAGTCCTCCATGGACAAGATCATGATCGTGACCGGCGGCAGCCGCGGCATCGGCGCCGCGACCTGCCTGATGGCGGCCAAGCACGGCTACGCGGTGGCCGTGAACTATCGCGGCAATCGCGAGGCCGCCGAGGGCGTGGTCTCGGCGATCGAGGCCGACGGCGGCACAGCCATCGCGGTGCAGGCGAACATGGCCGTCGAATCCGAGGTGGTCCAGCTTTTCGAGACGGTCGACGATCGGCTCGGGCGCGTCACCGCGCTAGTGAACAACGCCGGCATCGTCGATCAGCCGTCCCAGGTCGCCGACATGAGCGCCGAGCGCATCGCCCGCATGATGAGCGTGAACGTGGTCGGCCCCTTCGTCTGCGCCCGCGAGGCCGTGCGGCGCATGAGCAACGAGCGCGGCGGTGCCGGCGGCGCCATCGTCAACGTCTCCTCGGCGGCCAGCCACGCGGGGGGCGGCGGCGGCGCGGGCACCTACGTCGACTACGGCGCTTCCAAGGGCGCGATCGACACCCTCACCGAAGGCCTGGCCCAGGAAACGGCCGGCCAGGGCATCCGCGTGAACGCCGTACGCCCCGGCGTGGTGGACACCGAGATCCACGCCAGCGGCGGCCTGCCGGACAAGCCCGAACAGGCGAAAGCGGCCATTCCGCTCGGCCGCGTCGGCCAGCCCGAGGACATCGCCGAGGCGATCCTGTATCTCACCGAGGCCCAGTTCACCACCGGCGCCTTCCTGGACGTCGACGGCGGCGTCTGAAACCGTTCCTGCTGCGCCGGCGCTCGGCCTCCGCAGCGGCGGGAGCGGGGCGCCAACCGGGAATCGCGGCCGCCGACGCAGCGGGCACCGGCCGCCCGAGAGCTTGCGCTGCCGGCAGGGGCTGCCCGCTTCGGCCGTCGCGAGGGCGTTCTTCGGGCCGGGCCCCGCAGCGCCGTTTGGCGCGCCCGGCCGCCCGGTCCGGGTCACGGCCCGAGGCCGGGCGAACGCCCACGACGGGATCGGCGTACATCCCGCCGTCGGGCCGTCCGGCCCGGATCAGTCGCCCAGTTCGGCGGCGTTCGTGCGCAATTCGTACTTCTGGACCTTGCCGGTGGAGGTCGTCGGCAGCGGTCCGAAGACAACGGTCCGCGGGCACTTGAAATGGGCCATGCGCTCGCGGCAGTAGGCGATGATCTCGTCCTCGGTCGCGGTCTCGCCCTCGCGCAGCTGGACGAAGGCACAGGGCGTTTCGCCCCATTTGTCGTCGGGCCGGGCGACGACCGCGGAGGCGGCGATCGCGGGGTGGCGGGAGAGCACGCTCTCGACCTCCAGCGAGGAGATGTTCTCGCCGCCGGAGATGATCACGTCCTTGGCCCGGTCGGCGATGCGGATATAGCCGTCGGCCTCGACCACGCCCAGATCGCCGGTGTGATACCAGCCGCCCTCGAAGGCTTCGGCGGTGGCCTCCGGATTCTTCAGATAGCCCTTCATGACGATGTTGCCGGCGAACACCAGCTCGCCCAGCGTCTCGCCGTCGTGCGGGACTTCGGCGCCGGTCTCGCGGTCGACGACCGTAAGCGCGGCCTGGGTGGGGTAGCGCACGCCCTGGCGGGCGTTCTTCTCCACCCGCGCTTCCAGCGACAGCGCCGCCCAGTCGTCGTGCTTGGCGCAGAGCGCGGCCGGGCCGTAGGTCTCGGTCAGGCCGTAGACGTGGGTCAGCGAGAAGCCGATGCCCTCCATGCCCTCGATCATGGCCGCCGGCGGCGCGGCCCCGGCGACCAGGCCGTGGACGGTCTGCTCGATGCGCGCGAGCTGGTCCGCGTCGGCATTGACGAGCATGGAATGCACGATGGGCGCGCCGCAGTAATGGCTCACGCGGTGACGCGCCATGGCGTCGATGATGGGTTCCGCGGCGACCTGGCGCAGACAGACGTTGGTGCCGGCCTTGGCCGCGATCGTCCAGGGAAAGCACCAGCCGTTGCAGTGGAACATCGGCAGCGTCCACAGATACACCGCGTGGGTGGGCATGTCCCAGGCCATGGCGTTGGTCATGGCGTTCAGATAGGCGCCGCGGTGGTGATAGACCACGCCCTTGGGGTTGCCGGTGGTGCCGGAGGTGAAGTTCAGCGAGATCGCGTTCCACTCGTCCTCGGGCAACTGCCAGTCGAAAGCCGGATCGCCCTCGGCGACCAGCGCCTCGTATTCGATCTCGCCGATCGGCGCCTCGTCGCCGTCGTATTCCGGGTCGTCGATATCCACCACCACGGGCGGCGTATCGAGCTTGGCGATCGCCTCGGCCATCACGGGCGCGAACTGGCGGTCGACCATCACCATCTTCGCGCCGCCGAAATCCAGCATGAAGGCGAGCGACTCCGCATCCAGCCGCACGTTCAGCGCGTTGAGCACCGCGCCGGCCATCGCGGGGGCGAAATGCATCTCGTAGGTGGCGGGGATGTTGGGCGCCATGATTGCCACCACGTCGCTCTTGCGGATGCCGCGCCGGGTCAGCGCGTCGGCCAGCTGGCGGCAGCGGCGATAGGTCTCGCCCCAGGTCCGGCGCAGCGCGCCGTGCACCAGGGCGACGCGGTCCGGATAGACGCCGCCCGACCAGGCCAGAAAGCTCGTCGGCGACAGGGCCGCGTGGTTGGCGGCGTTGCGGGGCAGGCTCTCGAACGGATTGTCGGCGGTCATGGCGGCTTCGGCGGTGGTGGTGTCTCCTCGTAACGAATCGTGCCACAACGCCGCGCCCCGGTGCCGGCATCGGCCGAGCGCCGTCGAACGACTCGGGCCGGGCGCGTGTTTTAGACTGGCGCCTCGACCGCTCAGCCGGCCATCGCATTCAGGAGCCCTCCATGTCGCGCACCGTCCGCATCGCCACCGCCTGCCTGCTGGGCCTCGCCCTTGGCGCGTTCGGCGCATTGGCACAGGCCCAGCCCTGGCCGGCGCCGATTCGCAGCATCGAGGACAAGGGCGTGACCATCGTCGGCCAGTTCGACGCGCCCGGCGGCATGCAGGGCTTTGCCGCGCGTGCCGGCGACCGGCCGCTGGCGCTCTACCTGACACCGGACGGCGAGCACGTGATCGTCGGCACCATGCTCGATGCCGACGGCCAGAACGTTTCCAAGCCGAAGCTGGACGAACTGGTGAAAACGCCCAGCCGTGCCGACGCCTGGGCCGAGCTGGAACAGGCGCACTGGATCGGCGACGGCGACGACGACGCCCCGCGCACGCTGTATGTCTTCACCGACCCCAACTGCCCCTACTGCCACAAGTTCTACGAGGCGGCCCGGCCCTGGGTGGAGGCCGGCGCGGTGCAGTTGCGCCACATCCCGGTGGGCATCCTCAAGCCCACCAGCGAAGGCAAGGCCGCCGCGCTGCTCGCCGCGGACGATCCGGAACAGGCGATGCGCGCGCACGAAAACAACTATCGCAGCGGCGGCATCGAGCCCATGGCAGATATCCCCGCGGATCTCCGCGAACAGGTTGCCGCCAACAATCGGCTGATGTCGCGCGTGGGCGTGCGCGGCACGCCGGGCATCTTCTACCACGACAGCGCGGGCGAGGTGCAGGTCAAGCAGGGCGTGCCCCAGGGCGCGCTACGCGAGGAGATCCTCGGGCCGAAGCCCGACTAGGGCCATCGGGCTGGCAGCGGATCGTCCCACCGACCGGCATGGCGCGCTGCCGGCGCGTCGCGCCTCCGAGCAGGCGACAGGCCATACGCGGGCCACGTCGCCCGTCGACCGGGCCCCATGGCGATTCTTTCAGGCCCGGCCGCGCCGTGCAGGCCGTGGCACGATCATGCGCGCGTTACACTGGCGGCCAGAACGCCGCCGCGACGCGCGTTGCGGCCCCGTGACGGATCGCCGGAGACTCCATGCGAATCGGACTGTTCGTGCCCTGTTTCATCGACGCCTTCTATCCGGACGTGGGCATCGCCACGCTGGAACTGCTGGAACGCTTCGGCTGCGACGTGGACTACCCCTTCGACCAGACCTGCTGTGGCCAGCCGATGGTCAATTCCGGCTGTCACGACGAGGCCGCCGCGACCGAAGCGCTGTTCGTGAAGAACTTCGCGAAATACGATCGCATCGTGGCGCCTTCGGGCTCCTGCGTGCACCAGGTACGCGATAACTTGACCGCCATCGAGCAGACGCCCGAGGTCAAGCACGTACGCGAGAACACGCTGGAACTGGTCGAGTTCCTGCACGATGAGCTCCAGGTCGAGGCTTTTCCGTGGGCGAACTTTCCGCACCGCGTGGGTTATCACGACTCCTGCAACACGCTGCGCAACCTCGGCCACGGCAAACCGAGCGAACTGCACGGCGAATATTTCTCCAAGCCGCGCACGCTGCTGGAAAAGGTGGCCGGTATCGAACTGGTCGCCATCGACCGGCCGGACGAATGCTGCGGCTTCGGTGGCACGTTTTCCGTGACCGAGCCTGAAGTGTCTACACAGATGGGACAGGACAAGATCGCCGATCATGGCCGCAACGGCGCCGAATACATCGTCTCGGCCGATTCGTCGTGCCTGATGCACCAGTCCGGCTGTGCCGCGCGCATCGGCGCGCCGATCCAGTTCAAGCATATCGCCGAGATTCTCAACGGGGCGAGCCAATGAGCACGAACCAGCCCGATCCCAACGCGACCATCCAGAGCAAAACCGCCACCCGCGAGGCCCAGCCGCGCCCGGTGAAAGCGCCCGACGGCAAGCGCGTGGATCACGCGCGCTCGGCGAAACAGTTTTTGAACGCGCCGGAGCACGCCAAGTCGCACGACACGCGCGTCTGGGCCATGCGCACGAAGCGCGACAAGCAGGCCCATACGATCGAGGAATGGGAAGAACTGCGCGAGCTGGCCAGCCAGATCAAGACGCACACGCTCACCAACCTCGATACCTATCTCGAGCAGTTCGAGGCCAACGCCAAGGCCAACGGCATCCACGTGCACTGGGCGGCCGACGGCGCCGAGCACAACCGGATCGTCCACGAGATCTTCAAAGAGCACGGCGTCAAGAGCGTGATCAAGGCGAAGTCCATGCTCATGGAAGAGTGCGGCTTTCGCCATTACATGGACAGCGTGGGCATCGAGATCGTGGAAACGGATCTCGGCGAGCGTATCCAGCAGCTCGACGGCGAGGACCCGAGCCATATCGTGGTCCCGCCCGTGCACAAGATGCGCTCGGACGTGGCCCGCCTGTTCGCCGAACAGCTCGGCAGCGATCCCGACAACGACGACGCCCACTATCTGGCCGGCGCACAGCGCGATGCCACCCGCCCGCTGATTCTGGATGCCGATGCGGGCATGACGGGCGCCAACTTCGCGGTCGCCGAAACCGGCGGCTTCGTGGTCTGTACCAACGAAGGCAATGCGGATCTGTCGGCCAACGTGCCGAATTTGCATGTGGCCAGCATCGGCATCGAGAAACTCGTGCCGCGGGTCGAGGACATGGGCGTGTTCATCCGCCTGCTTTCACGCTCCGCGCTCGGCTCGCCGATCACCCAGTACACCTCGCATTTCCGCGCGCCCAAGCAAGGCGGCGAAATGCATATCGTGCTGGTCGACAACGGCCGCTCCAAACGTCTGGGCATGGAGCGCTTCTGGTCGTCGCTCAAGTGCATCCGCTGCGGGGCCTGCATGAACACCTGCCCGGTGTACCGTCGCTCGGGCGGGTTAAGCTACGGGGCGACCTATGCCGGCCCGCTCGGGCTGATCCTGAACCCGAGCTTCGACTTGCATCGCTACTCCAACCTGCCGTTCGCCTCCACGCTCAACGGCAGTTGCACCAACGTCTGCCCGGTGAAGATCAATATCCACGAGCAGATCTTCGGCTGGCGCCAGGTGCTGGCCGAAGAGGGCCATCTGCCGTGGACCAAGAAGACCGGCCTGACCGCCGCCGGCCAGGTGCTGGCCAGCCCCAAGGGCTACCGGATGGCGATCAAGACGACGAACTCCGCGCTCAAGCACCTGCCGCGCTGGGCGCTCTACAACCGCATGAACGCCTGGGGCGAAGGCCGCGAGATGCCCAGCCCGCCGGATAACGGCACCTTCCACGACTGGTACAAGCGTAACCGCCTGAACGGTCAAGCGAAAACGTCGGCCGGAGGCGCCAACGAATGAGCGCGCGCGACGACATCCTCGGCGCCATCCGCGCCAACAAGCCGGCCATGAACGCCCCTGCGCCCGTCGTGCCCAACTACGACGACAGCTATCCGCAGGACGCGGACGGCCTCGCCGCCCTGTTCGCCGAACGCCTGGCCACCATGGGCGGCACCTGGCACGCGCTGACCGACGGCCAAGGCGTCGACGCCGCCCTGCAGGAAACGCTGGCCGACAAACTCGGCAAACCGTTCGAGGAAGCCGTCATCGCCTCCAACGTGCCCGAAGTCGCCGGCAACCGCGCGCTAACCGACAGCGACGACCCGGGGAGCGTCCACGACGTGGATATCGCCGTGCTACGCGCACGTTTCGGCATCGCCGAAACCGGCAGCGTGTGCTTCACCGAAGCCGAACTCACCGTCAACGCCGTCGCCTACCTCGCCCAGCACCTCGTCGTGCTGCTCGACCCGGCCGAGATCGTCACCAACATGCATCGCGCCTACCAGCGCGACGACTTCGTCAACGCCAGCTACACCGTCTTCCACACCGGCCCCTCGGCCACCGCCGATATCGAAGGCGTGCTGGTGCGCGGCGCGCAGGGCGTGCGGTCTTTGACGGTGATTCCGACGCCGCCCCTATAGACCGATATAGTCAATAGACCGTCGCAACTCCCATGAACAACTAAGCATCCCTTAGGTGTTCGCGAGAATGTCATACCGCAACTACCGAGAAATGCTCGGTAGTTCGCGCGACTGCCTCAGGGAGCAGATCAGCGGGCGGTAAAAACGATATGCATAGTTTCGGACCGCGATCTATACACGTCGCCTAAAACGTGTATAGAAAATCGCGAAAACTATACATTTTGTACGGCCGAACCCTACTACCACTGGCTCTCGCAGCCACCTTCATGCCTGTGGTTTCGCGACGACCCACGATCCTCGCGACTGAATTCGTCGGCGCGAATCTGCGCACCGGACTTCGCTTTTCCATCGCCGGCGCGCCATATTGCCCGTTTCGTTTATTGCGAATAGACTGTAATGCCCATGGCGGCAGGACAGGAGATTTGCATGACCGCAGAATCCACGACCGGCGCTCTGCCCGACGAAGAATCCGCCGCTCTCGCCCGCGAAAGCGCCCAGGCCTTGACGCGGCTGCTTCGCGCCCAACCCGCCTCTGATCGCGCTCGGGTCAATCTCGACGGGCAGGATCTCGTACTTCCCCGGCAAGCCTTGGCTTTGCTTCGTGATTTACTTGCAGACATGGCGCAGGGGCACGCCATCACGATTGTGCCCACGCATGCCGAGCTGACCACCCAACAGGCGGCCGACATGCTGAATGTCTCGCGTCCGCATCTCATCAAACTGCTCGAAGACGGTGAGATCAGCTTTACCAAGGCAGGTTCGCATCGCCGCATTCGATTCCAGGATGTAGTGGACTACAAGAACGCCCGACTCGAACGAAGCCATGCGCTGCTTGCCGAGCTGGCAGAGCAAGCCCAGGAGAACGATCTGGGTTACTGATACGCTTCGTCGTTCTGTTCGATGCCTGCGTTCTGTACCCCGCCCCGCTGCGGGATTTTCTACTGAACCTGGCGCTGACCGACCTGTTCGCGGCCCGCTGGACCGAGCGCATACACGATGAGTGGATCGACAATCTTTTAGAGCGCCGGCCGGACCTGGCGCGCGACCGGCTCGAACGAACGCGAACGCTGATGAACGAAGCCATTCCCGACAGCGTCGTAACCCACTACGAGCCGCTGATCGAAGGCCTCGAACTCCCCGACCCGAACGACCGCCACGTGCTCGCCGCCGCAATCAAGGCCGGCGCGCAGACCATCGTCCCGTTCAATCTGAAAGATTTCCCCGCCAAGCATCTGGAACCGTACGACATTGAGGCGGTACATCCCGACGCCTTCATCGAATATCAGATGACATTGCGTGAAGGTGCGGTCGTGACCGCGGCCAAGGCACAACGCGACACGCTCAAAAAACCGCCGATCAGCGCCGACCAGCTACTCGAGACACTGGCGGCACAGGGGCTGGTCGTAACCGCGGAACGCCTGGCCGAATTCAAGGATTTGATCTGAACGCGCCCCTCGGGCTATCCGCCGGATAGCCAATCGACACCTTACCGACATGCCGCCAGAATACGGCGCTCCGCGTCACCGAAAGCTCTGCCGGGATATCCACACCGAATGTTCGAAAACGCCTTCAACAATATCGACAAGGCCCTGCGCAACGACGAGGGCATGGCCACCGAGCTGGACTATGCCGAGCAGACCTCCTGGCTGTTGTTCCTGAAATATCTCGACGACCGCGAAGCCGAGCGCGCCGATAACGCCGAGCTGGAAGGCCGCGAATATCGGCCGATTCTGGACGGCGCCTACCGCTGGCAAGCCTGGGCCGCGCCGAAGGACGAACACGGCAATTTCGATCACAACGTAGCGAAAACCGGCGACGATCTCATCGAGTTCGTGAACCGCGAACTGTTTCCCTACCTGCAGACCTTCCGCAACAGCGCGCCCGGCGTGGACACGCTGGAATACAAGATCGGCGAGATCTTTTCCGAGATCATCTGCAAGTTCCGCTCCGGCTATGCCCTGCGCGATGCCATCGAGATCGTCGACACGCTCACCTTCAACAGCCAGCAGGCCAAGCACGAGCTGTCGGATCTGTACGAAACCCGTATCCGCCGCATGGGCAACGCCGGGCGCAACGGCGGCGAGTACTACACCCCGCGCCCTCTCATTCGCGCCATGATTCGCGTAACCGATCCGAAGCTGGGCGAGACGATCTACGACGGCGCCTGCGGCTCGGCCGGCTTTTTATGCGAAGCCTACGAACACCTCAAAAGCGATAGCCTCTCGACCAGCGAATGGGACACGCTCCAGCGCAAGACCTTCTACGGGCAGGAAAAGAAATCGCTGGCCTATGTGATCGGCATCATGAACATGATCCTGCACGGCATCGAGACGCCGGCCATCACCCACGCCAATACGCTCAACGAAAACGTGCTGGAGATTCAAGAAGCCCAGCGCCACGACGTGGTGCTGGCCAATCCGCCCTTTGGCGGTGGCGAGCGCAAGGAAGTGCAGCACAACTTCCCCATCAAGACGGGCGAAACGGCGTACCTGTTCCTGCAGCACTTCATCCGCATGCTGCGCGCCGGCGGGCGCGGCGCGGTGGTCATCAAGAACACCTTCCTGTCGAATACCGACAACGCCAGCGTGGATCTACGCAAGGAACTGCTCACCACCTGCAACCTGCACACCGTGCTCGACTGCCCCGGCGGCACCTTCCAGGGCGCGGGCGTGAAGACCGTCGTGCTGTTCTTCGACAAAGGCGCGCCGACCCAACACGTCTGGTACTACCAGCTCGACCCCGGCCGCAGCCTCGGCAAGACCAACCCGCTGAACGACGCCGACCTGGCCGAGTTCGTCGAACTGCACCCGAGCAAAGCCGCTAGCGACAAGAGCTGGACCATCGCCACCGACGATATCAACCCGGCGACCTGGGATCTGGCGGTCAAGAACCCCAACGCGCCCGAAGAAGCGCCGCTGCGCAGCCCGGAAGAAATCATCGGCGACATGCTGGCACGGGATGCCGAGACGGCGCGGATTCTGGAAGAGATTAGGGAGATGTTGTGAGCGCCCTCGTGGCACCTGATATCACTTCGTCCGCTAACTGGCAGACAGCCAATCTAGGTGATGTAGTGAGATTCGTTGGCGGTGGTACACCATCGAAGAAGCAGCCGGACTTCTGGAATGGCGATATTCCTTGGGTTTCTCCCAAGGACATGAAGTCTCACATCATCACGAATTCTATCGATCGAATTACGCCGGAGGCGATTAACGGCTCATCTGCGAAATCAATTCCTACCGGAGCAGTACTAATCGTCGTACGCTCAGGGATTCTTTCTCGAACAGTTCCAATTGCATTGTCAGGTTGCAACCTGACAGTTAACCAAGACATAAAAGCGCTGGTCCCTAAAGCTGTTTTATCGCCGCGTTTCCTTGCCTATTTCTTAAAAAGCGTGGAATCACAGTTATTAGCAAGCGTAAGCAGCAGCGCTACGGTTCATCGGCTTTCGACAGAAACGCTCAAGTCACTCCAAATTCCGTTATTGCCGCTAGACGAGCAGAAGCGAATCGTTGCGGCGCTCGATGAGGCCTTCGCCGCCCTCGACCGCGCTCGGATTCTGACCGATGGTAACCTTTCGAATTCGCAGGCGCTCTACGAATCGGTAATCGAGAACATATTCTCTGTGCGTTCGACATGGCCGAGCGAAGACCTATCGAAACGTGTTCGATTTCTGGATTACCGGGGGAAAACACCACCCAAATGCGATAACGGAATCCCTCTGATTACCGCTAAGAATGTTCGGCTAGGATTTATTAAAACCGAGCCAGAAGAGTTTGTGGAGGAAAACGCTTATGAGAAATGGATGACGCGAGGCTTCCCTGAAGTTGGCGACGTTCTTTTTACCACTGAGGCGCCGCTGGCCAATGTCGCTCAGCTTCAAACTCCCGGCAAGGTAGTTATCGGGCAACGGCTGATCACGATGCAGACGGACCGCGACGAAATCGATCCTGGTTTTCTGAAATGGTCATTGCTCTCGCCTCAGATGCAGGCTGACATTCATTCCCAAGCAACCGGGGCGACGGTGCTTGGTATAAAAGCGAAACTGCTTAAGAAGATATCGTTGCACGTACCTGCTTCGATCGAACTGCAGAAGGAAGTGGCTTTTGGGTGCGAGAGGGCTTTCGCGAACAAAGTCGAGCTAGAGAGGCTCTACACAAGCAAGCTGAAAGATATCTCCGCGTTGCGTCAGTCTGTTCTTGAAAGGGCGTTCGCCGGCGAACTAAATTAGAACAATGAAAGAAACCGAAGCCGATACCCGCGCCAATCGTATCGATCCCGTCCTACGGGGCGCAGGTTGGGGTGTCGTCGACGGTAGCCGTGTTGCCCGCGAAGAGATCGCCAGGGGCCGCATTACCACCGCCGGGCGGATCAATCCGCTAAAAGCCGATTACGTGCTAAGCCTGAACGGGCGCAAGCTGGCGGTTATCGAGGCCAAGCGCGCCGGGCTGGGTTATACGGAAGGGCTGGCCCAAGCCAAGGCCTATGCCCAGCGGCTGAACACGCGTTTTGCCTATGCCACCAACGGGCAGCGCTGGTACGGCGTGGATATGGCAACCGGCGCGGAAGGCGATCTCGACCTGCCCTTCCCCTCGCCGCAGGCGTTGTGGGACCGCTGTTTTCCACAGCACAACGGCTGGCGCGAACGCTTCGGCAATGTGCCGTTCCAGACCGGCGGCGGCAAATGGCAACCGCGTTATTACCAGCACAATGCGATTACGGCCGTGCTGGAGGCGATCGCCCAGGGCCGCGACCGCATGCTGCTCACGCTGGCGACCGGCACGGGCAAAACCGGCATCGCCTTTCAGATCGCCTGGACGCTGTTTCAGGCCAGCTGGAATCTGTCCCGCGAGCCGACGCGGCGGCCGCGGATTCTGTTTCTGGCGGATCGCAACTTTCTGGCAGATCAGGCCTTCAATGCGTTTTCGGCCTTTCCGGCCGACGCGCTGTGCCGTATCAGCCCGGACGAGATTCGCAAGCAGGGCAAGCTGCCCAAGAACGCGAGCGTGTTCTTCACCATCTTTCAGACCTTCATGACGGAGGGGAAGACAGACGCCGAACGCGAATTCACCTTCGAGGGCTATCCGGCGGATTTCTTCGATTTCATCATCATCGACGAATGCCACCGGGGCGGCGCACGGGACGAGAGCCAGTGGCGAGCGATTCTCGAACATTTCTCGCCCGCCGTGCAGCTCGGCCTGACGGCGACGCCCAAGCGGGATGCCAATGGCGATACCTATGCCTATTTCGGCGAGCCGCTGTATACCTATGCGCTCAAGGAAGGCATCAACGACGGCTATCTCACGCCGTTCAAGGTGCGCCAGATGGCGAGCACGCTGGATACCTATTCGTTCTCGGGCGAGGACGAAGTGCTGGCCGGCGAGATCGACTACGACCGCTTGTATACCGAGGCCGACTTCAATACGAAGATCCAGATCGACGAACGCGAACAAAGCCGCGTCGCCCAGTTCATGGCGGAGATCGATCAACGCCAGAAGACGCTGGTGTTCTGTGCCACCCAGGCCCATGCCGCACGGGTGCGCGACTACATCAACCAGATCAAGACCAACCCGGACGCGGATTACTGCGTGCGCGTGACCGCGGACGACGGCGCGGCGGGCGAAACCTTCCTGCGCCGGTTCCAGGACAACGAAAAGACGCTGCCGACGATCCTCACCACGTCCCAGAAACTCTCCACCGGCGTGGACGCGCTCAACGTACGCAATATCGTGCTCATGCGGCCGATCAAGTCGATGATCGAGTTCAAGCAGATCATCGGCCGTGGCACGCGCGTGTTCGACGGCAAGTATTTCTTCACCGTCTATGATTTTGTCAAGGCCCATGAACACTTCAAGGACCCGGAATGGGACGGCGAGCCCGAGCCGCCGGAACTGCCGGAACCGAAACCGTACCCGGACGCGCCCGAACTGACCCCCGAAGGCGTCGAAGACTCCGACGACGAACCAGACGCCCCCGAACCCGGCGACGGCGATGCAGGCCCCGAAAAGATCGTCGTGAAGCTGGCCGACGGCAAGGCCCGTCGTATCCGCTATCTCACGACCACCAGCTACTGGTCACACGACGGCACGCCGATCACCGCGCAACAGTTCATGGAACAGCTCTTCGGCGACCTGTCCGGGCTGGTCGAATCCGAAGAGCAGCTCCGCGCAATCTGGAGCGATCCGGACCAACGCAGCGCCTTCATCGAACGCCTGGCGGAAATGGATTACGACCGCGATCGCCTCGACGACATGCGCCGCCTGATCGACGCGCCGGACAGCGACATCTTCGACGTGCTGGCCTACATCCGCTTCACACTAGCCCCGCTGGCGCGGCGCGAGCGCGCCGAGCGCGCCCGCGAAACCGGGCTGGCCGGCTACGAACCGGAGATGCGGGCGTTCCTCGACTACATTCTCAACGCGTATGAAACGCACGGCGTAAACGAACTCGCCGCGGACCGCATCCCGCATTTTCTGCGCATTCGCTATGGCGGCACGAGCGATGCAAAAAACCAGCTGGGTTCGATACCTGAGATTCGCGGTGCGTTCTTTGGTATTCAGGATCATCTGTACCGCTGATGATCGAAATCGTCGAAGTCATCGATCGGTCGGTTCAAGGCAAAACCCGGCCTTTCATCTGCCGAGGCAGCGATGACGCAATTTACTTCGTCAAAGGGCGGGATGCCGGCCGACGCAGTCTGATCTGCGAATGGATTTGCGGATGCCTGGCGCGGGAATTGGAGCTGCCGGTACCGGATTTCCGGATCGCGCACGTACCGGCGCAGCTTTTGAACGGCCCTGCACGCCTTGAGCTTGCCGACCTTGGTTCCGGCCCCGTGTTCGCCTCGAAACAACGACGCGCAAACGAGCTGACCTGGGAATCAGCGCAATCCGTGCCGTCGCAAACGAAACAAGACGTTCTGCTGTTCGACTGGTGGATCAAGAACGGGGATCGGTATTTCACCGAGCAAGGCGGCAATCCGAACCTGTTCTGGGCGCCGGACCAACAGGAGCTAATCGTAATCGATCACAATGTCGCGCTCGACGACACCGTAGAGTCGCGAGACTTTCTCGCCTATCACATCTTTCGTCGAGAGGCGGAAACCGTGTTCGGTGACATGGTCACACGCACCGAGTACACTCGAAAGCTGATCGCCGCAATGGCGAACTGGGATAAGATCCTTGGCGACATTCCGGACGAATGGCGGTATCTCGACGCCGATTATCTGGATCCCGTGCCGTTTGATTTCGCCGACGCCTTCGCGCTACTGATGGCCTTCGAGTCCGAAGCGTTCTGGACTATTCGATGAACCGTACTGCCTGCCAATACGCTATCGTGCGTTTCGCGCCGTTCGTGGAAACGGGCGAATTCGCGAACGCGGGCATTGTTCTAATGGCCGCGGACCGAGGCTATTTCGGCTTTGAACTGGAAACGCGACGATACAAGCGGATCACGCAGTTCTTTGACGATATGGACAGCCGACTCTATCGCCAGTCGATAAAGGAACTTCGTGTCGAGCTCGGACGCATCCAGGCTTTGATCAAACGCCACGGTACGGCTTTCGACCCTGGCGCTGGCATCAACACGCTATTCGAAGAACTGATTCGGCCGCGTGAAAGCATTGTACGTTTCAGCGATCCTCGTATCGTTCTGGCCGAAAGCCCGGAAAAGAAACTCAAGACGCTGCATCAGTATTACGTGCATCGTAGCTTTGCTACGCCCGAGCATCGCGAAACCGTACTGGCACGCGGCCTCGGCCGCTGGCTGAAAGAGGTCCATGCGAGTGCGCGTTTCACGTCAGCTCGGCTGGGCAACGACGAATATGAAACGCCGGAATTGCCGTTTGTCGAACAACGGGACGGCCGCGCGTTCAAAGTAATGAAGCCACTCAATCTCGACCAGGCAACGCCGAGCGCGATTCTCGAGCATGCGAATCGCTGGCAATTCCGATTAGCCGAGCTACGGAGACGGCGCCTCTTTGACGGTCGATTCCTGTTTGCTGTCGAAGGGCCGAGCGACAACGACAAGCGCTATAACGCTTTCGACGATGCCCGCGGCTTACTAGCGCACGCCAACGCGGACATCGTCGATTATGCAGACAAACCCGCGATTCTGGACTTCGCACTACGCGACTGATGCAGGGTGGCCGTCTTGGAGCGCCGATCATGAACCGAATGTCGGTGCTGTTCCGATCACGTCCGGCGTGATCAATCGTACTAACTTGACGATGCTGCAGGACACGCTAGGCGAAATCGGCCGCATGATCTCGGCGAATCCGTGCCCAATCTGCGCGCTTTAAAGCCTCGCGATCGTCACCAAGTCCGTTCGTCTTGGCCGGCCAACAGCAAACCGATATGCCGCATCAACAACCCCAGAACCAATCCACCAACATCCACCACCTGCGCGTGGGCGATTTCGTCGTGACGACGATTCAGGATGCCTATCTGCAGGGCGGGTTCGGGTTGATCTCGAACCTGGACGAGGCGACGGTGCAGGATCTGCATGCGGCGAGCCGGCGGCCGACACCGCCGAAGATCACGCTGAACTGTTATCTGGTGGATACGGGTGACGAGCGGATTCTGATCGATACCGGGCTGGGTGCTCTCGTGGGCGATGAAGGCGCGCGGCTGGGCGCCGGGCTCGATGAGATGGGGCTGACGCCGGCGGATATCGACCGCGTGATACTCACGCACAGCCACCCGGATCATCTCGGCGGGTTGATCGATGGCGACGACAAGCCGGCCTTCCCGCAGGCGGAGATTTTCGTACCGGCCGGTGAGCTGGATTTCTGGCGCGGCGCGGTGCCGGATGATGCGAGCGACATGCTGCGCAATCAGTTCGCGAGTGCGCAGCGCGTGTTCGATGCCTGTGCGGCGAATCTGCGCGCGATCGATAACGACGAAATCATGCCCGGCATCACACGCTATCCGTTGCCCGGCCATACGCCGGACCACAGCGGTTATCGCATCGAATCCAACGGCGAGCGCCTGTTGATCGCGGCCGATATCGTGCACTTGCCACAGATCCAGTTCCCGCGCCCGGATGCGCATGTGATGTTCGATACCGACCCGGAACAGGCGGTGCACTCACGCCGGGCGCTGTTCGCGGAAGTCGCGGCGAGCGGCGAGCTGATCGCCGGCCACCATATCGACTTCCCCGGCATCGGCCATGTGGTGGCCGACGGCGATGGCTATCGTTTTCTGCCGCACGTGTGGTCGCCGTTCGTCTGAATAGAACGGGCGACCGGCCGCGCGGCTAGTCGGTTTCGCGAAACCGGGTCATCTGCTCGAGCGTGTTCTTGATCGCGGCCGGGGACGGGCCGTCTTCACGCGGGCGATAGTCGCGGTCGACGGCCTTGACCGGGCCGATCGGCGGGAACTCGATGAACCCGTCCTCGGTCATCGCGGCATGGCGGCGGTAGCGCGCCATGATCAGCGGCAGCCGCTCGGCCGGCTCGAACAGGTCGTGGCCGACGCTGGTGGCGCGGTAGGCGTTGTCCACGCCCAGCGCGTGGTCGAGCAGCGTGGGCGCAACGTCGAAGAAGCTCGTGAGATGCTCGACCCGCCGGCCGGGCTCACTGCGGCCGGGCCAGTGCACGATCATGGGCACGCGGGTCTGGTAGCGGCTGAAGTTGCCGTTGTGGCCCCAGTAGTTCAGGCCCAGGTCGTTGAACTCCTGCCCGTGATCGCCGGTGACGATGACGATGGTCTCGTCCATCAGGCCTTCCGCCTCGAGCTTGTCGAAGACCTTGCCGATGAGCCCGTCCACGAAGTGCACCGAGTTGCGGTAGAGGTTGTGCAGGCCGGTGGGGTCGGTGTCCTCGTCCAGCGACAGATAGTTGACCGCATCCCAGCTCGGCTGGAACGGGCGCGGGGCGTCGTCCGGCAGGTCGTAGGCGTGCGGCGAGTCGTGGAAGACCAGGCCGAAGAACGGCGGATCGGTCGCCGGGTCGCGGTCGTCCAGATACGCGATGAAGTCGCGATTGGCGTCGATGTCGCGTGCCGGCGACGAATGCCCCTCGGATTCCATCCGCAGGTCCGGCATGTGGGCGAAGAGGGTGCGGTCGAACTCGGGCGAGGACAGCGGCGCGCTACGGAAGATGCCAAAGTCGTAGCCGAGCGCCTGCAGCCGGTCGACCAGGGCCGGCCGCGTGCTGCTGTTGAGCGCGCTCTGCCAGTAGGTGCCCGGAATGCCGTAGAACAGCGAGAACATACCCATGCGCGTGGCGTTGCCACCGCTGTAGTGGCGCGTGAACCGCGTGTTCTCGCGGGCGAATTCGGCGATGCGCGGCGACACCCGCGCGTTCATGGCATCGCCGCGCCAGGAGTCGATGACGATGAACAGGATATTGGGCCGCTCCGCCGGCCGGTGCGTGTCCAAAGGCTCGCGCGGATAGTCCAGCGCACCGCCATCCGTTTCGGTGCGCGGTGCCCGGGCGACCTCGTAGCCGCGGTCGGCGAGAAAACCCTTGGCCGTCAGCGGCTCGTAGCCTGGCAGCAGCTGGGTCTGACGGGTGACGGCACCGCGGCCGGCGGCGTCGGCATAGGCATGGTAGAGATTCGTGCCCAGTAGCAGAACCACGAACGCACCGGCCACCGCGTAGCCGTCGCGCCGGTGCGGCGTGCGGGTGACGAACCGCCAGACCAGCCGCGCGAGCACCGCATGAGCCAGCGCCACGCCGAGGGCGATCAGCCCCGCCTGAATCTTCATCAGCGTCGAGAACTCGAAGGTTTCGGCCGAGGCGTCGGAGAAGAACAGCGACACCAGCGCGCCGCTCAGATGAAAACGGTACTGCTGAAAGACCACGGTATCGACCAGCAGCAGACAACTCAGCACGACGTTGATGGCCCACGCCAGCGGCACCACCACATGCCGCAGCGGCGCGATCAGCGCCAGGAGCATCACCGGCAGCAGCGGTATCAGCGCCACGGAGAGGAAGTGCGCGAAGAACATCGCCACGCCGAAGGTTCGCGCCGCCCAGCCGTCGGCGAGATCGCCGACATCCAGATAGCGCAGCGCGATCAGCGACAGCACGAGCGTGTTGGCGACGACGAGCCAGCCCAGCCAGCGCAGCAGTTCGCCGCGCCGGACGGCCCGACCCACAGGGTTCAGCATTGCGAGGAGGCGTTCAATTTCTGCGATATGAGACAGGTCTGCCTGTCATGGTTCCGCAACCAGGGTGTCAAGATCGCGTCAACGGGCGGCCATCGCGGGCTGCGGAACCAGTGTTAGCCTGACGTCGACACCCAAAGCACAAGCGCTCATGGAACCGGAACACAGCATCCGCATCGGTTTCATCGGCCTCGGCGTCATGGGCCGCGCAATGGCGCACAACCTGCTCGGGGCCGGCTTCTTGGTCACGGTCTGGAACCGCTCGCCGGCGGCATGCGAGGGGCTGGTCGCGGCCGGCGCCCGGCGGGCGCAACACGCCACCGAGGCCGCGGCCTGCGACGTGCTCGTCACCATGCTGGCCGACGACGACGCCGTGCGCGCGGTGGTCGACGCGCACGACCTGATCACCGCCATGCCGGATCACGGCGTACACGTGAACATGGCGACCTGCTCGATCGAATGCGCCCGGGAGATGACCGCACGCCACGCCGAGGCCGGCCGCGACTACGTCGCCGCGCCGGTGCTGGGCCGGCCCGACATCGCCCGCGCGGCGCGGCTCAACATCGTCGCCGCCGGCGCCGCCCACGCCGTCGAACGCGCGCGCCCGGCGCTGACGGCGATGGGGCAGAACGTCTGGCCGGCCGGTGACGAACCCCATCGCGCCAACGCCATCAAGCTGGCCGCCAACTTCATGCTGGTGACCGCGGTGGAAGCCATGGGCGAGGCCACGAGCCTGACCTCGGCCTACGGCGTCGAGCCCGCGGATTTTCTCGAGATCATCACCGGTTCGGTGTTCGCGGCTCCGGCCTATCTCGGCTATTCCGGCGCCATGGCCGACCGCGACTACGACAACCCGGAAGGCTTCCGGCTGGCGCTCGGCGCCAAGGACATGAATCTGGCGCTGGCCGCCGCGCGGGCCGAACACGTGCCCCTGCCGCTGGCCGCGACCGCGCGCGAACGCCTGGTCGAAGCACTCGCGGCCGGCGAGGCCGACCTGGATCTGTCGGTACTGGCCGAAGGCTCGCGCCGGGCCGCCCATCTGGACGATCGCGACTGAGTCCCGACGGCCCGTCGGCGTGCCGGGCCATCGTCGCGATGCGAACATGCATGCTGCCGAGCCGGCGATTCGATCCCCCGGCCGGAGTCGATCGAACGGAGGCGGCAGCCTTCGGATCGCAGGCGGCGGCCCGGCGAACGCCCACGCGTCTCCGCTCGTCTGCCTGCGCCGCCCTGTCGACACACTCGACGTCGCCGCGATGCGGGCCCGACAACCGCCACGACGCATTCCGGCGCGCCCGGTCGCAGCCCGCGCGGCTGGCCGAATCATGCCGCCGCACCGCGGCAGACGTTAGGATGAACGCTCGACACCGGAGCAGCGTATGGACCCCAGCAAGAACAGCCCTCTGAGCCGTCTGTTCGGGCGCTCGCCGTTCGACGCGGTGGCCGAGCACATCCGTCAGGTCGATCACGGCGCCGACCTGCTCGGCGCCTACCTCGAGGCCAGCGCGGCCGGCGACTGGGCGCGCGCGGACGGGCTGCACACGCAGATCGCGGAGTGCGAGCACGCCGCGGACGACCTCAAGGATCGGATCCGTCTGAACCTGCCGTCGACCCTGTTTCTCCCGATCTCGCGTTCGGATCTGCTGGTCCTGATCGAGGCGCAGGACAAGATCATCAACAAGATCAAGGATATCTCGGGCCTGATGACCGGGCGGCGGATGCAGTTCCCGGCCACCCTCGAGCAGCCGATCGGCGACTACATGCAGACCTCGATCGCCTCCGTGCACCAGGCGCGCAAGGTGATCGAGGAGCTCGACGAGCTGCTCGATTCGGGCTTCGGCCGCAACGTCGGCGAGATGATCGAGGACATGGTCGTCGAACTCGGCCGGCTGGAAAAACGCGCCGACGAGGAGCAGATCGACATCCGTCAGCGCCTGCTGGCGCTGGAAAGCGAGCTGCCGCCGCTGGAGGTTATGTTCCTCTACCGCGTGATCGACTGGATCGGCACGGTCGCCGACCGCGCCGAGCGTGTGGGTTCGCGCCTGCAGATCATGATGGCGCGATAGCCGGCGCATCCGCTAACCTGCGCGCTCCGCGCCGCGTCTCCCACCCGCCTCATGTCGATCATCGCGCAGCACGCCGACCTGTTCATCGTCCTGGCGTGCGTCTTCGGCTTCTTCATGGCCTGGGGCATCGGCGCCAACGACGTCGCCAACGCCATGGGCACCTCAGTCGGCTCGGGCGCGATCACGGTCTGGCAGGCCGTGCTCATCGCCGGCACCTTCGAGTTTCTCGGCGCCTGGCTCGCCGGCGGCCAGGTCACGGAGACGATCAGCGGCGGGCTGATCCGGCCAGAGGCCTTCGCCGACCAGCCCGAACTGCTGGTCTACGGCATGCTCGCGGCCCTGCTCGGTGCGGGCAGCTTTCTGGTGGTCACCTCCATGCGCGGCTTGCCGGTATCCACCGGCCAGTCGATCGTCGGCGGCATTCTCGGCTTCGCCCTGGTGGCCTTCGGGGTCGAGCCGGTGAACTGGGGCGCGATCGGCAAGATCGTGGCCAGCTGGGTCGTATCGCCGCTGCTGGCGGGGCTGGTCGCCTTCGTGCTGTTCGAATCCATCCGCATGCTGGTGCTCAACCATCCGGATCCGGCCGCGGGTGCGCGCCGCTACGTACCCTACTACGTCTTCCTGGCCGCTTTCGTGATCGCGCTGGTCACCCTGGTCAAGGGCCTGGCCCACATCGGCTTCACGCTGTCGACGACCACCAGCGTCGTCGGCGCGCTCGCGCTCGGCGCCCTTGCCGCCGTGTTCTCCGCACTGGTGCTGCGGCGGGTGGACCTGTCGGCCGAGGCCCGGGCCTCGGATCGCTATCGCAACGTGGAGCGGGTGTTCGGCTATGCCCAGGTGTTCACGGCGGCGACCATGGCGTTTGCGCACGGTTCCAACGATGTCGCCAACGCCGTGGGCCCGGTCGCGGCGGTCCTGAACGTGGTCGGCAACCCCGAGGCGGTCGGCGCGCGCTCGGAGCTGTCCGGCTGGGTGCTGGCCCTGGGCGGCGGCGGCATCGTGGTGGGGCTGGCGACCTACGGCCACCGGGTGATGCGCACAATCGGCACCCGTATCACCGAGCTCACGCCCAGCCGCGGCTTCTCCGCCGAGCTGTCGGCGGCCTCGACCATCGTGCTGGCCACCTGGTTCGCGATCCCGGTCTCGACCACGCAGACGCTGATCGGCGGCGTGCTCGGCGTGGGCATGGCCCGCGGCATCCGCGCGCTGGACCTGTCGGTCCTGGGCACCATCTTCATCGGCTGGCTGCTGACCCTGCCGGGCGCGGCCCTGTTCACCGCGATCTTCTATTTCCTGCTGCGGGCGCTGTTCTAGAGCCGATCCGGGCAGGGCCCGGGCGTGCCTCCGCCGGCCCGACATCATCGCGCCGGCACCCACGGCTCGGCTGCCTCGCGTGATCTTGCTCAGACGCGGGCGAGCCCGCGAGCTCATCGGCGCGGTCGCGGCCTCGAGCGCTACGCTCGCCGCATGCCGCGTCCGCCGCGGCGATTTCCGGCCGCGCGGCCACGTCGCACGGCAACGTCCCCGCGGAGGACGCGCCCGCTCACATCATCCCACCGCGTCGGCGCGCCCGTGCCAGGGCATCGTGCGCATCGGTGAACACCCGCCCCGATCAGAACGGCGGCGGGCGCCAAACAACGCTGAGGATCATGAATTCGGCACGGCGCTGTCGCCAGTCCCCCTCAGGCATCGGCGACCGGCCGTGGTCGATCGGACGCGTTCGGCTCCGGCGAGGCGCAACAGCTAGCGCGCCGAGGAGCGCACCGCGATCACGGCGCGTCCGGGCGCCGTCGCCGGCCGGCTCCGAGGGCGGGTAACGACCGGGGCTAGAGGCGCCCGGCGTCGCTGTCGTCGAGCGGGCCGCGGAGAAAACGCGAGACCGTTTCGAACAGCGCCGGGGCCCGCCGCTCCAGCAGCAGGAAATGGCCGCCGTCGGCGATCTCGGCGTACTGGCGATGCGCGCTGCCCAGAGCGTCGTAGAGCCCCAGCGCGTCCGCGCGCACCGCGGTGGCGTCCGCGCTGCCGCGCACCACCAGGGTGGGCCTGTCGATCGCGCCGGCGTCGTAGAGCGCGCGGCCGTCGAGCGCCTCGGCCAGATCCAGCAGCACGCCGTTGGGTGCACGCACGGCCTCCGCCGGCTCGTCGGCGCACATCAGATCGAACCAGCGTTCGAGCACCCCGGGCGCGCGCCAGCGCGCGGGGTCGTCGCCGTCGAAGTCGGCGTCCCAGCGGGCCGCGGCCTGCGCCATCGTGACCGTGCGATAGGCGCCGAGCGCCTCCGGATCGCCGGCGCCGCGGCGGCCGACCAGCGCCTGCAGCCGCGACGGGTCGCGGTGACGAAACACCGGCGCGAACAGCACCAGACGGCCGATGGTGTCCGGCCGCGTGGCGGCGTACCCGCCGCAGGTCATCGTGCCCCAGGACCAACCGACCACATCCACCGTATCCACGTCCGCGCGCTCGCGGATTGTCGCGATACAGTCGGCGATGTCGGCGATCGCGGCGTCCGCCCGGGCGAAGGGCGCGGCCCGCTCGGGCGGCCCGTCCATGGCCGCGGGCCGGGTCGAGCCGCCGTAGCCGCGCACGTCCAGGGCGTAGGCGGCATAGCCGTCGGCCACGGCGTGGGCCAGCCAGCTCGTGCCGGGGACATCGAACATCGCGCCGGGATAGGTCGCACCGTGGACGAACAGCACCGCGCGCCCGGCCGCGGCGGGCGAGGCCCCCGCATGGCGTTCGCGCAGCCGGATGCGCTCGCCGGGCGCGAGGCGGCTGTCGACGTGGAGATCGGTCGTGGCCACGCGCTACTCCGGCCTGTCCTGCTGTTCGAAGTCGATCGCCTCGGTCTTGCGGGCGACGTTGTCGGCCACGAAGGCACCGCGCTCGCCCATCGGCCGGGTGTGGCCGGCGGTGGTGTCGGCCGCGGTCTGGTATTCCAGCTGGGCGTTGAGCTCGCCGCCCACCAGCATGATCAGCACGGTGATATAGAGCCAGGTGAGCACGACCACCACCGCGCCGATCGAGCCGTAGGTCGCCGAATAGGAACCGGAAAACGCGACATAGATCGAGAACGCGATCGAGCCGAGAATCCAGAACACCGTGACCGTCGCCGCGCCCACCAGCACCCAGCGCCAGCGCGGCGCCCGCCGGCTGGGGGCGAAGCGGTACAGCCCGGCGATGCCGGTCATCAGCAGCAGGGCCGCGCCGCCGAGACCCAGGCCGCGACCGATGGTGACCACCCAATCCGCGAAGCCGAGGGCGGCCAGCACCAGCGGCACGCCCGCGGCCAGCAGCGCGATCGCACTCAGCCCCAGGATGATCGCCAGCGTGAGCGCGAGCGAGACCGCGATCTGCACGAAGAAGTTGCGCGTCTCGCGTTCGGCGTAGACGACGTTGAGCGCGACCATCAGCGCGGTCGTGCCCTTGCGCGCGCTCCACAGCGCCAGCACCAGCGTGAACAGGGCAGCGAAGCCCAGCGAGGCCTCCGGACGACCGGCGATCTGGGTCATCTGAGCGGTGACGGTGTTGATGACGTCGGCCGGCACGATGCCCTGCATCGCCTGCATCTGGGCCACGACCTGTCCGGGGTCCTGAAACAGGCCGTAGATCGCCACGAAGGCGGCGATGCCGGGAAAGATCGCGAGCAGACCGTAGAACGAAACCCCCGCCGCGATGATGGACAGGTTGTTGTCGCCGAAGGCGTGATAGACGCGCAGCAGCACGTCGCGCCAGCCGATCAGCGGAATGGCGGCCGGATTGCGCGCGCGACGGCCGCGGCCGTCGTTGGCGACCTCGCCGTCGGGCGCCGGTCGCTGGGCGTTGCGTCGGTGCACCATCGAGTCCCACCTGCAAATGCGATGGTCGAGTATACGCACCGCGCACGACACGGTTGCGCGCGGCATGACAGCCGGGCGCGCCGGCACGTAGCATTTCGCCATGATCGCCGCCGAACGCCCGTCTATCCTTCTGCGCGGAGCGCGATCGTGAACCCGCGCCCGGCGTTCATCCGGCATCTGTACGTGCTCGCCGCGGCGCTGCTGTTCGCGCTCGGCGTGCTGGGCGTGTTCCTGCCGCTGCTGCCGACGACGCCCTTCATGCTAGCCGCCGTGGCCCTGGCCTCGCGCGGCTCGCCGCGTTTCGCCCGCTGGATCCGCGCCAACCGCTATGCCGGCCCGGCCATCGTCAACTGGGAACGCGACCGCGCGATCGCCCCCCGGGCCAAGCTGATCGCCCTGACGACGATCGCCGCGAGCGCGGGCATCGTCTGGTGGCACATCGACTACCGCCCGCTGGCGATCGGCGTGACCGCCGGGCTGTGCGGCGTGGCCGTGTTTCTGGCCACCCGGCCCACGCCGCCGCGCTAGGGCCTACTCGCCCAGACCGGCCGCACGCCCGCGGCGTGGCCGGCCCGGCGCGTCTATACGCGGCCCCGGGGCCGACGCCCGAGCGCGAGCCAGCGGTTCCCCTGCGCCCCGCGAACCATCGCGCCATGCCTGCGCGGCGGTTCGCGCCCGATTGGCCGCACCGCAATCCGCCTGCGATTTCAGGCCGCAGGACGGCGACGGCCGGGGAAGCGATGCCGAACGGGCGACGCGCACTCGGTGCCGCGCGGTTTGCGGGGTGGCCAGCGGCATCGGCGCACCCGCGGCCCATCGAACGCCCAGGATTGTACCGATCGTTCGATTCACGTTGACAGCCGCAACAGCCGCGGCGCAGTCTCGAATGCCGCCGCAATCAGATATTTGCAGCGGCAAGCACAACGACAACGATCATCGGAGGCGTGATGTACGACAAGCAGAATCTCAACCGGCTCGAGACCCTGAACGCCAGCGCCCCGGAGGGCATGGACGCCTTCTGGGCCTTCGACCAGGCCGCCTTCAAGGCAGGGACCATCGACGGCAAGACCAAGCAGCTGATCGCGCTGGCGGTGGCCATGACCACCCAGTGTCCCTACTGCATCGAGTTGCACACCGACGCCGCACGCGAGGCCGGCGCCAGCGATGCCGAGCTCGGCGAGACCGCGGTGGTCGCGGCGGCCATCCGCGCCGGCGGCGCGATCACCCACGCCACCCACATGTTCGACAAGTAGGCTCGCGGACCGGCCGGTTCACGGCACCGGCCGGTCGTCGGCCCAGCTCAGTTCGCGGTAGCGGGCGACGTCGTCCCCGAAGAACGGATACTTGACGATCTCGAAGTAGGGCGAGTGGTCGAAGTCGCGCGGCGTCACCAGCCGGGCGTTGCGACGGTGCAGGACGACCTCGCCGTGGGGCCCGCGGTGCATCTCCGGCAGGATCGGATAGCGCACGCGGGCGAACGCCCGCGCGATGAGCGTGGAGCAGATGGTGCGCGCCATGTCGCCGTGGCCGGCCTCGAACAGGCTCGAGCGCCAGCGCCGTGGCAGCAGGCCGTAGGGGAAGAAGAACCGCAGCAGATCGCCGATCTGGCGCAGATTGTATGGCGCGCCGAGCCGCGCCAGCGCGAACGCCACCACGGTCTGGGCGTCGCGCACGCTCAGTTCGCGCGCCCGGCACAATCGCAGATGTTCCCGTGCGTAGCGCGTGATCGGCGACAGATGCACGCCGCGGCCGATCTCGGCCTCCAGCAGCACGGGCATGTCGCCCGGAACGCCGGCATCCCGAAGCCGCGCCACTGCTTCGCCGGCGGCCAGATCGTCCAGGCGGCCGACATACAGCCCGGCGTGGGTCCAGGAGGACAGGGTCACGCTCTGGATGATGCCGGAGATGCGCGTGCGCCCCTCCACGAGCACCACATCGGCGGGGCGGAGCTGCTCGCAGAGCCGCTCGAAGTCGTTGCGCGGCATGCCCAGCGGCCGGGTTTCCTGACGCAGCCATCGCGACACGCCGGCGATCACCCGGGCGCGCCAGTCGCGGGAATCGGTATCGCTCATGCGGCCAGCTTAGGGCGAGTCGACACGACATGCGAGCCCGCCCCAAGCGCTGTTCGCGGGCACACGAGACGTGGTGCGCACTGGGGCGTCACGTCGCGCGATCGCGCCGGCACGCCGGATTGACGCGATAGAGTGCCTGTCGCGCAGGGCTGGGCCACCCGAGAACGATCAGCCATCGGCACCCAGCGGCGTGGCAGGTCCTGATTGCGGTGCACCACGATCGGCGATTCGCGCCCCGCCAGCTACCGGACACGCCCGCCAGGGCGACGCGCGCATGACGTGTCGACCGGGCCCGGCGGCCGCTCGGTCTTCGGGCGACGACACCGAGACCCGCATGGTCGGCGTCGATCGGACACGGCCCGGGGACAGGCCGGCCGGCTCCGGTGAGCCGACCGTCTACTGTATAATCCATGCATCAGGTCGATGCCGTCCCGCCGCGCAGACGTCGGCTGCGGCATCGCCATACTCCCGACAATGAAAGGATCCCGGTGGCCCGGCCGCGCACGATCGAACGCTCCAGCCTCGTCCTCGCCCTCCTCGCGGTCGGCGTGGGCATCGCGGCGGGGCTCGGCGCCGCCCTGTTCCGGGACCTGATCGCGATCTTCCACAACCTCGCCTTCTTCGGCGAGCTGTCGCGGATCTACGACGCCAACCAGCACACCGGCGTAAGCCCCTGGGGCGCCTGGGTGATCATCGTGCCGATGCTGGGCGCGGTGGCGGTGACCTTCCTGGTGCAGAACTTCGCCCCCGAGGCCAAGGGCCACGGCGTGCCCGAGGTCATCGACGCGATCTACTACCGCGGCGGCGTGATCCGGCCGACGGTGGCGGGGGTCAAGGCGCTGGCCTCGTCGATCTCGATCGCGACCGGCGGCGCGGTCGGCCGCGAGGGCCCGATCATCCAGATCGGCTCGGCGCTCGGCTCGGGCGTCGGGCAGGCTACGATGCTGCGCGAATGGCAGCGCAACACGCTCATCGCCGCCGGCGCGGCCGCCGGCATCGCCGCGACGTTCAACGCGCCGCTGGGCGGGCTGCTGTTCGCCATCGAGATCATCCTGCCGGAGACCTCCGGGCGCACGCTGATTCCGGTCGCCCTGGCCACCGGTGCGGCTTCGTTCGTGGGCCGGGCGCTGTTCGGCAACACGCCCTCGTTCGACATCCCGGCGCTGGCCAACAACGGCCTCGACCTGAACTCGCCGGAACTACTGCTGGTCTATCTCGTGTTCGGCGTGCTCATGGGCCTGGCGGCTTGGCTGTTCAACCGCAGCATCTATCTGTTCGAGGATCTGTTCGAGCGCCTGCCCGGCAACGCCTATCTGCGCCACGTGCTCGGCATGGGCTGCGTGGGGCTGATGATGTACGTGTTCGTGACCACGACCGGGCACTACTATGTCGACGGCGTGGGCTACGCGACCATCCAGGACATCCTCCAGAACGCGCTCACCGCGCCCGGCCTGCTGCTGCTCCTGTTCGCTGCGAAACTGCTGGCAACGTCGCTGACGCTGGGCTCCGGCGCTTCGGGCGGGGTGTTCTCGCCGGCGCTGTATCTCGGCGCGACCCTGGGCGGCGCTTTCGCCGTGGGCATGCAGCAGATCGCGCCGTGGTTCGAGCTGGATGTCGCGACCATGGCCGTGCTCGGCATGGCCGGCGTGGTGGCCGGCTCCACCGGCGCCGCGCTCACCGCGATCGTGATCATCTTCGAGATGACCCGCGACTATCACGTGATCATCCCGATGGTGATCATCGTCTCCATCGCCTACGGCATCCGCCAGTTCCTGACCGCCGACACGATCTACACCTTCAAGCTCAGCCGCCGCAATCACCCGGTGCCGGCCTCGCTGGAGACCAATCTGTTCATGCTGCGCAAGGCCTCGGACTTCTACGATCCGCGGGTCGTCCGGGTCGGCAGCACCCGCGGCATGGCCGAGATCCGCCGGCGCTTCCGCCGGTTCGGCCGGCAGACGCCGAACGTGCTGGTGCTCGACGCCGAAGGCGGCATCCAGTCGATCTTCTCCTCGCGCCGCCACTACCGGCTGACCGGGCGCGGGCGCATCCGCAGCTGGGCGGACGAGCACATGGAGGACGAATATATCGTGGTCGGCGCCGACGACCTGATCTTCGACATCGTCGGCCGGCTGCGGGCCGCCCACTGCGAGGTCGCACTGGTGACCCCGGACGGCCACATGAACCATCCCCGCGAGGTCCAGGGTGTCCTGACACTGTCGGACGTGGCCCGTTCCAGCCGGCTGGCCCGCCAGATGGCACGCCGCCGCGAGCCGCGCCACGGCCCGTCCGCCGGACGCTGACCGCCGGACCCCGGTCGCGCCGCCACAGCCACCGCGCAACGAGGAGACGACATGCCGCACATCGACAGCAACGGCCAGCGCCTGTTCTATATCGACACCGGCGGCGACGGTCCGCCACTGCTGTTCTCGCACGGGCTGCATATGGACCATCGCATGTTCGAGCCGCAGATCGAGGCGCTCCGAAAAGACTATCGCTGCATCGCCTGGGACGAACGCGGCCACGGCGCCACCGTGACCGACGAGGCGCCGTTCTCCTACTACGATTCGGCCGACGACGCCGTCGGGCTGCTCGACGCCCTCGGCATCGAGCGGGCGGTCTGGATCGGCATGTCACAGGGCGGCTATCTCTCCCTGCGGGCCGCACTCACCCATCCGGCGCGCGTCGCGGCACTGGCGCTCATCGACAGCCAGGCCCGGCCCGAGCCCGCCGAGCGCATCGAGACCCATCGACGGGCGGCCGCCCTCTGGGCCGAACACGGCCTGACGCCGGAGATGGCCGACAACATCGCCGCGCGCATCCTCGGCGACGACAGCGCCCACGCCGAGCAGTGGAAGTCGCGCTGGGCGGCGTCCTCCGCGGCCAACGTCGCCCGCATCTACGCCACCCTCGACACGCGCGACGACATCAGCGACCGCCTCGGCGAGATCGACGTGCCGGCGCTGGTCATCCACGGCGAGGCCGACCGCGCCATCGACATGACGCTCGCCGAGGAGATGGCCGCACGGCTGCCCCGGGCGGAGCTGGTGCGCATTCCCGGCGCCGGACATGCCGCCAACCTGACCCATCCGGCGGCGGTCAATCCGCCGCTGACCGCTTTTCTCGCCCGCGTCGCCGGCCGCAGCCGCGGCGCATGAGCCACCGCCGGCGCAGGGCACGGCACGTTTCTTGTATCGTTTCGCGCCGGGCCGCATCAGGGACGACGCCGTGAACGCGATCGCGCGCTATTTCGATTTCGACACGCTGGGCACGAACTTCCGCACCGAATCGGTGGCCGGGCTGACGACCTTCCTGTCGATGGCCTACATCCTGTTCGTGAACCCCAGCGTGCTCTCGCTGGCCAGCGCCGGCCCCGAGGCCGAAGCGCTGGGCATGCCGCGCGAGGCGGTGTTCACCGCGACCGCGCTGGCCGCGGCCTTCGGTTCGCTGGTGATGGGGCTGCTGGCGCGCTTTCCGATCGCCCAGGCCCCGGGCATGGGGCTCAACGCCTTCTTCGCCTTCTCGGTGGTGCTCGGCATGGGCATCGACTGGCAGACGGCGCTGGCCGGCACCTTCGTCTCCGGACTCATCTTCGTGGCGCTGTCGCTGTCGCGCATCCGCCAGCGCATCATCGACGCGGTGGCCCCGGAGCTCAAGCACGCGGTGGCCGCCGGCATCGGCCTGTTCATCGCCTTCATCGGCCTGCAGAACGCGGGCATCGTGCTCGACGACGACGCCCTGCTGGTACGGCTGGCGCCGCTGACCACGCCGGAAACGCTGCTGGCGATCTTCGGCCTCGCGGTGACGCTGGTGCTGATGACGCTGCGTCTGACCAGCGCGATCTTCCTCGGCATGGTCGCCACCGCCACTGCGGGCATCGTCACCGGCCTGATCGACCTGCCCGACCACATCGTCGGCCAGGTGCCGGACGTGACCCCGGTGGCCGGCGTGGCCCTGACCCGTCTCGACGAACTGTTCACGGCGAACATGCTGGTGGTGATCGCGACCATGCTGTTCGTGGACTTCTTCGACTCCGCCGGCACGCTCATGGGCGTGGCCCGACAGGCCGGGCTGATCCGCGACAACCGTCTGCCGCGCGCCGGCCGGGCGCTGTTCGCCGACGCCCTGGCGACCACCGCCAGCGGGCTGATCGGCACCTCCTCGACCACCGCCTACATCGAGTCCGCCTCGGGGGTCGCCGCCGGCGGCCGCAGCGGCTTCACCGCCGTCGTGGTGGGCGTGCTGTTCCTGCTGGCGCTGTTCTTCTCGCCCCTGCTGGCGGTGGTCACCTCGGCGGTGACCGCGCCGGCGCTGATCGTGGTGGGCGTGCTGATGTGCGCCTCGCTCAAGCAGATCGACTGGGAGCGCTTCGAGACCGCCGCGCCGGCCTTCGTCACCGTGCTGATGATGCCGCTGACCTACTCCATCGCCACCGGCATCGCGCTCGGTTTCATCGTCTATCCGCTGACCATGGCCGCCGCCGGCCGCGCCCGCGACGTCAACCCGCTGATGTACGCGCTGGCGGTCGTCTTTCTGGGCTACTTCGTGTTCCTGCGGCCGGCCGGCTAGGCGCACGAACCGACGGCCCGGAGCTCGCGGTCAGGCCTGGCGCGCCCTACGGAGTCGCCGGTGGTGCGGCGATCACGTCCGAAGTAGATCGTGGCGCGATCCGTCGGTCAGCGGCCGCGGCGCCCGAGCCGCTCGCCGTTAGCGCCCGGCGACTCATCCGGCACCGGCCGGCCCGGCGACAGCCCGCGCCCGATCGACGACCCGGGGCACGTCTTCGCGGGGTCTGCCCGGCTAGTTCCCGAGGAACCGCCCCACCGGCCGCAGTTCCTCGATGTGGTCGCAGGTGACCTTGATGACCACCAGCAGCGGCACGGCCATGAGCATGCCGGCCACGCCCCAGAGCCAGCCCCAGAAGAACAGCGCCAAAAAGACCATGAGCGCGCTCATCTCGAAGCGTCGGCCGTGGATCGCGGGGGTGATGAAGTTGCCTTCCAGCACGTTCAGCGCGAACACCGCGGCAGGGGCGGCGAGCACGTGCGCCAGCGTGTCGAAGGTTGCGAACGAGGCCAGCGAGATGGCGGCCAGCGAGATCGCCGCCCCGGCGTAGGGCGCGAAATTGAACACCCCGACGAGCACGCCCCAGAGTATCGGGTTCGGCAGCCCGATGACCCAGAGGACACCGGCGGCCGCGACGCCGAGCAAGGTGTTGATCACCGTCACGGTCAGCAGATAGCGGCTGATGTCGCTCTGCAGATGGCGCACAATGCGCACGGCGTTACGTCGGCTGCGCCCGGTCCGGGTGAGAATGAGCAGGCGCCGCAGCAGAAAACCCCGCCCGCAGAGCATGAAATAAAGCAGTATCACCGTCATGAACAGGATGCCGCTCGTCCACTGGAGATTGGTCACGATCTGGTCACGCAATCCCTCCTGGTTGACGGTGATCGTCTGACGCGAAGCCTCGCCGATCATGTCGGACGCGGCTTCCTTGATCTTTTCGGTGCTCTCGTTCATGTCCTGGATCTGCTGCTGCAGCTTGGACGTCTGCTGGTTGAACGAGGAGAACGCCTGCGGGGCGTGGTTGATCCAGTACTGGGCCGGGCCCATGAGCATGTAGCCGCCGTAGATGACCACGCCCGCGAAGCTGCCGAGAATCAGCAGCGCACTGGCCCAGCGTGGCACGTACCAGCGCTGCAGCCTGGTGACCAGCGGCCCGAGCAGCAGATTGAAGATCAGCGCGAGCACCACCGGAATGAACACGAACCGCGCGAAGTACAGCGTGTAGACGATCAGCAGCACAAGGATCGCAGTCATGATGAACGACCGGATCTGGATGGGCCGCTCGAACAGTCGCATCACGTAATTGTCCGGTGCCCGGTCGACCGGCTTCGACTCTTCAGCCATGCAAGGCTCCCCTTTCCCCGGCCGGATCCCATCGCGCCCCGTCGCGCATCCGCCGGCATCAATGCACAGCGCCATAGATTACCGTGCACCCGAGACAGGTCGCCATCCGTAGCCCTGCGTAGCCGGCGGGTCGCTATACTGCGCGGCATTCGCCAAACACAGGCCGCGACCGCCGGGGCGGACGACCCGAAACGATGGCGCTTTATATCGACTATGCCGAGCAGGTCCAGTCGCTGATCGCCAGCGGCGCCCTCCCGGCGGGCGAGCGCTTGCCCTCGGTACGCGAGGCCAGTCGCCGGCGCGGACTGAGCGTGTCCACGGTATTGCAGGCCTACCGTCTGCTGGAAGCACGCGGACTCGTCGAGGCCCGGGCGCGCTCGGGGTACTACGTCAGCGCGGGCGCCGTGCAGTATCCGCAACATCCCGACCCGCCGGCGCTTGCCCCGGCGCACGAGGCAGGCGTGCCGGTCGACCGCAGCCGGTTGATCCATGCCGTGCTTGACGCCAGCCGATCGCGCGAGCTGATGCCCCTGGGTTCGGCTTTCCCGGACCCGCGTCTGTTTCCGCTGGCGCGGCTGCGCCGTTCGATCTATCGCGGCCTGCGGCATGCGGACGCGCACCAGAGCGTCGAGGATCTGTCACCCGGCAATGCCGAGCTGCGACGCCAGATCGCCATTCGCTATCACCTCGATGGCTATCACGTCGATGCGAACGAAATCGTGATCACCCACGGCGCGCTTGAAGCGCTCAATCTATGTCTACAGGCGGTGACCCGGCCGGGCGACAGCGTACTCATCGAGCACCCGACCTTCTACGGCGCCCTGCAGTCCATAGAGCGGCTCGGTCGGCGTGCCGTCGAGATACCCGTCGATGCCGAGACCGGAGTCGATATCGCCGACCTGCGCGCACGCCTGGCCCGTTTCCGCCCTGCCGCCTGCTGGTTGATGCCTACCTTTCAGAACCCGACCGGCGCCTTGATGCCGGCACTAGCCAAGCGCGCGCTGGTTGAACTGCTCGCCGAATACGAGGTGCCGCTAATCGAGGACGATGCCTATGCCGAACTCTATTACGGCGACCAACGGCCACCGCCGGCGCGGGCATTCGACACGAGCGGCCATGTCCTGCATTGCGGCACGTTCTCCAAGTGCCTGGCGCCGGGTTATCGCATCGGTTGGGCGATGCCGGGGCGCCACACCGCCCGCGTGATGCGCTACAAGCTCGATAGCACGCTCGCGGCCTCGCTACCGGCGCAGGTAGGCATCGCCGATTATCTGGCTGGGACCCACTACGACCGGCATCTGGCGGCGCTGCGCGCGGAACTGTGCTCGCGTCGCGACCGGCTCATCGAGCACCTGTGCCGCGAACTGCCGGCCGATATCGCATTCACCCGCCCCGCGGGTGGCTACGTGCTCTGGCTGCGCCTGCCTGCCGGCATCGACGCACGCGAACTGCATCGCCGCGCGCTGGCCGCAGAGGTGGCCATAGCTCCGGGGGTATTGTTCTCGACCGACGACACCTTCAACAATTACATCCGCCTGAACTACGGCCACCCGAACCCGGCCGAAATCGCAAGGGGCGTGGCCCGCCTGGCCGAAATAATCGACCGGTGGCACCGGCCGAACCCGGCCTCACGTCACGCCAGATAGGCCAGTGCCAGGCGTACGGCGCCGAAAAACAGCAGCACCACGACCCCGGTCATCAACAACCCGCAAACGACGAAGTGCAACGGGCGACCATAGGTGAAATCTCGTCGGCGCACACGCGAACTCTGCACACCGAAAAACGCACTGGCTACGCTGAATACCACCTGCCACCATCGCGGTCGGCGCCCACCGGCCGCGGGCTCGCGGTTCGTTGAATCCATCGAACGCTCCTGCAACGCATGTCGTGAGCGCGATTGTCCGGGCTGGGGTATCGCGCTCGACAGCCACAGTTGCCGGTGGTTTTTTCGTAACAGCAATGTACGGCCGCAACTGTTATGCATCATCCGGCGCAACTGTCGCTTGGTGGTCAGGCTCCATCCGCCGATAATGGCGACCGAGCGCCGCGTCCGCGGCCCATCCATTCGAGGCTGCTGCAACCGTGTTTGCCACAAGGGTTATTCTCATCGCCATCGGGCTGGCTGCGGGCCTGGCCATCGCCACGCCGGCCAGCGCGCGCGACAGCACGTCGGGGGGCGATGCGATGGCCCAGCGCCTCGAAGCCTGCACCGCCTGCCACGCCGAGGAGGGCATCCGGCTCGAGGACGGCTACGTGCCGCGCATCCACGGCAAGCCGGCGGGTTATCTCTACAACCAGCTGGTCAACTATCAGACGCTGCGGCGGCGCAACGCGACCATGAATCACCTAGTGTCGCATCTGTCGCGCGACTATCTCTACGAGATCGCACGCCATTTCGCCGAGCGGCACCCGCCCTATCCCGCCGCGGCCGAGCGCCCCGGCCGGGCCCTGGCCGAACGCGGCGAACAGCTCGTGCGCGAGGGCGACCCGCAGGCCGAGGTGCCCGCCTGTGCGAGCTGCCACGGCGAGCGCCTGACCGGCGTGCAACCGAACACGCCCGGTCTGGTCGGCCTGCCGCGCCAGTACATCATGGCCCAGCTGGGCGCCTGGCAGGTCGGCACCCGGCACGCCGCGGCGCCGGACTGCATGGCCGAAATCACGGCGCGGCTCGACGGCCGCGACGTCGAGGCCGTGGCCGCCTGGCTGGCCGCGCGACCGGTGCCCGACAACACCGAACCCGCCGACGCCCCGGTCGCCGAGCCGCCGATGGACTGCGGCAGCGTCCCGGCCCCCGACGACAACGCCTGACCCATGCATCGCCTGCTTCCGATACTGCTGCTCCTTCTGACCGCGGCTCCCGCCGTCGGCGCCACTGACAGCGCCGACGCCGAACGCGGCGAGTATCTCGCCCGCATCGGCAACTGCGCGGGCTGTCACACGGCGCCCGACGGCGAACCCTTCGCCGGCGGCCTGCGCCTGGACAGCCCCTACGGCACCTTCATCACGCCCAACATCACGCCGGATGCGGCTACCGGCATCGGCGACTGGAACGCCGACGACCTCTGGGCGGCCATGCACGAAGGCGAACGCGCCGACGGCTCGCCGCTGTATCCGGCCTGCCCGTACCCCAGCTACACCCGGGTCGAACGCGACGACATCGACGCGATCCACGCCTATCTCGAGACCGTGCCGGCCGTGGCGCACGAGACCCCGGCGCACGATCTGGACTGGCCCTACGGCTACCGGCCGCTGGTCAATCTCTGGCAGGCGCTGTACTTCGAGCCGGGCACGCCCGCGGACACGGCGGACGCCGATCCCGTGCGGGCGCGCGGGCGCTATCTCGTCGAGGGCCTGGGCCACTGCGACGGCTGCCACCGCGCCCGCGGCACCTTCGGTGCGACCGACACGGAGGCCGACGCCCCGGGCGCGATGATCCACGGCTGGTACGCGCCGCCGCTGGCCGATCCGGCCCAAGCCGGGCTGCAGGACTGGCCCGTGGCCGAGGCGGCGGCCCTGCTGCGCGGCGGCCGGACCGAGCACGCCGCGACGATGGGCCCGATGGCCGATGTCGTATTCGACAGCCTGCAGTACCTGAGCTCCGAGGACGCCCGGGCCATGGCCACTTATCTGAAATCGATTCCGGCACGGACGGTGCCCTCGCCCGAGCGCCTGATCGGACTGTCCGAGCGCGGGCGCGAAGTCGCCATGCGCGAGGGCGGGCGCATCTATGCGAACGAATGCGCTGACTGCCACGGCGACGAGGGCGAAGGCGGCGACGGCGCCCCGGCCCTGGCCGGCAACCGCGCGGTGACCATGGACAACCCGGTCAACGTCGCCAACATGATCCGGCGCGGCGGCTTCCCGCCGGCGACCGCGGACAATCCCCGCCCCTACGGCATGCCGCCGTTCCACCAGCTATCGGAACGCGAGCTCGCCGCCGTGATCAGCTACATCCGCGGCAGCTGGGGCAACGACGCCGCGCCGGTGTCGGCCACCAATCTCCGGCGCTGAGTCGAGCCAGCGACCGGGTACACCGGCGACACAGGCCGCGGCACCGCACGCCCGGATCAAGCGCGACCGCGCGCCCGACCCCGAGGGATGACTGGCGGCCAGCGCCGTGGCCGCGACCGGGTCTCGTGGCGGCGACCCGAGCCCGACCGCCGCAACGGTCCGGATCGGGATGCGCCAACGCGCGATCGCGGGCGACACCCGCCCGGGCAGCTGCGTCAGGCCTGGCGACGGGCGATGAAGGCGGACATCCGCCGCTGGGGTTCGCCGCTCGCGTAGGCCGCGACCTGGGCGGCCACCGCCGCCTCGCAGGTGGCATCGAAGCCGGCCTGGGTCTGTTCGCGAAAACGGCGCTTGGTCGCGGCGAGCGCGGCGGCGGGTTGCGCCGCGAGACGTCGTGCGGTCGCCCCGGCGCGATCGCGAACGTCGCCCTGCGGCACGAGCTCGTTGACCAGCCCCAGCGCCCGCGCACGCTCGCCGTCGATCAGGTCGCCGGTCATCGACAGCTCCACGTTCGCGGCCAGCCCCAGATGCAGGGACATCAGCCAGGAACCGTAGATGCTGGCCAGCCCCACCCGGACCTCCGGCTGGCCCAGCCGCAGTTCGGGATAGCCGATGCGCAGATCGGCGAGCAGGCCGAGCTGAAAGCCCACGCCGGTAGCCACGCCGTTGAAGCCGGCGACCAGCGGCTTGTCGAGCGCGCGCACGGCACGCAGCAGCGCACCCTGGTGCCGCGCCCAGGCCGCGACCGCGTCGTCGCCGTCGAAGGCCACGGCTTCGTCGAGATCCTGCCCGGCGCAGAACGCACGCTCCCCGGCGCCGGTGAGCACCGCCGCGCGCACGTCGGGGCGCGCGTCGAGGGTGGCCATGCAATCGATGAGCGCCTCGCGCATCGGCGCGTGCATGGCGTTGAGCACGTCGGGCCGATCGAGCACCACGTGGGCGATGCCGTCGGCGTTTACGTCAAAACGGATGAATTCGGCCATGGAAACGCGCCTCCCGCGCATCTGAAAAGCGGGCGCCGGAGCGAGGCCGGCGCCCGTGCGCGGGCGATCAGCTGGCGAGCGCGGTCAGCCCGCCCCGCTGGCCGGTCTCGTCGCGCTCCCGGGTGAGGTTGATCGCGCTGATGATCGCCTGCAGCGAGGCACTGACCGTATCGCTGTCCTCGGCCACCGCGGGTACCCGCACCGTGCCGCACTTGAGCTGCACGAAGGCGATGGCGTCGGCGTCGGAGCCGGTCGACAGCGCATGCTCGGCGTAATCGGCCACGGCGATGTCGTCGTTCGCGTGCGCGTTCCAGGCGTTGACGAACGCCGACAGCGGCCCGTTGCCGCGGCCCTCCAGCGTGAACCGCTCGCCGTCCTGCTCGAGGGTGACCACCATCGATTGGGTGTCGCCCGCGCGGCTGAGGCCGTAGTCCACCAGCGCGATCGGCGCCCGCCGCGAGAAGTGGCTGAACAGCAGATCGCGGATCTGCGAGCTGGCCAGTTCGCCGGCGATCTTCTCGCTCTCGGCCTGCACGTGGGGGGCGAGTGCGAGCATCATCCAGCGCGGCAGGTTGATGCCGTAGTCGCGCTCCAGCAGAAACGCCATGCCGCCCTTGCCGGACTGGCTGTTCACGCGGATGACGGCCTGATAGTCGCGGCCGATGTCGCGCGGGTCGATCGGCAGGTAGGCCACCTGCCAGGGCTCGTCCTCGCCCTGCTTGCGCAGCGACTTGCGGATCGCATCCTGGTGGCTGCCGGAAAACGCGGTATAGACCAGCTCGCCCACCCAGGGATGGCGCGGATGCAGCGGAATGCCGGTGCACTCGTGCACCACGCGGATGATCTCGTCCGGGTTGGACAGATCCAGCTCCGGATCGATGCCCTGGCCGTAGAGATTCATCGCCAGGATCACGATATCCATGTTGCCGGTGCGCTCGCCGTTGCCCAGCAGCGTGCCTTCCACGCGCTCGGCGCCGGCCAGCATCGCCAGCTCGGCCGCGGCCACCGCGCCGCCGCGGTCGTTGTGCGTGTGCACGGACACGATCACGGACTCGCGGTTCTTCACGTTCTGGCAGAAATACTCGATCTGGTCGGCGTGGTGGTGCGGGCCGGCCATCTCGACCGTGTTCGGCAGGTTGAAGATGATCCGGTCGTCGGGCGTGGGCTGCCAGACGTCCATCACCGCTTCGCAGATGCGCACCGCGAACTCGGGCTCGGTGGTGGAGAAACTCTCCGGTGAATATTCCAGCCGCCAGTGCACACCGGGGCGCTTGACCGCGTTTTCCTTAACGCGCTGCGCGCCCTCGACGGCGATGTCGATGATCCCGTCCTCGTCCATCTCGAACACGCGCTCGCGCTGCACGGTGGAGGTCGAGTTGTAGAGATGGATGATGGCCTTGTTCACTCCTTCCAGCGATTCGAAGGTGCGGTCGATCAGGTGATCCCGCGACTGGGTGAGTGCGGCGATGGTGACGTCATCCGGAATCCGGTCACCGTCGATCAGCCAGCGCACGAAGTCGTAATCCGGCTGGCTGGCCGAGGGAAAGCCGACCATGATCTCCTTGATGCCGACATCGACCAGCAGCTGCCACAGGCGCTTCTTCTGGTCCACGCTCATCGGCTCGAGCAGGGCCTGATTGCCGTCGCGAAGGTCCTCGCTGACCCAGATCGGCGCCTGCGTCAGGTCGCGCTCGGGCCAGGTGCGGTCGAAACCGGTCACCCGCGGGGCGGGGCGATACTTGCGATGGTCGAAACGGCTCATGTCTGCGTCCTTGCTGTCGGTCGAACGCCGGGTCGCGACTAGTCGGGATCCGGCTGGACATAGTCTAACCCGCCTGCGGCGGCACCGGATTGCCAAGTCGACGCATGGAATGCATCGGCACGCAATATCATGCTAATAATATCCTGCTGAATAAAAATTATTGCCAACTCATGTCGAATCAGCGCAACACCGCCGGCCTGGACCGTTTCGACCGCCGCATCCTCGAGGTGCTGCAGGCCGACGGTCGCATCAGCAACCAGGCGCTTGCCGAGGCCGTGAACCTGTCACCCTCGCCCTGCCTGCGACGGGTGCGTGCGCTGGAGGCCGCGGGGCTGATCACCGGCTATCGGGCGGAGGTGGACGCGCGCGCGCTCGGCTACGGTCTGGTCGCGCTGTTGCTGATCTCCATGGACAAGCACACGCCCGAACGCTTCGCCAACTTCGAGGCCCGGGTCGCGGAGCTGCCCGAGGTTCAGGAATGCCTGCTCATCACCGGCCAGGAGGCCGACTATCAGCTGCGCATCGCCGCGGTGGACATGGACGACTACCAGCGGCTGCTGCTGCAGCACATCACGCGCATCGAGGGCGTCTCGGGCGTGCATTCCAGCTTCGTGCTGCGCCGGGTGATGCACGACCGCGTGCTGCCGCCGCGCTGACGCCGGGTCTCGCCCGGCAACCGGAAACGTGGGGTCGATCCGCCGATGCGGACGGCGAAATCCCGCCTCCAAGCCGCGGGCTCGCGGCCGTTCGCGATAGGTCCGGGCATGACGTCATCTCCACCCCGGGCCGGTACGAGCGAGCACGTCGAGGCGCCCGCGGCCGAGGCTCGCGGGGCCCGCCCGGGACAGCGCGCGCCGCGCCACAACCGGTCGGCACTCGCGCCCCGCAGGACCGATCGCCCCGACAGCGGCCCGCCGCGGTGGCGCGGGCAGACACACCCGACGCGTCGCCCGAGCGGCCTCGCGCGCCGACGCGCATGGCCTAGCCTGCCGCTTCTCGCGGCCGGCCGCGGCACCGCGCGATCCCGGGTCGCGGCCCCGATAGCGGGGCAACGGCCGGCGTGGGCCGGCATCGCCCACACCCGCTGCGATCATTGACCTGGCAGCGAAACCGCCGAATCACCAGCTGTTTTCAACGCACCTGGAAACAGAGGTTGTCACACTTTTGTTACTTATTTTCAATTGATTAAAGGCCGATGGCTGCGGCCGACACGCCGGGAGCCGTTGACGTCATCAACTTGGCAAAACGGGATTTGCATGTCGGGTGACAACGCCGCCGACAGCGACCGCGCACGGGCCTCGACGGCCTCTCGCAATCCGCCCGGGCTGGGGCTATAGTCGATGCGGGGCGAGCCCGCCCCGTGGACACGCCCGGAGGGCGTTCGCAGATGAACCGTAATACCCCGAGATGGACCGGCCTCGTGGCTCTGATGCTCATCGGCATGTCGTTGCTCGCCGGCTGCAACACGATCCAGGGCGCCGGCGAAGACATGGAACGCGCCGGCGAGGAAGTCCAGGACGCCGCCGAATAGGACCGACGCCCGCCGCCCATGGGCGGGCGCGATCCATCATTCCAGCCGCAGCCGCGACAACAGTGCCTCCAGCCGGGCGAATGCGGTCTCACGGTCGAACGGCCGCGCCGGCGGCGAGGCATAGACCGAGGGATTGACGCCGGTCACGATCAGGTCGATGGCGATACAGCGGCCGGCCGTCACCGCGCGGTAGCTGTGGCGCTGCAGGTGGTGATTCATCGCGGCATCGCCGGTATCGACCCGGGTGAAGGCCACCCCGTCGATCAACACCCGCCGCGGCTCGGCCGGGGCGCCCGCCGGCCCGCTGGACGGTCCACTGCAGGCGGCCAGCGCGCGCGGCGCGCGGCTGGCGCCGATCCGCATCACCCCACGGGTGATCGTGTTGGACCCGGGCATCGTCAACGCCAGCAGGGCGTCGCCGGGCACGGCCGCCGCCGCATCGGGATTCCAGCGCGTGCCCAGGAAATAATCGGCCTCGAACCGCCGCGCGGCCGGGACACCCTGCGGGTAAGCGATGGCCAGGCCGTAGCGCGGGCTGTGGTAGTGCCGCGATGAGGCCGCCGACGCGACGGACGTGTCGGACATGCCGGGCGCGGCGGCGCAGCCGGACAGGGCCGCGAGAGCCACGACCGCCGCCAGAATCATCCCCCACGCGCGGCGGCGCGGCGCCCCGGTGTGATCGCCCATGACTCGCTCCCGATGACTGTCATTTTTATTGTAGTTTACATGCAATAGAATACGCCTTCGTCTTTCCCCTTCCGGAGCGGCATGACCCAGGTCGAGGCCATGTTCGAGCGCTATGGCCCGAAATACCGCTGGCTGGTCACGCTGACGGTGCTGCTGGGGCTGGTCGCGCTGGGCATGTCGATCACGATCGTCAACGTCGCCACGCCCTACATCAAGGGCGCCTTCGGCATGAGCGCCGATCAGGTGCAGTGGCTGTCGACCGGTTTTCTGGCCGCGACCACGGTCACGCTGCTGATCTCGCCCTGGCTGATGAGCGCCTTCGGCCAGCGTGCGACCTATGTCGGCCTGCTGGCGGTGTTCATCGCGGCCTCGTTCGTGGGCGGCCTGGCCACCGGCATGGGCGCGATCATCGTCGCCCGGGTGGTCCAGGGCGCGATGACCGGCATCATCCGTCCGGTCGCGCTCGAAGCGCTGTTCGCGGTCTATCCGCCCAGACAGCGCGGGATGGCGACCGCGCTCTACGGCATGAGCCTGGGCCTGCCACTGACCCTGGCGAGCGTGGTCGGGGGCTTTCTGGTCGAACATTTCTCCTGGCGCTACGTGTTCTTCATCGTGCTGCCGATCTGTGTCGCCGCGATGGTCATGGGCGCCATCTTCCTGCCTCGGCGCGAGTCGACCGGGCCGCGGCCGCCGCTGGACTGGATCGGCGCGATCACGCTGTTCGTGGCCATCTTCGCCGCGCTGGCCGCGATCGCCAACGGCCAGCGCTGGGGCTGGCAGAGCAGCGCGATCCTCCAGCTCGAAGTCCTCTCGCTGGCGGCCACGGTGTTCTTCATCGGCTGGGAGCTGCGCCAGCCGCGCCCGCTGCTGGACCTCGCCATCTTCCGGCACAAGGAGTTCCTGGCCGGGTCGATCGTCATGCTGCTGTTCGGCGGCGCCTTCTACGGCGTGATGTACCTGCTGCCGCAGTTCATGGACGCGATCCTGCACTTCAGCCCGATCACCTCGGGGGTGCTGTTCACGCCGTCGACGCTGGTGCTGGCCGTGCTCGTGCCGCTGGTCGGCCGCTTCAGCGACCGCATGGCCCCGCACTGGCTGACCCTGCCCGGGCTGGCGTTCGCGATCTGGGCGGTCTGCCGGATGGCCCAGGCCGACTGGAACACCTCGTTTGCCAGTCTCGCGCTGTCGATGGCGCTGCTGAGCGTGGGCATGGCGGCCGTGCCGCCGCCGACCCTGTCGCGCTCCATCGCCGCGCTGCCGCCGCGGCTGATCGGCTACGGCTCGGGGGCGATCAACTTCGCCCTGCAGCTGGGCGGGGCCTTCGGCACCGTCACGCTGGTGGCCATGCTCGACCGTCGCACGCTGGCCCACAGCGATCACCTGACCGCCGGCCTGAACCCGGGCAATGACATGGCCCGCCGCGCGCTCGCTCATCTGGGCGAGGTCGTCGGACGCACCGGCGTGGACGCGACGCACCGGCGCGCGGCGGCCGAGCACGTCCTCTCCGGCATCGATCGCATCTGGGCGACGATCTACGCCTATCAGGACGGTTTTCTCATGGTGGCGACCGCCCTGGTCGCGGTCTGCCTGCCCTCCTTTCTGCTCAGCCGCTGGGGCGCCCGCGCCGCCGACCGCTGACCTCCAACCGACGCTTCGCACATGACCGCATCACAGACCGACAACGACACCGATTCCAGCGCCTCCGGCCGCGGCCGGACCGGGCGGCTGTTCAAGCTCCTCGCGGCCGCCGTGCTGATCGGGATCGCGGCGATCTGGGTGGGCTTCTGGCTGCATCACCGCCTGACCCACGTCAGCGAGAACGACGCCCGGGTGGCCACTCACGAGATCACGGTCAGCAGCCGGCTGGCCGGCCGCGTGACCGGCTTCGACCTGATTCGCGGCGACCGCCTGGCGACCGGCGCGCGGGTGGCCCAGCTCTACAGCCGGCCGGACGCGCTGCGCCGCCGCCAGCTGGCCGCACGGGTCGAGCGCATGCAGGCCGAGCTCGACGCCCAGGCGGGGCGCATCGACCTCGCCCGCCGCCAGATCAGCGGCGGCATCGAGCAGATGAAGGACGTGCTGGCGGCCGACGTCGCCGCCGAGAAGGCCGCCGCCGCCGAAGCCACCCGGGCCCGCCACGACGCCGAACGGTCGGCCGAACTCTATCAGCGCCACGGCGTCTCCGAGGCCGAGCGCGACGCCGACCGCTATGCCTACCAGGCCGCCCGCGCCGAGCACGACCGCGCCGAGCGTCAGGTGCGCGTCGATCGCATCGCGCTGGACAACGCCCGAACGGGCCTGCTGTCGGCGCCGCAGGCCACGATCGACAACCCGGAGGTGCTGACCGACGAGCGCGCGGTCATGAAACGCCGGCTCGCCGAGGCGAAGGCGGAACTGGCACACCAGCGCACGCGTCTGGACGATCTGGCGATCACCGCGCCGATCGACGGCGTCGTCGACGAGACCTTCATCGAAGCGGGCGAATACGTCTCCGCCGGCCAGCCGATCGTGATGATGCACGACCCGGCCGACGTCTGGATCGAGGCCAAGATGAAGGAGACCAAGATCGCCGAACTGGCCGTCGGCCAGCCGGTCGCCGTGCACGTCGACGCCCGCCCGGACATCGCCTATCGCGGCCATGTCGCCGTCATCGGCCATGCCGCGACCAACCAGTTCGCCCTGCTGCCGGATCCGAACCCGTCCGGCAATTTCACCAAGATCACCCAGCGCATCCCGGTGCGCATCGCCATCGACCACGGGCCGAAGACCGCGCTCAGCCCCGGCATGATGGTGGAGGTCGACGTGGACACCACGGTCGCGCCGGCCGCATCCGATGAGCGCGGCCCCGCCGGCGGCAACCGCGCAGCGCGCTCGGAATCGCCCGCATCGGCTTCCTGAGGCTTTAGACTGGCGGCTGGTTTGGTCGGACCGGCGCTCGCCGGAAGCGTGCAGGAACGTGGAAGAATTCTTTCATTGGATCGGCGAGACACTGGGCGCGGCCATCCGCTTCATCGTCGACGGGCTGGCGGGGCTGCTGGGCAATCTCTACGGCCTCATCGACAGCTTTCTGGCGGGGCTGACCAACGCCCTGGGCATCAGCACCTCGGTGCTGAGCCTGCTCATTCTCTTGCTCGGCCTGGTGATGCTCTGGGCAGCCCTGCGTGCGCTGCTCAAGCGCCGGCTCATCGGCGCGGTGATCTGGGCGGCGCTGGGCGTGGTGGTGCTGACCTGGCTGATCCACTGACGCGCGACCACCCGCCGCAGGCTCCGCGGCCGGCGATACCGGCAAGTCGGCCCGCCGGCGCTCGACCGCGGCGCCTCAGCCGTCGTCGTCCGGCCAGCTGCTGAAACGCTCGCACAGCACCCGGTTGCGGCCCCGCGCCTTGGCCTCGTAGAGCAACGCGTCGGCCTTGCGCAGCGCCGCCGAGAGACCGACGCGGCCGTCGTCGGGGCCGATGTGGCAGACGCCGATGCTCACCGTCACCCACTCGGCCACCGGCGACACCGCGTGCGGAATCCGTTCCGCAGCGATGGCTGAACAGACGTTTTCCGCAAGCGCCCGGATCTCGTCGGCGTCTCCGTGCATCCACAGCATGGCGAACTCCTCGCCGCCGTAGCGGCCGCAGACATCCAGCGGCCGCCGGGCTCCGGCTCGCAGCACCGCCGCGACCCGGCGCAGCGCGGCATCCCCCTCCTGATGGCCGTAGTGATCGTTGTAGGCGCCGAAGGCGTCGATATCGATCATCGCCACCGCGTAGCCCGCCGATTCCCGGGCCGCCTGCGCCTGCGCCTGCTCGAGCGCGTCCTCCAGCGCATAGCGGTTGAGCAGCCCGGTGAGGCTGTCCTGGCGCGACAGATAATGCAGCAGCGTGCCGTTGAGCCAGGTCCAGCGGATGAAGTATTCAAGCGAATAGCCCGCACACACCGCCACCACCATCAGCACCACGGTCGCGAACACGTGATAGTTGACGTTGGGCTCGATATGGATGAACGCGACCTCGACGCCGATGGCCGCGATGCCGGCCACGACCGCCGCCGGCAGCATGACCCAGAAGCGGATGCGGGCGAGGGCGAACATGGTGACCGTGCAGATGCCGATGAACTCCACCGGCAGGTCGAAGCCGTATCGGGCATCGACGATCCGCTGGCCCAGCAGCCCCGCGATGAAGCCGAGAAACAGCAACACCATGACCAGCTCGATGGCCGCCGCGTCCGGCCGCTTCCAGCAGAACAGGCCGACGCCCAGCAGCAGCGGGATCATCCCGCCAAGCTGCAGCCAGCGCGACAGGGGCACCAGCGGTTCCGGCATGCCGAGCAGCGTGGTGTCGATCAGCGGCGTGATCGCCATCGCCAGAAAGGCGATAGACAATAGCGTCAGGCGGCTGAGCCGGCCGGACAGCCGCAGGTAGCGGCAGAAATCCGCCTCCAGTTCCGGTCGGAACCAGAGGGTGGCGAAACCGCGTTCGCGCTGCTCGCGTAGCAGTTCCGTCGGCGTCTGCTGCGCGCCTTCGGCCCACTGCTGCTCCTCCGCGCGTTCCAGCCGGTACAGCTCGGCGGAGGTGGTTTCCATGTTCGGCATCGTCGTTGTATCCCTTCGGGCCACACCCAGGGCCGAACAGCGCGCCCGCACAGGCACACGCATCCGCCGTACCGGGCCCACTGCGGCCGCGGCAGACGACAGCCCATCCAATCCGGGAGCAGGCAAACCCCATGAACATCCTCATACAGGGCGCCGGCCGAGGCCTCGGCCTCGCATTGGCGACCCGGCTGCTCGAGCGCGACGCGGTGCGACTGGTCGCGACCGTACGCGATCCGTCGGCCGCACCGCGTCTGCAGGCGCTCGCCGAGGCGCACGGCGACACACGGCTCCGGATTGTGGCGCTGGATGTGACAAGCGAAACCAGCGTTGCCGACGCGCGGGCCCGAATCGGGCACACGGTCGAGCGTCTGGACGGCATGCTGGTGCTGGCTGGCTTGCTTCACGATGAACGGACCGGCCTCTGGCCGGAAAAACGCCTGGCCGACATCGACCCCGCCCACATCGCCACGAGCTTCGCCGTGAACGCCACCGGGCCGCTGCTGATGATCAAGCATTTCCACGACCTGCTCGCGCACGGCGAGCGCGCGGTCATCGCCAGTCTGTCGGCCCGCGTGGGCTCGATCGGCGACAACCACATCGGCGGTTGGTACGCCTACCGGGCGGCCAAGGCGGCCCAGAACCAGTTCACCCGCACCGCCGCCATCGAGCTGCGGCGCCGTTCCCGGGCGCTGATCTGCGTGGGCCTGCATCCGGGCACCGTGGACACCGGCCTGTCCGAGCCCTTCCAGCGACGCGTGCCGGCGGGCCGCCTGCAGAGCCCGGACACGGCGGCCCGACATCTGCTGGCGGTGATCGACCGGCTCACGCCGGAGGACAGCGGTCACGTCTTCGACTGGGCGGGCGAACGCATCGAACCATGACCCCTTGCCGCATAAACTGTTTATTTATACAGTTTATAGCATGCCTCATCGCCCAACCCACCACAAGACGCGCGGCGCGCTGACCAACCCCGCAGGGCGTTTCGCCGCAGCCGGCGCCGACGACTTCGACGACGGCTGGGGCACGCTCGACGCCGAGGCGCTGGCCGACGACACGCCGCCGGCCACCCGGCTGCACGCCGACCCGGCGCGACGCGTGATCAGCCGCAACGACTCCCCCGACGTGCCCTTCTCGGCCTCCATCAACCCCTACAAGGGCTGCAGCCACGGCTGCATCTACTGCTTCGCGCGGCCCACACACGAGTACCTCGACCATTCGGCCGGGCTCGATTTCGAGACCGAGATCTATTACAAGCCCGACGCCGCCGAGCGCTTCGAGGCCGAGCTGCGGGCGCCGGGCTATCGCTGCACGCCGATCACGCTCGGCGCCAACACCGATCCCTACCAGCCCGACGAGCGCCGGCTGCGGATCACCCGCGCGCTGCTCGCGGTCGCGCACCGCTTCAACCAGCCGATCTCGGTCGTGACCAAGGGCGCACTGGTCACCCGCGACATCGACGTGCTGGGCGAGATGGCCGTGGACAATCTAGCTAGCGTGATGGTCAGCGTCACCAGCCTCGACGCGACGCTCAAGCGGCATCTGGAGCCGCGTGCGGCCGGCCCCGGCCGGCGCTTCGCCGCGATCGAGGCGCTGCGGCGCGCGGGCATACCGGTCGGCGTTCTGGTCGCGCCGGTCATCCCCGCGCTGACCGACCACGAGCTGGAGGCGCTGGTCGCGCGTGCGGCCGAGGCCGGCGCGCTGACGGCGGGCTATGTGCTGCTGCGCCTGCCGCACGGCGTCAAGCATCTGTTCCGGGACTGGCTCGCCGCCCACTATCCGGACCGGGCCGCCCACGTCATGAGCCTGATAAACCAGAGCCACGGCGGGCGCGACTACGACGCCCGCTGGGGCCAGCGCATGCGCGGCTCGGGCGTGCACGCCGAACTCATCGCGCGGCGCTTCCGGCTCGCCTGCCGGCGCGCCGGTATCGACGCGAGCCGCCGCATCACGCTCGATACCGGCCGCTTCGCGTGTCCGCCGGCGGCCGGCGACCAGAAGGCCTTCGATTTCGCCTGAACGACGGGCCGGCGCGATTCGCGATCGTCGGCCTCATACGACAGGCGTTCCGGGACGACGCGGTGCATCCGCCTCCGTGCCGCCGCGTGCCAGGCCACCGAGTGCCCGCCCCGGACGCTACCGTCCGGGCCGATCCCGGCGCGCCGAACGGCGCCCGCGACGGATGCGCCGCCGCATGGCTGGAGCGCCGTCGACCCGCAGTCGCCCGGCCTGCAGGGCGCAGCCGGCCCGGCCTGGCGACCCGCGGGCGAGTGCGGCCCGGTCGACGGACGGCCGTCGGCGGTCCGTCTCGATCGGCCGGCCGGATGCCGCACCGCGGCTACCTCGCCCGGCCGGCAGACTCCGATTCGCCGTGCACGAGTTCGCCGATCAGCTCCACGAACCGCGGCAGCAGCCGCGGCGGCAGATCGTGGCCCATGCCGGGGAACTCCTCGTAGCGCGCGTCGCTCAGGTGCTCGGCGGTGCTGCGACCGTGCTTGACCGGCAACAGCGGGTCGGCGGCGCCGTGGATCACCAGCGCCGGCTGCCGGATGCCGCCGAGCAGATCGGTTCGGGAGGCCGCGGCCATCACCGCGAGCATCTGCCGCCGGGTGCCGGCGGGATAGTAGCTGCGCGCGACGTTCCGGCGGATCTCGCTGGTCCAGTCGGCCAGGCTGCGGCCGTAGCGGGGGCTGCCGATCATGCGCATGGTCACCGCCATGTGCCGCGCGATCGCGTCAGGGTCGCGGCTTCTTGGCGCCTTCGCCAGGCGCAGGAGGGTCTTTAGCCGGCCGCGCGGCAGACGGCGCGCCCCCGAGGTGGACATGATCGAGGTCAGCGTCTGCACGCGCTCCGGATACAGCGCGGCAACCAGCTGCGCGATCATGCCGCCCATGGAGGCACCGACCAGATGCGCCCGTGCGATGCCGAGCCCGTCCATGAGACCGACCGTGTCCACGGCCATGTCCTCGAGCGTGTAGGGCGCGTCGATCTCGCGGCCCAGCAGCGACTTGAAGAACGCCGCCCGTGGGCCGTCGTGCCGGGTCGCGGTCCGCAGCTTGGTGGACAGGCCGATATCGCGATTGTCGAAACGGATCACGCGCAGGCCGGTGTCGGCCAGGGCGCGGCAGAAGGCGTCCGGCCAGCCGGTGAGCTGGGTGCCCAGCCCCATGATCAGGATCAGCGCCGGGTCGCGGTCGTCGCCGAACTGCTCCCAGGCCAGCTCGAGGCCGTTGGCGGCCACCCGCCCCTGCTTGTCCGCCCCCTCGAGTGCGGGCGCCAGAAACTCTGTCATAGCGAACCATCCTGCGACTGCTCGTTCCGGGCCCGGGGCACTCGGCCCCGGCGCGCGACGCGTGTATTCTAGCGTCATGAGCCTGCTCGACCGACTGGCCGACGCCCATATCGAGGCCGCCGCCGAGCGCGGCGAGTTCGACGATCTGCCGGGCGCCGGCCAACCGCTGAATCTCGACGACGACCGCCACGTGCCGCCGGAACTGCGGGCCGGCTATCGTCTGCTCAAGAACGCCGGCTTCGTGCCGCCCGAGATCGAATCCCGCCGCGCGATCCGCGACATCGAGGAACTGCTCGCCGCGACCGAGCCCGAGAGCGCGGAGTCCGAACGCCTGACCCGGCGCCTGCGCTGGCTGGAGACGCGCCTGCGCCAGAGCCGCCGCGGCCGCGCCCTGCTGGCCGATCCCGACTACGCCGCGGCGGTACGCGACCGATTCGCCGGCAACGACGACCGCGCATGACCGACGCCGTCCTCGCGGCGGCGACCACGGCCGCGGATCACGCCCGGCTGGCCGCGCTCGCCCGCGAGATCTGGCACGAGCACTACCCGGGGCTGATCAGCCGGGCCCAGATCGACTACATGCTCGAACGCGGCTACAGCCCGCAGGCGCTGGCGGCCGAACAGCGGGCCGGCACCCGCTTCGTGCTCGCCCGGCGGGCGGGCCGGGCGATCGGCTTCGCCGCCGTCTCGCCCGACCCGGCGGACGCCGCCACCGCCTGGCTGGACAAGCTCTATGTCCACGCCGAGGCCCGCGGCGAAGGGCTCGGCCGGCGGCTGGTCGCGGACAGCCTAGCCGACGCCGCCCGCCGGGGCGCGACCCGGCTGCGACTGCGGGTCAACCGGCACAACGTCGACGCCGTCCACGCCTATCGGCGCCTGGGCTTCGCGGTGGAGGCCGAGGACGTCAAGGACATCGGCGCCGGCTTCGTCATGGACGACTACCTGATGGGGCGCGCGCTCCCCGCCTAACCGCCGCCCGCACCGATCGCCGGCCGCGTGTCGGCGGCCGATTCCGCACGCCCCGCGGGCGCCAGCAGAAACGCCGCGACCCAGCCCTCGGCCGCCTCCGTGCCGTAGCGCACGCGGCGCCAGCCGCCGGCGCGGCCGAGGACGCGCACCGTCGCACCGCGGGGGAGCTCCGCCACGACCGCCCGGTCGGTACCGGGCCCCGCGCGCACGTTCAGCCGCGGCGTGGCCACGCGCCGCATCGCCTCGGGGCTGTCGCGCCCGCGGCCGGCGTCGATATCGGCGAAGAGCGCGGGCAAACCGACATAGGCCGCCAGCGTCGGCGGTTCGGACCCGGCGCCGCGCGCCGGCACCCGTCGCGGCGCCGCGGCCGCGTCGAAGCCGTTCAGCGGGCCGCGGCGCAGGCCCTCGAGATCGAGCGACAGAGACTTCGGCACTCCGCGCAGCAACCGCTCGGCGACCCAGCCCACGCGCTCGCCGTCCGCCGCCCAGACCTGGACCCAGCCGCGCTGGCGCCGATACACGCGCAGCGGCGTGGCCGCGGCAAGCCGGCTGCGCACCGCGGCGTTGAGCGACGGCCCGGCGCGCAGATTCACCCGGGCCGGGCCCACCCGCGCCGCCGGCAGGGCCGAGCGCAGGCGCGCCCGATCGGCCGGCGTGGCGACCGCCAGCGTCTGCACCGCCGCCTCGAGATTGCGCGGCAGACCGCGCCCGTCCAGATAAGCCAGCGCCAGGTTGGTCGCCGCGGGGGCGAAGTCCCGGCGCGCCGCCTCGGCATACCAGAACACCGCCTGGGCGATATCGCGCGGGACGCCGGCGCCGCGTTCGTGCAGCACGGCCAGGTTGTACTGGGCGGGGGCGAAACCGCGTTCGGCCGCGCGTGTGTACCAGCCCAGCGCCCGCGCCGGATCGGCGGGCACGCCCCGGCCCTCGGCATGGAGCAGGCCCAGCCCGTATTGCGCCCGCGCCGCGCCCTCGGCCGCCGGCGACCGCCAGGCCTCGGCGGCGGCGGCGTAATCGCCGCGCGCATGGGCCGCGATGCCGGCGCGGGTGTCGGCGACCGCCGCCGCAGCGGACAGCCCTAGCCCGAGCACGAGGCCGACGACCAGCGCCGCGCGGACCACGCCTTCGCGGCAGCCGAACCCGGCCCTAGCGCGTTCAGCCGCCGTGGCGCGGATAGCCGATGGTCGCCAGCTGCGCCTCGATCTCGGTGAGAATGGCCGGATCGTCGATGGTGGCAGGCGTGTTCCACTCCTTGCCGTCGGCGATCTGGCGCAGGGTGGCGCGCACCACCTTGCCCGAGCGCGTCTTGGGCAGACGCTCGACGAGGGTGGCGTGACGGAAGGCCGCGACCGGCCCGATCCGGTCGCGCACCAGCGCCACCAGTTCGGCGATGACTTCGTCCGAGGGCCGCGTGACGCCGGACTTGAGCACCACCATGGCCACCGGCAGCTGACCCTTGTCGGCGTCCGCCGCGCCCACCACCGCGACCTCCGCGACGTCGGCGTGGTCGGCGATGACCTCCTCCATCATGCCGGTGGACAGCCGGTGCCCGGCGACGTTGATGATGTCGTCGACGCGGCTCATCACCCAGACGTTGCCGGCGGCGTCGAAATAGCCGGCGTCGCCCGAGCGGTAGTAGCCGGGGAACTCGTCCAGATACGACGAGCGGAAGCGCGCGTCGTTCTGCCAGAGGGTGGGGAAGCAGCCGGGCGGCAACGGCAGCTTCACGCAGATGTCGCCCATCTCGTCGGCGCCGACCTCGCTGCCGTCCGGGGCGAGCACGCGGATGTCGTAACCCGGCATCGGGCGGCCGGCCGAGCCCGGCGGTACGTCCAGCATCTCGATGCCCAACGGGTTCGCGCTCATCGCCCAGGCGGTCTCGGTCTGCCACCAGTGGTCGATGACGGGCACGTCGAGCTTCTCGCCGGCCCAGCGGGCGGTGTCGGGGTCGGTGTGCTCGCCGGCCAGGAACAGCGCGCGCAGACAGGACGTGTCGTGGGCGGCGCCGAGTTCGGCGTTCGGGTCGACCTTCTTGACCGCGCGAAAGGCCGTGGGCGCGGTGAAGAAGACATCGACGCCGTGCTCGGCGATCACCCGGAAGAAGGCGCCGGCGTCCGGGGTGCCCACCGGCTTGCCCTCGTACATCACCGAGGTGCAGCCCAGCAGCAGCGGCGCGTAGACGATATAGGAGTGGCCGACCACCCAGCCGACGTCGGAGGCGGTCCAGAACACGTCGTCCGGCGACAGGCCGTAGACCGCCCGCGCGGAGTAGTGCATGGCCACGGCGTGGCCGCCGTTGTCGCGGACCACGCCCTTGGGTTTGCCGGTGGTGCCGGAGGTGTAGAGGATGTAGAGCGGATCGGTCGCGGCCACCGGCACGCAGTCGGCCGGTTCGGCCGCGGCCAGGGCCTCGTTCCAGTCGATGTCGCGGCCGGAAACGAGCGCGCAGCGCTGCGTGTCGCGCTGGAAGATCACGCAGCGCTCGACCTTGTGCTCGGCCAGATCGATGCCGGTGTCCAGCAGCGGCTTGTACTCGACCACGCGCCCCGGCTCGATCCCGCAGGAGGCCGAAAGCACCAGTTTCGGGGTGGCGTCGTCGATGCGCTTGGCCAGCTCCGCGCCCGCGAAGCCGCCGAAGACCACCGAATGCACCGCGCCGATGCGGGCACAGGCGAGCATGGCGATGACCGCTTCCGGGATCATCGGCATGTAGATGATCACGCGGTCGCCCTTGGCCACGCCCTGATCGCGGATGACGCCGGCGAAACGAGCCACGGCGTCGCGCAGCTCGGCGTAGGTGTAGCGCGCCTGCGTGCCGGTCACGGGGCTGTCGTAGATCAGGGCCGTGACGTCGCCGCGGCCGGCGTCCACGTGGCGATCGAGACAGTTGTCGGCGGTGTTGAGCTCGCCGTCGGGGAACCAGTGATAGAACGGCGCGCGGCTGCCGTCCAGCACCTGCGTCGGCGGCCGCGTCCAGCGTATGGCCTCGGCCTGATCGGCCCAGAACGCGTCCGGGTTGTCGCGCGCGGCCTCGAATTCGGCCGCGTATCGGCTGGGGTCGGACATGCTCGCTCCTCTACTCGCAGATTCCGGCAATATGCCAGCGTGGAGGCCCCCGGCCCTATACGACGAAGGTGGACACCCGACGGACCGCGTTTGGGTCGGCCAGTGGAATCCGCTATTTTGCAGGGCATGCCCTGCGCGACATGCGTTCGTACCCCTTCGGCCCGGCGCGGCGCGCTCTGGGCGCTGCTGTGGCTGGCGATCGTCCTTGGCGCCGGCTGCGAACGGCCCTGGAACAGCCCCTACCCGGACGCGGAGCGCGCCAGCGACACGCTCTATCGTGCCTTCACAGAACCGCCGCGGCATCTGGACCCGGCGCGCTCCTACGCCACCGACGAGGTGGAGTTCACCGGCCAGATCTACGAGCCGCCCCTGCAGTATCACTATCTCAAGCGGCCCTACCAGCTCGAGCCGCTGGCCGCGACGCGCCTGCCCGAGCCGCAGTATCTGGACGCCGACGGCGACCCCCTGCCCGCGGACACCCCGCCCGAGGACGTCGCCACCAGTGTCTACACCATCGAGATCGAACCCGGCGTGCGCTATCAGCCGCACCCGGCGTTCGCCCGCGGGCCGGACGGCGCGCCGCGCTATCGCGACCTGTCGCCGGCCGATCTGGAGGGCATCGCCTCGCCCGCGGACTTCACCCACCAGGCCAGCCGGACGCTGCGCGCCTCGGACTACGTGCATCAGATCAAACGCCTGGCGAGCCCGGAAGTGAATTCGCCGATCCTCGGCGTGATGAGCGAGCACATCGTCGGCCTGGCCGATTTCGCCGAACGCCTGCGGGCCGCGCGGGACAAGCTCGCACCGGGCGAACATCTGGATCTGACCCGCCACGACTTCGAGGGCGCCCGCGCCGTCGACGACCGCCACTTCGAGATCCGCGTCAACGGCGTCTACCCGCAGCTGCGCTACTGGCTGGCGATGCCGTTCTTCGCGCCGATGCCGCCCGAGGCCATCGCCTTCTACAACCAGGACGCCCTGGCGGCGAAGAACATCGGCATCGACACCTTTCCGGTGGGCACCGGGCCCTACATGCTCACCGAGAACAATCCGAACCGGCGGATGGTGCTCGAGACCAACCCCAACTTCCACGGCGAGCGCTACCCGAGCGAGGGTGCGCCCGGCGATCGCGAGGCCGGCCTGCTCGAGGACGCCGGCAGGGCGCTGCCCTTCATCGACCGGGTCGTGTTCTCGCTGGAGAAGGAATCCATTCCCTACTGGAACAAGTTCCTGCAGGGCTACTACGACAGTTCCGGGATCTCCTCGGACGCCTTCGGCGAGGCGATCCGCATCGACGCCGACGGCGACCCGCATCTGACCGAAACCATGGCCGAGCGCGGCATGCGGCTGGCCACGACCGTGCTGCCGGCGATCTACTATCTCGGCTTCAACATGAACGACGAGGTGGTCGGTGGCGACGACGACGCCCGCAAGCTGCGCCAAGCGATCTCGATCGCCATCGACTACGAGTCCTACGTCGCCATCTTCCTCAACGGCCGCGGCCTGGTCGCCCAGGACCCGCTGCCGCCGGGGCTGTTCGGCGCCCGCGAGGGCGAAGCCGGCACGAACCCGGTCGTCTACGACTGGGTCGACGGCGAACGCCGGCGCAAGTCGATCGAGGTCGCGCGCGAGCTGCTGGCCGAGGCGGGCTATCCCGGCGGCACCAACGAGGAGACCGGGCGACCGCTGCTGCTGAATCTGGACACGCCGGCCAGCGGCCCGGAATTCAAGTCGCAGATGGATTGGATGCGCCAGCAGTTCGACAAGCTCGGCATCCAGCTCGTGGTGCGCGCGACCACCTGGAGCCGATTCCAGCAGAAGACCGCCGACGGCAACGTGCAGCTATTTTTCGGCTCCGGCTGGATGGGCGACTATCCCGATCCGGAGAACTTTCTGTTCCTGCTCTACGGCCCCAACAGCGCGGCCGAGAACAACGGCCAGAACATCGCCAACTACCAGAACGACACCTTCGACCGGCTGTTCCGGCGCATGCGCGACATGGACAACGGCCCCAAACGCCGGCAACTCATCGACCACATGATCGACATCGTCCAGCGCGACGCGCCCTGGGTGTGGGGCATGTACCCGCGCCAGTACGGCCTCTACCAGAGCTGGCTCGCCAACACGAAGCCCAACGCGATGGCGAACAACACGATCAAGTATCTCGACATCGATCCGGCGGCGCGCGCCGACAAACGCCTCGCCTGGAATCGGCCCGTGCTTTGGCCGCTCGCCGCGGGGGCGGGCGGGCTGCTCGTGCTGCTGCTGCCCGGGGTGTGGATCCATCGCCGGCGCGAGCACCGGGCCGTGCGGCGGACAGCGCGCTGATGTTCGCCTATATCGTCCGCCGCGCCCTGTACGCGATTCCGGTGCTGATCGGCGTCAACCTGATCACCTTCCTGCTGTTCTTCGTGGTCAACACGCCCGACGACATCGCCCGCATGCAGCTCGGCGCCAAGCGCGTCACGCCCGAGGCCATCGACACCTGGAAGGCCACCCACGGCTACGACCGGCCCTATTTCCACAACGCCGAGGAGTCCGGCCTGGCGGCGTTCACCGACACGCTGTTCTTCCAGAAATCGGTGAAGGTCATGGCCTTCGACTTCGGGCGCTCGGACGGCGGCCGTTCCATCGCCGCCGACATCCAGGCCCGCATGGGTCCGAGCCTGGCGCTGGCCATCCCCACGCTGCTGGTGGGCATGGCGGTGAACATCACCTTCGGCCTGCTGCTGGTGTTCTTCCGCTCGACCGCCATCGACTGGGGCGGCGTCGTGCTGTGCGTGGTGCTGATGTCGATCTCGCCGCTGTTCTACATCATCGCGGGGCAGTTCGTGGCCGGCAAGCTGATGAACCTCGTGCCGATCTCCGGCTATGCCGGCGGCTGGGACATGGCCAAGTTCCTCGTCCTGCCGGTGGTCATCGGCGTGGTCTCCGGCATCGGCTCGGGCACGCGCTGGTATCGCACCATCTTCATGGAGGAATACGGCAAGGACTATGTCCGCACCGCCCGCGCCAAGGGCATGGGCGACCTGCGCATTCTGTTCGTGCACGTGCTCAAGAACGGCATGATCCCGATCCTGACCGGCGTGGTCGTGCTGCTGCCGCTGCTGTTCATGGGCAGCCTGATCATGGAATCCTTTTTCGGGATCCCGGGCCTGGGCAGCTACACCATCGAGGCGATCCAGAATCAGGACTTCGCCATCGTGCGGGCGATGGTGTTTCTCGGCTCGGTGCTCTACATCGTCGGCCTGCTGCTGACCGATATCAGCTACACACTGTTCGATCCGCGGATACGATTATGAGCCGCATCGAAGCAAGACACTCATCATTTGTTGCGTGTTGCGCAACGCGCTAAAATCGAGTCGTGATCAAGTCGTTTCGACATAAGGGGCTCAAGCAATATTTCCAGACCGGCTCGAAGGCCGGCATACAACCCGAGCACGCTAAACGCTTACGCATGCAACTCGCCGCGCTAGATTCCGCACTAACGATCGACGACATGGATATTCCGGGCTTCAAACTCCATTCGCTCAGTGGCGACAACGTCGATCGATGGTCGATATGGGTCAGCGGCAACTGGCGACTCACCTTCGAATTTCGACATGGGCACGCGTACGTACTGAATTACGAGGATTATCACTGATGACCATGCACAATCCCCCGCATCCCGGTGAATTCATCCGCGCGGTCTATCTGGAGCCCCACGGTATTACCGGACGCACGCTGGCCGGCAAGCTCGGCGTGTCACCGTCCACACTCAACCGGGTGCTCAAAGGTACGAGCGGCATCAGCTCCGAAATGGCACTGCGGCTGTCGAAAACGCTCGGTCGTTCGCCCGAAAGCTGGATGGCCATGCAGGATCAGTACGAACTCTGGCAGGCCCGGCGTACGATCGATCTGGATACGGTCGAGAAAATCGAGTTCGACGCGGCCTGATCATGAATCCTTTGAAGGATGATCGCGTCGATGACTGCCATTTCCTCGCATAGCTGAACACGTTGTACGTCCTCCTCTACACCGACGTGCTGATCTACCTGCTGCTGATCGCGATCGGCGTGTTCGCGGTCTTCGCGGCGCGCAGCAAGCCGCTGCGGGTGCCGTGGCTGCGGGTGTTCGCCCGCCCGGTGGGCATGGTCACGCTGGTGGTGCTGCTGGCCTATACCGTGGTCGGCGTGCTCGACAGCATCCACTACCGGCCGGTGGAGGCGACCGGCGACGGCGGCACGCGGGTCGCCAGCGAGGTCGTCAGCGTGCTGGACACGCTGGCCCGGCCGCTGATCGAGCAGAACGAGCAGACCTATTCCGCGCCGTTCGCGCTGGATTCCTATGTCCAGCAGGTGGTCACCGAGGCCGACGGGCGCAAGCTGCAGACCTATCCGCGGCTGTCCTACGCCGGCAACCGGCTGGACGAGACCGGCCTGACGCGGGCCGAGGACATCGCGCAGAGTGGCCTCCTCGGGGCCGGCTACGGGATGGCGGCCTGGCTGCTCGGGGCGCTGGCGCTGGTCCTGACGATCGCCGCGGCCACGCGCGGCCCGCCGCAGCGGGTCGCCCGGCGCATCGCCGGCGGGCATACGCGGCTGGCCTGGCGGGCCGGGCTGATCGCCGCCCTGGTCGTGTCCGTATGCGTCGGCGCGCTGGTCGTGCTGGCCGGCGACTACCACGTGCTCGGCACCGACAAGGTCGGCCAGGACGTGTTCTACCAGGCCGTGAAGAGCATCCGCACCGGGCTGGCCATCGGCACGCTGACCACGCTGGTGATGCTGCCCTTCGCGCTGGTGCTGGGACTGCTGGCCGGGTATTTCCGCGGCTGGGTGGACGACGTCATCCAGTATCTCTACACCACGCTGAGCTCGATCCCCGGCGTGCTGCTCATCGCCGCCGCGGTGCTGATGATGCAGGTCTACATGGAGAACAACGCCGACGCCTTCGGCACCACCACCGAACGCGCGGATCTGCGGCTGCTGTTCCTGTGCCTGATACTGGGCATCACCAGCTGGACCAGCCTGTGCCGGCTGCTGCGCGCGGAGACCCGCAAGCTCGCCGAGCTGGACTACGTGGCCGCCGCCCGCGGGCTGGGCAGCGGGCCGGGCCGCATACTCGCCCGCCACATGCTGCCCAACGTGATGCACATCGTGCTCATCCAGGTGGTGCTGGACTTCTCCGCGCTGGTGCTGGCCGAGGCGGTGCTGTCCTACATCGGCGTGGGCGTGGACCCGTCCATGAACAGCTGGGGCAACATGATCAACAGCGCCCGGCTGGAGATGGCGCGCGAGCCCATCGTCTGGTGGCCGCTGTTCGCGGCCTTCGTGTTCATGCTGGTGCTGGTACTGGCGGCCAATCTGTTCGCGGACGTGGTGCGCGACGCCTTCGACCCGCGCCTGCGCGGCGCCGAGGGCGCTGACGCCAACGACGACAGCGCACCGGCCCAGCCCGCGGGCGGGGCCCGCTGATGGACACGCGTCGCGGCGACGAGCCGGTGCTGCGCGTGGAGGCGCTGTCCACCGTGCTCGACACCCCGCAGGGGCCGCTGCGGGCGGTGGACGACGTCAGCTTCACGATCGCGGCCGGCGAGACGCTGGCCCTGCTGGGCGAGTCCGGCTGCGGCAAGTCGATGACCGCGCTGTCGCTCATCGGCCTGACGCCGGCCCACGCCACCCGCGTGCTCGACGGCCGGGTGGCGCTCGGCGGCGACGACCTGCTGGCCCTGTCCGAGCGCGAGCTGCGCGCGGTGCGCGGGCGCCGCATCGGCATGGTCTTCCAGGAGCCGATGAGCGCACTCAACCCGGTGCTGACCGTGGGCCGCCAGCTCGCCGAGGCGCTGGCCGCGCATCGCAGCCTGCGCGGCCGGGCCGCGCGCGAGGCCGGGCTGGTCCTGCTCGACGACGTGGGCATTCCCGATCCGGCCGAGCGCTGGGACGCCTACCCACACCAGCTCTCCGGCGGGCTCAAACAGCGCGTGGTCATCGCCATCGCCCTGGCCGGCGAGCCGGAGCTGCTGATCGCCGACGAGCCCACGACCGCGCTCGACGTCACCATCCAGGCCCAGATCCTGGCGCTGCTGGCCCGGCTGCAGCGCGAGCGCGGCATGGCCCTGCTGCTGATCACCCACGATCTGGCCGTGGTCAGCGAGGTCGCCGACCGCGTCGCGGTCATGTACGCCGGCCATCTGGTCGAGACCGCCGACCGCGCGGCCCTGTTCGCCGCCCCGCGCCATCCCTACACCCGCAAGCTGTTCGCGGCCCTGCCGGGTGCGGCCCAGCGCGGCCGCAGGCTGTCGATCATCGCCGGGCAGGTGCCGCCGCTGACCGCCACGCTGCCGGCCTGTCGCTTCGCCGATCGCTGCGAGCACGCCTGGGCCGCCTGCTTCGACACCCGCCCGGCGTGGACGAGCGACCGCGGCGCGCAGGTGCGCTGCCATCTCTACGACACGCGCATGGCCGGCCAGCCGCTGCCGGCGGCGCTGCCCGCGGCCGAACCCGTCGCGACCGAGGCGGCCGGGGCCGACGCCGAGGCCCTGCTCGACGCCCGCGACGTGGCGGTGCATTTTCCGATCACCCGGGGCGTGCTCCGGCGCACCGTGGGCCATGTGCGCGCCGTCGACGGGGTGTCCCTGCGGCTGGCGCGTGGCCGCACGCTGGCGCTGGTCGGCGAATCCGGCTGCGGCAAGACCACGCTCGGACGCGCCCTGGCGCGGCTGCTGGACGCCACCGCCGGCCGCGCCGACTTCGACGGCACGGACCTGCTGAACCTGCGCGGGCGCGGCCTACGCGCGGCGCGGCGCAATCTGCAGATGATCTTCCAGGACCCGTTCTCGTCCATGAACCCACGCATGCTGGTCGGCGAGATTCTCACCGAGGGCCTGATCGCGCAGAAGATCGGGCGCAACAGCGCCGATCGTCGCCGCATTGCCGCCGAACTGCTCGCCGACGTCGGCCTGCCGGAAGGCGCCCTCGATCGCTATCCGCACGAGTTCTCCGGCGGCCAGCGCCAGCGCATCTGCATCGCCCGCGCGCTGGCGCTGGAACCGAAGCTGCTGATCTGCGACGAGCCGACCAGCGCGCTGGATGTCTCCGTGCAGGCGCAGGTACTCAACCTGCTGGCGCGGCTGCAGGCCGAGCGCGGGCTGGCCTATCTGTTCATCACCCACGACATGGCTGTGGTGTCGTATCTCGCCCACGACATCGCGGTGATGTATCTCGGGCGCATCGTCGAATCCGGCCCGGCCGAGCGGATCCTGCGCGCCCCGAAGCATCCCTACACCCAGGCGTTGCTCTCAGCCACGCCCAGCGTCGACGACGCCGACCGGCGCGAACGCATCCGGCTCACCGGCGATCTGCCGTCACCGGCCAACCCGCCGAGCGGCTGCCACTTCCACCCGCGCTGCCCGCACGTCATGGACCGCTGCCGGCGCGAGGACCCGGCCGCGCGCGATTTCGGCGACGGCCACACGGCCCGCTGCTTCCTGTATTGAAAAGCTCCGATCCACAAACCGGCGTCATCGCTTACGCGACGAGATAGCGAGGGTTTACATAACCAGAAAAGTCCATTTGAGGCGCGAGAACGATAGGCCACACGCAGGCTGAATCAGCGCGACGCGCGTGATCCGAGGTGCGGGCGCGCGGCGCAGCGGCCCGGCTTTGGCGGATTGCGGCGCAAGCACCTGATCCGACCCGCGCCAACGGGCCAATCCGCGAATTCTGCGACGGGCAGCGCTTGATTCGGACGCGCCCTCTCAACCGTGCTCGAGAAACGCCGCCGTGGTCGCGTCCAGATGCGACTCGAGCCAGTCGGCCATCGTGCGCTGCTCGGTCAGGATGGCCTCGCACAGCGACTTGACCGCCGGCGCGTCCGCGGCTTGGGCGGCAGCGACGAGCGCGCGGTAGTTGGCGATCTCGTAGTGCTCGAAGGCCAGACTCGCGGCATGCGCCTGCACCGCCTGTTCCCCGGCCACGCGGGTGCCCAGCGAATGCCCGGCCGCCGACAGCCGGCTGGCGAGGTCACGCACCGAAGAGGTGTCCTCGCCCAGCTCGTCCAAACAATCGGCGATACGCGTGGCCTGTGCCTGCGTCTGGGTGGCGTGGGCCGCCAGGCGTTCGGCGAGCTGCGGGTAGGAGCGGAGGTCGTCGGCGCGCGCCGAAAGCATGGTCTCGCCGTGGCGGGCCATGGCATGGGCTTCCTTGAGCCATTCGATCAGACGTTCGCGCGGGGTGGTGACGGACATGAAAACGGATCGGTGGCGCTAATGACGCGCCATGGGTAACACGCCGCGACGCCGTCACGGCATCACCGAAATTACGGATGTGCCGTGCCCAAGAAAAAGGGCCGCCCGAAGGCGGCCCCGAACACGACGGCGTGGTGGAAGCGCGGGTCAGACCGCGATCTGTCCGCCATCGGCCTTCTGAATGACCACCGTGGAGGCACGCGGACGCACGTCGCCCTCGGTTACCGCGGTCGCGTCTTCGGTCGACGGCCAGTTGGCCGGATGCTGGATGTTGATGAACAGCGCGGTCTTGTCGGGCGTGGCGAAGATGCCGGTGACCTCGCAGTCGTTCGGGCCGACCGCGAAACGCTTGAGCTGCGTCTGGTTGGCCGAGTTGACCACCGAGGGATCATCGGCGCCGGCCTGCACACCCTGGGGCACCACAGCCAGCACCTGATCATTGGTGAAATCCGGGCCGTTGTCGTCCTCGGGCGTGGTGCCGGTATCGGTCTGGATCCACAGAATGCCCTGGCCGTCGTCGCGGTTGTCGTACCAGAGCCCGTCCGGGCTGGAGAAGTAGTTCTCCGCGTTGAGATTCGACAGGTTCCGGGCGGGATCGGTATCCGGCATCGCGCCGAAGACGAAGATCTCCCATTCGAAGGTCGTCTCGCCCGGGCTCGGCTCACGCCAGCGGATCACGTGACCGTGCGCGTTCTCCGGTTTCGGGTTGGCGGCGTTGACCGGCGCGGTGGCATAGGCCGCACCCAGGGCTTCCACCTCGCTGGCGTCTTCGGTGAAGGTCGGCTCGGTACCTTCCTCGGTGCGATCCGAATTGTTGGTCAGGGTCATGTAGACCTCACCGGAGACCGGATCGACCGTGCCCCATTCCGGCCGGTCCATCGGCGTCGCGCCCATCAGGTCCGCGGCATCACAGGTGTGGATGATCACCCCGGCCCGGTCGCCGGCCTCGAGCCCCAGCGCCGCGGCCAGCGTCTGCGCGGTGCCGGGCACCATGGCGTCGGGTTCGAGCGGCAGCCACTCGCCGTTGCCGTCGGCGTCGAAGCGGGCGGCGTAGAGGGTGCCGTCGTCGAGGTAACGATCGCCGATCGCCAGCCGATCGTAGCTGCCCCCGGCCATGTTCGCATCGGTCTCGCGCCAGAGTTCGGTGGAGACGAACTTATAGATGTACTCGTTGCGCGAGTCGTGGCCGGAATAGAACACCACCGGCTCACCCGGAACGAGCTTGCCGGGCCAGCAGCCCTCGTGCCGGAAGCGACCCAGCGCCGTGCGCTTGACCGCCCGCGACTGCTGCGTATACGGGTCGACCTCCACGATATAGCCGAAGGTGCGCGGTTCGTTGCGATAGTCCTCGGCCGCCGAGGCGCCGCTCGGTGTGGCGTTGAAACGGGCGAACTCGCCGTCGGTCTCGGTGGGGTCGCCAGCCGCGGTCTCCCAGCCGTAGCGCCCGCGCTCGGTGCTGATGCCCAGACGCTCGTCGTCCATGTAGCGGTCGCTGTTCTTGATGAACACCGCCGGCCAGTTCTCTTCGCAGGTCAGGTAGGTGCCCCAGGGGGTGTAGCCGCTGGCGCAGTTGTTGTTGGTGCCGCGCGTGGACATGCCGGTGGGGTCATAGGCCGTGACCACGTAGGGGCTGCCCGCCACCGGCCCACTCAGCTTCATCGGTGTGGCGCTGGTCAGGCGGCGATTGTAGGGCGCGCTGCGGGACACCGACCAACGGCCGTCCGCGTCCCGGGCGACCTGCGCGACCGTCACGCCGTGGGCGTTGATCTCGGTACGCACTTCGTCGGCCGGGCGCGCGCCCTCGCCGGCGTTCGTGGGGCCGCCCTGCGGCGCCCAGAGCGCGCCCTGGTCGATGTATTCGTTGTTCAGCGCGAGGATGAACTCGCTCGAGGCGTTCTCCTCCGAGATCGGGAAGTGATACATGCCGTCGTGGTGCATGCCCGCGCTATTGGCCTGAATCTGCGGCGTGAAGGACAGATCCGGACGCCATTCGGTGCCGCCCCCGTTGATCGGCGTGCCCCAGGGCATGAGCACCTGCGCGGTATAGCCCGGCGGCACGACGACCGCGTCCTGCTGCGAACCGGCAATGGACTCGAACGCCAGCGCCATGGCCGCGGCCATGTCGTCGTCGCCGAGATCGACGTTGCCGTCGTCGTCGCTGCAGGCGGTCAGGCCGAAGCTGCCGAGCATGCCCACGGCGGCCATGCCAAGGCCGCCGCGCATGACGCCGCGACGCGACACGCGCCGCTCCAGCACGGATGAAAACGGCTCGTTGTCGCTCGTGTTGAGCAGCCGATGGTCTTCGATTTCTTCGCTCACGATTCCCCCTTCTAGGTGGTGGGTCCTGGGATGTGCGTGTTGCCCGGAACACGCAACGGGCCCACCGAACGCTAGGCGGTGTTCGTGACATCTCCATGAAGCGGGGCCCTCGAGACGCCCGTGGTACAGCCCGCGTGCCGCAAAACCCGGCGTGCCACGGGATGGCCGGCGATCACGGCCGTCGGCCCGGCGTCCACGCGCACCCGCTGTCCGCGGCAATGGCCGGTCGGCGGACCGGCAGACGGCCCGTCCATCGGCCACGCCGGACAGCGTCCCGTCGCCCCGCCCCGAAGCCCCGGAAACGGCCGCCCCGGCGTCCGCACCAATCGCGTTCGCGCGCCAACCCGGCCGCGTCGCCAGAGGCTCGGCGGCGTGATCGACCCGATGCGAGAACGGCCATCCACACCCGTGGAATCGAGGCCGGGCGCCGGTTACGGCGCCCGATCCGGGGACTCGTCGTCCCGGCCCGCCCGATCGGCGCGGCGAAGACGCGCTGCGCCGTTCCGCGATCTCAGCCCGGTCGTTCCGGCTGTTCCGTCGCCGGCCGATGATCCGCGAGCGCGGCCTCGAAGGCCGCCCGCGCGGCATCGTGGAACAGCACGAAGCGCACCCGGGTGACCGGGGCGGCGTCGGCCGCGCAGGCGGCCACCGTATCCACCGCGATCCGCGCCGCGGCATCCAGCGGGTAGCCGTAGACGCCGCAGGAGATGGCCGGAAAGGCGACGGACTCGGCGCCCGCCTCGGCGGCCAGGCGCATGGCCTCGCGGTAGCAGCCGGCCAGGCGGTCGGCCACCGCCGGATTGTTGCTGTAGACCGGGCCGACGCAGTGGATGACGTGGGCGCTGGGCAGATCGAAGGCGGGGGTGATGACCGCCTCGCCGGCCTCGATGGGTGCGAGCGCGCGGCTGGCCTCGACCAGCTGCGGGCCCGCCGCGCGGTGGATCGCGCCGTCCACGCCGCCCCCGCCCTTGAGCTGCTTGTTGGCGGCGTTGACGATGATGTCGATGTCCGGCTGGGCGGTGATGTCGCCCTGGACGCATTCGAGGGTTAGGCCCTGGATTTCGCGCTGCATGACTCGTTCTCCGGTGCGATAGAGTGCCCCCATCATCCGGCTTGCAGCGGGCGCCGCCAATGGCACGACTCATCCAGATCTGGAACCGGCTGCGGGGCAGCTACTGGTTCCTGCCGACCGTCATGTCGCTGGCCGCGGCGGTCTGCTCGTTCGTGCTGGTGGCCGTGGACGGCGCCATCGGCAGCGCCTGGGTGGACGCGGTGCCGTGGGTCTATCGCATCCAGGCCGACGGTGCGCGCGGCGTGCTGAGCACGGTGGCCGGCTCGATGATCGGGGTGGCCGGCGTGACCTTCTCGATCACGATCGCCGCGCTGTCGTACACGACCTCCACCCTCGGGCCGCGGCTGCTGACCAACTTCATGAACGACCGCGGCAACCAGATCACGCTGGGCACGTTCGTGGCGACGTTCGTCTACTGCCTGCTGCTGCTGCGCACGGTGCAGGCGGACAGCGGCGCGGATGCGGCCTTCATCCCGCATCTGTCGCTGGTCTTCGCGCTGGGGCTGACCGTGGCCAGCCTGGCGGTGCTGATCTATTTCATCCATCACATCACCGAATCGCTGCACGTCTCCAACGTGGTCGGCAACGTCGCCCGCGACCTCGACGCGGCCCTGGACGACTACACCGCCGAGGCCGAGACCGCGGCCGAACACGGGCCCGCGCGCCTGCCGGCCGGCTTCGACGACGTCGCGCTGGCGGTGACCGCGGACGACCACGGCTACATCCAGAACCTGGGCTTTACCTCGCTCGTGCGCGCGGCGGCCCGGCACGATCTGGTCCTGCGGCTGGAACGCGCCCCGGGCGACTTCGTCGCCGACGGCCAGACCCTGCTGCGCGCCTGGCCGGCCGCGCGCGTGGACGCGGACCTCGCCGCGGCGCTGCGCAACAGCTACGCCCTGGGCCGCCAGCGCACGCAGACTCAGGACATCGGTTTTCTGGTCAACGAACTGGTGGAGATCGCCGCCCGCGCGCTGTCGCCCGGCATCAACGACCCCTACACCGCCATGGGCTGTCTCGACTGGCTGGCGGCCGCGCTCATCCGGCTGGCCCGGCAGGACATCGCGCCCCGCCACCGCTTCGACGCCGACGGCCGGCTGCGCCTGTGGGTGCCGCCGTTCGACTTCCACACCCTGGCCGACGCCGTGTTCGACCAGCTGCGCCCCTACTTCGCCGGCGACCGCAACGCCGCGCTGCACATGCTCGAACACATCGGCGCGATAGGCGCCTTTCTGGACGACGACAGCCCGCGCCGGCGGCTGCGCGAACAGGCCGACGCCCTGCGCGAGGCCGCCGTCGCCGCCGCGACCAGCCGGCGCGACACCGCCGCCCTGGAGCAGGCCCACCGGCGCGCGCGGCGCCGGCTCGCACCCCCGCGGGCGAACGCGGCGACCGACGGCGCTTGAATCCCGACTGCCGCGGCATGATGGTGTGCGATTGCGCCGCCCTTCGAGACCCCCGCCCATGAACCAGACCGCCGCCGACAACGCCGCACCGCAGCCGCCCGTCGCCGCCCGCCGGCCGAGCAAGACCACGATCCACGGCGTGACCCTCGTCGACGACTACGCCTGGCTGCGCGACGCGAACTGGCGCGAGGCCATGCTCGACCCGACGAAGCTCGGCGCCGACATCCGCGCCCATCTCGAGGCCGAGAACGCCTACACCGAGGCGATGATGGCCGATACCGCCGAGCTGCAGACCACGCTCGTGGCCGAGATGCGCGCCCGCATGGCCGAGGCGGACGCCAGCGTGCCCACCGCCGACGGCGACTGGGTCTACTACGTGCGTTTCCGCGAGGGCGGCCAGCACCCGATCTTCTGCCGCGCGCCGCGGGCGGCCGACGGCCGCGCCGAACCGGGCGAGCCGCTGCCCGGCGAGCGCATCCTGCTGGACGGCGACGCCGAGGCCGAAGGGCGCGAGTACTTCGCGCTCGGCGGCGTCGACCACAGTCCGGACCACGCCCGGCTCGCCTTCGCCGTCGACGAGCGCGGCTCCGAGGCCTACACGATCCACGTCCGCGCGCTCGACGACGCCGCCGATGACGCCGGCGCCACCGGCGGCGCGGGCGATCCCGGCGCCGAGCTCCAGCCGCCCATCGGCAACACCACGGGCAACGTCGTCTGGGCCGCCGACAGCGCCACGCTGTTCTACACCACGCTGGACGACAACCACCGCCCCTGCCGCGTCTGGCGGCTGGCGCTGGGCGAGACCCCCGATAACGCCGTGCTGGTCTACGAAGAGCCCGACCCCGGCTTCTTCGTCGGCCTGGGCGAGACCCAGAGCGCGCGCTACATCCTCATCGACGCCCACGACCACGCCACCAGCGAGACGCGCTTCATCCCCGCGGACGACCCGACCGCCGAGCCGCGGCTGATCGCCGCGCGCGTCACCGGCCGCGAATACGGCGTGGACGACGACAACGGCACGCACTTCGTCATCCTCACCAACGCGGGCGGGGCCGAGGACTTCTGCCTCATGCGCGCGCCGATCGAAACACCGGACTACGACCACTGGCAGCCACTGGTGCCGCACGTGCCCGGCCGGCTCATCCTCGACCACGTCGAGCTCGCCGGCCATCGCGTGCGCATGGAGCGCGCGGACGCCCTGCCGCGCATCGTCATCACCGACAAGGCCAGCGGCGAGGAACACGCCATCGCCTTCGACGACGAGGCCTATGCCCTGGGCATGGCCGCCGGCTACGAGTACGACACGAGCACGCTGCGCTTTCTATACAGCGCGCCGCACGTGCCGGACGAGACCTTCGACTACGACATGACCACCCGCGAGCGCGTGCTGCGCAAGCAGCGCCGGGTGCCGAGCGGCTTCGACCCGGCGCAGTACGTCGTGCGCCGGCTGACCGCCGAGACCGCGGACGGCGAGCGCGTGCCGATCACGATCACGCACCATCGCGACACGCCCATCGACGGCAGCGCGCCCTGCCTGCTGCACGGCTACGGCGCCTACGGCATCTCCGAGGCCGCGGCCTTCTCCGCCGCCCGCTTCTCGCTCGTCGACCGCGGCTTCGTCCACGCCATCGCCCACGTCCGCGGCGGCAAGGAACGCGGCTATCGCTGGTACGCCGAAGGCAAGCTGGAGAAAAAGCCCAACACCTTCGCGGACTTCATCCGCGTGGCCGAGCACCTGTGCAAGACCAACCACACCGCCCCCGGCCGGATCGCCGCCTTCGGCGGCAGCGCGGGCGGCATGCTGGTGGGCGCGGTCGTCAACAAGCGCCCGGACCTGTTCGGCGCGGCCATCGCCGACGTGCCCTTCGTGGACGTGCTCAACACCATGATGGACGACAGCCTGCCGCTGACCCCGCCGGAATGGCCGGAATGGGGCAACCCGCGCGACGACGCCCAGGCCTTCGAGACCATCCGCTCGTACTGCCCCTACCAGAACGTCGCCGCCCAGGATTACCCGGCCATGCTTGTCATCGCCGGCGTGTCCGACCCGCGCGTGACCTACTGGGAACCGGCCAAATGGGTCGCAAAGCTGCGCGCCACCAAAACCGACGACAACCCGCTGCTGCTCAAGACCCACATGGCGGCCGGACACGGCGGCGTTCCCGGGCGCTTCGCCGCGCTGGAAGAGACCGGCCTGATCTTCGCGTTTCTGTTGAAACAACTCGCGAATCCGATCTAGGGCCTGTCAACACTTCATACGAACGCCGCGTTGGAGACCGCAAATCGTGTTCTGCAAGGCGCGAGTCGCCGATCGTGGCGTGCCACGATCAAGACTTGCAACGCCGCAGAGCGCGATTTGCGGCCCAACCCGAAGGGCCAAGCGCTGTTGTGCGGCAATCCCGCGTTGTCGCACGCTGGCGCAGAATGACTGCGCGGCGCGCACGACGCCTCGTCTTGCCGCAAAACAGCGCTTGGCGCGGGCTCGCATGAAGTGTTAACAGGCCCTAGCCACGCGGCCCGGCGGCGCGCGGCGATGAAAACGACACGCTACTTCCAGGCGACGCGCACCCGGCCTGATCGAGCCGTCATCCGCGACGAATGGATTCAGCACATCATCGACAAGCCAGAGCGAGAGATCGTGCAAGCCGACGGCCGTGTGCGACGCTGGGCGGCCATCGCGGATATGGACGGTCGTTACCTGAGAGTCGTATTGTTGGATGACGGCGAGACGGTCGACAACGCTTTCTTCGACCGCGGATATACGCCATGAAAGTTCAGTACTTCGACGACACCGACACGATCTATATCGAGTTCCGCGCCGGCGACATCGCCGAAACACGAGACCTCGACGAGAACACGATTCTGGACATCGACGCCGAAGGCAATATCTGCGCGATCACGTTCGAGCACGCGAGCGAGCGCACCGATGTCGATCGGTTGCAGGTCCGGGGCATGGTCGCCTGAGGCTTTCGACGAAAAGGATTCGCCGCCCGGTCAAAGCGACGACCGGGTCCTGATGCGTATCATTCCGCAAAGCGCAACACGCACCACAACGCGCTGACCGACCCGCACCACCGGCTCCCGCGGGCCGATTGATCGACAACCCTCGAGCCGCAACCCCGCCGGTCAACTGTCCAGCGGGCTGACCACGCCGCGACCGCCGCGCTTGAGGACATGCGTGTACAGCATGGTCGTCTGCACGTTCTTGTGGCCCAGCAGCTCCTGCACCGTGCGGATGTCGCTGCCACGTTCCAGCAGATGGGTCGCGAAGGAATGCCGCAGCGTATGGCAGCTCGCCTTCTTGTGGATGCCGGCCCGCGCCACCGCGCGCTTGACCGCCTGCTGCAAGCCCTTCTCGTTGAGATGGTGCCGCCGCACCACATCCGAACGCGGGTCCCGCGACAGCCGGCTGGAGGGAAAGACGTACTGCCAGGCGAACTCGTGCTGGGCGTTGGGATATTTCTGCGCCAGGGCGTTCGGCAGAAACACCCGGCCGTAGCCCGCCTTGAGATCCGCCCGGTGCAACGCCGCGACCGTCTCGATCTGTGCCCGCAGCGCCGCCTCTATACTCGCGGGCAACGGCGTGACGCGGTCCTTCGCCCCCTTGCCGTCGCGCACCACGACTTGGCGGTACTCAAAGTCCACATCCTTCACGCGTAACCGAACGACTTCCATCAACCGCAGGCCCGAGCCGTAGAGCAGCGACGCCATGAGCTTGTAGGTGCCTTGGAGCTGCGCGAGCAGCCGCGCGACCTCCACCGCACTGAGCACCTCCGGAATACGCTCCGGCCGTTTGGCCCGCACCACGTCGTCCATCCACGGCAGATCGATGGCCAGCACCTGCCGATAGAGAAACAGGATCGCGTTCAGCGCCTGATTCTGTGTGGCCGCCGCCACATGACGCTCCACCGCCAGATGCGTCAGAAACGCCTCGATTTCCGGCTTGCCCATCAGCTTCGGGTGCTGCTTGCCGTTAAAGACAATGAAGCGTTTGATCCAGGCGATATACGATTTTTCCGTACGAAGACTGTAATGGCCCAGCCGCAACTTCTCCGACACCCGATCGAGGAGCTTCGGCTCATTACCGGCTTCGTCCGCCATTGCTTATTCCGTGTTTCGTTATAGCAGTGAGATTAGCACCAAAATGCCCGCCATTTACTAGACCATGGTATTGCTATACGAATTTCGGCATGAATGCTATACCTAGCAGTCTGCGTATACTTGGCGTTAGGCAAGGACAAAGAGTTTTATATCGATGACTACTGAAGAACAACTAAAACTCGCTGTCACTACAAGGCAGTTCGAAATCCAAATGTTCTGGCAGCGCAGCAACTATTTCATGGTGCTAAATACGGCCATCGCTGTAGGCTTTTTCTCCGTGGTTCCGAGTCCGTTGGCTCCGCTGCTCGCATTGCTGGGTTTCTTTGCCTGCATAAGTTGGGCGCTGGTTACATTCGGTTCAAAATACTGGCAATCGCGCTGGGAAGAAGCCGCACGGCGCTTAGAGGCCGATTGCTGTCCGAAAGCAAAGTTGTTCGCCGCTAGTAAAGACGAGGTTCACGAGGAAGTGGAACATAGTCTCAATCGTGGCAACCATCACGGCACCCAGGCGTGGATGGACGAGCGCATTTTAAAGAAGCCATCCGTGAGCTTTCAGATGTCGATGCTCGCCTTATTCTTTATAGGTTTTTGGGTTCTAGCGTTTGCCGTTTCACTTTGCATGGCTGGCCATGCCTAACAGTGCGCTGCAGTTGACCGCCCAAAGCGCTGCCGCGCTTCGGCCGGCAACTGAGCTTCGGCGTTGGCTCTAAAAAATGGAGATAGATAATCCCTTGCTTGGACAGATTCTAGCGGCGTTCGGTGGCGGCAGTGTTGTACTGGTAGGTTTGAGCGTTTTCGTCGGGAAAATTTGGTTGCAAAGGATAGTAGCCAGTGAAACCGCGCAGCGTAATAAGCAGTTTGCGAAGCTCGAACAAGAGCTTGAGTCAAACAATCTGCGCCTGAAATCTTTGTTGGATCACAAAGTGCACATATATAAAGCACAGTTTGATAAAGAATTCAGGATTTACGAAATAGTCTGGGACGCGCTAGTCGACTTGCGAGCGGCCACTTTGCGACTGCGCCCAACGATAGACTGCATCGATCCAAACGAAACGGAAGACGAACGAAAGAAAAAGCGTCTCGCCGACTTTTCAAAACCGTTCACTGATTATCGAGATGTCGTAGAGAAAAATAGACCGTTCTATTCACCAGAGGTCTACGAAAGATTGGATGAGGTGTTGCATCTTTGCTACGACGAGAGCGTTGATTTCGAATACACGGAACGGGATACATCCGAATATTTCAAAGAAGCGAGAAGAAATCGCGATCAGATCGTAGCGGCTATCGACGTTACGTGCGAAAAGATTCGTAAGCGGATAAACAGCGTTGTTGCCGTCTAGTCACAAGAGCCAACAGGTCGCTGCAGTTGACCGCCCAAAGCGCTGCTGCGCTTCGGGTTCCCTCCGCGGCCTTCGGCCGCA
>NZ_AYKF01000034.1 GCF_003732545.1 Salinisphaera orenii subsp. halophila YIM 95161 | reverse complement strand
GATCCAATCTAGCAAACCTAAAATGACGCTAACGTGCTGTCGTAACTCAGTAAAAGAGAAAAATGCTCTAGCCGCCGCGCTTGACCGTCTCCACGCCGCCGGCATCGCCGACGATGAGCACGTCCGCCGGCCGGCGGGCGAACAGGCCGACCGTCACCACCCCGGGCAGGGCGTTGATGGCATCCTCCATCTCGATCGGATTGAGGATCTCGAGGTTGTGAACGTCGAGAATCGGATGGCCGTTGTCGCTCACGAACCCCGGGCGCAGCTCCGGCTCGCCGCCGAGCTTGACCAGCGAGCGGGCCACACTCGAGCGCGCCATCTCGATCACCTCGACCGGCAGCGGGAAGCGCCCGAGCAGGTCGACGCGCTTGGAGGCATCGACCATGCACACGAACGTGCGCGCCGCGCCCGCGATGATCTTCTCTCGGGTCAGGGCGCCGCCGCCGCCCTTGATGAGTTCCAGATGGGCGTTGGCTTCGTCGGCGCCGTCGACGTATACGCCGAGGGCGCCCGCGCTGTTGAGATCGACCACGTCGAAACCGGCCGCGCGCAGTTTCTCGGTCGTGGCCTTGGAGCTGGACACACAGCCGGGAATCTCCGGCGCGCGCTCGGCCAGCACGTCGATGAAGTGGTTGACCGTGGAGCCGGTGCCCACGCCCAGATACTCGCCCTCGCGCACGTAGTCGAAGGCCGCCTCGGCGGCCGCGCGCTTGAGATCGTCCTGTTTGCTCATCTGGCCTCTCGCTTGGTTTTGCCGCGAGTT
>NZ_AYKF01000033.1 GCF_003732545.1 Salinisphaera orenii subsp. halophila YIM 95161 | reverse complement strand
GCCGTAATCTTGGTCACGACGCCGGCGCCCACGGTGCGGCCGCCTTCGCGGATCGCAAAACGCAGACCCTCTTCCATCGCGATCGGGTGGATCAGCTCGACGTTCATCGTGACGTTGTCGCCCGGCATCACCATTTCGGTGTCCGCCGGCAGCTCACACGCGCCCGTGACGTCGGTCGTGCGGAAGTAGAACTGCGGACGATACCCCTTGAAAAACGGGGTGTGACGGCCGCCCTCTTCCTTTTTCAGTACGTACACCTCGCACTCGAACTGCGTGTGCGGGGTGATGCTGCCCGGCTTGGCCAGCACCTGGCCGCGCTCGATGTCTTCGCGCTTGGTGCCGCGCAGCAGGACGCCGATGTTGTCGCCGGCCTGGCCCTGGTCCAGCAGCTTGCGGAACATCTCGACGCCGGTGACCGTGGTCTTGACCGTGTCGTGGATGCCCACGATCTCGATGTTGTCGCCGACGTTGACGATGCCGCGCTCGACGCGACCCGTGGCCACGGTGCCGCGACCCGAGATCGAGAAGACGTCTTCGACCGGCATCAGGAAGGCGCCGTCAACGGCGCGTTCCGGCTCGGGGATGAATTCGTCCATCGCGCGAACCAGCTTGGCGATCGATTCGATGCCGTGCTCGCCTTCGTCGCCTTCCAGCGCCTTGAGCGCGCTGCCGACGATCACCGGGGTGTCGTCGCCCGGGAAGTCGTAGGCGTCCAGCAGTTCGCGGACTTCCATTTCGACCAGCTCGAGCAGTTCTTCGTCGTCGACCATGTCGGCCTTGTTCAGGTACACGACGATGAACGGGACGCCGACCTGGCG
>NZ_AYKF01000032.1 GCF_003732545.1 Salinisphaera orenii subsp. halophila YIM 95161 | reverse complement strand
GTTCGGGGACTCGGTCAAAGGCTTGTCGGCATCGACGATCAGTCGCCTGAAAGCCGGCTGGGAGCACGAGTACGACACGTTCAGCGAGCGCGATTGGCGCGGCCACGAGATGGTGTATCTCTGGGCGGATGGCATCTACGTCAACGTGCGCGCCGCCGAGCGGCGCTGTGTGTTGGTGGTCATCGGCTGCGATAGTCACGGCCGCAAGCACTTCCTGGCCATCGAGGAGGGCTTCCGTGAATCGACCGAGAGCTGGAGAGCACTGCTGTTGAGCCTGCGTGATCGCGGGCTGGTCGTCGCGCCCAGGCTCGCCGTCGGCGACGGCGCGATGGGATTTTGGGCCGCGCTGGCCGAGGTCTATCCCAAGACAGCGGTCCAGCGATGCTGGGTGCATAAAACCGCGAACGTGCTCGACAAGCTGCCCAAGCGGATACAGCCGCAGGCCAAAGGCCATCTTCATGAAATATGGCAAGCTGACACACGTCACCACGCCGAGCAGGCCTTTGATCGGTTTGTTGCGATCTACGACGACAAATACCCGAAGGCCACAGCGTGCCTGCAAAAAGACCGCGCTGAACTGCTCGCCTTCTACGACTTCCCGGCGGCACACTGGCAGCATTTGCGGACCAGCAATCCGATCGAGTCCACCTTTGCCACGATTCGCTTGCGTACCGCAGCCACGCGCAACTGCGTGAGCGCCAAAAGTGGACTGTCGCTGGTACACCAACTGGCGATGAGCGCTCAGAAACGCTGGCGCCGCTTACGCGGCTTCAAACAACTCGCCGATGTCATTGATGGCATCCAATTCATCGACGGAATAGACGAGCGACAACTCAGCAGGAAAGCCGCCTAGCTTCTTTCCTCATACACCAGATTTGACAGTAACTC
>NZ_AYKF01000031.1 GCF_003732545.1 Salinisphaera orenii subsp. halophila YIM 95161 | reverse complement strand
AGCAGCGACTTGGCCGCGCTGAGCGCGAAAACCGAGGCGTAGAAGAACAGCCCGATCCCCGCCCAGCGGGGAATCCCCTTGAAAAAACGGTTCGCTCCGGTGTCCGGCTCTGGCGGCATCTTGATTCGGCTCGTTCACGGCGTGGGCGCATCCCGGCTCGGACGCGCTCTGGAATGGCGGCGCGCGGTTGGCAATGCACGCGCGAAAGGCAAATCTGTCGAGCGGTGCTATGGCGTCGCGCCGCGCTCGACTTGCGGCCCAGTGTATACACACCGATCCGCTGCGGTTCGTCGCAATCGACATGCCGCGGGCCGGGCACCGGGGCCAACATGCAGGGGACGCGACAGCCCGCTCGTGTCCTCGCCTCGCAAGAAGGCTGTAGCCGGCGGGCCGACGCATGGCGCGAGTCGACGGCGCGGCCTGGCGGCGTCGGCGAGGCGGCGCGTAGCCCCGTGACGGCCGGCGCGGAAAGCGACAACCGTTGAACGCCATTCCGGCCCGGGCCTTGGTGCGGTACGTTCATCGGCTGCGTGGATGCCCCGCCCGACTTCTGCGAACCGGCGTGCCGCGGAGCCGTGGAGCCGCGGACATCGTATCGCGCTCCCGCCACGCCATCGGGCGCATCGGCTTGCGCCGGATTGTGGGCGGCTATCCGGCTGGTTTTAGGCGCGATACTCTGTTGTCACGGTCCGGTCACAATCATTGGCCGCGACCGATCGATCGAGAACGCGCCGTTGCCGAGTACCGATGCTCGAACATCCATGTCGAGCGTCGATCCGGCGGCGCTGAACGCGAGTCGGGCAAGGGGAGAGGGGGCATGCACAGAAACGATCGACGGCGCGACATCGACGACGTCCAGACCGTGCGCCTGAGCGGGCGGATCACCTCCGGGCGCGGGCAGGTGAAAAAACACATCTCG
>NZ_AYKF01000030.1 GCF_003732545.1 Salinisphaera orenii subsp. halophila YIM 95161 | reverse complement strand
GCTAGAGCATTTTGCGTATTTGGTAAGTCATCTATAGCCGGCATGGGCGAGCAGGTTGCGACATTCGGCCGTGGTGAATTGGTCCAGGGCCTGCGCGATGCCGTCCCAGAGAGCCGCTCGGGTACGCGCCGCAGTGCGTCGCAATAATGCTTTGAGCTTGGCAAACGCCATCTCGATCGGATTGAGATCGGGCGAATAGGGCGGCAGATAGAATAGCCAAGCCCCAGCGCCTTCGATTGCGTCGCGCACGCCCGCCACTTTGTGGGCGGCCAGATTATCCATGATCACGATATCGCCGCGCGCCAGTGCGGGCGCCAGGATCTGTTCGGTATAGGCTCGAAACAGCGCGCCGCTCATGGCCCCGTCGAGCACCATAGGCGCCACGAGACCGTGCTGGCGCAGACCGCTCACAAAGGTCGTGGTCTGCCAATGACCGCGCGACACGCCCGCCTTACAGCGGGCCCCGCGTTCGGCGCGGCCATAGGCGCGCGCCATCGCGGTCGAGGTCGCCGTTTCGTCGATGAAGACCAGGCGCGCCGGATCGAAGATCATCTGTTGGTCAAACCACACTCGGCGAGCGCAGGCGACATCCGGACGCTGTTGTTCGATCGCGTGCGCGGTCTTTTTTTAAACGTGAGCCCCTGGCGATGAAGAAATCGGCACAAGGTCGCCAAGCTGGTCTTCACGCCACGCTCGTGGTCCAGATGCCGCGCGAGCTCGGCCAGGGTGAGATCGCGCTGATGCGCAATCTGCGTTCGGATAAACACGGCATGTGCGTCGAGCTTCGAGCCGTGGTCTGGCTTCTTGCCCGGTCGACGGGCCGTTTGCTGGCCCGTCGATCGCCATTGATCGGCCCACCGAATAGCGGTCGCCGAACTGACGTCGAAACGCACCGCCGCGGCCCGTGCTGATTGACCATTCTCAATCGCGCGCAGCACACGACTACGCAAATCCGAACTATAGGCGCCCGGCATTACG
>NZ_AYKF01000029.1 GCF_003732545.1 Salinisphaera orenii subsp. halophila YIM 95161 | reverse complement strand
GAATTACGACTATAAGCTGTGGGCGTGCCTCAGCCAGCGTCTGTTCCTGTCTCGCTTAGCTATGTTCGTTATGTTCACTGAGTGAGCATCGAGCATCATAAAAGGAGATAGCATGAGCACGCATACGTCAAATCAGAAAATTACTACTGCTAAGATTCGGAAAATGAAAGGGAAAGGCAGCATTGTCTCTCTGACGGCTTACACCAAGCCAATGGCGGGCTTTATGGATCCGTATGTAGATCTCATCATTGTTGGTGATTCAACGGGTATGGTTGCATACGGGTTTGATTCTACCTTACCTGTAACACTGGATATGATGATTGCCCACGGTGCAGCAGTTGTTCGTGGTACCGAGCGGGCTTGTGTTGTCATTGACATGCCCTTTGGCTCATATCAAGAAAGTAAAGAGCTGGCGTATCGCAACGCAGCACGCATATTGACAGAAACCGGTGCTCAGGCAGTGAAAGTCGAGGGAGGCTTGGAGCTTGTTGAAACGGCGGAGTTCCTGATCAGTCGGGGAATTCCTGTCATGCCCCACATAGGCCTTCGTCCGCAGCATGCAAATGCTCTTGGAGGCTTCAAGGCTCAGGGGCGAGATGACGATGCTGTTGCGTTGTTGGTTAAAGAGGCACAGGCCTTTGAATCAGCAGGTGCATTCTCGGTATTGATTGAAGGTGTTTTTGAGAAAGCCGCAAGGAAGGTTACTGAAACCATTGCCATCCCCACCATCGGCATTGGCGCTTCTCCTGAGTGTGATGGACAAGTATTAGTGACTGAGGACATCCTTGGTTTGTTCTCAGATTACACCCCGAAATTCGCCAAAAAATATGTAGACCTCAGTGCCCAGATCAAAGAGGTATTTGCAGAGTTCGAAAAAGAGGTAAGAGCTGGAACTTTCCCTTCAGACGAGCATTGTTTTGGTCTAAAAAAGTGACATAACAAATGGCTGTTGCCGGACGTGCCTACGCTGCGCTCCGGCACGCCGCAAAGCCAA
>NZ_AYKF01000028.1 GCF_003732545.1 Salinisphaera orenii subsp. halophila YIM 95161 | reverse complement strand
AGCAGCGACTTGGCCGCGCTGAGCGCGAAAACCGAGGCGTAGAAGAACAGCCCGATCCCCGCCCAGCGGGGCATCCCCTTGAAAAAACGGCTCGTTCTGGTGTCCTGCTCTGGCGGCATCTTGATTCGGCTCGTTCACGGCGTTGGCGCATCCCGGCTCGGACGCGCTCTGAAATGGCGGCGCGCGGCTGGCAACGCACGCGCGAAAGGCAGATCGGTCGGGCGGTGGCGTGGGCGACGCGCAGCGCTCGACTCGCGCCTCCAGTGTATACACACAGATCCGTTGCGGTTCGTCGCAATTGCCATGCTGCGGGCTGTGCCCCCGGGGCCGATATGTAAGGGGCGCGACAGCCTGCTCGTGTCCTCGCCTCGCAAGAAGGCCGTAGCCGACGCGCCGACGCATGGCGCGAGTCGGCGGCGCGGCCTGGCGGCGTCGGCGAGGCGGCGCGTAGCCCCGTGACGGCCGGCGCGGAAAGCGACAACCGTCGAACGCCAATCGGCCCGGGCCTGGGCGCGGACGTTCGCCGGCTGCGTGGATGCCCCCGCCCGGCTTCGGCGAGCCGGCTAGCCGGCTCGCCGCGGAGCCGCGGGCATAGCGTGCCCTCGTGTCGCGCTCTCGCCACGCCATCGGCCGCCTCGGCTTGCACCGGCTGGTATGCGGCTATCCGGTTGGTTTTAGGCGCTATACCCTGGTTGTCACGGTTCTGTCACAATCATCGGCGGTAGCCGATCGATCGACAACGCGCCGTTGCCGGAGACCGATCGAACGTCCATGTCGAGCGCCGATCCGGCGGCGCTGCAGCCAGCCGGGAACGGGGAGAGGGGGCATGCACAGAAACGATCGACGGCGCGACATCGACGACGTCCAGACCGTGCACCTGAGCGGGCGGATCACCTCCGGGCGCGGGCAGGTGAAAAAACACATCTCCCGGAACACCACCGTGGTCCGGGACGCGCTCGGCGAAGACGTGGTCGAAGGCTCGCTCAACATTCTGCTCAG
>NZ_AYKF01000027.1 GCF_003732545.1 Salinisphaera orenii subsp. halophila YIM 95161 | reverse complement strand
TGGCTGGCTCAACGCGACTTGCCGGTCGACGCACCGATCGTGCTGGAAGCCACCGGTCCGTACAGCGAAGCTGTAGCGATCGCCTTAGCCGATGCCGGCTGGGCGGTGAGCGTCGTTAACCCGGCACGAGTCACCGGCTTCGCTCAAAGCGAGCTCAGCCGCAACAAGACGGACAAAGCCGACGCCAAGCTACTCGCGAAGTTCGCCCAAAGAGCCGATCTGGATATCTGGCAGCCACCCAGTATCGCCGTTCGCGAACTCCGAGCGTTGGTCGATCGACTCCAGGCGCTGATGGATATGCGCCAGCAAGAACTCAATCGGATCGAAGCGCTCGATCAGGGCACGCCATCCAGCGTGAAGTCGATGGTCGAAGAACACGTCGTCTGGTTGGACAAGCAAATCGCCAAGATCCAGTCCGATATCGATGACTACATCGACGGCCATCCCGAACTCAAACAAGACGCCGAGCTAATGCGCAGCATTCCCGGCGTCGGCCCTCGCGCCTCCGCGCAGTTCCTGGCTTTTATCGGGGATGTTCGCCGGTTCAAAAGTGCGAAGGCGCTCGCCGCCTTCGTTGGCGTCACGCCCAGACAGAAGCAATCCGGCACTTCGATCAACGGTCGAACCATGATCTCGCGAGCCGGCCACACCGCCGCAAGAAAATCGCTCTATATGCCGGGCATGGTGGCCAAGCGCCATAATCCGGTAATCATCGCGATGACGAAGCGGCTCGAGAAGAAAGGGTTAGCGCCGAAGGCGATCGTGGGGGCGAGCATGCGAAAGCTCGTGCACTTGATCTATGGCGTAATCACGTCAGGGCAGCCGTTTCGGGCTGAAATACCGATGGCCGGGCTTGAAATTCAAGAGGGTATCTGACCCCAAGCTACGCAAGCGGGCGTGGTGCACGATGCAAGACCTGACCCCAAGCTACGCATGTGACCCCAAGCTACGCATGTGTTCGATCGGCTCGCCGATGGCCGTGCCATCAAGTGTTTGGGCATCGTCGACGACGCCACGCACGAGT
>NZ_AYKF01000026.1 GCF_003732545.1 Salinisphaera orenii subsp. halophila YIM 95161 | reverse complement strand
CGGGTCTGCGGCGGGCCGCCCGGCCGCGGCGGGCACCGGCGCCGGGCCGGCGCCCGCCGCCGGTCAGCCCTGGTCCAGCCCGTTTGCGGCGAGACTTGCCGGTAACGCTTCGCTTATCCCGGCCTACTGGAGGTCGGCGGTGCTTGGTCGGCGCGCGAATTGCAACAGATTCCGAGTGTGCTACTAGAGATTCCGAGTTTGCCAGCTTGGATCGGCCACGCTTGCGAACACCGCAAGTATGCGGTGAGCAACGCTATCAATGCCGGCCGGGCCTCAGTGGTCACCGACCATATCGAACGATTTGACGCCGGTGGTATTCGGCTGCAATCCGGGGAGAGACTGGATGCGGATATCGTCCGCCGGTTCTCCCGCCGAACTGTTCTGGCCGGGGCATGACAGAATAGCTGTACAGATGTACAGTCTCCTAAACCATGCTTCGCACCACGTCCCAGTGCCGTCAGGCGACGTTCGGGCGGGTTTCCCGTGACGCCCCGGGACAAGCGAGGATAAGCCGTGGTACGAGCCCGGCGGCTCAGGCGAATGCACGACGCTACCAACGCCACCGTCCAGAGCAAACGCTGCTCTATCGGATTGTCGAGGAACACTACACCGCATTCGTGGCACAGATGGCCTGCGAGGGCCGGCCGCTACCGTACTACGTGCAGCGGGAATTTGACGAATTCCTGCGCTGCGGTCGGCTGGAGCACGGTTTCCTGCGCGTACGTTGCGATGACCGTCACGCCGAGCGCCTGGTGGCCTTCAGTTGCAAGCGCCGGGGGTTTTGCCCTAGTTGTGGGCCAGGCGCATGGCTGAGGCTGCGGCGTTGCTGGTGGACGAAGTCTTTCCCGAACAGCCTATCAGGCAGTGGGTGATGAGTTTCCCGTATCCACTGCGGTTTCTATTCGCCAACAAACCCGAGGTGATGACCCGTGTGCTGGGCATCGTCTACCGCGCCATCGCCACACACCTGGTTAGGAAAGCCGGTTTCACCTGTGACAACGCAAAGACCGGCGCTGTGACGCTGATCCAGCGTTTCGGCAGTGCGCTGAACTTAAATTTGCACTTTCACATGTT
>NZ_AYKF01000025.1 GCF_003732545.1 Salinisphaera orenii subsp. halophila YIM 95161 | reverse complement strand
CAGGTGCACGGCCTGGCCACTCCCGGCGGATTCATTTCCTCGACCGGCGTGGCGGGCTTAACGCTCGGCGGTGGCTTCGGTTATCTCTCCCGAAAGCGGGGACTGACCGTCGATAACCTGTGTTCGGTCGATCTGGTCACCGCCGCGGGCGAACTTGTGCGCGCCAGTGCCGATTGCAATCCCGATCTGTTCTGGGGCCTGAAGGGGGGTGGCGGCAATTTTGGCGTCATCACCTCGTTCGAGTTCGATCTGCACGCGTTGGGCCCGGACGTTCTCGCCGGGCCGGTGGTCCACGCCTTCGATGACGCACCGCACGTGCTGCGTGAGGTCACAAGCCTCATGCGGGACGCACCCGACGAGGTCTCGTGCCTGCCGGTGCTCCGGCACGCGCCGCCGGCGCCGTTCATTCCCGAGGCTTATCATGGCCGGATGATTCTGCTGCTGGCGCTGATCTATGCGGGCGACCCGGACGACGCCGAGGCGGCACTCGCGCCGCTGCGCGGCATCGGCGACCCCATCGCTGATGCGGTGGGCATAAAGCCGTATACCGCGTTTCAGTCGATGTTCGACGCGAGCGCTAATGCCGGTGCCCGCAACTACTGGAAAGGGCATTATTTTGATGCCTTGAGCGGCGAGGCCGTCGATGCCTTGTGCGAGCACGCAGCGCGGATGACCTCGAAGGAATCGGTGATCGGTATGCTGTCACTGGGCGGCGAAATCGCCCGGTGGCCCGCCGAGTCGGCGCCCTATCCGCACCGAAACGCTGCTTGGGTGCTCAATATTCAGGCGCGCTGGCGAGACGCCGTCGAGGACACGCGTCATATCACCTGGGCGCGCGAGACCTTTAACGCGGTGGCGCCGTTTACGACCGGCGGCGTCTATATAAACTTCATCAGCGGCGATGAAGGCACGGCCCGGGTACGCGCCGCCTACGGAGGCCGTATTCATGATCGCCTAGCGGCGCTTAAGGGCGAATGGGATCCAGACAATGTGTTTCATCTGAATCAGAATATTGCGCCCGCAGTCAGCGCGACAGCATGAGCGTGCTCTGGTACTTATAGTGCCCGGCGCTGAATGCACTTTGCATGCAGCGCCGGGCCGGCTCTCGCCGGGCCGCGCGCAAGACCGGCGCTGTGACGCTGATCCAGCGTTTCGGCAGTGCGCTGAACTTAAATTTGCACTTTCACATGTT
>NZ_AYKF01000024.1 GCF_003732545.1 Salinisphaera orenii subsp. halophila YIM 95161 | reverse complement strand
GCATAACACTCCTTTTGCCGGCCCATGATGAGCCTTCTTTGAAGTGTCCGCATTAACGGGTGAGAACCCCCCCACCAAGTACGCGCAATAACGCCTTTATCTTCTTTTTTGTCGAAATAGACTTTCTTGTTCGGCATTGCATCGCCAGTTTTGCCGAAATAAATCTCTCCACGTTTACGCTGCTTTTTAAATTCTTCTTCTGGTAGTGACCAGTGCCTACCTTTGGCTGGCCGTACTACTCGGCCAGAGGGAAGAGTGACGGGGTATCGGTACTTCTCCCTGCGCTCGTTATTCTCAGTCCTAACGTCTAAGGGATAAGTTCTCCAGGGGCCTTTGGGATCGTCGTCTGGGTTCGTGAATCTACTCTGCTGTTCTTCATTGCGGTCGAGGTAGTTCCAGCCATGATCTACGAATGCGTCAGTTTTGCTGTAGGCGAGCACATAGTCGTGATCAGTACTAATTACTCGGCCGTTACTTTTCGGAGTGTATGTTTTTTCCCAAACGGCGCAACACACAAAGTTTTCTTCGCCGAAGATTTCATCGAATAATATTCTCGCGCGATGTATTTCGTTGTCATCCAGTGTCATCCAGATGCTGCCATCATCAGATAGCAACTCCTTTAGGAGATTGATACGCGGCCACATCATGCACAACCACTTGTCGTGCCGTTCGAGGTCTTCCTTGTCTACTGGATTAGCCGATTTCTTGAGCCATTCTTTCATCAGCGGCGAGCGAACGTTGTCGTTGTAGCACCAGCCTTCGTTGCCCGTGTTGTAGGGCGGGTCGATGAAGATGCAATCGACCTTGCCGGCGTGGGTGGGCAGCAGCGCCTTCAGCGCTTCCAGGTTGTCGCCGTGGATTATTAGATTGTCGTCCAGCGAAGGCCGCTTGCCCTCGGCTGGCAGGGACTTGTCCGGCACCACCTGCAACTCGCGGAATGGCACCCCAAGATGGTGGGAATAGACGAACTGCTTGCCCTTGAACTCGAGCGTCGGCATTAAAAGTCCCTTATCCAGTCAAAGCACGCCTTGAAAGCAGGCATTTGTTGTTCGATATCCGCCGCGCTCAGTGCGCGCAACTGATCTTCTTGCTCGATGATGGCGTCTTCGCCTTTTCCCGCTGCACCGGTGACGTGTTCAATACAGCCCTGTCGCCAGATCCAGACCTTATTGGCCTTGAGGTCTTTATGGCTACCTTCGACAATTGCGCATCCATTTTCATCAACGGCAAAGTGCGCCCACGCATCGGCAGCGTTCCAGCCGGTTTTTCTGTCGGTCTGTGGCAAACCGTTTCCGCCCAGCGTGAAACCAACATCCGACTGTAAACGTCCGAGCAGCGCTTTAGCGTTTGCCATATCTTCACTGTCTCTCGGGAGCAGTCCACCCGATCGCGCGTGGGTATAGGCAAAATCCAGATCCGCCACTGCACATGCTTGGATTCCCATAGCAGTTAGCACTGACAATGCTTTCGGGAAATCGGCGCAGGAACCGGGCGAAACGAACGCGATATGATCAAGCTCCGGAGTTTGGTCATAGAGCTTTTCATAGGCAAGCGGCAAAAGTCGCCGATCCGTTTTCCCCTCGCACAGCACGACGCGTTCGGCAAAATAGATTTCTGCTAGATTGCCGAGTTCGAACAGCGTGCGAGCTTGGCTCTCAGCATTCGCGACGGCCTCACGCACGGCTTGGCGCAGGGGCTTTTGCGCAGTTACACCATCCGCAGCAGTCTTGCCCACGATCACCGTATCTGCGGCATTTTCGCGACTGAGCATTAGTGGTGAGTGGGTGGAGAAGACAACTTGGAAGCCGGTCCCGGCGAGGCGCGACAGCGCATGCCGAAGGCGGCGTACACCTTGCGGATGCAGGTAGAGTTCCGGTTCATCGATTAACAGCAGGCGGCGCGATGGTTTTTCTACGTTGGCGCTTCGTGTCTCCGCTAGGTGGCGAATCAACGCCATTTGAATTGCACGCTGTGCGCCAGTGCCGATCTGATCGAACCGGCGCCGATCACCCGTTACTTCGTCGGTGACATGCAAATCTCCCGCCTTAAAAAACTCCTTGATATCCACTATCTGTAAGTCGAGGTCTAGCGTTAGCCCTGGAAAAAAATCACTCAAAACCTTCGATGCGGCCTCGTCGAATTCCCTAAGATGCCGTGAACGGTGCTCTCCATCGGCTGTTAATATTTGGCTGATGGTGTCCAGCGCGTGGCTCAAATCTTCGTGGGCGTCCACAATTGGCGCCATGATTTCGTCAAGCAAGCCCTTTATCGTCGTTCCTGCTTTAGCTTTGCCTAGGTCTTCTCCGAGATCTTTCATGGCCTCGACGTGTAGCGGCTCGGGTAGCAACGCAGACACCGCATCTGGCAGACCTGTTGGGTAAGATCGCCAGTCGCTTGGCTCGCCCTCTTGCGAGCAATGCTCCACCTCCCAAACCTCTCTCGCGGGTTTACTCGTGCCGTTCGCGATGGCTCGGATCCAGAGCCGTCCTTCGCAGCAATAACGCTCGATTGCTTTGCGATGCTTCTGTTCAGGAATGCGCTCCAAAATCTCCGGTTCAATGCCGTCGATGCATGCGGCAACCGCTATAGGCCGGCTTGGATCCTGAAAATCAGAAGTTTTAAGCGTGCTTGGTTTAAGAACCCATCGAATAGCGTCGAGGATCGTTGATTTGCCAGTATTATTTTGGCCAACGAGGGGTGTGTAGCTCTCGAGTGGTAAAGAGATACGCCTACAGGCGCGAAAATTTTCGATAACAAGATGGCTTAAGCGATGCATAAACGGTCCCCCTTTACTGTTAATACATTATTAACCTAATGAATCAAGGCGTTTCACCAAATCCTCCGCGCGCAGATGAGTATACCGGCGTAACATCTGCATACTTCGGTGACCGCTAATAGCCGCCACCTCTTGATCGCTTAAACCTAGCTCGACAAGCCGGCTGACTGCCTCGTGGCGCAGGTCGTGAAACCGAAGGTCTGTGATGCCAGCGTCGCGCTTTGCTTGACGCCAGCTCGGGCCGTACTCGAATCCACTTCTGGTGCCGTCACGGCCTGGCTCTCCGAAGAAGATCAGATCGCAATCGATGGGGCGGACCGGGTTATCGAGTGCTTCCCGAAGTACACGGATCGCTTCACTGCTAAGCGGGACTGCACGGGCCTGATTATTCTTGGTATCGCGCAACAGGGCGATGCGGCGCTCAAGATCAATGTCGGACCGATGGAGGCGCTGTATTTCTCCTACGCGCATCGCGGTCGCCAGCGCCAATCGGATCATGAGCGCCAGCATCGGGTTCGATTGTCCTTTTGCCGCTATCAGCAGGCGTTGTTCTTCATCGGCGTCAAGGCGGCGGTCACGTGGTTTGCCGGGCTTGGGTGACCGGATGGCGCGGCAAGGATTGGCCCAAAGCCCGATACGCCATTCCTTGATCGCAATCTCGAAGATATGGGAGAGCAGGGCGAGCTGTAATCGTACCGTGTCGCGCGATTTGTGCTCGTCGAGCTGTCGGTCGCGGTAGTCGGCGACGACATCAGGCGTGATTGCCACAAGGCTGTATTGGCCCAGGGCCTTGCGTAGCTTTTTGGCTTTGGCTTTGTCGCCGGTCTGCGTGCTGGCTTTCTTGGTCGGTGTGACTTCGCGGAGGTAGCGGTCGATGGCGCCGCTCAGGGTCAGTCGTTCCGCTGGTGCCCGGCGCTGAAACACGCCGCGGGCCATTTCGTCTTCGGTGCGTCGGGCCCAATCCTCGGCGTCGCGTTTGGTACGCCAGGTCTTCGAGCTAGTAGGCCAGCCGGTGCGGCGAATGACCGCTTTCCAGCGGCCGGCAGATGTCTTGGTGAGGGTGGCCATCGCATGGCCTCCAGCGTCGCAAGTGTACCTATAATGTACCTATTGACGTTGAAGAATGCGACTTACAGATGTAAGCCATTGATTTGATGGCTCCCCGGGACGGGCTCGAACCGCCGACCTAGTGATTAACAGTCACCCGCTCTACCAACTGAGCTACCGGGGAACGGCGTTGGCATGCATCGCCCTGCGGCGAAGGTCGCGTATTCTAGGGCGACATGCGGTACTTGGCAAGCCGTCCGGCCGGTGAATCGGGCGGCGATGCGTCAGCTTGTTCTCGGACGCGTTCGCGTCGGCCCGGCCACGCGGCTTTCCTCGGCGCGCCCACTTGTATTTTTAGTACACAGGCCGAACCTCCATCTCATGAGCGATCGATTCAAATTGCAGGCGAACTGGGACCCGGCCGGCGACCAGCCCGCGGCCATCGAGGGGCTCGTAGAAGGGCTGGACGACGGCCTGGCGCACCAGGTGCTGCTGGGCGTGACCGGGTCGGGCAAGACCTTCACGATGGCCAACGTCGCCATGCGGGCGGGGCGGCCCATGCTGATCATGGCGCCGAACAAGACGCTGGCTGCGCAACTCTACGGCGAGATGAAGGAGTTCTTCCCGAACAACGCCGTCGAATATTTCGTCTCCTACTACGACTATTACCAGCCGGAAGCCTATGTGCCGTCGTCGGACACCTTCATCGAGAAGGATTCGTCGATGAACGAGCACATCGAGCAGATGCGGCTGTCGGCCACCAAGGCATTGATCGAACGGCGCGACACGATCGTGGTGGCGTCGGTCTCGGCGATTTACGGTCTGGGCGATCCCCAGGCCTATTTCGCGATGGTGCTGCATCTGGACGAGGGCGAGACGATCGGCCAGCGCGACATCGTCAAGCGCCTGACGGAACTGCAGTACACGCGCAATGACATGGCGCTGGAACGCGGCACCTATCGCGTACGCGGCGAGATCATCGACGTCTTTCCGGCGGAGGCCGATGAGGAGGCTGTGCGCATCGAGCTGTTCGACGACGAGATCGAGCGGCTGTCCTATTTCGATCCGCTCACCGGCACGATCAACCGCAAGGTGCCGCGGCTGACGATCTATCCCAAGACGCATTACGTCACCCCGCGCGATCGCATCGTCGGGGCCATGGATCAGATCAAGGCCGAGATGAAGGAGCGGGTTAAATACTTCGAGTCGCAGAACAAGCTGATCGAGGCCCAGCGGATCGAACAGCGCACGCTCTTCGATCTGGAGATGATCAACGAGATCGGCTTCTGCTCCGGCATCGAGAACTATTCGCGCTATCTCTCCGGGCGCGCGCCGGGCGAGCCGCCGCCCTGTCTGCTTGATTATCTGCCCGACGACGCGATCATGGTGCTGGACGAGTCGCACGTGACCGTTCCCCAGATCGGCGGCATGTACAAGGGCGATCGAGCGCGGAAGGAGACGCTGGTCGAGTACGGCTTCCGTCTGCCTTCGGCGCTGGACAACCGGCCGCTCAAGTTCGAGGAGTTCGAGCGCGTGGCGCCGCAGATGGTCTACGTCTCAGCCACGCCGGGCCCGTACGAGACGGAGCACGCGGACAACACCGTCGAACAGGTCGTGCGCCCGACGGGGCTTGTCGACCCGGATATCGAGGTGCGGCCGGCGGAGAATCAGGTCGACGATCTGCTCTCGGAGGTCCGGGACGTGGTGGCGCGCGAACAGCGGGTGCTGGTGACCGTGCTCAGCAAGCGCATGGCCGAGGATCTGACCGAATATCTGCACGAGGCGGGCGTGCGGGTGCGCTATCTGCACTCCGATATCGACACGGTCGAACGCAGCGAGATCATTCGTGATCTGCGGCTGGGCGAGTTCGACGTCCTGGTCGGCATCAATCTCCTGCGCGAGGGGCTGGATATCCCCGAGGTCGCGCTGGTGGCGGTGCTCGACGCCGACAAGGAGGGCTTCCTGCGGGCCGAGCGCTCGCTGATCCAGACGATGGGCCGGGCAGCGCGCAACGTCGAGGGCCGGGCGGTGCTCTACGCCGACCAGGTCACCGGCTCCATGCGGCGTGCCATCGACGAGACCGAACGGCGCCGCGCCAAGCAGATCGCCTTCAACGAGGAGCACGGCATCACGCCGAAGACGATCGAGAAGGCGGTGGCCGACGTCATGCGTCACGGCTACGAGGATTACTCGAGCGCCAAGGAGCGCAAGAAGGTGGCCGAGGTCGGCGCCGACTATGCGCGCATGTCGGCCAGCCAGCTGGCCAAGGAGATCGACAAGCTCGAGAAGCAGATGTTCAAGCACGCCGAGAACCTTGAGTTCGAGCAGGCCGGCGAGCTGCGCGACCGGATCGCGAAAATCCGCGAACACGCACTGGAGTTGCCGGCCAAGGCGGGCTGATTCGATGTCGCGGCTCGTGGTCATCGAGCCGCGGCACGCGTGATCGGCGAAGAGGCCGGGCCGAGGCTTCGCGAAAGGTGCCGAGCCGCTCCGGGTTGCGGGCGTCGACCGGCGCGATGTGTCCAGCCGCTGTTCGCAGTGCGCGTGGCCGATGGCCGTCCGGCCGCCGCTTCGCCATGTGTTTGACGTATCGCGACCACGGCGGCGGCCGCGCGCTGGCCGGCGGGGAGCGGCGATCGACTGGCGCGAAAGGGGGCGATGCGGTCGTCTCGCCTGCGCAAAGAGGCCGCACGAAAACGCAGCGGTGTGACGCGGTGGCCCGGAACGACGACGATATCGAGCCGTCCTTACGTCTGCCCCGAAGCGTCTGCCGCTATGGCGGCGTTCGGAATGTCTCGGTGGGCGGCTTCGTCGGCGCCGTGCAGGCGATTTTTTGCGTCGCAAGGGTTGTCCCGCCGTTCTGATGGCGGTATCGTCTCGCACTTCGCTAGGCGCGTAGCTCAGTTGGTTAGAGCGCTACCTTGACATGGTAGAGGTCGCTGGTTCGAATCCGGCCGCGCCTACCAGATCTTTCGCAATCGCGGCCTTGCCTCGGTTGCCGTTCGGTCACACGACGTCGGTATCCGGCTTTGCGGAAGTCGAATCCGCCCGGTCTCCCTAGTCGGCAAGCCGGACTTCGGATCGGCCGCCGACACGTGTTGGCGGCCTTTTACGTTCCAGCGGTCCGTCTCCGCTGGCGTCACGCACGCGGCCCCTGGTATCGGCCGCCACTGAAAGGACATCGCGATGCCCGCCATCACACTCCCCGACGGTACCGTCAAGCAGTTCGATCATGCCGTGACCGGCATGCAGGTCGCCGAGTCGATCGGCGCCGGCCTGGCCAAGGCCACGCTCGCGGCGCGCATCGACGGGGAACTGGCCGATGCGTCGGTCCCCATCGATCATGACGCCAGGATCGAGTTGGTCACGGCCCGTGAACAGGACGGCCTGGACATCATCCGGCATTCCTGTGCGCATCTGCTCGGTCAGGCCCTCAAGACGCTGTATCCCGAGGTGCAGATGGCCATCGGCCCGGTCATCGACGACGGGTTCTACTACGACGTCAACATCGGCCGGACGCTGACGCCCGAGGATCTCGAGGCGATCGAGGCGCGCATGCACGAGCTGGCCAGGCGCGACCACGAAGTGATTCGTGAAGTGGTCACCCGGGACAAGGCGCTGGCGACGTTCGTCGATCGTGGCGAGCCCTACAAGCAGGAAATCGTCCGCGAGATTCCGGAAGGCGAGACGATCGCGCTGTATCACCACGAAGACTACGTGGACATGTGCACGGGCCCGCACGTGCCCAACTCGCGGCATCTGCGCCACTTCAAGCTGATGAGCCTGGCCGGCGCCTACTGGCGCGGCGACTCCGACAACGAGATGCTCACGCGCATCTACGGTACCGCCTGGGCCACCGAAAAGGATCTCAAGGCGCACCTGGCATTCCTCGAGGAGGCCAAGAAGCGCGACCATCGCCTGATCGCCCGCAAGCAGGATCTCTTCCATATTCAGGAAGAAGCGCCGGGCATGATCTTCTGGCACGACCGCGGTTGGCAGATCTATCTGCAGATCACCGACTATATCCGTGCGCGGCTGGATCGCGAAGGCTACAAGGAAGTCCACACGCCGTCGCTGATCGACCTGTCCCTGTGGGAGAAATCCGGCCACGCCGAGAAATTCGCCGACGACATGTTCATCACCGGCTCGGAGGACCGCCAGTTCGCGGTCAAGCCGATGAACTGCCCGGCGCATGTGCAGATCTACAACCGGGGCTTGAAGAGCTACCGCGACCTGCCGTTGCGCCTCGCCGAATTCGGCTCCTGTCATCGCAACGAGGCCTCGGGCACGCTTCACGGCCTGATGCGCGTGCGCGGATTCACGCAGGACGATGCGCATATCTTCTGCACCGAATCCCAGATCGGCGACGAGGTCTCCAGGTTCATCGATCTGCTGTACGAAGTCTATGCCGACTTCGGCTTCGACGAGGTGCTGATCAAGCTCTCAACGCGTCCGGAAAAACGCGTGGGCTCCGACGCGGTATGGGACAAGTCCGAGGCCGCGCTGCAACAGTGTCTCGAGGACAAGGGCCTCGCCTTCGACCTGCAGCCCGGCGAAGGCGCGTTCTACGGGCCCAAGATCGAGTTCTCGCTGCGCGACTGCCTCAACCGGGTCTGGCAGCTCGGCACCGCCCAGCTCGATTTCTCCATGCCCGAGCGGCTGGGCGCCGGCTATGTCGACGAGCAGGGCGATCGGCAGGTGCCGGTAATGATCCATCGGGCCATCCTCGGCTCGCTGGAGCGTTTCATCGGGATCCTGATCGAGCACTATGCGGGGTCGCTGCCGCTGTGGCTGTCGCCGAGCCAGGCGGTGCTGCTCAACATCACCGATGCCCAGCGCGATTACCTGCAGGAAACCGAGAAACAGCTCCGCGATTCCGGTCTCCGTGTGGAAACGGACTTGAGAAACGAAAAGATCGGCTACAAGATCCGGGAACATACGATGCAGCGCGTGCCGTATCTGCTCGTGGTCGGCGACCGCGAGGTCGAGGCCGGCGCGGTGGCGGTCCGGACCCGCGAAGGCGAGGATCTGGGACGCATGACCGTGGCGGACTTCGTGGCGATGGCGCTGCAGCGTGTCTCGGAAAGAAAATAACGGTTCGATGGCTGGAACGTTCGTGCGCATCTGCTATACTCGCGCGCTTCGCGTCGGGTGGACTGCCCGCGCGGACGACCGGCTAAGCTAAGGAGGACGCCGAAATCGCTTCTGGACAAAAGGATCGTCGCAACGATGCGATAACTGCGCGCGAAGTCCGCGTGATCGCCCCGGACGGGGAACAGATCGGGATACTGCCGATCGAGGAGGCGCTCGAGCGTGCCGGCGCGTACGATCTCGATCTGGTCGAGGTGTCGCCGAATGCCTCGCCGCCGGTCGCCCGAATCATGGACTACGGCAAGCACATCTTCGAGAAGAAGAAGACACAGCAGGCCGGCAAGCAGAAGCAGAAACAGACGCAGCTCAAGGAAGTGAAGTTTCGACCGGGTACGGATACCGGCGACTACAACATCAAGCTGCGTAAGTTGAAAGAGTTTCTGGAAGAGGGCGACAAGATCAAGATCACGCTGCGTTTTCGTGGTCGTGAGATGGCCCATCAGGAGCTCGGCAAAGAGTTGATGGACCGTGTACGGGACGACCTTGAAGAGCTGGCGTCGGTCGAGCAGCGCCCCGAAATGCAGGGGCGGCTGATGACGATGGTGATGTCGCCGCTCAAGGGCGTGCCGAAGCACAGCAAGAAATAACGCACAGTTCGAGTCAGAGATCTACTATGCCCAAGCTCAAGACCAACCGCGGCGCGGCCAAGCGATTCAAGCGGACCGGCAGCGGCAAGCTGCGCCGGCGCCGTGCGTTCGGCAACCATATCCTGACCAAGAAGGCGACCAAGCGTAAGCGTCGCTTCGCGCAGGGCGCGTTGGTGGCCGAGGCCGATCAGCCGTCCATGGATCGGTTGATTCCGTACAAGTAGGCGCATCGCCCGAGAGTGTTCGCGCAGTCCGCCGTCGGCGGACTGCTTCGGTTTGAAATACAGCAGGTAACGCGAAAATGGCACGAGTCAGTCGCGGCGTGACGGCGAAGGCGCGTCACAAGAAGGTTCTCAAGAAGGCGAAGGGTTATTACGGCGCACGCAGCCGGACCTATCGCGTTGCTCGGCAGGCCGTTTTCAAGGCCGGCCAGTATGCGTATCGCGATCGTCGCAACCGCAAGCGCGAGTTTCGCGCCCTCTGGATCACGCGGATCAATGCGGGCGCGAAAGAGCTGGGGCTGTCCTACAGCGCGCTCATGAACGGTCTGAACAAGGCCGGCATCGAGCTGGACCGCAAGGTTCTGGCGGATCTCGCGGTGCGCGACAAGGCTGCGTTCGCCGCGGTGGTCGAACAGGCGCGCGCCGCCCAGGCCTGACCCGAGTCACGAGCCGGCGGTCGCCGGCTGCGGCGCCCGCGCGCGCCCGGCTTGCTGCAAAGGGAAAGGTCATGGCCTTTCCCTTTTGTTTTTGCGCGATGAGAACGTGACCGGAGGCCGCTCCCGCATGACCACTGATCTAGACCGTCTCCGCAGCGAGGCGCTGGCTGCGATCGCGGATGCCGGTGATCTGCAGGCTCTCGAGGCCCAGCGCGTGGCTCTGCTGGGCAAGAAGGGCAGCGTGACCCGGCGCCTGAAGACGCTGGGGGATCTGCCCGCCGACGAGCGTCGTGCGGCGGGCGGTGCGATCAACGCCCTGAAGCAGGAACTCGGCGAGGCGATCACGGCGCGACGCGAGGTGCTGGAAGCCGAGGCGCGGGCGCAGCGGCTGGCCCAGGAGCGGGTGGATGTGACGCTGCCCGGTCGCGGCCGTCGCCCGGGTGCGATGCATCCGATCACGCTGACGCGGCGCCGCATCGAGTCGCTGTTCGCACGGCGGGGTTTCGAAGTGGTGACCGGCCCCGAAGTCGAGGACGACTACCACAACTTCGAAGCGCTGAACGTGCCGCCGGATCATCCCGCGCGGGCGATGCAGGACACGTTCTATGTCGACGGCGCGCGGCTGCTGTTGCGCACCCATACCTCGCCGGTGCAGATCCGGACCATGGAGGCCCGCCAGCCGCCGATACGCATCATCGCACCGGGGCGTGTCTATCGCTGCGACTCGGATCGCACGCACAGCCCGATGTTCCATCAGGTGGAGGCGTTGTACGTTGCCGAGGCGGTGAACTTCGCCGATCTGCGTGCCGAGCTGCAGTCGTTTCTGGAGGCTTTTTTCGAGACCGAGCTGAAGCTGCGCTTCCGGCCGTCGTACTTTCCGTTCACCGAGCCCTCGGCGGAGGTCGATATCGACGGCCGGGCACTGGGTACCGGCTCCGGCTGGATGGAAGTGCTCGGCTGCGGCATGGTGCACCCGCGCGTGCTCGAGGCGGCCGGGATCGACGGTGCGCGCTATACGGGCTACGCCCTCGGCATGGGCATCGAGCGCCTGGCCATGCTGCGTTACGGCGTCACCGATCTACGCCAGTTCTACGACAACGATCTGCGTTTCCTCGCGCAGTTCGCCTGATCGATCATCGAAGGCCCCGGGAGTCGCGATGCAAGTCAGTGAGCAATGGCTGCGCGAATGGGTCGCCTCGCGCGCCGATATCGATACGATCGCCGAACGCCTGACCATGGCCGGCCTGGAAGTGGACGCCGTCGAGCCGGCCGCGCCGTCGCTCGACCGGGTCGTGATCGGGCGCATCGAGGATACGATGCCCCATCCGGAGGCCGATCGCCTGCGACTGTGCACGGTTGCCGTGGGGGGAGCCGAGCCGCTGTCGATCGTCTGCGGTGCGGCCAACGCCCAGACCGGCGCCCGTGTCCCGGTTGCGCGCGTCGGCGCCGTGCTTGTCGGCGGGGTCGCGATCGAGGCCACGACCATTCGCGGCGTCGCATCCAGCGGCATGCTCTGCAGCGCGAGCGAGCTCGGCCTGGGGACGGACGACGACGGCCTCTGGCAGCTGCCTGACGACGCCCCGGTGGGCACGCCGCTCGCCGATTATCTCCGGCTGCCTGATCACGTGCTCGAGATTGATCTGACGCCCAACCGGGGGGATTGTCTGAGCATGCGCGGCATCGCCCGCGAGGTGGCGATCGACGAGGATCTGCCGCTGGGCGAGCCGGACGTCACCCCCTGCGCCGTTGTGAGCACGGTGCGGCGCGACGTGGGGATCGATGCGCCGGAACGCTGCGCCGGCTATGCGGCACGCTGCATCACGTCGGTAGGCGCGGATGCGGCGACACCGCTCTGGATGGCGGAGCGCCTGCGGCGGGCCGGCGTTCGTCGCATCAACCTGCCGGTGGACGTCGGCAACTATGTGATGCTGGAGCTCGGTCAGCCGATGCACGCCTTCGATGGCGATCGGCTGGTGGGCGCGATCCGCGTGCGGCTCGCGGCGCCGGGCGAACGGATCGAGACCCTCGACGGCGAGACGGTCGCACTTGCCGACGATACGCTGGTCATTGCCGACGACGAGGGGCCCGTCGCCATCGCGGGCGTCATCGGGGGCCAGCGCACCGCCGTCGACGCCACCACGACGCATGTGGTGTTCGAATCGGCCTGCTTCACGCCGTCGGCCGTCGCCGGCCAGGGCCGACGCTACAAGATTCACACGGACGCGCTGCATCGCTTCGAGCGCGGCGTCGATCCCGCACTGCACAGACCGGCACTGGAGCGGGCCAGCGCGCTGCTGATCGCCCACGGTGGCGGCGAGGTCGGTCCGGTGACGCATGTCCGCGGAGAGCCCGTCTGGCCGCAGTCGCGCGAGATCGCGCTGGAAGGCGCCCACGTCGAGCGCCTGCTCGGCCAGCCGGTGGCCGCGGTCGAGATCGAGCGGATCCTCGGCGCACTCGGCATGGTCGTCGAAACAACGGATGAAGATCGCTGGCACGTGGTGCCGCCGAGCTGGCGCTACGACATCGAGCTCGAGGCGGATCTGATCGAGGAGGTCGCACGGATCTACGGCTACGAGCGTCTCCAGAGCGGCACGCAGGGCGTCGATCTGCCGCCGGCCGACGCCGGGGCCGCCGTCGACGACGAGGCGCGTTGGCACGAGACGCTGCGACAGCGCGGCTACAGTGAGGCCATCACCTACAGTTTCGTCGAGCCGGGGCTGCATCGTGCGCTGATGGGCGAGGGCGCGGTGGTCGCGCTGGACAACCCCATTTCGGAGCAGTACGCGGAAATGCGCCGTACCCTCTGGGCCGGGCTGCTGCCCAGCTGGCAGCACAACGTGCGGCGGCAGCAAACGGATGTGCGTCTCTACGAAGCGGGCCTGCGGTTCGAGCCTGATACGGCGGCCGAACACGGGATCGCCCAGATTTCGACGCTGGCCGGCTTGATATGGGGACAGGCCGAAAACACGCATTGGGACCGCCCGTCGCGGGCCGTGGATTTCTTCGACATCAAGGGCGATGTCGAGGCGCTGTTCGCCGGCGTTTCCGGTCGCCTGCGTTTCGACGCAGCCAGCCATCCCGCGCTGCATCCGGGTCGAAGTGCACGCATCCGTTTGGACGGCGAAGCCGTCGGCTGGCTGGGGCAGCTCGCTCCGGAATTCAAGAAGCTAAGCAAAAAAAGTGATTTGCCGTATCTTTTTGAAGTCGATTCGCATGCGCTGAGTGATCGCGGCGGCATTCGCTTCGAATCGCTTTCCGAGCAGCCACGGATACGACGCGACCTCGCCGTAGTCGTTGCCGAGGAGCGGCCGGTGGCCGAACTGATCGATGTGATCGAGGACCTGGATCCGCCGGCGTTGCAGTCGATCGACGTCTTCGACGTCTTTCGCGGAGAGGGCCTTGAGAGAGGATTCAAGAGCGTCGCTTTAGGCTTGATTTTCCAAGATAAAGCGAGCACGCTTACCGACAGAAGCGTGGATACAACAATAAGCGCCGTGGTCGAGGCTCTGGGACGCCGATGCGGTGCACACATCAGGGGTGAATAACGGTGGCACTGACCAAGGCAGATCTGACCGAGTATCTCTTCGAGCAGCTCGGGTTCAACAAGCGCGAGTCCAAGGAGTTTGTCGATTGTTTCTTCGAGGAAGTGCGGTCGACGCTCGAGGACGGCGACTATGTGAAGCTCTCCGGTTTCGGCAACTTCGAACTGCGGGACAAGAACGAGCGGCCCGGCCGCAATCCGAAGACGGGCGAGGAAATACCGATTTCCGCGCGCCGTGTCGTGAGCTTCAAGCCCGGCCAGAAGATGCGCGCCCGTGTCGAGTCCAGCGTTGACGCAGCCCGCTGAATCGCTGCCGGACATTCCAGACAAACGCTACTTCACCATCGGTGAAGTCAGCGAGCTCTGTCGCGTCAAACCGCATGTGCTGCGCTACTGGGAACAGGAGTTCACGCAGCTCAAGCCGGTGAAGCGGCGCGGCAATCGCCGCTACTATCAGCAGCACGACGTGCTCATCGCGCGCGACATCCGCATGCTGCTCTATGAGCAGGGGTTCACGATCCAGGGTGCGCGGCTTCAGCTGCGGAGCAAGGGCCGTACGCTCGCTTCGCTGCCGGCCGCGAGCGCGGCGGATTCGCTGGCGGCGGTTCGGCGTGAACTCGAGGCCATACTTCAAAGGCTCGACTAGGGCTGTCCCCATTGCACGCGAGCCCGCGCCAATCGCTTCGTGAGAAGTGATGATGGACGGCGAGACGAGGCACTGTGCACGCCGCGCACTTGTTCTGCGCCAGCGTGCGACAACGCTGGCTTGCCGACAACAGCGCTTGGCCATTCGGCTTGGGCTGCCCATGAAACCTGACCATGGGAGTGCTGCGGCGTTGCCAGTCTCGATCGGGACTCGCCACGATCGGCGACTCCACACCTTGCCGCATGCGGCGTGCGCTCTTAAACGCGGCGTTCGCATGAAGTGCTGGCAGACGCCGGCGCGAGATGGTCGACGCAGGGGCGAGTTCTGGTATCATGCGCGCTCTGTAATCGGGGTATGGCGCAGCTTGGTAGCGCGTCTGCATGGGGTGCAGAAGGTCGCAGGTTCAAATCCTGCTACCCCGACCAGAACCGGATAAGTCAGCGCGGCCCGCATCATTCATGGTGCGGGCTTTTTCGTGTCCGAGAGGCGTCCCTGCGGATGAACCCACGGCGCGCGCGCCGGTTGTCCCGACGCCGCAGCAAACGCGATAATCACGTTGTGCATGCCTGTACCATCGACAATCTGCGCCGCGGCGTCACGTCGGGCGGTCGTCCGACGTCGCAGCCGCAACCAGGCGTGTCGACGTGACGGCGTATGTGGGTCGCTACGCACCCACGCCCAGCGGCCCGCTCCATCTGGGCTCACTGCTGGCCGCGACCGCGAGCTACGTTGATGCCCGGGCCCATGGCGGTGCCTGGCTGCTGCGTATCGACGACCTCGACGCGGCACGTACCGTGGCCGGTGCGAGCGAGGACATCATCGCGACACTCCGGCGTTTCGGCTTCGAGTGGGATGGGGACATCCTCTATCAGAGTCAGCGCCACGGGGCGCATGCCAAGGCGATCGCATCACTGCTTGCCACGGGCCGCGCGTTTCGCTGCGCCTGTACGCGCCGGGAGCAGAGCGGAGGGCCGGAAGGCCATGAAGGGCCGATCTATCCGGGAACCTGCCGTCGAGGCATGCCGGCAGGCCGTCGCGCACGATCGACGCGGCTATGTGTCGCTGATGTGTCCGTTGCGTGCCCGGACGCGATTCAGGGGCGATATACGCAGCGGCTGGCGCGCGATGTAGGCGATTTCGTGCTAGGCCGCGTCGAGGGCCACGCGGCCTATCAGTTGGCGACGGTGGTCGACGATGCCTGGCAGGGCGTCACGCATGTGGTGCGCGGCGCCGATCTGCTGTCGTCTGCACCTAGACAGATGTATCTGGCCGAGATGCTCGACCTGGCGGCGCCGGTCTATGCCCACATCCCGGTTCTCGTGGATGATCAGGGCCGCAAGCTCAGTAAGAGTACGGGTGCGCTGGGTCTCGCCGACGATGCGCTCGGGCCGCAGCTCGTACGCTGTCTCAGCCTGCTCGGCCAGCGGCCGCTCGCGACACTCGCATGCCGCACGCCGGCCGCGATTCTGCGGTGGGCGATCGATCACTGGAGCCGAGAGGCCGTGCCGCGCTTGGACGCGCTCATCGTGCCCCAAGGCTGAGCCTCACCAGCGTTCCTTGTCCCACCGCCCCGGGTTGGCCCAGTAACGCGAGTTCAGCCAGCTCGGCGTGGTCTTGTAGTCGTGTATGTCGTAGCGGAATACGCCCCAGCCGGGCGCGAGATCCCGCGTCTCCGGAGCTCGCCGGAAACCGAGGGCGATGAAATCCTGAGTCCGCCAGGGATGGCGGTCCGCCGGGGTTGCCTCCTGCAGCGCGGCTGCCACCACGACACTGCCGGCATTCACGTCCCGCAGCCGGCCGATCACGCGCGTGTCGACCGTGGCATCTTTGTCGCCGTGCATCGCGAATACCACGGCGAGATCGTAGCGAGCCGTGTCGCCAAGCTCTTGGAACACCGCCGCGGGCTCGCTCTGCACCACTTCGCCCGCCTGGTCGGCCACGCGCTTGGCGAGATCCGCTCCGCGCCCGGCGGGGGCGACGATCATCAGACGCTCCGGTGCGTGCCGGATGATGATGTCCTGCAAGTGGTCGCGAATGGCGGCGGGGATCTGCGACATGACGGACGGGCTATGCCGAATGGGCTTTCATGATCGCATGGGGATAGGCGATGCGCTGGCGATGCCGCGCACAAAAAAGCCCGGCCTCAGAAGAGGCCGGGCCCCGCAGATGATGCGGTCAGGTCGGGTCGTGCTTATTCGTCGCTGGTGACGTTCAGCTCGACTCGACGGTTCTGAGCGCGGCCGGCGGCCGTCTCGTTGGTCGCAACCGGGTTGGATTCGCCGTGGCCTTCCGTACCGGTGATGCGGGTCGTGCGAATGCCGTGCTCGACCAGATATTCACGCACGGAGTCGACACGACGCTGCGACAGACCCAGGTTGTACTGTTCCGTGCCGATGCTATCGGTGTAGCCATCGATGCGGAATGTGACGTCCGGGCTGGCCTCCAGCGCGTCCACGACGTTGTCGAGGCGATTCTCGGCCTGCATCGTGAGCTTGGAGGAATCGAACTCGAAGGTGACACCCCTGAGAACGATCGGCGCCTTCTTCTCGATCGGGCAGCCACGTGCGTCGACTTCGGTGCCGCGCGGCGTGCCGGGGCACTGGTCGTTGGCGTCGATCACGCCGTCGCCGTCGCTATCCTGCGGCTGGGCCGGCTCGGGTGCCGGCTCGGGCGCAGGTGCACTCGGCGGCGCGCCCAGCGGAACCTGAAGACCGAGCGAAACGATGTGATCGTCGAAGCGCGCATCCTCGTAGTCCGAGCCCAGCACGTCGGCGCTGTCGACCGTGGTGTAGCGGTAGCGATATTCCGCGCGCACCGCGAGACCATAATCGTTGATCTGGTACATGTAACCCAGACCCGCGTCCAGGAAGTCGGCATCGGCGTCGTCGCCGACCTCGGCGCCGTTGATCGAACCGAAGCCCGGCTCGTACTTGCCCCAGGAGGCACCCAGGATGCCGTAGACCGGCAGGGTGTCGCGCGCGGGGAAGAACAGGGCGTCCAGGCCGAACCCGTACAGATCCGCATCGCCCGCGTTATCGCTGCCTGCGGAGTTGCTCAGATCCTGATCCGGATTGAAATAGAAGCCGAACAGCTCGAGATTCAGCCAGCTGTTGATCGGCTTGCCGATCGCCAGCGTCCCGCCGATGCTGTCGTCGCTGTCGACGTTGAGCTGACCGAAGGACGAATCGCTGCCGCCGATCGTGTCGTTGTCGAAGAAGCCGTAGCTGACCATCGGCGCGACGTAAAAACGCTTGTCCTGCGGCGTGTTGTCCTGCGCCATGGCGCCGGCCGAAACGGCCAGGCCAAGCGCACCGGCAACACATGCGGTTAGCGGTTGCTTGAATTGCATAGGTTCTAACTCCCTTGAGCGGGTTTGGGGATTGTTGTGCGGTCCCATTCACCGAAGTGGCGAACTAAGGTTCCCAAACCGGTGACGTGCAATCGGATTATAGAGGGTTCCGGTGGCCAATGGCAATGTGACAAGTGGCTTGTGCCGAAAAAACGAAACTGCAATGATCCTCGCCCTTTTGCTGCCGCCGGAACTCGGAGTCGGAATGGATACGAACGCTGTGAAAAGCCGCATGGAAACGCTGCGCGAGCGGCTTAGCGACCTCAGGGGGTATCTTTGACTATGCCGACAAGAAAGAGCGGCTGACGGAGATCGATGCCGAGCTCGCGCGCGGCGAGCTGTGGGCCGAGAACCCCGATCAGGCGCAGGCGTTCGGCCAGGAGAAGGTGCGTCTGGAAGAGATCGTGGGCCCCATGGACGAGGCCGTGACCACGATCGAGGACAATACCGAATTACTGGAGCTCGCCGCGGCCGAGGATGACGAGTCCGTGATAGCGGATATCGAGAACGACCTCGACAAGGTCGAGTCCCACATCAAGGCGCTCGAGTTCCAGCGCATGTTCTCCGGCGAGGCGGATTCGAGCAACGCGTTCGTCGATATCCAGGCGGGATCCGGCGGCACCGAGGCGCAGGATTGGGCCGAGATGCTGCTGCGAATGTACCTGCGCTGGTTCGAACGGCGGGGGTTCGCCACCGAGGTCACCGAGTACTCACCGGGCGACGTGGCCGGCATCAAGAGCGCGACGGTGGCGGTCACCGGCAGCTACGCCTACGGCTGGCTGCGCACGGAGACGGGCGTACACCGCCTGGTGCGAAAATCGCCGTTCGACTCGGGCGCGCGCCGGCATACGTCGTTCGCGGCGGTCTTCGTCGCCCCTGAGATCGACGACGAGATCGATATCGAGATCGACCCGTCGGATCTGCGTGTCGACGTCTATCGCGCCAGCGGCGCCGGCGGCCAGCACGTCAACCGCACGGAGTCGGCCGTGCGTATCACGCACGCCCCCACGGGGATCGTGGTCCAGTGTCAGAACGACCGCTCGCAGCACAAGAACCGCGCGACGGCGATGAAGCAGTTGCAGTCGAAGCTCTACGAGCGCGAACTGGCGGCACGACGCGAGGCCGCGGAAGCCACCGAGGCGGGCAAGTCCGACATCGGCTGGGGCAGCCAGATCCGCTCGTACGTGCTGGATCAGTCCCGTATCAAGGATCTGCGCACCGGCGTCGAGGTCGGCAACACGCAGGGCGTGCTCGACGGCGATCTGGATCAGTTCGTGGAAGAAAGTCTCAAGCAAGGTCTCTGAGGACATCCGATGACCGATTCCAACGCCGGTGACGGCGATACCCACCGTCTGGTGGCTCAGCGCAAGGAAAAGCTCGCGCGCTGGCGCGAGGCGGGTGCGGCCTTTCCCAACGACTTCCGGCCCGATGCGCTCGCCGGGGAGCTGCAGCGTGCGCACGTCGACGACGATGCCGAGACGCTGGACAGCGCCGGTCGTCGGGTCGCGGTGGCCGGCCGCCTGCTGGCCAAACGGGTCATGGGCAAGCTCAGTTTCGCGACCCTGCAGGATCGTAGCGGCCGCATTCAGCTGTTCGTGCAGCGGGATCTGCTCGGCGCGGAGGCCTACCAGGCGTTCAAGCAGCTCGACATCGGCGACGTGGTCGGTGCCGCGGGCGCGCTGTCGCGTACGAACAAGGGCGAGCTGTCCGTGCGCGCGACGGAGCTGCGGCTGCTGACCAAGTCGCTGCGCCCGCTGCCCGAGAAATGGCACGGCCTGTCGGACACCGAGGCCCGCTACCGGCAGCGTTATGTCGATCTGATCATGAATCCGGAGGTCCGGGCGGTGTTCCGGGCCCGCAGCGCGCTCGTGCGCGGCGTGCGCGACTTTTTCGAAGATCGCGATTTCCTCGAAGTCGAAACGCCCATGCTGCAGGCGATTCCGGGCGGGGCCAGCGCGCGGCCGTTCGTGACCCACTACAACGCGCTCGATCACGACTTCTACCTGCGTGTGGCGCCCGAGCTCTATCTCAAGCGGCTGGTGGTCGGGGGGCTCGAGCGCGTGTTCGAACTCAATCGCAACTTCCGCAACGAGGGCCTGTCGACACGGCACAACCCCGAATTCACCATGCTCGAGTTCTATCAGGCCTACGCGGATTACCGCGATCTGATGGATCTGATCGAGACTCTCCTGCGCGGGCTGTCGGAACGCATGGCCACCCGGCACGCCGATGCCTGCAACGCGGACGCAGTGCGCCTCGAAGCGGCATTCGAGCGGCTCTCGATGCGTGATGCGGTGTTGAAGTACAACGACAGGATCACGCCGCAGATCGTTGATGATGAAGCCGCGCTCAAATCAGCCGCCGAGGCGGCGGGCGTCAAGGGTGAAGCGAGCTGGGGCCACGGCAAATGGTTGACCGAACTCTTCGAGGCGACCGTGGAACACCGGCTGATCGAGCCGACCTTCATCACCGATTATCCCGCCGAAGTGTCGCCGCTGGCGCGCCGGCGCGACGACGCTCCCGAGGTCACCGAGCGCTTCGAGCTGTTCATCGCGGGTCGCGAGATCGCCAACGGCTTTTCCGAACTCAATGACGCCGAGGACCAGGCCGAGCGGTTCGCCGCCCAGGCCGATGCCAAAGCCGCCGGCGACGACGAGGCGATGTACTACGACGCCGACTACGTCGCCGCGCTCGAGTACGGCCTGCCCCCGACGGCCGGCGCCGGAATCGGTATCGATCGGCTGGTGATGCTGCTCACCGGTCGCAGCGCGATCCGCGACGTGCTCCTGTTCCCGCAGCTACGCCCGCAGGGCGGGGGGGCGTCCTAGTCGGGCGTCGCGTAGGGCAGGTCCAGCAATTCGAGTGCGGTCGATCCCGCCCTCAGCGCCGAGCCGGCGCCGTCGATCCGCAGCACGGCGAGCAGGCGACCGTGTCCGCCGTCGCCCGCTGTGGGCGCCGCGCTGACCACGGTGCCCTGGACGCGGTCGGCGTCGTCGATGATCTCGTCGCCCGGGGCCGGCTCGTCGCCACGCCAGGCCAGCCGATGCAGCCGGCGTGTGAGACGGCCACGGTAATGCAGCCGCGCGATGACCTCCTGGCCCGGATAGCAGCCCTTGTCGAAATCGATGGCGAGCAGCCAGTGAAGGTTGAGCATCTGCGGCACGAACAGCCCCCGGGTCGCGCCCACGAGCTCCGGCACGCCCGCGTCGATGCACGCCAGCGCCCATTCCGGAGCCTCGGTGTTCAGCGAGTTCTCGGGCGGATGCGCGTCGGCCGTGCCGATCCACAACGCGCGCGCTGTGCCGTCCGCGGTCGGCGGCAGCCCGAGCAGTCGGGCATCGTCGAGCGCGGTCAGTCGATTCGCCGACGGCAGGTCGGGGCCGAGGAGGCCGGCGAGTCGATAGCGGTCGGAGACATCGGTCAGCGTGACGCGGGCGCGCAGCACATACATGCGCAGCCGTTGCAGCACGGCGTCGATGAGCGTGGACGGCAGTATGAGCAGATAGCCGTCGTCCGCCTGCTCGAGGACCTGCGCGAGCAGGATGGCGCGCCCCTTGGCATCGCACCAGGCGGCGAGAAAATGTCGGTCGCTGCCGAGCCGCAGCACATCGTTGGTCAGCTGGGCGCGCAGGAACGTCCCGGCGTCGTCGCCGCTGACCTCGATCACACCCAACGGGGCTCGTCCGGCTTCGCTCATGGCTGCATCCAAATCGATCATCGTCCGTATTCTAGACCGCCCGTAAAGATAGCCGCAGCGGCGCGTCCGGGCAGCGATTCAGCCGTCGTTCACGTTGCCAGCTGCGGCCTCGAGGTTTAGAGTATGACCATGTCAGAGCAACGTTCATCAGACTCGGTGTCGCGCGACGCATCCACCCCCGATGCCCCGACCGAGCCGAACGACCGCGCCGTCCGTTCCGAATCACCCGACGATGCTGCCGCCGAGGCGCCCGAGAGCCCGCGCGAATATGGCGGTCGCAAGGGCCCCGAGCCCGTGCGCTACGGCGATTGGGAGAAGAACGGGCGCTGCATCGATTTCTAGCGCTTTTCCTTCACGTCGTCCGGGGACCACCATGAACCAACAGGCCAACCGCCCGCTGTCGCCACACCTGCAGATCTACCGCTGGCAGATCTCGATGCTGACTTCGATCGCGCACCGTGCGTCCGGCATCGTGCTGTCGCTGGGCAGCGTGTTTCTCGCGGTCTGGCTGATCGCTGCGGCCAGCGGGCCGGAGGCGTTCGCGGGCGTGAACGGCTTCGCGGCCTCATGGTTCGGGCAACTGCTCATGTTCTGCTGGTCGTTCGCGCTGTTCTATCATCTGTGCAACGGCATCCGGCACCTGGTCTGGGACGTCGGCGTCGGGCTGGATCTCGAGACCGCGAAACTGACCGGCTATGTCGCGATCGGCGTCGCCGCCGCGCTGACCCTGTTTGTCTGGATCTGGGCCCTCATCGCCTGATCCCGCGTTTTCCAGTCCTTTCGGAGATTCCGACATGAGCAGTATCCGATCCTCGCTCGCGCAGGCGCGTGGCCTGGGCAGTGCGAAGGTGGGCGTGGCCCACTGGTGGGCGCAGCGCGTGAGTGCCGTGGCCCTTGTGCCCCTGACGCTGTGGTTCGTGGCGTGCCTCGCATCACAGTTCGGCGCCGACTACGCCAGCGTCACCGAGTGGCTGTCGTCGCCGCTGCAGGCGTCGCTGCTGGCGATCTATCTCGCCGCGATCTTCTATCACTCTCAGCTCGGCCTGCAGGTGGTGATCGAGGACTATGTCCACATCGAGTCCGTCAAGATCGCCGCGCTCATCGCGCTGCAGTTGACCAATATCCTGCTGGCCGTCGCCGCCATCTTTTCCGTGATCATGATTCTTGTGGGAGCCGCCCGATGAGCGAGAGCTACGACATCATCGAACATCAGCACGACGTCGTGGTCGTCGGCGCGGGCGGTTCGGGCCTGCGGGCCACCCGCGGTCTGGCCGACGCCGGCCTGTCCACGGCCTGCGTGACCAAGGTCTTCCCGACCCGCAGCCACACCGTGGCGGCCCAGGGCGGCATCGCCTCCTCGCTGGGCAACATGGGCGAGGACGACTGGCGCTGGCACGCTTACGACACGATCAAGGGCGGCGACTGGCTCGGCGACCAGGACGCCATCGAGTACATGACCAAGGAAGCCGTGCCGGCGATCATCGAGCTCGAGCACGACGGCGTGCCGTTCTCGCGCACCGAGGACGGTCACATCTATCAGCGTCCGTTCGGCGGCATGACCACGCATTTCGGCGAAGGCACGGCCCAGCGCACCTGCGCGGCCGCCGACCGGACCGGCCACGCCATCCTGCACACGCTCTATCAGCAGTCGCTCAAGGCGCGGGCGGAGTTCTTCATCGAATACTTCGCCATCGATCTGCTCATGACCGAGGACGGCGAGTGCCGCGGCGTGCTGGCCTGGGATCTGCAGGGCGGGCAGCTGCATCGGTTCCGCGCGCATCAGGTGATTCTGGCCACCGGCGGCTACGGGCGGGCCTATTTCTCCTGCACGTCCGCGCACACCTGCACGGGCGACGGCATGGGCATGGCGCTGCGCGCCGGCCTGCCGCTTCAGGATCCGGAGTTCGTCCAGTTCCATCCGACCGGCATCTATGGCGCCGGCTGTCTGATCACCGAGGGCGCGCGCGGCGAGGGTGGCTACCTGACCAACTCCGAGGGCGAGCGCTTCATGGAGCGCTATGCGCCCAACGCCAAGGATCTGGCCTCGCGGGACGTCGTCAGTCGCGCCGAGATGGTCGAGATTCAGGAAGGCCGCGGCGTGGGCGAGAACGCCGACCACACGCTGCTGCATCTGGAGCACCTCGGCCCTGAAGTGCTGCACGAGCGGCTGCCGGGGATCACCGAGACCGCCAAGATCTTCTCTGGCGTGGATGCCACCAAGGAGCCGATCCCGGTGCTGCCCACCGTGCACTACAACATGGGCGGCGTGCCGACCAATGCCTTCGGCGAGGTCGTGACCCTCAAGGACGGCGATCCGGATTCGATCGTGCCGGGCCTGATGGCCGTCGGTGAGGCGGGCTGCGTGTCCGTTCACGGCGCCAACCGGCTGGGTTCGAACTCGCTGCTGGATCTGGTGGTCTTCGGTCGCGCCGCGGCGCATCGCTGCACGGAGGTGGTCAAGAAGGGGGCGGCGCACCGCGCCGACACCCAGGCCGCCGAGACGCGCGCGCTCGAACGCTTCGACCGGCTGCGTCACGCCGATGGCGATACGCCCACGGCGCAGCTGCGTGACAGCCTCCAGAGCTCGATGCAGAAATACGCCGCGGTCTTTCGCAATACCGAGAATCTCGACAAGGGCGTCGAGCAGATCAACGCCGAGGTCGAATCCTTCGTCAACGTAGGCGTGACCGATCGCTCCATGACCTGGAACAGCGATCTGGTCGAGACGCTGGAGCTCGAGAATCTGCTCGGCTGCGCGATCACCACGATGCACGCCGCCGCCAACCGCAAGGAAAGCCGCGGCGCGCACGCGCACGAGGAATACACCGAGCGCGACGACGAGAACTGGATGAAGCACACGCTCACCTGGCACGACGGCGGCGCGAACGTACGCATCGATTATCGGCCGGTGCACATGCAGCCGATGACGGGCGAGATGGAACACATCCCGCCGAAGAAGCGGACCTACTGAGGTTCGCCGTCCGCGGCGCTGCGCCCGCACCACGGTTTTAGTAACGGAGACCGCTCATGGCTCAATTCCGACTGCCGAAGAATTCGCGCATCACCAAGGGTCGGCGTCACGACGCGCCGGCCGACGCGAAGAACACCAAGACGTTTCGCATCTATCGCTGGGAGCCCGAGGCCGGAGAGAATCCGCGCGTCGACAGTTTCACCATCGATCTCGACCGGTGCGGGCCCATGGTTCTGGACGCCGTCATCAAGATCAAGAACGAGATCGACCCGACGCTGACCTTCCGGCGTTCCTGCCGCGAAGGGATCTGCGGGTCGTGCGCGTTCAACATCGACGGCAAGAACACGCTGGCCTGCACGACGCGCATCGAGGACATCGAGGGCGACGTCCGCATCTATCCGCTGCCGCACATGCCGGTGGTCAAGGACCTCGTGCCGGATCTGACCCATTTCTACGCCCAGCTCGAATCGATCGAGCCGTGGATCAAGACCGACACGCCGGCGCCCACGCGTGAGCGTCTGCAGACACCGGAAGACCGAGCCAAGCTCGACGGCCTGTACGAATGCATCCTGTGTGCGTGCTGCTCGACCGCCTGCCCGAGCTACTGGTGGAATCCGGAGCGTTATCTGGGTCCGGCCGTGCTGCTGCAGGCCTATCGCTGGATCGTGGACTCGCGCGACGAGGCCACGGGCGATCGCCTGGACGAGCTCGAGGATCCGTTCAAGCTGTATCGGTGCCACACGATCATGAACTGCACCAATACCTGTCCAAAGGGGCTGAATCCGGCCAAGGCCATTCAGGAAACCAAGAAGCTGCTGCTTGAACGCCGCAGCTGATTTCCGGCGTCGCGGGTGGCCCGCCGCGGGCCGCCCGCCGCCTCGCAGCAGGATCTTTGTCCGATGAGCGAGAAATCGCGTATCCGCTGGTTGTGTCGTCGCGGCATGAAGGAGCTCGATGTGCTTCTCGAGCGTTTCGTCGCAACCGAGTACGACGATCTGGACGAGCGCGAACGGGCGGGGCTGCTGGCGCTGGTGCAGCTCGAGGACCCGGACCTCTACGCCCTGATCATGGAACGCGAGCAGCCGGCCGATGCGATCCAGGCGGACCTGCTGCGGCGCATCCGGCAGTTCAAGCGGCCCCCGGGCGCCGGCTGACGCGCGACGCACATGCCTCGCAGCCCGATGATGCAGGCGCTGGACCTGGTCATACGGCCATCGCGCTGTGAGTCCATGCTGGTACTGGGCAGCTACGGCGGTGCAGAGCTGGTGTGCGCGATGCTTGCGCTGTCGCGGCCCGTGGTCGGTCTGTTGCTGGTCATGTTGTCAGTGCCCGCGGTGCGGGCGTGGCGCCACGCCCGCCGCAGCCATCCCCGTGCGATCGATCGCCTGCGTTTTCTGCTCGACGGCGACTGCCGCTGGCGCCAGGCCGGTGACGGCGGCTGGGTCGAGGGCCGCTGCGTCGAGGCGCTGACGCTCGGCGATGCGCTGGTCGTGCTGACACTCGAGCCATACGCCGCCGGCCGTCGCCGCCGCTGCATCGTCTTTCGCGATGCCACCGACCCGGCGCACCATCGCCGTCTGCGCGCGCGCCTGCGCGTGGCCCCGCCCCGCGACGCCCGTGAAGCGACGAATTAGCGCGGCTAAGGCTGCCGTGATGGCGCTGCTCGGCATCACCGTCATGCTCGCCAGCCCGCGGTCGGCGATGGCCGCATCGATCACGTGGGGCGATTGCGACCTCGCCACCCCAGAAACCAGCGCCGCGGCGATCGACTGCGGCTGGCTGGAGACGGGCGATCGCCTGGCTGGCGAGGCGGTGCGGCTGCGCGTGGTGCGGTTGCGTGCACGGCCCGACCGGATCGATGCAACGCCGGTGGTCTACGTGCCGGGCGGGCCGGGCTCGGCTGCAGGCCTGGGGCCCGAGGCGTTGTCGGGCTGGCAGCGCTGGCAGCAGCGGGCGCGCTGGCCTCGCGACATCGTGCTGTTCGACCCGCGGGCAACCGGCCGCAGTCGTCCGCGCCCGACCTGCGAGTCGATACGCAGCCGCCGGCTGGCGGCCGCAGCGCAGGCGCCCTCGGCGAGCGTCGAATTCGATCAGGAGGCGCGCGCCGCCGAAGGCTGCTACCGATCGCTCGGGCGCGAGACCGCCGCGGCCCTCGGGCCGGCGGCGCAGCGGCGCGATCTGGAGGCGCTGGTGGCCGCGCTCGGCGTCGACGCGGTCAATCTCTGGGCGGTGTCCTACGGCACCCGGATCGCGCGTGTCTACGCGCAGGCGAAGCCGGCGCAGGTGCGCGCGATGGTGCTCGACTCGGTCTATCCGTTCGCGCGCAACGACCTGCTTGCCCTGCCAGCGCAGATCGGCGGGGCACTGGCGCGTCTCGATGCGAGCTGTGCGGCGGCGCCCGCCTGCGGTCGGAAAAGCGACGCGGTGCCCAGTGATCTCGTGGACGATTTGCTCGCGCGTTACGCGTCGCGACCGCCGACGCTCGCGCTGGCCGGGCCGGAGATGCCCGTGGAGACGCGATTCAAGGTCACACCGTATCGCCTGTTGCTGATGGTGCTCATGGCGAGCTACGACGCCAACAACGCGGCCGATACCCGCGCACGCCTGCAGCGGGCACGCGCCGGCTCGGCCGACGCGCTGCGACCGCTGGCCGAACGGCTGTGGCGTCAGGCCCTCGACAGCAGCCGCAACGAAGCGGTCTTCTGGAGCACGCGCTGTGCACTCGGCGGCGCAGTGCCCTCGATGTCGGCGTGGCGCGACGCGCTCTCGCGCCATCCCGCCATCGCAGCCTATCTGGCGCCGGCCCGCGGCGCGCCGGTCTGCGACGTCTGGCAGGTGCCTCGAACGGCGACGCCCGCGCATGACGCATCGCTGGCCGCCCCTGCGCTGGTCGTCAGCGGCAGCGAAGACGCCGTCACACCGCCGGACTGGGCGCGGGCATTAGCCGATCGGCATCCGCTAGCGAGGTTGCTGACGGTCGCCGGCGCGGGCCACGGCGCCAGCTTCACCAACGCCTGCGCGATCGCCGCCATCGGCGATTTCTGGGCGGCGCCGGCCGAGCCACTGCGCGTCTCCTGCGCGGGCTCGGACTGATTCAGAGCGGACGGTAGCCGGCTGTCGCCGATTCCGTGCCGAGCTCCGGTGAGAGCACGGTGTGCATCGCCCGCGGCAGCGGTTTCGGATAGTCGCTGATGTAATGCAGGCCGCGGCTCTCGCGACGGGACAGGGCGCTGCGGATGATCAGTTCCGCGACCTGGGCGAGATTGCGCAGTTCGAGCAGCCCGGGGGTGACGCGGAAGCTGCCGTAGTAGTCGTGGATCTCGCGGCGCAGCAGCTCGATGCGGTGCAGGGCGCGTTCCAGGCGCTTGGTCGTGCGTACGATGCCCACGTAGTCCCACATGAATCGGCGCAGCTCCTGCCAGTTATGGGCCACGACCACTTCTTCGTCGGAATCGGTCACCCGCGACTCGTCCCAGTCGGGCAGATCCGCGCAGAGCGGCGTGGTATCGCGGCCAGCGATGTCGTCGGCGGCCGCACTCGCGTAGACGATGCACTCGAGCAGCGAGTTGCTCGCCATGCGATTGGCGCCGTGCAGGCCGGTGAAGGCGCATTCGCCGACGGCGTAGACGCCGTCGAGATCGGTGCAGCCGTGCGCATCGGTGATCACGCCGCCGCAGGTATAGTGCGCTGCGGGCACCACGGGCAGGGGCTCCCCGCTCATGTCGAGCCCGAGCTCAAGGCACTGCGCGTTGATCGCGGGAAAGTGCTTCTCGATGAATGCCTTGTCGCGGTGGCTGATATCCAGCCAGACGTGCGGCTGGCCGGTGCGTTTCATCTCGGCGTCGATGGCCCGGGCGACGATGTCGCGCGGGGCGAGTTCGCCGCGCTCGTCGTGATCCGGCATGAAGCGGTGGCCGTCGGCCAGCCGCAGCACCGCGCCCTCGCCGCGCAGCGCCTCGCTGATGAGAAACGAGCGCGCCCTCGGGTGGTACAGGCAGGTCGGGTGGAACTGCATGAACTCCATGTTCGCGACCCGCGCGCCCGCCCGCCAGGCCATGGCGATACCGTCGCCGCTGGCCGCGTGCGGGTTGCTGCTGTAGAGATAGGCGAGGTTGGCGCCGCCGGTGGCCAGTACGACGTGCCGTGCGGCGAAGGTGCGGACCGTATCCCGGTTGATGTCGAGTACGTAGACGCCCTGGCAGTGCCCCCGCGCCGCCGCCGGCGTCCGGGTCATGATCAGCTCGACGGCCATGTGGTGCTCGAACACCGTGATCTCCGGGGCCCGCCGGGTCAGGCCCTCGAGCGTCGTCTCCACGGCGCGGCCGGTGGCATCGTCGGCGTGGATGATGCGGCGATGGCTGTGTCCGCCCTCGCGATTGAGATGGTAGGCATAGCCGGCCGGTGTCTCGTCGCTCTCGTCGGCCGGCGTGAACGGCACGCCGCGATCGATCAGCCACTCGATCGCGGCCCGGGAATGCTCCACCGTGAAGCGCACGGCCGGCTCGTCGCACAGGCCGGCACCGGCGCGCAGGGTGTCGGCCACATGGGCGTCGATGCTGTCGGAGGCGTCGAGTACGGCGGAGATGCCGCCCTGAGCGTAAAGTGTACTGCCCTCGGCGAGGGCGCCCTTGGAAATCACGCCGATACGGCGCCCGCTGGACGCCAGGCGCAGGGCGAGCGTGAGTCCGGCGGCGCCGCTGCCGACGACCACGACATCGAAGGATCGGTGGGTACTGTCTTCGGGCATTGGCATGACGAAACGCATCCGCGTCGCTAGACTGTCGCCTCGGCGCGGGGGTATGGCTTCCTGACGGTGACTAGATCGATGAACGCTTGCAGCATAGCGCAAATCCGGTGCGAACTATCTGACGCGGATGCGGTCCATAGTGTCATCGCCCATCGGGTAACGCAGACAGACGAGGTATTCTCGCGCGACAGCTGCCTTGGAATCCGCTGCGGCTCGCGTCTTTCCTAGATGAACGAAGACGCCAGCGACGAGCAGCTCGTGGCCCGTGCTCAGGCCGGCGACCCGCGTGCCTTCGACTTGCTCATACGCAAGTACCAGCACAAGGTCATCAAGCTGACCGCACGCTACGTGAATCCGGCGGATGCACCGGACGTGGCGCAGGAGGCCTTCATCAAGGCCTATCGGGCGCTCGACGGATTCAAGGGCGACAGCGCGTTCTACACATGGCTATACCGCATATCGATCAACACGGCGAAGAACTTTCTGGTCGCGCGCTCGCGGCGCCCGGCCAGTCAGGACATCGACGTGGCCGATGCCGAGGCGTTCGGCCACACCGACCGGTTCTCGGAGCGGGACACGCCCGAGGCGTTGCTGGAAAGCGAGGAGATCCGGGACACCGTGATCGGTGCCATACGCGATCTCCCGGAGGATCTGCGCACCGCGATCATGTTGCGCGAACTGGACGGTATGAGTTACGAAGAGATTGCACAATCAATGGATTGCCCGGTCGGGACGGTCCGTTCGCGCATCTTCCGCGCACGCGCGGCGATCGAGCAGAAACTGGTGTCCCTGGCGGACAAGTGAGGTCAGCATGAACGAGCGCTTTTCGGCATTTCTGGATAACGAGGCCACGCGCGACGAAGCCGACTCGGTGGTCAACCGACTGTTGAGCGATCCGGAATTGCGTGACAGCTGGAGTCGTCAGCACTGGCTTCGAACCACCCTGCGGGCGCATCGCGGCGAGATCGCGGTGCCGCTGGATACCGGTTTTTCCGATCGGGTCATGCAGGCGATCGCGGCCGAGGACGGCGAGGCGGTGGAAGCGTCCTCGTCGCGGGTCGTGTCACTGCCGCGTGCCCGCACGCCGCGCCGTCGCCGCTGGCGCAACATGGCCGGCCTCGCCGTGGCGGCCTCCGCGGCAGGTTTCGTCTTCCTGGTGAACCCGCCGCTGCAGCAGGAGAGCGAGTCGGACGGCTCGACGCGGCCCATGAGTGCCACGAGCGTCGCCTCCGCGGACGCCACGGCTGCCGGTGCGCGCTTCGAGACCACGGAAGAAGTTGCGGCGCGCGGCGGCATGGATGCCGCGGTGGTCGGTGATGCGAGCGCGCGGCAGACGGTTCGGGAGGGGCCGGCCGATCATTGGTCCGTGTCCGACCCCGCGCTGGAGGATGAACTCAACAGCTATCTCGTCGAACACAACGGGTTGGCCCGCGGCTACGGCCTGTCGGGCACGACGCCGGCGTTCGTTCGGGTGGCGACGTATGGGCAGGAATCGACGCAGTGACCCGGGCGCTTTCAGCGTTCTTCCTGTTATTCGTTTTTATCGGACAGGCGGCCGCGGCGTCGGATCCGCCGCCCTCGTCCGATCAGTCCGTCAACGAGCTGCTGGCCAGTGCCTCGCAGGCCGTGGGCCGCGAGAACTACCGCGGCGTCATGGTGTACCTGCGCGAGGACCAGCTCGACACGCTCCGCGTCACGCACCGCTTTGCCGACGGCCTCGAGCAGGAGCGACTGGTCTCGCTGACCGGGCAGCCGCGCGAGGTCATCCGCCGCGGCGGCGTTGTGACCTCGATTCTGCCCGACAGCCAGGTCGTGCTCATCTCGCGTCGCAAGCGAGACGGCCTTCTGGGCAGCGTCACCGAATTCTCGGCCGAGCGGATGCGCCGTCACTACAAGGTGAGCGACGAAGGCCAGCGTCGGCTCGCCGACCGTGTCGGCCGTCTGATCAGCATCCAGCCGATGGACCAGTACCGCTACGGCTACCGCATGCTCATCGACGAAAAGACGCGCCTGCCGCTCAAGCTCGATCTGCTGCGTAATGGCGACGTCCTCGAGCAGCTGATGTTCACCGAGATCGAGTTCCCGGAATCCATCCCCGACAGCGCGTTCGAGCCGGGCTTCGATATCGAAGGTTTCCGCGTGATCAAGCACCGGGCCGTCGAGGTCGCCGAGGAATCCGTGCCGAAGGAGGCATGGACGCCGACATCGCTGCCACCGGGCTTCGAGCTGGCCGAGGATGGCGTGCGCCGTGTCACCGAGGATGGTTTCGTGCGTCAGATGCTGTTCACCGACGGCGTGGCCACCGTGTCCGCGTTCATCGCGCCCGCGGGGCTGCGCAAGCCGCTGGACGGCGCGACTACGATGGGCGCGGTCAACGCCTACGGCCACGTGATCGACGACACGCAGATCACCGTCGTCGGCGAGGTGCCGGCGGTGACGGTACGCGAGATCGCGGAGAATCTGGAGCGTGGCGGTGAGCGGGCTCAGGTTCGCGCGCCGGCCGACGGCGACGGGTGACTGCGCCGGCCGGCCGGGGCGTGGCATGCTGTTTGGGTTGGCCTTCAGAAACTCGTCCGCACGCAATCGATAGGCATTTCCTCATGCAGCGACTACGTCATCCACTGCGCCTGTACACGCTTCTGATCGTCGCGCTGCTCGCGCTTTCGGGCTGTGGCGGCGAGGACGAGAGCCGGCCGGTCAGTCAGCTGCCGGACTTCACGGGTCTCGTCGAGTCGGTGTCACCGGCCGTGGTCAACATCAGTGCGGTGCCGCCGGAACCCGGCAGCGGGGAGCGCGGCGGCGAAGGCGATGACGGCAACCCGATGGAGGACTGGCTGCGTCGCTTCTTCGAGGAGGGCCCCGGCCGCGGCGACGACGAGATGCCGATGCCGCGCGGGCCGGAGTCGACGCCGCATCCGTCGCGCGGTTCGGGCTTCATCATCTCCGAGGACGGCTACATTTTAACCAATCGTCATGTGGTCTCCGACGCCGGCCAGATCATCGTCAAGCTCAACGACAGGCGCCAACTGGTCGCGCGGGTCGTCGGCCAGGATCGCTACAGCGACCTCGCGGTGCTCAAGGTCGACGCCGACGACCTGCCCACGGTCGAGATCGGCGATCCCAAGGCGCTGCAGGTGGGCTCCTGGGTGGTGGCGATCGGCTCGCCCTTCGGCTTCGAGACCTCGGTGACCGCCGGCATCGTCTCGGCGAAGCAGCGCAGCCTGGCCAGCGACCAGTACGTGCCGTTTCTGCAGACGGACGTGGCCATCAATCCCGGCAACTCGGGCGGGCCGCTGTTCAATCTCGCCGGTGAGGTCGTGGGCATCAACTCGCAGATCTACAGCCAGACCGGTGGTTACCAGGGCGTGTCCTTCGCGATTCCGATCGACATCGCCATGGACGTCGCCGGCCAGCTGCGCGACTCCGGCAGCGTGACCCGCGGCTGGCTCGGCGTGCAGATCCAGGACGTCAACCGGGAACTCGCCGAATCCTTTGACCTCAAGCGCCCGGAGGGCGCGCTGGTGGCACGGGTGGTGCCCGAGAGTCCGGCGGCTTCGGCCGACATCCAGGCCGGGGACGTGATCCTCTCGTTCAACGATCACGCGGTGGGCGATGCCGCCGCCCTGCCGCCGCTGGTGGGCACCATCGCCCCGGGCGAGCAGGCGAGCGTGACGCTGCTGCGTGACGGCGACGAACAGACTATCGACGTCACCATCGAGGCGCTGCCCGAGGATCTGATGACCCGCGCCGGCGGCGGCGAGCCAAGGCGCGAGCAGAGCCGCCCCTACGGCCTGACGCTGGAGCCTCTGGACGAGACGGAGCGACGCCGGCTCGATCTGGAGCAGGACGGCGTTCGCATCGGAGCGGTCGCGGAGGGCGCCGGGGCTGAGGCGGGCCTGCAGCCCGGCGATGTCGTGCTCGCGGTCGGATCGGAGAAGGTCGGGTCGCCCGAGGCCCTGCGTGAAGCACTCGAGGCGGCTGACGGCCCGGTAGCGCTGCTCGTGGTGCGCGAGGGCAATCGACTGTATCTCGCCATGCGGCCGGGCGACGACTGAGGGCGCCGCCGCTGAAACTGCGGCGGGCCTCGGCGTATACTACGACGCTTCATCGTATCGCCCCGGCGCCTGCCGGGGCGATTGTTTTGGGCTTAATTGCCGCGCCGGACCGTTCATGCAGTCACGCATCCGCAACTTCTCGATCATCGCCCATATCGATCACGGCAAGTCGACGCTCGCCGATCGCTTCATCCAGGCCTGTCGTGGCCTGACCGAGCGGGAGATGGCCGAGCAGGTCCTCGATTCGATGGATCTAGAGCGTGAGCGCGGCATCACCATCAAGGCGCAGGCGGTCACGCTGGACTATCAGGCCGCCGACGGCGAGACCTACAAGCTCAACTTCATCGACACGCCGGGCCACGTCGACTTCTCCTACGAGGTCTCGCGCTCCCTGGCGGCCTGCGAGGGCGCCCTGCTGGTGGTGGACGCCTCGCAGGGCGTCGAAGCCCAGAGTGTGGCCAACTGCTACACCGCCATCGAGCAGGATCTCGAGATCGTGCCGGTGCTCAACAAGATCGATCTGCCGGCCTCCGATCCCGACGGCGTCTCCCAGCAGATCGAGGATGTGATCGGCCTGGACGCGACCGACCGGCTGCTGGTCTCCGCGAAGTCCGGCGAGGGCGTCACCGACGTGCTGGAGGCGATCATCCGGCGCATTCCGCCGCCGGTCGGCAGTGCCGACGCGCCGCTGCAGGCGCTGATCGTGGACTCCTGGTTCGACAACTATCTGGGCGTGGTCTCGCTGGTGCGTATCGTCAACGGTCGCATGACCCCGCGCGACCGCATCAAGGTGCTGGCCACCGAGCGCGAGTACGAGGTCGACGACGTCGGCATCTTCACGCCCAAGAAGACGCCGCGCAAGGCGCTCGAGGTGGGCGAGGTCGGCTACGTCATCGCCGGCATCAAGGACATCGACGGCGCGCCCGTGGGTGACACGCTGACCCACGCGCATGCCCCCTGCGAGGCGCGTCTGCCCGGCTTTCGCCAGATCCAGCCGCGGGTCTTCGCCGGGGTCTACACCGTCAATTCCGACGACTACGAGGACTTCCGTGACGCGCTGGCCAAGCTGCGGCTCAACGACTCCTCGCTCAACTACGAGCCCGAGACGTCGGCCGCCCTGGGTTTCGGCTTCCGTATCGGCTTTCTGGGCATGCTCCACATGGAGATCGTGCAGGAGCGCCTGGAGCGCGAATACAACCTCGACCTGATCACGACCGCGCCCACCGTGATCTATGAAGTGCTGACGACCGGCGGGGAGGTGCTGTCGATCAGCAACCCGCAGGCGCTGCCCGATCCGGGTGACATCGAGGAGATACGTGAGCCGATCATCCACGCCTCGATCCTCATGCCCAACGATTTCGTCGGCCCTGTCATGCAGCTGTGCATGGAAAAGCGCGGCGTGCAGAAGGACATGAGCTACATGGGCAATTCGGTGTCCATGAGCTTCGAGCTGCCGCTGTCGGAGGTGGTGCTCGACTTCTTCGACCGCCTGAAGTCGGTCTCGCGCGGCTTCGCGTCGTTCGAATACGATTTCGCCCGTTTCCAGGCGGCCAAGCTCGTGCGCCTGGACGTGCTCATCAACGGCGACGCGGTCGATGCGCTGGCCCACATCGTGCACCGCGACCGCGCCTACGAGCGCGGCAAGGCGCTGGTCGAGAAGCTCAAGAACATCGTTCCGCGGCAGATGTTCGACGTCGCCATCCAGGCGACCATCGGCACCCGCATCATCGCCCGGTCCACGGTCAAGGCCATGCGCAAGAACGTCACGGCCAAATGCTACGGCGGCGACGTCTCGCGCAAACGCAAGTTGCTGGAAAAACAGAAGGAAGGCAAGCGCCGGATGAAACAGCTCGGGAGCGTGGAGATACCGCAGGAGGCCTTCCTCGCGGTGCTGTCGACCGACGATTCCGACTAGGCCCGGCGCCGCCGCGAACTGCCCATGAACACCGTACATCTCGACTTCGAGGCCTGGCTCGCGCTGGCCACCGTGCTGACCGGCGTGATCTGGCTGATCGATCGACTCGTGCTCGCACGACGGCGTGCGGCCGGCGTGGATGCCAATTGGGCGATCGAGTTCGCGCGTTCGTTCTTTCCCGTGCTGCTCGCGGTGCTGGTGCTGCGCGCGTTCGTGTTCGAGCCGTTCCGGATTCCCTCACGCTCAATGGTGCCGACGCTGCTGGTCGGCGACTTCGTGCTGGTCAACAAGTTCAGCTACGGCCTGCGTGCGCCGGTCTTTCACACCAAGTTTCTCGATCTGGGCGAACCGGAACGCGGCGACATCGTCGTCTTTCGTTACCCGCCGGACCCGACCAAGGACTACATCAAGCGTGTGATCGGGCTGCCGGGCGACCGCGTCGCCTATCGCGACGAGCATCTCTACCTGAACGGCGAACGCGTGCCGCTGGCCGAGCGGGGCGTCTACGACGGTCCCGACGCCGACGCCAACGCCCGTATGCTGCGTTTTATCGAGCAGCTGCCGGGTGGCACCGATCATCCGGTGCTGCAGGTGGTCGGACGTAACGGCCCGAATGTAAGCGTGACCGTGCCTGAAGGACATTATTTCGTCATGGGCGACAACCGCGACAACAGCGCCGACTCGCGCGTCTGGGGCTTCGTGCCCGAGGACCATCTCGTCGGCAAGGCGTTCATGACTTGGATGAGCATCGATTTCGACGATTTCGATGTGCGCTTTTCGCGCATCGGCCATATTCTTCACTAGCGGCGACGGGGACGAGCGGGAATGCGAGGCGAAGTGCAGCGAGCGACACGCATGCGGAACCGCCGCGCTCAGCGCGGCATCACCATCTGGGGATTGCTCTATGTGCTGATCACGCTCGGCCTGATCGCGCTGGTGGCGATCAAGAGCGTGCCCGTGTATCTCAACGCCTACGACGTGCGCACCACGCTGCAGGCGGTCGCCGACGACCCCGATCTGCGTCGGGCCAGCGCCGGCGAGATCCAGCAGGCCGTCCAGCGCCGCTTCGACGCCGGCTATGTCGACAACCTCAGCGGCCGCGATGTAGCCGTGGAGCGGGCCGGCGACGGCCGCCGGATCTCGCTGAGCTACGAAGTGCGCCGGCCGATGCTGCTCAATCTGTCGCTGGTCTATTCGTTCGAGGAAAGCGCCATGCTGGCCGGTGGCGATGAGCGCTAGCGCGCCGCGCGACGCCGGTGGCCGGCTGGAACGCCGGCTGGACTACGCGTTCGAGCGTCCGGCGCTGCTCGCGCGCGCGCTCACCCATCGGAGCGCGGCCTCCGATCACAACGAGAGGCTGGAATTCCTCGGCGACGGCGTGCTCAACTTCGTCATCGCGGCGGCGCTGTTCGAGCGCTGCCCCGAGGCGCCGGAGGGTGATCTGTCGCGGCTGCGCGCCGCGCTGGTGCGCGAACGCACGCTCGCCGCGATCGCCGAGGAGATCGATCTGGGCGAGGCGCTGGTACTGGGCCCGGGCGAGAACCGCGACGGCAGCCGTCGGCGGGCCTCGATCCTGGCCGACGGCGTCGAGGCCGTGCTGGGCGCGATCTACTGCGACGGCGGTTTCGCCGCCGCCCAGACGGTCGTGCACGCGCTGTACGCCAGCCGCCTGGCCGCGCTGCCCAGCGCCGACAGCCTCAAGGATGCCAAGACCCGGCTGCAGGAGTGGCTGCAGGCGCGCGCCCGCGAGCGGCCGGAATACACCCTGGTGAGCGTCACCGGCGCCGACCACTGTCAGCACTTCGTGGCACGCTGCCATCTCGCCGACACCGGAGACACGGTGGACGGCGAGGGCGGCGGCCGCCGCAAGGCCGAACAGGACGCGGCCCGGCGTATGCTCGAACGACTTCACGCGGACGATCAATGAGCGAGACCCGAGATACACGCAGCGGCATGGTCGCCCTCGTGGGCCGGCCCAACGTGGGCAAGTCCACACTGGTCAACGCGCTGGTGGGCGAGAAGGTGAGCATCGTCACCCCCAAGCCGCAAACCACCCGTCATCGCATCATCGGCGTTTATACGCGCGAGGATCTGCAGATCGCGCTGGTCGACACGCCGGGCCTGCACACGACCGCCAAGAGCGCGCTCAATCGCGTGCTCAACGAGACTGCGGTGGCCAGCCTCGCGGGCATCGATCTCGTGCTCTTCATGGTCGAGGCGGGCCGCTGGCGCGACGAGGATGCCGCGGCGCTCGCGCGGCTGGCGCGGGTCGAGGCGCCGGTGGGGCTGGTCATCAACAAGGTCGACCGGGTCGCGGACAAGACCGAGCTGCTGCCTTTCATACAGTCGGTCAGCGAGAAGCGCCAATTCGCCTTCGTGGCGCCGATATCCGCGCAGAAGGGTCGCAATCTGGACGCTATCATCGCCGAGTGCGGAACCCGCATGCCGGCGGGCCCGTTTCTGTTTCCCGACGACGAGTATACCGACCGCAATCTGCGCTTCATCGCCGCCGAGACCGTGCGCGAGAAACTCACGCTGTTTTTGCAGCAGGAGCTGCCGTATTCGGCCGCGGTCGAGATCGAGCGCTTCGACAGCAGCGACGTCCCAATCGAGATCCACGCCTGTATCTGGGTCTCGCGTGAGAACCACAAGGCGATGGTGATCGGTCGCGGTGGCCAGATGCTCAAGAAGATCGGCCGGGCGGCGCGGCTGGATCTGGTTTCGCGGCTGGATACGCGGGTCGATCTGCGGCTCTGGGTCAAGGTGCGCGAGAACTGGATCGATTCCGAGGCCAGCGTGCGCGATCTCGGCCACTAGCCACTCGTGCTTGCCGAAACCGGCCGACCGGGCTGCCGCGCCTGGGCCCCGTTTCTCACGGTCTGTCCCACGCGCGTCACCATGCGTTTCGAACGTCCGCAGCGTCCGATTCCACTCGTCAACGCCTCGCTCGAATCGCGCCCGCAGCGCGGATTGCGGGATCCGGTCGGACCTGGCCCCGAGCCCGTGCCGGCCGCCGCCGGGCCGTGGGACGGTGCGCCGTCGGCCGATCGCGTGCTCGCAGATGTGATGCCCCCGTCGCCGATGTCAGCGCTATGCGCGTCGAACTCGCCCCGGCACTGATCCTGCACCGCCGCGCCTGGCGCGATACCAGCGTGCTGGTCGAGGCCTTCGCCCGCGAGCACGGCCGGATCGGGCTGCTGGCCAAGGGGGCGCGGCGCCCGAAGTCGCGCTGGCAGGGGGTGCTGGAGCCGCTGACCGGTCTCGCCCTGTCCTGGACCGGCCGGGGCGAACTGCATACGCTGACCGACGTGGACGCGCCGCGGCGCTACCGCCTGAGCGGTCACGCGCTGATGGGCGGCTTCTACGCCAGCGAGCTGATCATGCGCCTGCTGGCGCGTGACGATCCGCATCCGCCGCTCTACGACAGCCTGATCGCGCTGCTCGACGGACTCGACGCGGGAGCGCCGGCGATCGTCGCGCTGCGATTCTTCGAGCGCGATCTGCTCGACGTGCTCGGCTACGGCATCTCGCTGGAGGCCACCAGCGACGACGACACGGCGGTGGTCGCGGGCGGGCGCTATCTCTATCATCCCGATACCGGCCTGCGGCAGGCCCGCGGCGCGCCTGGGCCCGGCGAGGTCCAGATCGCCGGTGACGCCCTGCGCGGGCTGGCCGCCGGGCGCTTCGACAGCCGCGCCGACGTGCGCGCGGCGCGCGACCTCATGCAGGCCGCGATCGCGCCGCATCTGGGCGGCCGGCCGCTGAAGTCCGTGGCCACGCTCCAGGCGATGCAGCAGTTCGCCGCCGGCACCGACACCCAACGAACCGCCAGGGGAGACCCGACTTGAACGCAAGCACCCGAACGTCAACCAAGCCCCTGCGGCTGGGCGTCAACGTCGACCATGTCGCCACCCTGCGGCAGGCGCGCGGCACGGTCTATCCCGATGTGGTGCAGGCCGCGCGTCAGGCCGTGGCCGCCGGTGCGGACAGCATCACCGTCCATCTGCGGGAGGACCGTCGCCACATTCAGGACGCCGACGTCGAGGCGCTGCTGCAGGGTACCGACATCGCGGTCAACCTGGAGATGGCGATGACCGCCGAGATGCTCGAGATCGCCGTGCGCGGCCATCCGCGCGACTGCTGTCTCGTGCCCGAGCGGCGGGCCGAACTGACCACCGAGGGCGGGCTGGACATCGCCGGTCAGGTCGGTGCCGTGGCCGAGGCGCTCGGGCGACTGCATACCGCCGGCATCCGAGCGGCGCTGTTCATCGACCCCGATTCACGTCAGATCGAGGCGGCTGCCGCGGCCGGGGCCCGCCACATCGAACTGCACACCGGCGCCTACGCCGATGCCCGCGGCACGGCCGAGCGCGACGATCAGCGCCGCCGTATCGCCACCGCGGCGCAACACGCCGCCGGGCTCGGCATGGAGGTCCACGCCGGGCACGGGTTGCACGTCGACAACGTGGAGGCGATCGCGGCGATCGGCGAAATCGTTGAACTCAACATCGGTCACGCCATCGTCGCGCGCGCGGTGTTCGTGGGCCTGTCCGAGGCCGTGCGCGAGATGCGGGCGGCCATGGATACCGGCCGTCGGGCACTGCGCTGAGCGCGGGTGCGCTGCTAGAATCGCGCCATGAAAGACTATCCCACGCTCGATCACTTCGTCGGCAATTCCGCGCTCACGCGTTTGCAGCGCCTGCCCGAAGGCTATGGCAGTAATGCCTCGAACACGCTGCTGGCCAAGCTCGAAGGCGACAACCCCGCGGGCTCGGTCAAGGACCGACCGGCCTACAGCATGATCCGGCGTGCCGCCGAACGCGGCGACATCCGCCCGGGCGATACGCTCATCGAGGCGACCAGCGGCAATACCGGCATCGCGTTGGCGATGGTGGCGGCCATGCAGGGCTTCCGGATGAAGTTGATCATGCCCGAGAACATGAGCGAGGAGCGACGCGCGTCCATGCGTGCCTACGGCGCGGAGATCGTCTCGGTCTCCGAGTCCGAGGGCATGGAGGGCGCCCGTGATCTCGCTGCGCGCATGCACGCCGACGGTGAGGGGGTGGTGCTGGACCAGTTCGCCAATCCCGACAATCCGCGCGCGCACTACGAGACCACCGGCCCCGAGCTCTGGCAGGCCACCGGCGGCGAGATCACCCATTTCGTGGCCACCATGGGCACGACCGGCACGATCATGGGCTGCTCTCGCTATCTCAAGGAGCAGAATCCCGACACCCAGATCATCGGCGTGCAGCCGGCCGGGGAATCCAAGATTCCCGGCATCCGGCGCTGGCCCGAGGAGTACCTGCCGAAGATCTTCGAGCCCGAGCGGGTCGATCGGGTCATCAACGTCGAACAGGCCGATGCCGAAGCCACGATGAAGCGAATGGCGCGCGAGGAGGGCATATTCGCCGGCCCGTCCTCCGGCGGCAGTGCGTTCGCGGCGCTGTCCCTGGCCCGCGAGGTCGAGAACGCGACCATCGCCATGATCATCTGCGACCGCGGCGATCGCTACCTGTCCACCGGCGTGTACGACAAGCCGTGACCGTCGGCGTGGTGGCGCTGGCGCTGGACACGGGTCTCGATGTCGGCGCGGCGCGCCGGCTGGGCGACTACGAGCGGCTCGACGACGCCGACCTGACCAGCGCCTTCGAGCAGGTGCGTCTGCAGCGCACCGGACGTATCGCGTGGCCGCCGCATCTGCGCGCGGTGCGTGGGCTCGCTGCGGTGATCGATTCGGGGCGGGCGATCCGCCGGCTGGACGTCGACGCCGATGCCGGCGTGGACGAGGCCACGCGGTTGCGCCGTCTGTTCGCGGCCTGGCCGGACCCGGGCGCGGAGGCCGTGGCCTGGTGCGCTGCGGACCTGCAGCTGCTGGCCGCGCGGGCCCTGATGCACGATCTGCCGCTGCCGGAGGGCTGGTGTCCGGACGGATTTCTCGGCCTCGCCGATGCGCTGGGCTTCCCGACGGCCGAGGCCGAGCCGGACGCAGAGCTCGAATACCACGAGTTGCTCGGTGTCGGCGCAATGGCCGATCGTGGGCCGGCCGCGCGCGCGGAAGGGCGCTACCGGCTCTGGCTGCGTCTGCAGGTCGCCCGCGGCCGCATGAGCCCGGAGGAGCGCCATCAGCGAGAGGCGGCGTGGCCGGCGGAGGGCGCGGCATGAGTCGACGGCGCCGGCGCGGCCGTCCGGTCGAGCGCAACATCGCCGACATCGTCGATCTGGCCAGCAATGCCCGCGGCGTGGGCCATGTCGACGGCAAGGCGGTTTTCGTGGCTGACACGCTGCCGGGCGAGCGCGCACTCTATCGCCCGACCCGGCAGAAACGCGACTACGAGGAGGCCGCGCTGGAGACGCTGCTGTCGGCCTCCGCGGATCGGGTCACCCCGCGCTGCGCCCATTTCGGCGTCTGCGGGGGCTGTGCCCTGCAGCACGCCGGCGAGGAGGCCCAGCTCGCGTTCAAGCAGGACCAGCTGATGCAGGCGTTGGCGCGCATCGGCAAGGTCGAGCCCGATGCGACCCTGGCGCCGCTGGTCGCCGAGCGCTGGCATTATCGGCGCCGGGCCCGGCTGGGCGTGAAGCACGTGCCCAAGAAGGGCGGCACGCTGGTCGGATTCCGCGAGCGCGGCGCGCCGTTCATCGCGGTTCTGCAGCGCTGCGAGGTGCTGGTCGAGCCGGTCGGCACGCGGCTGGTGGCCCTCGCGCACCTGATCGACGAGCTGTCGGTCCGCGAGCGCATCCCGCAGATCGAGGTCGCGGCCGGTGACAACGCCATCGCGCTGGTCTTTCGGGTGCTCGATGCGCCCACGGTGGCCGATCGCGAGCGGTTGGCGACGTTCGGCGCCGAGCACGGCTTCTCGATCTATCTGCAGCCCGGCAACGAGGACACGATCGCGCCGCTGTCGGCTGACGCGCCGGCGCTCTATTACACGCTGCCGGCGCATGATGCGCGGCTGTATTTCCAGCCCAACGACTTCGTCCAGATCCACGCCGGGATCAACGCCCGCATGGTTGATCAGGCATTGGCGCGGCTCGATGTGCAGGCCGACGAGACCGTGCTCGAGCTGTTCGCCGGTCTCGGCAACTTCTCGGTCCCGCTGGCGCGGCGGGCCGCGCGCGTGGTCACCGTCGAAGGCGAGGCCGGCCTGGTCGAGCGCGCGCGGGTCAACGCAGGGGCCAACGGCGTGGACAACATTGAGGCCCATGTCGCCAATCTGTTCGAGCCCGAGGCATCGCCGTCCTGGGCGCAGCCGCCCATCGACAAGGTGCTGATCGACCCGCCGCGCTCCGGTGCGGCCGAAGTGCTCCCGCAGGTGGCGGCGAGCGAGGCGAAGCGCATCGTCTACTGTTCCTGTCATCCGGCCACCCTGGCCCGGGATGCGGGCGAGCTCGTGCATCGGTACGGCTACCGATTGACGCACGCCGGCGTCATGGACATGTTTCCGCATACCGCGCACATCGAATCGATGGCGGTCTTCGAGAGGAACGGCTGACGGATGGCGACGGAAATCGAACGCAAGTTTCTGGTGGCGGGGGACGGCTGGCGCGACCACGTGCGCGCCAGCGCCCGTTTCGAGCAGGGCTATCTCTGCGGCGAGGGGCCGGCCTCGGTACGGGTCCGCGTCGAGGACACGCGGGCCAATCTCAACGTCAAGGCGGCGGTGATCGGCACCGCTCGCGCCGAGTACGAGTACCCGATTCCGCTGACCGAGGCGCGCGAGATGCTGGCCTCGCTGTGCGTCGCCCCGCCCGTGATCAAGACGCGCCACTGGGTGGATCACGACGGCCATACCTGGGAGATCGATGTCTTCGAAGGTGAAAATGCGCCGCTGGTGGTCGCCGAGATCGAGCTGAACGCGGCCGACGAGACCTTCGCGCGCCCCGACTGGCTCGGGGACGAGGTCTCCGACGATCGGCGGTACTACAATCACGCGCTTTCCTTTGAACCCTACGGGCGGTGGCGCGGATGAATGCTGCGGGTGTGCATGTCGATATCGACCTGGGTCAGCAGACGCTGGTCGTGCTGGATGCGGCGGATCACGAGCTCCGGCGCTATCTGGTCTCCACCGCGATCAAGGGCGGCGGCGAGTTCGAGGGCAGCAATCAGACGCCCCGCGGTCGTCATCGCATCCGCGCCAAGATCGGTGCCGACGCGCCGCGCGGCACGGTGTTCAAGGGGCGACGCCCGACCGGCGAGATCTATTCGCCGGAACTGGCCGAGGCCGCGCCGCGGCGCGACTGGATCCTCACGCGGATTCTATGGCTGTGTGGCGAGGAGGTCGGCGTCAACCGGCTCGGCGCCATGGACACCATGCGCCGCTACATCTACATCCACGGCGCGGCCGACACCGCGGTCATGGGCAAGCCGGGCTCGATCGGCTGCATCCGCATGACCAGCGACGACGTGATCGATCTGTTCGACCGCGTGGTCGTGGGCACGAAGGTCAATATCCATGAGTAGCGCCCCGGCGCGCCCCGGGCCGCTGGTGGTCGATGTCGCCGGCACCGAGCTGAGCGCGGCCGACGTCGAGCTGCTGGCGCACCCCGCGGTCGGGGCGGCGATCCTGTTCACGCGCAACTACGCCGACCCGGCCCAGCTGGCCGCGCTCACAGCGGCCATGCGCGCGGCGCGGCCGAACCTGCTGATCACCGCGGATCAGGAGGGCGGCCGCGTGCAGCGCTTTCGCGACGGCTTCACCCGCGTGCCGCCGATGCGCGCGCTCGGCCGGCTCGCGGTCACCGACCGCGAGGCGGCGCGGCGTGCCGCCGGCGAAATCGCCTGGCTGATGGCCGCGGAGCTCGCGGCCGTGGGCGTCCACATGCCCTTCGCTCCGGTGCTCGACCTCGATCACGGCGCCTCCACCGTGATCGGCGATCGCGCCTTCGCCGCCGACGCCGCGACGGTGGCCGCGCTCGCCGACGCCTTCGCCGGCGGCCTCGTCGAGGCCGGCAGCGCGGCCACGGCCAAGCATTTCCCGGGTCATGGCTTCGTCGCCGCGGACTCGCATGCGGAATTGCCGGTGGACCGACGTGAGGCCCGCGACGTTCGCGCCGACATGGCGCCCTACGCCGGACTCATCGAGTCGGGACTGGCTTCGGTGATGATGGCCCATGTGCGCTACCCGGCCCTCGACGCCGAGCCGGCCAGCCTGTCGCACTACTGGATCGACACGGTGCTGCGCGGTGAACTCGGATTCTCGGGCTGCGTGTTCTGCGACGATCTCAGCATGGGCGGCGCGGCGGTCGTCGGCGATCACCGCGAGCGCGCCCGCCGGGCACAGGCGGCGGGCTGCGATTTTCTGCCGGTCTGCAACGATCGCGCGGCCGTCGACGGCCTGCTCGAGACGGTGGCGCTCGACGGGCCCGGCGTCGCGCGCCGCGAGCGCCTGATCGCCGACTGCGGGCGCGAGACGCCCGCACCCGATCTCAAGGCGCTGCGGGCCGACCCGCGCTGGCGGCGGGCGCACGCCGAACTCGAGCGCCTGCGCGACGACGAGTACACACGCGCCTGACATGCCGGGCGAGACGCTCATCGCAGATCTTGTCGCCGCCTACGGCGATCTGCGCGGGACCTGGGGCATCTGGCTCGACCTGGCGGCCGTGCTCGCGGCGACCGTCGCGCTGGATCTGATCACCCGGGGTGCGCTCGCACTGCTGCACCGGCGCGTGCGCCACACGGCCAACATCTGGGACGATGCGATCTATCGCAGCGTCAACGGCCCGCTGCAGGCCGCGATCTGGGTCATCGGCATCTCGGTGATGATCCGAATCGCAGCTCCCGACGATCCGGAGGGCTGGCTCGCGTATCTACCCCGGGTGCGACGGATCGCCCTGATCCTGATCGGCACCTGGCTGGCGTTTCGCATCATCCGCTCGGTGGGCGCCAACGCGCTGTCGCGGGCGGCGACACGACGCAACCGCATCGATGCCACCACGGCCGACGCGCTGGCGAAACTGCTGCGCATCGTCGTGCTGATCGTGGCGGCGCTGCTGCTGCTGCAGGCCGTCGGCGTCGCACCTTCCGCGCTGCTGGCGTTTTCCGGCGTCGGCGGCATCGCCATCGGTTTCGCGGCGCGCGACGTGCTCGCCAACATCTTCGGCGGCCTGACCATCTACCTGAATCGGCCGTTCTCCGTGGGCGACTGGATCCGCTCGCCCGACCGCGACATCGAGGGCGTGGTCGAGGCCATCGGCTGGCGCGCGACGACCGTGCGGCGCTTCGACATGCGTCCGCTGTACGTGCCCAACGCGGTGTTCTCCAACGTGGCCCTGGAAAACCCCTCGCGCATGACCCATCGTCGGATCATGGAGACGGTGGCGCTGCGCTACGACGATGCCGCGGCCGTGCCCGACATCGTGACCGCGGTGCGGCACATGCTCGACGCCGACGAGGGCATCGACAGCGATCAGGTCATCCTCACCTATCTCGACAGCCTCGGCGAGAGTGCCCTCAATCTGCTGGTCTACTGCTACACGCGGACCACGGACTGGACCGAGTATCTCGCGGTGAAGCAGAGCGTGCTCCAGCGCATCCAGGACATCGTCCGCGAGCACGATGCGACGATCGCCTATCCGACCTCCACGCTGCACGTGCCGGATGTCCTGCGCGTGCTCGGCGCCGAGCGGGCGACCGCCGAAGCGGCGGCCACGCAGGAAGAGATCGACCCCGACAAGGTACAATCCGAGCGGCGGCGGGCCGAGGCCCGCGAACGTCACCACACCGATGAACGGGGCCCGGACAGCCCGACCGAGGAAGGAGAGGCATGAGCGGATTCGATCCCGAGCGCTACGAGGAGGCCTGTGCGGTCTACGCCGGCGCCGACTGCGTGCTCGACGAGACGGCGCTCAAGCAGTGCTATGACCGCATGGCGATCGAGATCAGCGATCAGCTCGCCGATCGCGACCCGGTGATCATGTGCGTCATGCTCGGCGGGCTGCAGCCGACCGCGGAGATCACCAAGCGGCTGGCGTTCCCCTTCGAGTTCGACTACCTGCACGCCACGCGCTATCGCGGCGACACCGATGGCGGCGAGCTGGTGTGGAAGGTCAGCCCCGGCATCCGGCTGGCCGACCGACACGTGCTGATCATCGACGACATCCTCGACGAGGGTCATACGCTTGCCGCCATCCTGCGCGCCATCGAGGCCCAGGGCGCGGCTTCGGTGCGTACCGCGATGCTGCTGCAGAAGGATCACGATCGCCGCGAGCCGGGCATGAGTGCCGACATTCTCGGCAGCCCGGTCGAGGATCGCTATGTCTTCGGCGCCGGGATGGACTACAAGGGCTATTTCCGGCAGCTGCCGGCCGTCTACGCGGTCGGCCGCGGCCGCTGACATGACGGCGCCGATCGGCGTCATCGGCGGCACCGCGCTCGCCGAGCTGACCGCACTCGAGGCCGCCGGCACCCCGGCGCCGGCCTCCACACCCTACGGGCCGTCGTCGGGGCCACTGGTTTGTGGACGCTTCGCGGGCCGTGACACCTGCTTCGTCATGCGCCACGGCCCCGGACATCGGCTCGCGCCGCATCGCATCAACTACCGCGCCAATATCCGCGCGCTGGCCGATGCGGGCTGCCGGCGGATCATCGCGGTCGCGGCGGTGGGCGGCATCACACCGGCGATGCGGGCGGGCCGTATCGTCGTGCCGGATCAGATCATCGACTACAGCTGGGGCCGGGCCCACAGCTTCCACGACGATCCGGCCGGCGGCAGTCTCGATCACGTCGACTTCACCGAGCCCTACGATTCGGCGCTGCGTACGGCGATTCTGGAGACCGCGCGGCGTCTCGATCTCGCGCCGGCGGATGGCGGCGTGCACGGTGTGACCCAGGGTCCGCGCCTGGAGACGGCGGCCGAGATCGACCGCATGGACCGGGACGGCTGCGACATCGTCGGCATGACCGGCATGCCCGAAGCCGCGCTCGCGCGCGAGGCGGGGCTCGACTATGCCTGCTGTGCGGTGGTCGTGAACAAGGCCGCCGGCCGCAGCGGCGGCAGCGCGATCCACGCCGAGATCGAGGCCACCCTGACCCGCGGCATGGCGAACGTGGAACGCATTCTCGAACGGCTGTTGCCCGCGCTCTAGACGGCGTCCATGCGGCCCGCGCGGGCCGGTTGGATTACCGCCCCAGCCGCGCAGCGCTTTGGCCCTGGGCGCGATGCGCGAACCGATGTCATATGCGAGCCCCGCTCGCCGGCGGTGAGAGGTGGGCCCGCGCGAGCCACCGCCATGATCCGATCCCGACGAGATAGCGAGCCTGCGTCGTGGCGGGCTCGTGCCCCGCGGCATCGCGACACGCGGCTGACCGGCGGACGCCCGGTGCCGTGCCCAGCGTCAACGACGCGGCGGCGGTGTGCCATGCCCGCCGGGCCCCCCCGGTCAGCCTTCGGCGACGGCGGCCCCTGCGGTGTCCTCGGTCTGCGCGCCCAGCTTGCCGAGCAGCTCGGTCAGGCGCGCCACGCGCGTGTCGACGTCCGGCATGTCCTTGAAGAACACCAGCCGGGCGTCGCCCTCGAGCCGGTAGGCCCGGGCGTCCGACTGCACCATGGCGATCAGCCGGGCCGGGTCGATGCGGCTGTCGCGGCCGAAGTGCAGGCGGCCGACGTCGGGGCCGGCCTCGATCTTGGCGATGCCCAGCCCCGCGGCGAGCAGCTTGACGCCGGTCGCGGCGAACAGCGTCTCCGTGGCCTCCGGCAGCAGCCCGAAGCGGTCGATCAGCTCGACCTTGAGCGCCCGCAGGCCGGCGGCGTCCTGAGCCGCGCTGATGCGCTTGTAGAGCACCAGCCGCATGTGCACATCGGGGATGTAGTCCTCGGGCAGCAGGGCGGTGGCGCCGAGTTCGACCTCGGTGGCGCCCATCAGGCCGTCGGCGTCGATATCGGGCACATCGCCCCGGCGATAGGCGGCCACCGCACGATCGAGCATCTGCCGGTAGAGATCGAAACCGATCTCCTGGATCTGGCCGGACTGGCCTTCGCCGAGCAGTTCGCCGGCGCCGCGGATCTCGAGGTCGTGGGTGGCCAGGGCGAATCCCGCGCCCAGATCGTCCAGCGAGGCGAGTGCGTCGAGGCGCTTCTCGGCGTCCGGCGTCATCGATTCGCGCGGCGGCGTCAGCAGGTAGGCATAGGCGCGATGGTGCGAACGGCCCACGCGCCCGCGCAGCTGATGCAGCTGGGCGAGACCAAAGGTGTCGGCGCGGTCGATGATGATGGTGTTCGCGCTGGGCACGTCGATCCCCGATTCCACGATCGTCGTGCACAGCAGAATATCGAAGCGCCGGTGATAGAAGTCGAGCATCACCGACTCCAGCTCGCGCTCGTGCATTTGACCGTGGGCGACGCGGATGCGGGCCTCCGGCAGCAGCGCCGCCAGATCGCGGGCGACGCGCTCGATGTCCTTGACCTTGTTGTGGAGATAGTAGATCTGCCCGCCGCGGCGCATCTCGCGGCGGGCGGCTTCCTGGATCAGGGCGCCGTCGTGGCGGGACACGAAAGTCTGGATCGCCAGCCGCGATTCCGGCGGGGTGGCGATGATCGACAGGTCGCGCAGGCCCGACAGGCTCATGTTGAGCGTCCGCGGGATCGGGGTCGCGGTGAGCGTGAGCAGATCGACCTGGGCGCGCAGTGCCTTGATGCGCTCCTTGTGGCGCACGCCGAAACGGTGCTCCTCGTCGACGATCAGCAGGCCGAGCCGCTTGAAGCGGATGTCTTTCTGCAGCAGCCGATGGGTGCCGATGACGATGTCCAGGCTGCCGTCGGCCATCTCGGCGAGCAGGCTCTCGCGCTGCTTGCCGGTGCGCATGCGGCTGAGTGCGGCCACCCGCACCGGCCAGTCGGCGAAACGATCGGCGAAGCTCTGGTAGTGCTGCTGGGCGAGCAGGGTGGTCGGTACCAGCACGCAGACCTGATAGCCGGCGGAGGCCGCGGTGAAGGCCGAGCGCAGCGCGACCTCGGTCTTGCCGAAGCCGACATCGCCGCAGACCACGCGATCCATCGGCGTGCCCGCGGCGAGATCGGCGAGCACTTCGTCGATGGCCCGCTGCTGGTCGGGCGTCTCGGTGAAGGGGAAGTCGGCGGCGAAACGGGCGTAGTCGTCGGCATCGGCCACCATCGAGGTGCCCTGACGCGCGGCCCGACGGGCCTGGACCTCCAGCAGTTCGGCCGCGGTGTCGCGGGCGCGCTCCGCGGCCTTCTTGCGCGCCTTCGACCAGCGTTCGTTGCCGAGCCGATGCAGCGGCGCGCTGTCGCCGTCGGCGCCGGTGAAGCGGTGCACGAGATGCAGCGAGGCCACCGGCACGTAGAGCAGGTCGCCGCCGGCATACTCGATGGTGACGAACTCGTTCTCCACGCCGCCGGCGGAGAGCTTGATCAGCCCGCGGTAGCGGCCGACGCCGTTGTCCTGGTGCACCACCGGAGCGCCGGGGGCGAGATCGGTGAGCTCGCGGATCGTGGTCTCGGGATCGCGCACCACGCGGCGGCGCTTCTTGGCCGGCGGTCGGCTGCCGGTGAGCTGGGTCTCGGCGATGATCGCCAGCCCGTCGGCGGCGATCACGCAGCCGGCCTCGAGCGGCGCGCTGGTCACGGCGATGCGCTTGTTCTGTGTGCGGAAATCCGCCCAGTCCTCGCAGCGTGCCGGGGCCAGCCCCAGCGTGGTGAGCCAGTCGCGCAGCGCCTCGCGGCGGCCGGCGGAGTCGCCGGTGATCAGGACCCGGCCGTCGAAGCCGTCGAAGAAATCACGCAGGGCACGGCCGGTGGCGGCGATGTCGGCGCCGGTGAGCGCGGGCACGTCGGTGGCGCCGAAGTCGATGCCGTCGCGGCCGACCTCGATGCGGGCGGCGGTCAGCCCGTCCAGCGCCGAGCGCACGGTCGCGGGGTTCACGAACGCGGCCTCGGGCGGCAGCAGCGGCCGCTCGGGATTGACGCCGCGCTGCTCGTAGCGCTCCGACAGAGCGGTCCAGGCGCTGTCGACGGCCGTGGCGACGTCGCCGAGCTCGACCGCACGGGCATGGGCCGGCAGATAGTCGAACAGTGAGGCGGTGCCGTCGAAGAACAGCGTCAGATAGGACTCGATGCCGCCCGGCGGCACGCCGCGGGAGACATCGCGATAGATCACGCTGTTGCCCGGGTCGCCCTCCAGCGCCTGCCGATAGCGCTGCCGGAAGGCCTTGATGGCTTCGTCGTCCAGCGGGAACTCGCGCGCAGGCAGCAGCCGGATCGTGTCGATGCGGTCGGTCGAGCGCTGCGTCTCCGGATCGAACGCCCGGATGGTGTCGATCTCGTCGTCGAACAGATCCAGCCGATACGGCGTGGCCGCGCCCATGGGGTAAAGGTCCATGACCGCGCCGCGGATCGCATACTCGCCGTGCGTGCGCACCTCGGACACCGCGGCGTAGCCGGCGGCCTCCAGGCGTTGCCGCAGGGCGTGGAAATCGAGCTGCTGGCCGACCTCGAAGACCATCGCACGCGCGTCGACGAAGGTCGTCGGCGGCAGGGGCTGGAGCAGCGTGTCCGCGGCGACGATCAGAATGCCGCGACCCATGCCGGGCAGGGCGTGCAGCAGCGCGAGGCGTTCCGAGACGATGTCGGCGTGCGGCGAGAAGACGTCGTAGGGCAGCGTCTCCCAGTCGGGAAAATGCCGGATGCCCAGCGAATCGCCGGCGAAGAAGCGCAGTTCCTCCTCGAGCCGGTAGGCACGATGCTCGTCGGCCACGACCGCCACCGTGAGCGCGTCCGCGGCCTCGGCGGCCTGCGCCAGCGCCAGCGAGGACGCACAGCCGGCCAGCCCCTGCCAGTGGTCGTGCGCACCGGGTGTCAGCGCCGGCGGTGACAGCGGAGAGGTGCGCGCGTCGATGTCGTCTGCAGCGGCCATTTGAGGGCGCGGATTATTGCACAGACCCGCGCTCGAGACGACTGGCCGTGCGTGCTTCAGTCGCGGAAACGCCGCGTCAGCTCGCCGAAGGCGTCGATTCGGCGGTCGCGCAGAAAGGGCCAGACGCGGCGCAGGGTCTCGGTGCGCGTCGTGTCGATGTCGGCCATGAGCAGTTCGGCGCCTTCGCCGGCCTCGGCCAGGGTTTCGCCCTGGGGGCCGAACACGAAGCTGTGGCCCCAGAAACGGATCTCGGTGTCCTCGTCGCCCTCGACGCCGACCCGGTTGGAGGCGATCACGGGCAGGGTGTTGGCGATGGCGTGGCCGCGCTGCACGCCCTGCCAGGCGGCGAGCTGGCGCGCCTGCTCGTCGGCGTCGTCGGTGGCGTCGTCCCAGCCGATCGCGGAGGGATAGATCAGCATCTCCGCGCCGGCCAGCGCCATCAGCCGCGCGGCCTCCGGGTACCACTGGTCCCAGCAGACCAGCACGCCGAGCCGGCCGATGGACGTGTCGATGGGGGTGAAGCCGAGATCGCCGGGCGTGAAGTAGTACTTCTCGTAGTATTCGGGATCGTCCGGAATGTGCATCTTGCGGTAGTGGCCGGCGATGCGACCGTCGCGGTCGAGCACCACCGCGGTGTTGTGATACAGCCCGGGGGCGCGGCGTTCGAACAGCGAGGCCACGACCACCACCCCGGCGGTGCGGGCGGCTTTCGCCAGCCGCTCGGTCGAGGGCCCGGGGATCGGCTCGGCCAGGTCGAAGCCGGCCGGGTCCTCGCGCTGGCAGAAGTAGGGCGTGTTGTGCAGCTCCGGCAGCAGCACGAGATCGGCGCCGGCCTCGCCAGCGCGCTGGATATGGGCCACGGCGGTGTCCAGGTTGGTCGCGGGCTCGGGCGTGCAGGCGTACTGCGCGACGGCCACGCGCCGGATGCGGGTGTCAGCCATGGGCGGTCTCGGCGGGAATCTGCATGGACGCACAGTGCAGGCCGCCGTGCTGGCGGATCAAGGCGCGGCTGTCGATGGGGATGATCTCGCGCTCGGGAAAGCAGTCGGCCAGCCGCTGCCGGGCCACGGCGTCGGCGGGGTCGTCGAAGGCCGGGATCAGCACGCAGCCGTTGGCGATGACGAAGTTGGCGTAGCCGGCGGGCAGCCGATGGCCGTCGTCGGGGTCGTGGATCGGCGCGGGCAGGGGCAGTTCGATGAGTCGATAGGCGGTGCCGTCGGGGGCGCGCAGCGCCTCGAGCTCGCGCCGCATGGCGGTCAGCGATTCGAAATGCGGGTCGCTCTCGTCAGCGCAGCCCTGATAGGCGATCGTATCCACCGCGACGAAGCGGGCGAGGGTGTCGATGTGGCCGTCGGTGTCGTCGCCGATGAGATCGCCGTGGGCGAGCCAGTGGATCGTGGTCGCGCCGAAGGCGTCGCCGAGCATAGCCTCCACACCCCCGCGGCCGAGCCCGGCATTGCGCCGGCCGGCGAGCAGACAGCGTTCGGTAGTCAGCAGCGCGCCGGTGCCGCTGGCTTCGATGCTGCCGCCCTCGAGCACGGCCGAACGCCGTTCGAGCGTGCCGCGGCCGAGCACCCCCGCGGCGTGCAGGGTGACGGTCAGGCGGTCGTCGTTGAGCGCCGAAAAACGTCCGCCCCAGCCGTCGAAGCGAAAATCGACGAACACGCGCTCGTCGTCGAACACGGTCAGCGGGCCGGTGTCCCGGACCCAGATGTCGTCGTTCGGCGCGTCGATCACGACCGGCGGGACCGCGGCGCGCAGCCGCGGATGGCCGTCGATGCTCTGCCGGCATTCGGCGTCCGCGGCCACCAGGATCACGGCCTGGCGCTCGGCGAGGACGGCGGCCATCGCGGCGATGGTGTCGCGGGCGGCCGCCAGGCCCCCGCCCCAGTCGCCCGCCGACCGCGGCCAGACCAGCAGCATGGCGGCCTGCGGCGCCCATTCCGGCGGGAGTCGGCGCGCGTTCACCGCGGCCCCGCGAGTTCGTCGCGGTGGGTCACGGGCGCCGGAGCGGCCGGCACCAAGGCGTGTATCAGCCGATCGTGTTCGAAATAGAGCCGGTAGGCAGGATAATCCCAGCGCGTGATCGGCGGCTGGCCGACGGGCGCGTGGCGACGGCGCGGCTCTCCGTACTCGCGCTCGACGCGGGCCATGGATGTGCCGCGGGGTGGGGTCGAGGGCGGCTGCGGCCGCACCGCCGGCGCGGCCGGAGAGGACGGCGGCGCAGTCGTGGCGCGCGGCGGCGTCGGCCCGGCGCCGTAGTCGTCCGCTGCCGCCTTCGTGCTCGCCCCGGCGAGGAGCACGAGTGCCGCGCCGATTCCCAGCCCGATCTGAACTATCGGCCGATGTAACGTTCTCATGCGCATGACTGATTTTCCGATGGCCCCGTACGGCGCGCCGCCGCGCTGCGTCGTGCGGGCTCATTATGCTTTAATGCGCCGCCATGTTTAGACCCCTCGAACTCTACGTCGGCCTGAAGTACACGCGGGCCAAGCGTCGCAACCACTTCATCTCCTTCATCTCGTCGATCTCCATGGGCGGCATCGCGCTGGCGGTGATGCTGCTGATCACGGTGCTGTCGGTGATGAACGGGTTCGAGGCCGAGCTGCGCGATCGAATCCTGGGCATGGCCTCGCACGTGGAGATCTCCTCCAGCCGGAACGCGCTCCAGGACTGGAGCGAACTCAAGACCCAGGTCAACGAGCGGCTGCCGGACGTCAACGGTGCGGCGCCCTATATCAGTGGCGAGGGCATGCTGCGCAGCGGACGCAATATGTCGGGCACGCTCATCCGCGGCGTGTTGCCGGCACAGGAGACCGAGGTCTCCGACGTCGCCGACCACATGGTCGCCGGCAGCTTCGATTCGCTGGAAGCCGGCGAATATCGGATAGTCATCGGTGCGGAGCTCGCGGCTCTGCTCGGTGTCGGCGTCGGCGACAAGGTGGACTTGATGATCCCGAAGGCCAACATCACGCCGGCGGGCATCGTGCCGCGCTTTCGGCGGTTCACCGTGGGTGGCGTGTTCAAGGTCGGCATGTACGAGTACGACCGCGGCATGGTCATGATCCACATGGAGGATGCCGCGACGCTCTACCACATGGGCGAGGGCGTGACCGGCCTGCGGCTGCATCTGACCGACATGTTCGACGCGCCCGATGTCACCCGGCAACTCGAGGCCACACTCGATCCCGGCAAGCGCGTCTCCGACTGGACGCGTCAGCACGCCAATTTCTTCCAGGCGATCGCCACCGAGAAGACCGTGATGTTCATCATCCTCAGCCTGATCATCGCCGTGGCGGCCTTCAACATCGTCTCCATGCTGGTGATGGTGGTCACCGACAAGCAGGGCGACATCGCCATCCTGCGAACGCTCGGGCTCACGCCGCGTTCGGTCATGGCCATCTTCATGGTCCAGGGCTCGCTGATCGGGGTGATCGGCACCGTGCTCGGCGTGGCGCTCGGCGTGCTGCTGTCGATCAACATCGAGCACATCGTGCCCATGCTCGAGAGCCTGCTGAACACCGATCTGCTTTCCGCGGACGTCTACTACATCAGCCAGCTCAAGGCCGAACTGCACCAGACCGACGTCCTCCGCATCGCGGCGCTGTCGCTGGTGCTGTCCTTCCTGTCGACGCTCTACCCGGCCTGGCGCGCGGCGCGCGTGCAGCCGGCGGAGGCCCTGCGCTATGAGTGATGCGAGCGCCACACCGGTACTGTCCTGTCACCGTCTGTCGAAGCTGTTCAGCGAGGTTCGCGAGCCGGTCACGGTTCTGCGCGACATCGACCTGGAGGTCGCCCCCGGGGCGCGTATCGCGGTGATCGGCGCCTCCGGCTCGGGCAAGTCGACGCTGCTGCATCTGCTCGGGGGGCTGGACACGCCCAGCAGCGGCGAGATCCGCATCGGCGGGCACGACATGACGCGACTGTCGAACGCCGCCCGCGGCCGGTTGCGCAACGAAAAACTGGGCTTCATCTATCAGTTTCATCATCTGTTGCCGGAGTTCACCACGGTCCAGAACGTGGCGATGCCGCTGCTGATACGGCGCGGGCCCACGGGGCCGGCGCTGCAGACCGCCCGCGAACTGCTCGAGCGCGTGGGGCTGGGCGATCGGCTGGAGCACAAGCCGACGGAACTGTCCGGCGGCGAGCGCCAGCGTGCCGCGGTCGCGCGCGCCCTGGTCACGCGGCCCGCCTGCATCCTGGCCGACGAGCCGACCGGCAATCTCGACCATCGCACCGCGGCGAGCGTGTTCGACATGATGCTCGAACTCAACGAGTCGCTGGATACCAGTCTGGTCATGGTCACCCACGACCGCACGCTGGCCCAGCGCATGGATCAGGTCTGGACCCTGTCGGATGGTCGCCTGGCGCCCGCGGAGCTGTCCGACCTGGCCTGACGTTCGCCGCGACCCACGGCGCTCCGTGCTGCGTTGCCGCCGGCCTCGTGTAATGTGAAGGTTCCGGGGCAGGCGCATTCGCGCGGATGAACGGGCGGCCGACGATGGGGCGGGGCGACGACAACGCACAGCTGGACCCCGACCGCGGGCGGCACGGGGTGCTCGCCCGCTATGCCCGGGATCCGCGGCTGCTCGCACTGGCCTGTATCGGCGCTACCGGCGGTGTCTACCTGTGGCAGACGCCGATCGCGCCGCTACTGCCGTTGGCGGGGCTTCTGTGCTGTCTGCCGCGTTTTCCCGGCCGGGCGTTGCTCGCCGCCGCTCTGGTCGCGGCGCTGTGGGCGAGCCTGGACGTCGCGCATCGACTCGACGCGCGCCTGCCGGTCGAACGCAGCGGGGAGACCGCCACCGTCGTGGGACGCGTGTCTGGACTCGTCAGCCATGAGGCCTTTCGCAGTCGCTTCGTGCTGGCGCGCGACGTCGCCCCGTATCGGGTGCGTCTGTCCTGGTACGACGACCCGCCCGCGCTGTTGCCGGGCGACTGCGTGCGGGCCACGGTGAAGTGGGAGACCCCGCACGGCTCGGCGAACCCGGGCACCTTCGATTACGAGGCGTGGCTCTGGCGCGAACGCATCGACGCCACCGGTTACGTGCGCGAGGCCGGAGACTGCGATCGGGCCGCTTCGATGTCGCTCGACCGACTGCGCGCCCTGGCGCTGCGGCGGCTGGATCGGATACTGGGGGATGCGCCGGCGCGTGGCCTGATCGAGGCCTTGACGCTGGGCGCACGCGATGCGATCAGCGACGCCCAGTGGGCGGTGCTGCGGGCCACGGGAACCAGCCACCTGGTCGCCATTTCCGGGTTGCACATCGGCCTGATCGCGGGCGTGCTGTTCTTTCTGGCGCGCTGGCTGGCGCTTCGGGTGGCGCCGGGTTGGTCGGCGCATCGTCTGGCGGCCGCGGCAGCCTTCGTGGGTGCGGCCGGCTACGCCGCGCTCGCCGGTCTGGCGCTGCCGACCCAGCGTGCGCTGGTCATGGTTGCCGTTGCGCTCGCCGTCATGGCGCTGCGGCGGGATGTGGCACCGTCGCGCACGCTCGCCTTCGCCGCCATCGCAGTGCTTTTCTGGGACCCGGCTTCGGTGATCGCGCCCGGGTTCTGGCTGTCGTTCGGGGCCGTGGCGTGGCTGCTCTATATCGCCGCGAGCGGCCCGCGCCGGGGGCGCTGGCTGGCCTTCGGTCATATCCAGCTCGCGCTCATCGCCGGTCTGACGCCGTTGACGCTCTGGTTCTTCGAGCAGGCGTCGATGGTCGCGCCGGTGGTCAACGCCCTGCTGATCCCGCTCGCGGTGGTCGTGGTGCCCGCGCTGCTGACGCTCACGGCCCTGGCGCTCGCCTGGCCGGCAGCCGGCGGACCCTTGCTGACGGGGGCGGCGTGGCTTCTCGGAGCGGGCTGGCAGGGGCTGGCATGGGTCGCCGACTGGCCGCTGGCCGCGGTTCATCTGACGCTGCCCGGCGTGGCCGCGCTGCTGCTTGCGATCGCGGGAATCGCACTGTTGCTGCTACCGCGCGGCCTGCCGGGGCGCTGGGCGGGTGCCGCGCTGCTGCTGCCGGCCTTGATCGGCTGGCAGCCCGCCGATCAACGCATTCCGCAGGAAGCCTATCGCGTGACCGTCCTCGACGTCGGCCAGGGGCTGGCCGTGGTCGTTCGCACCCGGGAACACACGCTGGTCTTCGACGCCGGGCCGGCCTATCGGACCGGCTTCGATACCGGCGAGGCCATCGTGGTGCCGTATCTGCGCCACGTCGGTCGCCCCCGGGTGGATCGCCTGCTCATCAGTCACGCCGATCTCGATCATCGGGGCGGGGCGGCAGCCATCGTCCGCGAACTCGAGGTGGTCCGATGGCAGGGCGCGGGCGGCGACAGCCCCTGCGTGGCCGGACAGCAATGGCGCTGGAACGGCGTCGACTTTCAGGTGTTGTATCCGACACGGGCCGAGCGTGCGGCGGCCGCGGATACCAACGGACGCTCCTGCGTGTTGCGCATCGCTTCGCCCGGCGGGCGGGTGCTACTCACCGGCGATCTGGACGCCGCGGGTGAGGCGCGCCTGATCGCCCGCAATGGGGAGGCGCTCGCCGGCGAGGTGCTCGTGGTCGGACATCACGGCAGCGACAGCTCCTCCAGTTCGGCCTTCCTCGAAGCCGTGCGGCCGCGATTTGCGCTGATCTCCGCCGGCTGGCGCAATCGCTGGGGATTTCCCACCGAGGGCGTGCGCGAACGGCTCTCGGCTGTCGGCGCGCAGCGCATCGGCACGGCGACGGGCGGGGCGCTGAGGGTGGCCGTACCCGGCAGTGCGGAACGCGCGATCCGTGTCACCCGCTGGCGTGACCAGCACCCGCGGCTCTGGCAGGTGCCGTGACCCGCTGGCCGCGGCCCGTGGGCGACGACTATGATGCCTGCGCGAGCGTGCCGGCTTGGCTCCGGTGCGCGTCTGATCTAAGGGAGCACGACGCATGGGGCAGATGACGATGGCCGGCGGGTGGCTGATGCTGCCGATCCTGCTGTGCTCGGTGCTCGGGCTGGCGATCGTGATCGAACGCGCCTGGGCGTTGCGGGCGACGCGGGTCGCGCCGCCCGCCCTGACCGGTCAGCTCGCCCGGATCGCGCGCGCCGGCGCGCTGAGTGCCTCGGATCGCGAGGCACTGGCCGCGCACAGCCCGCTGGGGCAGGTGTGGGCGGCGGTCGCGGCGTCGCGCGGGGCGTCGCCCGATCAGCGCCGCGAACGCATCGAAGAGGCCGGGCGCCGCGCCGCCCATGACATGTCGCGCTATCTCAACACGCTGGGCACGATCGCGGCGATCGCGCCCCTGCTGGGTCTGCTGGGCACGGTCGCCGGCATGATCGACGTCTTCGCCGCGCTGGAGGCCTCCGGTGCGGCCGGCGGGCTGGCCGGCGGTATCGGGCAGGCGCTGCTGACGACCGCGGCCGGCCTCTGCGTGGCCATCCCCGCGCTGGCCGCGCATCGTTATTTCACCGGCTGCGTGGCGGAGCGGGCGCTGCTGCTCGAGCGCTGGGCGGTACGGCTGATGGACACCGAGCAGGGATCGCCGGCGGCCGCGCGATGAGATTCGGCCGCAATGACGATACCGAGCCGCGGGTGAACCTGACGCCGCTGATCGACGTCGTGTTCATTCTGCTGATCTTTTTCATAGTATCGGCGCGGTTCGCGGACGAGCGCGTGCTGGCGCTGGAGTTGCCACCGGCGGCCCATGCGGGCGCGACCAAGGAGGCGCACGTCGACGTGCGCGTGACCCCCGGCGGCGGCTTTGAAGTCGCCGGCGAGTCGGTCGCCGCCGAGGCGCTGGTCGCGTCGCTGCGCGCGCAGCGGGCACAATACCCGGATCGCGCATTGCGGGTGCGCGCCGATCGCGATGCGCGACACGGTGCGGTCGTGCGCGTATTCGATGCTGCGGCGGCCGCCGGTTTCGCCCGGGTGGACGTCGCCACGCGATCACAGGAGTAGTTTTGGCGCGCCAGAAAGTTCATACCGACATGCCGGTCCGCGAGATCTATCCGCGGCTGCTGCGCTATACCTGGGCCCATCGGAAATGGCTCGGTATCGCGGCGATCGGGATGGTGGGCTACGCCGCGGCCGATACGGGGCTGATCTATATCCTCAAGCCGCTGCTGGACGGCTCGATCGTGGATCGCGACCCGTGGATGATCCGCTGGATTCCGGTCTTCCTGCTCGGACTGCTGATGGTGCGCGGCGTGTTCGGTTTCCTGTCGAGCTACGGCATGTCGTGGGTCGCCAACCGCGTGATCTATCACGTGCGCCGGGACGTGTTCGCCAAGTTCCTGCAGCTGCCGACGAGCTTTTTCGACGACCACTCGACCGGCAAGACCACGGCCAAGCTGACCTATTACACCGGCCAGATCTCCGGGGCGGCGACCAGCGCGATCACGATCGTGGTGCAGGACACCATGCGCATCATCGGCTTCACCTTTCTGATGTTCTGGGTGAACTGGTCGCTGGCGATGGTGGTCTTCGTGGTCGGGCCCATCATCGCCCTGATCGTGAGCAACGTCTCCAAGCGCTTTCGTCGCTACAGCGTGACCATGCAGCAGTCCATGGGCGACATCACGCACATCAGCGAAGAGGTGCTCACCGGGCAGCGGGTGGTGAAGGTCTTCGGCGGCGAGGAGCACGAACGCAACAGCTTCGATCGCATCAACGAGCGCTTCCGCCGCATGTCGATGCGCAAGGCCACCACGACCGCGGCCAGCGTGCCGGTGCTGCAGTTCATCACCGCGATCGCCGCGGCCTGCGTGGTCGCGATCGCCGTGCGCGACACCGGCGGCGGCATGATGTCGCCGGGCGATCTGGCGACCTTCTTCGGCGCGATGATGGGGATGATGCAGCCGATCAAGCGCCTGACCAGCGTGAACGCCACCATTCAGGCCGGCATGGCGGCGGCGGGCGCGATCTTCGAGCTGCTGGACGAGCCGGCGGAGCGCGATCCAGGCCGGCTGACCATCGACCGCGCGCGCGGCGAGATCCAGGTCTCGGAGATGGCGTTTCGCTATCCGAACACCGAGGCCTATGTCCTGCGCGACATCACCTTCGATGTGGAACCGGGCCAGACGGTGGCCTTCGTCGGCCGTTCCGGCAGCGGCAAGTCGACGCTGCTGTCGCTGCTGCCGCGTTTCTACGACTACGAGGCCGGCAGCATCCGGCTGGACGGGCACGAACTGTCCGAGTACCGGCTGGCGGATCTGCGCGCCCAGATCAGCCTCGTCGATCAGAACGTGGTGCTGTTCAACGACACGGTTGCGGGCAACATCGCCTACGGCACCCTCGGCGGCGCGGACCGTGAGACCGTGATCGACGCCGCGCGGCGGGCTTACGCGCACGAATTCATCGAGTCGCTGCCCGAGGGCTACGACACGCTCGTCGGCCAGAACGGCATCATGCTGTCCGGCGGCCAGCGCCAGCGCATCGCGATTGCACGCGCGTTGCTGAAGGATTCGCCGATCCTGATTCTCGACGAGGCGACCTCGGCGCTGGATACCGAGTCGGAACGGGCGATACAGAAGGGCCTGGAGGTGCTCATGCGCGACCGCACCACGCTCGTGATCGCGCACCGACTGTCCACGATCCAGGACGCGGACCGGATCGTGGTGCTGCACGACGGGGAGCTGGTGGAGCAGGGCACGCACAGCGAGTTGATGGACCAGCGCGGCCACTACCGCAACCTGCACGACATCCAGTTCTCGCAGCCGGGCTGATGAAACGCCTCGCGCGCGCGCTCGAGCGCGCCTGGTACCGGCCCGGTGGCGCCTGGTGGCCGCTGCTACCGCTCGCCTGGCTGTTCGGCCGGGTCGTCGCACTGCGGCGCGCGGCCTATGCCCGTGGCTGGCTGCGCTCGCGGCGGGTCGGCGTGCCGGTGCTCGTGATCGGCAACATCACCGTGGGCGGCAGCGGCAAGACGCCGCTGGTGATCCTGATCGTGCGCACGCTGCAGGCGCGGGGACTGCGCCCCGGCGTGGTCTCGCGCGGCTATGGCGGCCGGGCGGAGCGCTACCCGCTGCGCGTGACCGCAACGACGCCAACCGCCGTGGCCGGCGACGAGCCCGTCCTGATCGCCCGCCGCGCGGGCGTACCGGTGGCGGTGGACCCGGACCGCGCGCGCGGGGCCGCCGCGCTTGTCGCCGAAGCCGGCGTCGACTGCGTGGTGGCCGACGACGGGCTGCAGCACTATCGTCTGGCCCGGGATATGGAGATCGCGGTGACCGACGCCCGCCGCGGGCTCGGCAATCGACGACCGTTACCGGCGGGGCCGCTGCGGGAGCCACCGGGGCGACTGGACGGGGTCGATCTGTCACTGGTTCACGGCGCCGGCGGTGACTTCGAGCTCGTGCCGGGCGCGGCACAGTCGCTTGACCACACCAGCACGCGCGCGCTGGCGGATTTCGTCGGCCGGCCGGTGCACGCGGTGGCGGGCATCGGCGATCCCGGGCGTTTTTTCGCTATGCTGCGCGGATGCGGCCTGACCGTGATCGAGCATCCGATGCCCGATCACCATGTGTATACCGCCGGGGAGTTGATGTTCGACGATGATGCGCCGGTGCTGATGACCGAAAAGGATGCCGTCAAGTGTGCCGATCTGGCGGCCGAGACGCGCTGGTATGTTCCCGTGGACGCGCAGCTGACCGAGGCCGGCGCGGCGCGCCTGGAGCGAGCGCTCGCGCATTTCGCGGTGCATCCCGGAGCGACGCGATGAGTTTCGTCGTGGTGATCCCCGCGCGGCGGGCCAGCAGCCGGCTGCCGGACAAGGTGCTCCGCGACATCGCGGGGCGGCCCATGCTGGCGCATGTCTGTGCGGCCGCCCATGCCAGCCGCGCGCGGGCGGTGCTGGTGGCGACCGACGATCCGGTGGTCGCCGAGGCCGCCCGCGAAGCCGGCGCGGACGCGGTGATGACGCGGGACGATCATCCCTGCGGGACCGATCGAATCGCCGAGGTCGCGGCGGCCCGGGACTGGGGCGACGAGACGATCGTGGTCAACGTGCAGGCCGACGAGCCGTTGATGCCCCCGGCGCTGATCGATCAGATCGGCGAGGCGCTGGTCGCCGATGCCGGCGCGGCGATCGCGACCGCCTCCACGCCGATCCTGCGCGCGGACGATTTTCACGACCCCAACATCGTCAAGGTGGTGGCGAACGCGGCCGGACGCGCGCTGTATTTCAGTCGCGCGCCGATTCCCTACCATCGCGACAGCGGCAATCGTCTCGTCGACGACGACGCGGCCAGCCGTCATATCGGCATCTACGGCTATCGAGCCGACGCTCTGCGCAGCTTCGCCGCGGCGCCGGTCGGAGTACTGGAACGCCGCGAGTCGCTGGAGCAGCTGCGTGCCTTCGACCTCGGGCTGCCGATCGCGCTGGTGTGCGCGGTCGCCGTACCCGGGCCGGGGGTTGACACCGCGGCCGACCTGGCGGCGGTCGAACGGCTACTGGCGGCGACATGACGCAACGGAACCGGATACGCGTGCTGTTCGTGTGCCTCGGCAACATCTGCCGTTCGCCGACCGCGCACGGGGTGTTTCGCGACCGCGTCGCCGCAGCCGGTCTCGTCGACCGGATCGAGGTGGACTCGGCGGGCACCGGCGATTGGCATGTGGGCAAGCCGCCGGATGCGCGGGCCCGTGCGGCAGCGGCGGCACGCGGCTGCGATATCGGCGATCTGCGGGCCCGCCAGGTCGCAGCGGCCGATCTCCGGGCCTTCGACTACGTGCTCGCCATGGATGCCGACAATCTCGCCGTGCTCGAGCGGCTGGCCCGAGAGAGCGCGGACGCGCGCGCCCGTGTCGCCCTGTTCGGCGACTACAGCGGTCGTCACCCCAGGGCGGCCGTGCCCGACCCGTACTTCGGCGGCGAGGACGGCTTCGAGCGCGTGCTCGATCTCATCGAGGACGCCGCCGAGGGTCTGCTCGTCGAAATACGCGCGGACTTGGAGCGCGATCCGGGCTGACGCGAGAGTCGCGGCGCCCGTCGGACCGCCGACGGGCGCCGTGCACGCCGCTAACGGCCGCCGGGGGTGTCGTCCTCGGTGCCGGTGGCCCGCTGCGTCTCGACCTGCTTCAGGGCCGCGTCTTCCGTGTCGTCCACAGTCTCGGCGACGACGCGCTTGGCATCGGCCCGCGGTGTGGCGCTCGGCATCGCGCCGTCCGCGTTCGGGCTCTCGTCCGTATCGTCCGTGCTCTCGGTGTCCTCACGGGTGTCGATGGCGGTGTCTTCGATCGCCGTCTGGTCGACGCTGCGACGGGCATCGGTTTCGACCTGGCGCAGGGCCGAGTCATCGTCGGCGGCGGTCTCCGGCGCCGCGTCGGAAGCCGTGCCGGATTGGACATGGTCCGAGGTGTTTTCCGAATCGACCTCGGCCCGGGCCCGATCATCACTCGTCTCGGCCTCGGTCTCGGTCTCGGCGGCCGGTTCCGGCGCCGCCGTTGTAACGGCGGAGTCCCCGGGCGCGGTGTCAGCCGTCGCGGATGAGGCCGCCTCATCGCTGCTCGGCGATGCGGTTGTGAGTTTATCCTTCTCGGCCTTTTCGGGCGTCTCAGCCGTCTCAGCCGTCTCAGGCGTCTCAGGCGTCTCGACGGCACGAGACTCGGACCCGGCGGCGGGGTCATCCGAGGCGACCTCGCCGTGTTGGCGCGAGGCGGCACGGGCGTTGTCGCTTGCGCGCGCGGCCGACCAGGGCTCGTCGTTCTCGGGCGCCGGCGGCTTGACCGCGGTCGTGTTCTTCGTCTGTGCGGCGTCCTCGGGCCCGTCTTCCGCGGCGGGCTGGTCGGCGTCCGCCGGTACCGCGGTGGGTGCGGTGTCGGTGGCGCCCTGGGGGTCGCCGTTCAGCCGCACATCGTCGGCCACGCGGGGGGTGTCCTCGGTTTCCGAGGCATCGGCTGCGGACGCCGGCGCAGCCGCGGCGTCGCGGGGCGGCGCGTCGTCGTCGGCCTTGTTGCGCTGATCGTTCGACGCGGACGCCTGGTCGGCTCGGGGCTGCGGTGCGTTGTCATGCTCCGGCGCCGAGTGGTCCGCGTCGCCGTCGTCGGTGTCGGCGGCCGCCGGGGTCTTGCCGGCGTTGTCGTCGGTGCTGCCGTTATCATCGCTCTGCGCGCCGTTGCCGCGATTGCGGCCACCGCGCCGGCCGCGGCCACCGCGCCGCCGGCGCCGCCGCCGGCCGCCGCCAGTGTTGTTGTCCGAATCGTCGTTGTCGCGGTTGTGCGTCTCGCCGTCTTCGGCCTGCTCGCTTTGCTCTGCGACCTCAGGCGTTGCCGTCTTGGCCGCTTTCCGATCCTCGTCGTTCTTGTCGTTCTTCTTGTCCGCGCGGTCCGGTTTGGCGGACCGGTCGTTTGACTCCGTCTTGTTCGACTTGTCGGGCTTGCCGGTCTTGTCGGCGCGGTTGCCGACGGCTTTCTCCATATTTCTAGCGGCGCTGTCGCCCGCGGTCTCGGCGCCGGCCGCCGTCTTGGTGGAGCCGCCGTTGCGGTCGTTGGCCTGTTTGTCGTTGGCCGACTTGTCCTTGCCGCCGCTCGGTGCGTTTTTGTTGCTGCCGTCCGTCTTCTTGCCGTTCGAGCCGGACGGGCTGCGGTTCTTGTCGGTGCCGTCGCTATCGGCCTTGCGACCGTCGCCCGAGCCCGAGCCCGAGCCGCGACGATTGCGGCCGCCGCGACGCGAGCGCGAGCGGCTGCCCTCGTTGCTGTCGTCGCTGCCGCGCCGATTGCGGCTGGGGCGGTGCTTGCGCGTCTCTTCGCCCGTCCCGCTCTCGGACCCGGCCGACGTTCCGGACTCCGGCTTCTTCTTCGCAGGGCCAGAGGCGGTGGCTTGCGCTTGCGTGGCCGTCGTCGACTGCTCGTCGCCGGAGACTATGCGGCGCAGCGCGTCCCAGAGCTGCTGCCACGGGGTCATCGCGGCGGCGGCCGGCGCCGGCTGGGGCTGAGCCTGGGCCGCTTCGGTGGTCTCCGCTTCCTTTTCAGGCTCGGCCGTGCGTTCGATTACGGGCGCGTCGGGGCGTTCGACGCGCTTGACCGCCGGCTCCTCGCGCTTCGCGGCGGCGGTGCTGCCGGCGTGGTTGGGTTCGACCGGTTTCTCGATGTCCACCTCATTGTCCAGGCGATAGCTGGTGGCATCGTTGTTGTCAGTGGCGAGTTCGTCGCCGCGGATGCGGCGAATCTCGAAGTGGGGCGTGTCGAGCGTCTCGTTGGGCACCAGCGTGACCAGCGTCTTGGCCCGGCGCTCGACGCCCGCGATGTCCTCGCGCTTCTCGTTGAGCAGGAAGCTGGCGACCGCGATCGGAAGCTGGACGATCACGCGTCCGGTGGCGGGCTTCATCGCCTCCTCTTCGAGCAGGCGGAGGATCGACAGCGACAGCGACTCCACACTGCGGATGCTGCCCTGGCCGAGACAGCGCGGGCAGACCTGGTTCGAATACTCCGACAGCGACGGCTTGAGCCGTTGGCGCGACATCTCCAGCAGACCGAAACGCGAGATGCGCCCGATTTGAACCCGCGCACGGTCGGCCTTGGCCGCCTGCTTGAGGCGATTCTCGACCTCGCGCTGGTTCTTGTTGTTCTCCATGTCGATGAAGTCGATCGCCACCAGTCCGCCGAGGTCGCGGATGCGCAGCTGGCGGGCGATCTCCTCGGCCGCTTCGAGGTTGGTGTTGAAGGCCGTCTCTTCGATGCCGCCGCCCTTGGTGGCGCGCGCGGAGTTGATGTCGACCGTGGTCATCGCCTCGGTGTGGTCGATGATGATCGCGCCGCCGGAGGGCAGGGTGACTTCGCGCTCGAAGGCACTCTCGATCTGGGATTCGATCTGGAAACGCGAGAACAGCGGCGTCTCGTCGGTGTAGTGCTTGAGCTTGGACAGCGCCTGCGGCATGACCTGCTGCATGAACTCGCGACCGGTCTCGTAGATCTCGGCCTGGTCGATCACGACCTCGCCGATGTCGTCGCGCAGGTAGTCGCGCAGCGCGCGGATGATAACGTTCGATTCCTGATAGATCAGGAACGGCGCCTTGCGCTCGGCGGACGCGTCGGTGATCGCCTTCCAGACATGGACCAGATAGTCCAGGTCCCACTGCAGCTCCTCGGCGCAGCGACCCACGCCGGCGGTGCGCACGATGACACCCATGCCCTTGGGCACCTGCACCTGGTTGAGCGCCTCGCGCAGTTCGTTGCGCTCCTCGCCCTCGATGCGGCGGGACACGCCGCCGGCGCGGGGGTTGTTGGGCATGAGCACCAGATAGCGCCCGGCCAGGCTGACGAAGGTGGTGAGCGCGGCGCCCTTGTTGCCGCGCTCCTCCTTCTCGACCTGGACGATAATCTCCTGGCCCTCGGACAGGGCGGACTTGATGCTGTCCTTGCCGTCGCCGCTGAAGTAGTCCTTGGCGACCTCCTTGAGCGGGAGGAAGCCGTGCCGATTGCCGCCGTAGTCGATGAAGGCGGCTTCCAGGCTCGGCTCGACGCGGGTGACGCGCCCCTTGTAGACGTTGGCCTTGCGCTGCTCGCGGCTGCCGACCTCGATGTCTAGATCATGGAGCTTCTGGCCGTCGACGATGGCCACCCGCAGCTCTTCCGGCTGGGTGGCATTGATGAGGATGCGTTTCATTGAATTGAATTCCGGCTGGCGCTCGACTGCCGGGTGTCGCTGCGGCTTGCGGCGCGCACACGCGGGCGCCGTTGACTGCCCCGCTCGAATGTCCGGGCCCGGTCAGGGCCTCGAGGATCACGCGGTAGGCAGCAACAATGAGACAGGAGCGCATGAAGTGAATGACTCGAACGATTGATTCATGAACACGCTGCCGGAGAACGCCATGCTAGGCTGGACTTGCGCGATGCAGCGTGTGGCATTGACTGTCGGTCGGCGATCGCCGCCCGCGCGGGATAGGAATAAGAGCGCAGGCCGCTATATCGGCTCGACCTTGGGAGTGTAATCTGACAACGACGCATGCTCAAGTGCGCTATGTCCGCGTCACTCGCGACGATTCCGGCATGCGCCTGGATAATTTTCTGCTGCGAACCTTCCGCGATGTGCCGAAATCGCGTGTCTACCGCATCATCCGAAGCGGTGAGGTCCGGCTCAACCGCGGCCGCGCGAAGCCCGGCACCCGCTTGACCGAAGCCGACGAGATCCGTCTGCCGCCGGTTCGCCAGCGCGACCGGCCCGGGCCGGGGCGGCCGCCCGACGCGCTCCTGAAACGCGTCGAACGCGCGCTGATCGCGGAGACCGACGACTATCTCGTGTTCAACAAGCCGCCCGGGCTCGCGGTGCACGCCGGAACCGGCCTGCGCTTCGGACTGATCGAGGTCCTGCGGGCTCTGCGGCCGGGCGAGTTCGTGGAGCTGGTGCATCGGCTGGATCGCCAGACCAGCGGCTGCCTGCTGGTCGCGCGTTCACGCGCCGCGCTGGATGGCCTGCGGGCCGCGCTGAACGACGTCTCCTCGAGCAAACGCTATCTCGCGCTGGTCGACGGCCGCTGGCGCCACGGTGCGGTGGAGGTGGACGCGCCGCTGTCGCGCGACAACGAGCGCAGCGGTGAACGCATGGTCGAGGTGGATCCCCGAAGCGGCCGGACCAGTCTGTCGTGGTTCGAACCGAAGACGGCCTTCACCGACGCGACGCTCATGTCGGTGGCGATCCGCACCGGCCGCACCCATCAGATCCGCGTGCATGCGGCGTACAAGGGCCACCCGGTGGTCGGTGACGACAAGTACGGGGCGAACACCGTGGCCACGCGCTGGCGCGAGCGCGGTCTGCGGCGCATGTTCCTGCACGCGGCCGAGCTCCAGATCGACTACGACGGCTGCCGGCTCGTATTCGAGGCCGATCTGCCCGCCGACCTGCAGCGCGTGCTCGAGCGACTGGACGCGGCGGAATGAAGTCCTACGAGCTGCTGGTATTCGACTGGGACGGCACGCTGATGGACTCGGCCGGCGAGATCGTGGGCTCGATGCAGCAGGCGATACAGGACACCGGGCTGCCCGAGCGCACGCCGGCGCAAATGCGCGAGCTGATCGGGCTCGGACTCAACGATGTCCTGGCGCGGCTGTTTCCGGAGCTCGACACCCGGAGGGTGCGCGCCCGGCTCGACGACTATCGACGCCGCTACGGCATGCAGCGCTCGCGCGCCGTGCTCTTTCCCAGCGTGATCGCCACGCTGGACGTGCTGCGGGACCGCGATTTCACGCTGGCCGTGGCCACCGGCAAGAGCCGGCGGGGCCTCGACGACGCGCTGGCGTCGAGCGGCACGCGGCATCTGTTCCAGACCACGCGCTGCGCCGACGAATCCGTGCCCAAGCCGGCGCCGGACATGCTGGAGGATATTCTCCTGCGCACCGCCACGCTGCCCGAGCGGGCGCTGATGATCGGCGACACCGAATACGACGTGGCGATGGCGCGCGCGGCCGGCATCGATTCCGTGGGCGTCGGCTGGGGCGTGCACGATGCCGAGCGGCTGGCCCGCGCCGGCGCGCTCGAGGTGCTGGATAGCGTCGAGGCGCTGCCGGCCTGGCTCGATCGGCGGGCCGCGGGCGAGGTGCGGCCGGGCTGATCCGCCGATCGCGCGGCTGGGTCGCGATTTGCTTGGATCCGCCTGCCGGACCGGAGCGTTCGGCAGGCCTCGGCCGCCCCGATCATCGCTACCAGCCCGCGCGGCCGATCGCGCCCACGCCTCGACGGGCCGGCGGGCGCGCGAAGACGTGTGCGCTCGGCGCGAGCCGCGGCGCGTTGGGGGTGAGCCCGCGCGCTGGGCGAATCACAAGACCACCTCGCGCGAGTTCCGACGACGCATCGTGCGGCCGGGCCCGAGGGCACAGGCTTGCGGCCCGTCGATCAGTCGCCTGGCCGGACCGCCGTACTCGATGCGTTCCGGGCTGTCGGCCGGCGTCGGGCGGCCTAGGGAACGGCGATGCCGACCCGCGCCAGAAAGTGCCGCAGCGCGATCAGCGGCAGGCCGACCAGCGTGCTCGGGTCGCGCGACTGAAGCGACTCCACCAGTGCGATGCCGAGGCCCTCGGATTTGATGCTGCCCGCGGTCGCGGTCACATCCTCTGCGGCGACATAGCGCCGAATCTCGTCGTCGCCCAACTCGCGGAAGGTCGTGGTCACCGTCTCGACCGTGAGCAGCGGCGTGTCCAGGCCGGGAGCGCAGACGCACAGACCGGTGTGGAAGTACACGGTTTGCCCCGATTGCTGCTGCAGCTGTTCGATCGCGCGGTCGCGGCTGCCGGGCTTGCCGAGGATGGTGCCGTTGACGTCGGCGACCTGATCGGAGCCGATCACGATCGCCTCCGGCCACATCGAGGCCACGCGCTCGGCCTTGGCTCGGGCGAGCCGACGGGCGAGATCGATCGGCGGTTCACCCGGCAACGCGGTCTCGTCGACCTCGGGGGCGGTCGCTTCGAAGCGGACGCCGAGCTGACGCAGCAACTGGCGGCGCCACGGAGAGCTCGATGCGAGAATGAGCAGCGGATGGTCCTTGGCCATGATATGCAGCGCTTGCGGTGGAACTGGGTGGGCAAGGATAATGGATCACGGCCCTCGGGGCGCGCGGTCCGGCCGGGCGCGCCTGCCAAAGGCGAAAATCTTTGACTTGCCCCGATCCGGGCCCTATCATCGCGCGCCATGTACGAGCCGGGCACGCTGGCACATCACGTCGATTACCGGCGGCTGGCGACCCAGCGGCGCGAGGTGAGTGGTGCGATCGCCCTCGGGCGGTTGCCGCGCGTGGCGGCCATCTGCGCTCGCCGGCCGGGCGAGCACGACGAGGTCGAGGCCGAACTCCGGTTCTTCGAGGACGCCCAGCGGCGCGTTCGCGTCGAGGGCTCGATTCGGACGACGCTGACATTGATCTGTCAGCGTTGTCTGCGAGACTACGCGCAGGCCATGGACGCTCCGATTGCCGGGGTGGTCGTGGGCAGCGACGAGGCCGCGGCGAACGTGCCGCGCGCCGACGAGCCGGTGCTGGCCGAGGGCGACACGCTCGACCTGCACGCGCTGATCAGCGACGAGTTGTTGCTCGCGCTGCCGAGCGTGGGCCGCTGCGAGCGGGCGGACTGCCGCTCGCGCCACGCGGCCGAACCGAAAGCACCGGCGCCCGAGGCCGATGAACGACAGTTCCCGTTTGCCGGGCTCGACCGGCTGACGCGGGACGATTAGACGACACGACGAACACACCCATCTGATACAGGCGAAAGGCCATGGCCGTTCAGCAGAACCGCAAATCCCGCTCCAAGCGCGACAAGCGTCGCACCCACGACCGCATGGTGCGGCCGACGCTGTCGATCGACGCGACCACGGGCGAGACCCATCGACGTCACCACGTCACGCGTGACGGCTTCTACCGGGGCCGCCGCGTCGTCGAACTCGGCGACGACGTCTAGCCACGACGACGCTCCGGCGGGTCACCGGCCGAGTGGTCGCGTGACCTGCCCGCATTGTCATGATTCGTATTGCCGTCGACGCCATGAGCGGCGACCGTGGCCTTCCTGTGGCCGTGGATGCCGCGCTGGCCAGTCTTGAGGCGCATCCGGAGCTCGCGCTCGTGCTCGTCGGCGACGAAGCCGCCCTGCGCGAGGAACTCGGGCGTCGCCGCAAGGCCGATCGTTTCGACGACCGCCTGCGTCTGCATCACGCGGGCGAGGTCGTGGGCATGTGCGAGTCGCCGGCGCGCTCGCTGCGCCAGAAAAAGGATTCGTCCATGCGCGTGGCGATCAACCTCGTGCAGGCGGGCGAGGCCGAGGCCTGTGTGTCCGCGGGCAATACCGGCGCGCTCATGGCCACCGCGCGCTTCGTGCTCAAGACACTGGCCGGCATCGATCGACCCGCGATCGTGTCGCCGATCCCGTCACGTCGCGGCCGCACGCTGATGCTGGACCTGGGCGCGAACGCCGAGTGCACGCCCGAGCAGCTGTTCCAGTTCGCGGTCATGGGTGCGGTCCTGGCGCGCGCAGTGCACGGCATCGAGTCGCCGCGCGTCGGACTGCTCAACATCGGGGCGGAGGAGATCAAGGGCAATCTCCAGATCCAGCAGGCCGGCAAGCTGCTCGCGGACAGCGAACTCAACTACATCGGCTTCGTCGAGGGTGACGACATCTACATCGGTGACGTCGACGTCGTCGTCTGCGACGGTTTCGTCGGCAACGTGGCGCTCAAGACCAGTGAAGGGCTCGGCAAGCTGATCGCCCAGTTCCTGCGCGAGGAGTTCTCGCGCAACGCGCTGACCCGCACGGCCGCCTTCTTCGCCATGCCGGTGCTCAAGGCCTTTCGTCTGCGCGTGGACCCCCGGCAGTACAACGGCGCGACCCTGGTCGGCCTGCAGGGGACGGTGATCAAATCCCACGGCGACGCCGATGCCGTTGCCTTCGCCAGCGCGATCAACGTCGCGCGGATGGCGGTCGATCAGCAGGTGCCCCAGCGCATCCACGATCTGCTCGCGCACAACCTGGGCGAGTAGGGCGGCGCCCGCCACGCCGCGCGTATGGCGACGGCAGCCGCCCGGTCGCCCCGTTCGACGCTTTTCGGTTGTGCTCGAACGATTGATTCGGCGCCCCTAAATCCCTATATCCTGCGTACAGCGACAACGGGGCCACCCCGCGCGGCGCCGTGCCGGTGCACGCGAGCCGAGGTGCACGTCATGAGTGACAAGGACAAACCGAATCCGATGGTCGAGGACGACGGCGATACCGCCGTTCAGGCCAGCGAGCCCAAGACCAAGCAGCCGCCGCTGTACAAGGTGGTGCTGCACAACGACGACTACACCCCGATGGAGTTCGTCGTCGAGGTGCTGACGACCTATTTCAGCCTGAGCCGGGAGCAGGCGGTACAGATCATGCTTACCGTGCATACGCGCGGCAAGGGCGTTGCCGGCACCTATACCGCCGAGGTCGCCGAGACCAAGGTGGCACTGGTCAACGACCATGCGCGTGCCCACCAGCACCCGCTGTTGTGTACTATGGAAAAAGCCTGATCGCCGCCGATCGGCGGTGGACGATCCGGCCTCAATCGAACGCCAAGTTCGGGGACGCAAAATGCTGAGCCAGGAACTGCAAACCGCACTCGATGCCGCCTTCATGGTGGCCCGGCGGCAGCACCACGAGATGCTGACCGTCGAACACCTGCTGATGTCGTTGCTCGACAATCCGGCGGTGATCGAGGTGCTGGAGTCGGTCAATGCCGACATCGCGCGCCTGGAGCGCGAACTCAAGAGCTATATCGATACCCACGTGCCGGTCGTGCCGGCAGGTGAGGACCACGAGGTGCAGCCGACGCTGGGCTTCCAGCGCGTGCTGCAGCGTGCGGTCTATCACGTGCAGTCGTCCGGCAAGAAAGAGGTGACGGCGGTCAATGTCCTGATCGCGATCTTCTCCGAGCAGGAGTCCCACGCCGTGTACCTGCTCGGCGAGCAGGGTGTCACCCGGCTGGACGTGGTCAACTTCGTCTCCCACGGCGTGAGCAAGTCGGGCGAGGAGTCCGGCGAGCAGCCGACCGACAGCGCCGAGAAGACCGGCGACGAGGCGGGCGAGTCGAAGTCGGCGCTGGACCAGTACGCCACCAATCTCAACCGCAAGGCCGCCGAAGGCCGGGTCGATCCGCTGATCGGCCGCGATCACGAGATCGAACGGGTGGTGCAGACGCTGTGCCGCCGGCGCAAGAACAACCCGCTGCTGGTCGGCGAGGCCGGTGTGGGCAAGACCGCGATCGCCGAGGGTCTGGCCCGCCAGATCGTCGATGGCGAGGTGCCGGACGTGCTCAGCAAGAGTGTGATCTACGCGCTGGATCTCGGCGCGCTGATCGCCGGCACCAAGTATCGCGGCGATTTCGAGAAGCGGCTGAAGGCGGTGCTGGCCGAACTGGGCAAGCAGGAAGGCTCAGTCCTGTTCATCGACGAGATCCACACGGTGATCGGCGCGGGCGCGGCCTCCGGCGGCGTGATGGACGCCTCCAACCTGCTCAAGCCGAAGCTCGCCTCGGGCGAGCTGCGCTGCATGGGCGCGACTACCTACCAGGAATACCGCGGCGTGTTCGAAAAGGACCGCGCGCTGGCCCGTCGCTTCCAGAAGATCGACGTGCCCGAGCCGACCGTCGCGGATACGGTCCAGATTCTGCGCGGGCTCAAGGATCGCTTCGAGAGTCATCACCAGGTGCGCTACACGCAGCCGGCGCTGGAAGCCGCGGCCGAACTCTCGGCGCGTCACATCAACGATCGGCATCTGCCCGACAAGGCCATCGACGTGATCGACGAGGCCGGCGCGCGGCTGCGTCTGCGGCCCTCCGGCAAGCGTCGCAAGACCGTGCAGGTGCGTGACATCGAGGACATGGTCTCGCGCATCGCGCGGATTCCGTCGAAGACCGTCTCCCGTGACGATCGCGATGTCCTCAAGACGCTCGAACGCGATCTCAAGCTCGTGATCTTCGGCCAGGACGAGGCCGTCACCTCGCTGGCAAGCGCGATCAAGATGTCGCGCTCCGGGCTGGACAACCGCGACAAGCCGATCGGCTCCTTCCTGTTCGCCGGCCCGACGGGCGTGGGCAAGACCGAAGTCACGCGCCAGCTTTCGCTGCATCTGGGCGTCGATCTCATCCGCTTCGACATGTCGGAGTACATGGAGCGGCATACCGTATCCCGTCTGATCGGCGCGCCGCCGGGCTATGTCGGCTACGACCAGGGCGGCCTGCTCACCGAGGCGGTGACCAAGCAGCCGCACTCCGTGGTGCTCCTCGACGAGATCGAGAAAGCGCATCCGGATATCTTCAACCTGCTACTGCAGGTCATGGACCACGGCAAGCTGACCGACAACAACGGACGCGAGGCGGACTTCCGCAACGTGATCCTGGTGATGACGACCAACGCCGGGGCCGAGGACATGGCCCGGCGTGGTATCGGCTTCAACCCGTCGGACAACAGCAGCGACGGGCTGGAGGCGATCCGCCGCGGCTTCACGCCCGAGTTCCGCAACCGTCTGGATTCGATCATCCAGTTCCAGCCGCTGCAGGGCGAGGTCGTCGAGCGGGTGGTCGACAAGTTCATCCTGCAGCTGGAGGCCCAGCTCGAGGCCCGCGGCGTCGAGCTCGTGGTCGAGCAGGAAGCCCGCCACTGGCTCGCCGAGCGCGGCTACGACGTGAAGATGGGCGCACGTCCGATGGGGCGGGTGATCCAGGAGCACATCAAGAAGCCGCTCGCCGAGGAGCTGCTCTTCGGTCGGCTCGCCGACGGCGGTCGCGTGGTCGTGCGGGTGCACGACGACGAACTGGAACTCGACGTGTCGCCGAAGGAGACGGCCGAGGCCTGATTCCGGACGACGGGGCCGGATCTTCAGGGCGGCGCCGGCGGGGTGGCGCCGCCCTGTCGTGTTCGTTGCGCTCAGTCGACGGTGACGCGATTGACCTCGGCCAGGCCGAGCACGCCCGCGCGGACCTTCTGCAGCCCGGCCTGGCGAAGATCCAGTACGCCGTCGGATTCGGCCTGACGCTCGATGTCGCGCGCATTGCCGCCGTCCATGATGATCTGCCCGACGGCGTCGGTCACCGGCATCACCTGATAGATGCCGACACGGCCGGAATAGCCCTTGGTGCAATTGTCGCAGCCTTCGAGGTTCGCCTCGAAGATCGTCAGGGCGTCGATCTCGTCTTCGCGAAAACCCTCCGCCACGAGCTCCGCGGTCGGAATCTCGGCGGGCTGCTTGCAGTGCGGGCACAGGCGGCGCGCCAGTCGCTGGGCGATGATCAGCGAGACCGAGGCGGCGATGTTGTAGGCCGGCACGCCCATGTTGATCAGCCGTGTGAGCGTCTGCGGTGCGTCGTTGGTATGCAGCGTCGACAACACCATATGGCCGGTCTGCGCCGCCTTGATGGCGATCTCGGCGGTTTCCAGGTCGCGGATCTCGCCGACCATGATCACGTCCGGGTCCTGGCGTAGAAAGGCACGCAGGCAGGTCGCGAATGTCAGCCCGACCTTCGGGTGGACGTTGACCTGATTGATACCCGGGAGATTGATTTCCGCCGGATCCTCGGCCGTCGAAATATTGCGGTCGGCGGTATTGAGGATGTTGAGCGCGGTGTAGAGCGACACCGTCTTGCCGCTGCCGGTTGGACCGGTGACCAGGACCATACCGTAGGGGCGATGGATGGCATCCTCGAACAGCGCGCGCTGGGCATCGTCGTAACCCAGCGCCTCGATGCCCATCTGCGCGCTGGCCGGATCGAGGATACGCAGCACGATCTTCTCGCCGTGGAGCGTGGGGCAGGTGGACACGCGGAAGTCGATCGCGCGGTTGCGAGATAGGTTGAGCTTGATACGGCCGTCCTGGGGGATACGCCGCTCGGCGAGGTCCAGGCGCGCCATCACCTTCAGGCGCGCCGACAGTCGCATCCCGAGCGCGGCCGGCGGCGCCGCCACCTCGCGCAGCACGCCGTCCTGACGCATGCGTACCCGATAGCGTTGCTCGTAGGGCTCGAAGTGGATGTCCGAGGCCCGCTTGTGGATCGCGTCGAGCAATACCTTGTTCACGAACCGCACCACCGGCGCATCGTCGGAATCGACCCGCGTCGCGTCGGGAATCTCGGTTTCGCCTTCATCCACGCCGAGATTGTCGAGCGAGACGTCGTCGAGGCCGGCCATGGCGCTGTCGAGCGCGCTGAACGCGCTGTCGATCGCGCGCGCGAGTTTGTCCTGCTCGACCAGCACGGGCTCGATGTTGAGCCCCGTGTTGAACTGGAATTCATCGAGGGCGGCCAGATTGGTCGGATCCGCCACCGCGAGGAACAGGTTGCGCCCGCGCTGGAAGATCGGCAGCGCGCCGTGCTTGCGGATCAGCGACTCGGACACCTTCTGGACCGGCGCCTGGGCCAGATCGATCGCCCGCAGATCCAGCAGTGGCATCGAGAACTCCTCGCATGCCGCCTTGGCCAGAACGGCGGCGCTGAGCAGGCCCCGGTTCACCACGCGGGCAACGAACGACTCCTCGTCGCGGACCGCCTCGCGCTGGGCCTGCGCCGCGGTCTCCGCCTCAATCAGGCCGTCCTCGACCAGCTGTCGCGCCAGACCGCCGAGGGCAGGCGTCGCCGCGTTGCGCCTGTTCATCGCCATGGATGTATCCCCGGACGGCCAGAACGCGCCCGCGCTATGGAACGGTCTGCCACAAAAGCCCCGACACGGATGGCCGGCGGGCGGGGACGAAGATCGATGTGCGTCAGCAACGGTACGGATTCTATGGTGTTTGTCATGACGCTACCATGCGCGATCGACCAAAAACGGGGAAGGTACGTGAAAAACATATTCGAGGCCCTGCGCGAGAGCCACGACAAGCAGCGTCGCCTGCTCGATGCGCTCACGGATACGCATGGCGACAGCGATACGCGCGACGGCATCTTCGTGGCCTTGAAGGCCGAACTGGCCCACCACGCGGCGGCCGAGGAGCGGTATTTCTACGTGCCGCTGATGGAATACGACATGACGCAGGAAAAGGCACGCCACAGCGTCGCCGAGCATCACGAGATCGACGAACTGGTCGAGTCGCTGGAGACCACCGACTACAGCTCACCCGCCTGGCTGAGCGATGCGAAAAAGCTGCGGGAACTGGTCACGCACCATCTGGAAGAAGAGGAACAAGAAGTCTTTCAACAGGCCGGCCGGGTGCTCGGTGAGGAGGACAAGACTGAGCTGGCCAAAAGCTACGACGCCTTCATGGCAGAAATGACCGGCTGAACTGAAATCGACGTGCGCGTGTGGCGCGCGCGGTGTGCGACGGGCGAAGCGCGGTCGCCAGGCGCCCAGCGTCGCCCGATCGCTCCTGGTCGCGGTCGACCGCCGTGCATACCTCTCGCGACGCGATCGAGGCCTCAAGAACCGGTAGACGGCCGGTGAGCTCGCGCCCACCGCGAGGCGGGCGTGAACTCATCGGGTAGCGGCGATCGGCTGAACTCCGTGCGCGGCTGGAGCCAAGCGGCGCACCAAGCCTGGTTGTGCACGAGCCGACATGCCCTCGGCGCCGCGTTCGCAGACAAGACGGCGGCCTAGTGAGCGGGCTCGGTGCGAAACGAGTGCGCCCCGCACACTCGAGCGTGCGGTATTAGCCTATTGGCCCGGGACGTCCAGGCGACGTCGTGTCGCCTACCGCGCCGTGAGGCCTTGTGGGCTCGTTGTGCGATTCTGCGCCGGGCTCGCTCGCGGACCGGGCGTGGTCGCCGCGAGGCTTCAGGCCGCGACGAGCTGGTCGAGTTCCGACGGCAGATCGAGGGCCACATCGGAGATCTCGCCGTCCGATACGGCCTGGCGAAGCGCGCTGGCGACCGCCTGGGCGACGCGGCGCGTGGTGTCCTCCTCGAGCTCGGTGCGGAACATCAGCTTGCTGTAGAACTCGGCGAGTGTGATCGGTACGTCGGAGGTCTCGCCTCGGTCGCCGCCGGCCTCGACGGCCTCCGTCAACTCCTGGGGCAGCTGGGCGGCAAGGCGCTTGGCCTGATCCAGCGGCAGCTGCTCGCACAGCGTTTCCAGCGTGATCAGCGTGACCTCGTGGGCGACATCCGCGTCCAGGGAAGGGCAGGCGTGATTGACGTGGGCGATGAAACGATCGGTCTGCATGAAGACTCCTGCAATGTCGGGTCGCCGCGCCGGTGCGTCGACGACCGGAATGTCCATGCAGGGTGAACCGGATGTGATGACGTCGCCATCCGCATTAATCCGGAATTCGGCGTCGGTATTCAGGTGGGCGGGGATGCAGGTCGGAGAACGCGGGCCGCCGTGTGGATGCGCCGTACCGGAAACGGTCTGCGGTCACAGGTGGGGCGGGACATCGCGTCGATGGTCGGAGTAGCAGGATTTGAACCTACGACCTCCACCTCCCGAAGGTGGAAAATGCCCTAGTACAAACAACGAGTTGAATTGCAACTGGCTGTTTATGTAACCGTTTTATACCAAGCGTTACCAATCGTTACCGATGGCTGGTTGTTTATTTGCAACCACTGCAACCAATTTAGCAGCCTCTTTGCCGTTGCGGTAGAGCAAGTTCGTCTTACTGATATTAAGAGGCATCATCGATTGCGGGAAAGATTTGTCCGCCGCCGGACTAGTGTGGGTGCTGGGGCCGACGTGGCCTCGACAGTGAGAGATCTGAATGCGCACGAAAGAGGTTTCAACCCATATTGTTCCTTTATGGACCGATGTACAGCTCGCGGAATTTCTCCAGATCGCGCCGCAGACAATTGCGAATCGAATCTCGCAGGGACGACAAATGCCACCTCATGTTCGTGTTGGCGGCGCGCGACGATGGATCGTGGAGCAAGTCGTGGACTGGTTAAAAAGTCAGCAATAATTCCGCGGCGAACCGTAAGTCGTTAACGACTGCGCTCTCCACTGACGTAATAAGTTTACTTATCTATTAGTCGTCTTGGTTCGGCTTTGATATGGCGTCTGCGCAAGTGGCGTCGTCAAGACTGGCCGTTATCGGCCCAGGCTGTGTGAAAACGCTCCCACCGGCTAAACTTCTCTCAGGCTATTGGCGGAGTGCTTGATGAGT
>NZ_AYKF01000023.1 GCF_003732545.1 Salinisphaera orenii subsp. halophila YIM 95161 | reverse complement strand
TAGATACCATCTTGCCAATCGAACACCAAGCGTCTCATTGAGCCACTTGAGCTTGATACGGTATTTGTGTTTTCAGCACGCCGTAGGCGATATGCATGAGCTTTCGCATAGCCGCACCCAATGCGCTCATCGAGGTCTTGCCACGGCCTGTCAGCCGCGCATATTGCGCGGCAATATCCGGGTTGTATCGCAGGCTGACCACGGCCGCCATATAGAGCAGGCGCCGTAATCGTGCCGAGCCGGCTTTCGATAGCCGCGGTGCCTTGTATACCGAGCGGCCCGATTCCCATGGCACCGGCACCAGGCCCGCAAACGCGGCCGCCTGTCGCGCACTCGCAAACGATCGACTGCGTAGCGTAGTCATCAGACGCAGCGAGACCGCGGGCCCGATGCCGGGAATACTCTGTAACAGCGCCTGATCGTGCTTGAGCTCGGGATGACCGTCGATATGAGCATCGATATCACGCGCCAGCCGGGCCCGTTCGGCGCGCAGCGCCGACAGAACCGTTTCGATCGAGGCGATGATCTCGGTGTCGCCAGTCACTTCAGATTTTTCGCGTCGATTGCATTCGCGCTGGATATCGCTGTCCAGTGCCTCAAGGCGCGCCACGCGCGCCTTGAGCTCGCGGATCGCGGCCGGTTCGGGCTGCCAGAACGCCGGACGCTGGGTCGCCGCGTAGCGCGCCAATACGACACTATCCTTGGCATCGGTCTTGCCGCGCACGCCCAGCCCTTTGCCGAAGTCGCGAATCTGGGCCGGGTTGATCACCGATACGCCTGCCCCGGCGTCGTGCAGCGCATAGGCCAGTGCTTCATGATAGATGCCCGTGGCCTCGAGCACGATATGGCACGTGGCGATGGGCTGGCCCGTGTGCTGTTCAAGCCAGCGCTGTAGCTGTGCATGACCGCGCGCATCGTTGGATAGGACCTTGGTCTTGACCTTGCCGGCGGCAGGCTCACGTAGCCAGGCGCAATCGAGCTTGTGTTTGCTGACATCAATGCCAATAAAAGCCGACATCTCGCCACTTCTCCTTGTCCGTACAGCCTCACTGCTCTGCAGGGGCTTGGATACCATTCAAGTTGCAGAGATATAACCGGCCGGGGGCATAATCTAACGCTCGGGCTCGAAGCCTCAGGGCCTGTGGATGCTCACCCGGCCGGGCACTGGGGCTGCTAGCTAAACAACCCCGCTGGCAAGACACAAGGGCCTGTTG
>NZ_AYKF01000022.1 GCF_003732545.1 Salinisphaera orenii subsp. halophila YIM 95161 | reverse complement strand
TGAATCGCCCCGGTTTCGTCGGAGGCTCCAACTCTTGAGAGACTGGAGCCATGAAACAGAGCAAACGTTATTCCCCGGAAGTGCGTCAACGCGCGATACGGATGGTATTCGAACATCAGGGCGAGTACGCCTCGCAGTGGGCGGCGATCGGCTCGATCGCCGGCAAGTTCGGTTGTACGCCCGAGACGTTGCGTAACTGGATTCGCCAGGCCGAGCGTGACCGCGGTCTGCGTGATGGCCAGACCACCGAAGAGCGCGAGCGCGTCAAGGCGCTTGAGCGCGAGAACCGCGAGCTCAAGCGTGCCAACGAGATCCTGCGCAAGGCATCCGCGTATTTTGCCCAGGCGGAGCTCGACCGCCGAGGCAAGTGATGATCGATTTCATCGATCATCACCGCGACGTCTACGGTGTCGAGCCGATCTGCAAGGTGTTGCCGATCGCATCGTCGACGTACTACGACACCAAGCGGCAAGCGTCTGAGCCCAGCCGCCGGTCGGCCCGCCAGAAACATGATGACGAGATGCGTAGCGCCATCCGGCAGACCTGGGAGGCCAACAAGTGCGTTTACGGGGCGCGCAAGGTCTGGCGCCAGCTGCAGCGAGACCAATGGCAGGTCGCCCGCTGTACGGTCGAGCGTCTGATGCGGGACATGGGCCTGCGCGGCGTCACCCGCGGGCGTGCGCCGCGCACGACCCGCTCGGATCCGCGCCAGGCCGCGCCCGAGGATCACGTGCGTCGGGACTTCACGGCGCACGCGCCCGACCAGCTCTGGGTTGCGGATTTCACCTATGTTGCGAGCTGGCGCGGGTTTGTCTACGTCGCCTTCGTGATCGACGCGTTCGCGCGTCGGATCGTCGGCTGGCGCGCGTCGAGCGCGCCCAACACGAGTCTGGTACTCGATGCGCTCGAGCAAGCCATTCATGATCGCCAACCGGCCAACGGCTTGATTCAACATACCGATCGCGGCGTCCAATATCTGTCGATTCGATATAGCGAGCGGCTTGCTGATATCGGGATCACGCCTTCCGTCGGGCGTGTCGGCAGCTCGTACGACAACGCGTTGGCCGAGACGGTGATCGGGCTGTTCAAGACTGAAGTCATCCGCTGCAGCGGGCCGTGGCGTCATCTTGAGGCGGTGGAATTCGCCACCTTGGACTGGGTCGACTGGTTCAATCGTCAACGCCTTCTCGGCCCCATCGGCGACATCCCGCCGGCCGAGGCTGAAGAAGACTTCTATGCCACACTTTCCGAGTCCGCCAAGGCGGCGTGACTCAAACCCACGAGCCTCCGGGAAACCCGGGTTGATTCA
>NZ_AYKF01000021.1 GCF_003732545.1 Salinisphaera orenii subsp. halophila YIM 95161 | reverse complement strand
CCTTAGCGCCTGACATAGACAGCTGATGGGGAAAAGTACGCTAACTCACGCGTTTTCACACAGCCTGGGCCAGAAGCGGACATTGCGTAGTCCTATTTGAAAAATCGCTGATGAGGAAACAGGCAGCGGCTTCTCGCGGCTGAAGCCGCGAGAGCAGTGTTACCTTTTCAGTAAGTCAGGTGTTCTCTAGCGATTACTTTACGTACATCGCGACGAAAATTATGGAAGCTTCGGTGGCAGCGAGGTGTTTTGGCCACGGTCAACGTCGGCCGACCGCTAGGAGGCGAAAGCCTGCCGTGTTTTCCGCCGCGTTTAAACTTCCAGCCTTCTCGGATTAACTGGCGGATGAGCTTGTCAATATCCTTATCGGAGCAGTACTTCATCCAGTTGCCCCGGCGTCCCTCCGAACGTAGCGTGAGACGAATCGCGCGTGATCAAAGTTCATTTCGGCGAACGCTGCACGCGCGCCAATCTCGAGAATAGGGCGGCTATACGTATAACCTTGTCCACGTCCAAGCGGGCTATTCTGAAAAAAACGCCCATGCGGATCGATCATCAGGTAAGACTCACGCATGTCGTGGTTGTCCTCAGCGCGCAGGATCCCAGAAAAAGCGCGGTGGCGAGCGACGAAGCCAGCAAACTGCTCGTCGCTGACGGCAAGTTTTCGATTCACCACGGGCAGCATTCGTAGAGCCTTCCACTTTTCCGGAGCTAGGCTCCGAATTAAGTCGCTGAAATCTTCCCTGCGATTGAGCTGGTTGACCACGGTGTTGACCTTGACCCGCAGTTCAGGGTTGGATCGACTAGCCTCGATTAGTCGGGTGGCCAGCTGATCAAGATTAAGCAATCGGCCACGCCGGTCGACGCGACCAATAGCGCGATTGGTAACGGAGCTGGCCGAATCGACGCTGATCCCCAGCCAAGTCAACTGCGATGCGAGTTGGTGCAGCACAAGATCATTCAGGCGACTGCCGTTGCTGATTAGCGAAACCTCGAAGCCAAGCCCCCGAGCGTGACTCACGATGTCTGGGATTTTGGTGGCATGCAGCAATGGTTCGCCGCCAGCTAGATTGAGTCGAACGGAAGGCCACGCCACGTGACTGGAAAGTGGATTGCTGCGAGCCCCTGGGCGGAAGAACTGGTAAAGCTCATTCAGTAGTACTGCAGTTTGTCCTGCATGGTTAATCAGCTCACGTCCGCTAGTGTCTTTTTTCCAAGCGGCGTAGCAGTACTGGCAACCGTAGTTACAGGCTTCCGTGAGGTGCCAGTTGAGAACGAGTTACTGTCAAATCTGGTGTATGAGGAAAGAAGCTAGGCGGCTTTCCTGCTGAGTTGTCGCTCGTCTAT
>NZ_AYKF01000020.1 GCF_003732545.1 Salinisphaera orenii subsp. halophila YIM 95161 | reverse complement strand
CCCCACCACGATGCCGAAGACGATACCCATCACGCGGCACCGCCCGGCTCAGAGATCGCTTCCATCAGAACCTGTCGATATATGTTTATGCCATAAATTATCATTCTATTACCCACAGGGGTATATTGAGGCTGTGCCATACAGGGAGATCGCCATGCACGGATCCAAGCACTGGCTCCTGACAGCGGCCATGATCGCCACCGGCTCAGCGGCAGCCCAGCCTTCGGGCCAGACCATCGCCAACGAGGGCCTCGGCAGCGATGCCGCGCCCTGCACCAGCTGTCACGGCGCCGACGGCGGCGGCAACCCGGCCGCCGGCTTCCCCCGCCTGGCCGGCATCGGTGCCCGATATCTCTCCGAACAGCTCGACGCCTTCGCCAGCGGCGCGCGCGACAACGCTGTGATGAAGCCGATCGCCCAGGCACTGTCCGAGGCCCAGCGCCTGCTCGCCCTCCTGCTCGAGCACTATCCGAACCGCGCGCTCACGGACTTTCAGGTATATGATTTGCCTGCTTTCCTGGCTCTCCAGTCTCTTACGAGCTGGAACTTACGACGACCCCGAGGCGGCTCAGTCTAAGGCTCCCTATCGCAGACTAAAGAAGGTACGCGTGTATGACGCTGTGACTACATAGACGTAGGCATTTTGTCGCAGACCCTGGCAGTACTAAGAACTTATCCGTGAATAATATTGGCTTTCAGCTTGACCTTGCGAAAAGCCATGATGGCGGCGGCCAAGTGGTTAAGTGCGACAAAACTGCGATCGAGCTTCTCGTAGCGCACTAGCAGTTTTCGGAAGCGATTGAACCAGCTATGCGCGACTTCAACGACCCATCGGCGCGCCTGTTTGTGGGGATGCCTTTGAAGATCGATGGCTTCCTGAGCTCGACCTTGGACATGCGGAATGTAGCCGTGGGCCTGGATCGTTTGCCGGGCCGCGGTACCGCGATAGCCGGCATCGGCACACAAGTGCTTACTTGATTAGGTCTGAAACTCAGCCAGCCTGAGCCGATCTTCGGCCCAGGGTGTCGTGGTCGCGGCAGCGCGGATGAGCCGCGGCAGGATAGAACGCAGGTCATAGCGGCGATTGAAGCGGTACTGAAAGTCGGCCAGATAACGCGATGCATCCTCGGCGAACTTGAAGGCGTGATAGGTGCCAGTGATCGCGTTCTTGAGGTTGCCCAGCAGGATGTTGACCCATCGAAACTCGGGATGGGTGGCCGACGCCCGGCCGGAACCGGTCACAATCGCGAGATGGCTGGCCACTTCCGCCCGCAAGGCACGAAACGCCGGCAGGCCGTCGGAGACGGCCTGCGTTTCGGCGGCTAACGACTCGTTGGCCCAATCGGCGATCGCCGCTGAGGTGAAC
>NZ_AYKF01000019.1 GCF_003732545.1 Salinisphaera orenii subsp. halophila YIM 95161 | reverse complement strand
TGCTTGATCTGTTACCCGAACTCGGCCAGCGTTTGCCTCACGTCAAACCGGCCGCGCCGCTGAGCGCGCCCACCCAGGCGCGCTTTCGCCTGTTCGAGGCAATCGGCCGCGTCTGGCAACGTTTCGCGCGCCAACAACCGCTGTTGCTCGTGTTCGACAATCTGCATCTGGCTGATTCGGCTTCGTTCCGTCTGCTGGAATTCCTGGCCCCGGAGCTGGGCGAGTCGCCGTTGCTGCTATTGTCAACCTATCGCGATCTCGAAATATCCCGCGAGCACCCATTCTTGAAAACGCTGAGCGAACTGGTTCGGCTTCCCCAGTGTCAGCGGTTGAGTCTGACCGGGCTGAACCGGCCCGAGACGGACCAGCTATTGCACGACCTCGCCGGACAACGTCCGCCCCCGCCTGCTCTGGCCGCTGCAATCCATGCCCACAGCGAGGGCAATCCGTTGTTCATCCGGGAACTGGCCCAGTCCCTGTTCCAGCAGGGCCTGTTGGGAGTGCACGCCCAACGGCACCCGGACAACGTGCAGATTCCGATTCCGGCCGGGATCCGCGAGGTGCTGCGCCAGCGACTGGACCGACTTTCGCAGGGCTGCGGTGACTTGCTCTGCCTGGCCTGCGTGATCGGGCGCGAGTTTGAATTGGAGCTGCTGGTCGGCCTGACCGACGATCTGTCCATCGCAAGCGTGCTGGACGCGCTGGACGAGGCACTCGGCGCACGGCTGATCGAAGCGCTCGCACAGCCGGGCCGCTACCAGTTCAGCCATGCCCTGGTCCGGGAGACACTCTACGACGAGCTGGCTTCGAACAGACGCCTGCAGCTTCACCAACGCATCGGCGAAAAACTGGTGGAATTGCACGGGGACAGGGCGACGGCCCAGCTGGCACGGCTCGCCTATCACTTTGGCCGGGCGGCGCCACTAGGAACTGCCCACCAGGCGATGGCCTACGCCGAACAGGCCGGCGCACGTGCCGACAAGCTGTTGGCTTACGAAGAGGCGGCGCGCCTGTACAGCCTGGCCCTGGATCTGCAGTCACGCTACGCGGAGACCGACGCCCAGTTCCGGCTGTTGTTGGCGTTGGGTACGTCCCAGTACAGGGCAGGCGCGTATGTAACCGCCATGACCACGTTTCAAAGCGCGGCCGTCAACGCTGCGAGCCGCCATGCCGGAGAAGAGCTGGCCCGGGCGGCCCTGGGTTATGAGGAGGCCAGCTGGCGTCCCGGGCTGCCCGGGACCACCGCCTGTCAGCTGCTACGCGACGCCCTGGCGGCGGTCGACGCCGGCGACTCCGCGCTGAGGGCCCGGTTGCTCAGTTCGCTCACACGGGCGTTGATCTTCACCGGCGACGTCGACCGCTCCACGCAAATACAGGCGCAAGCGGTGGCGGTAGCC
>NZ_AYKF01000018.1 GCF_003732545.1 Salinisphaera orenii subsp. halophila YIM 95161 | reverse complement strand
CCCCCCCCCGCCGAGCTGCGCGAGGACCTGCTGCATCTGTCGCAGCAGGTCGCCGGCGTGTCGCTGGCGAAGTTCGGCGAGCTCGACCAGCGCGTCGGCGCCTGGTTCGCAGCCGCCGCCCAGGCCGTCATGCGCAAGGCCGACGTGTCGGCGGACGCCGTCGCTGCGATCGGCAGCCACGGCCAGACCATTCGCCACGAGCCGGAAGCGGCGCTGCCGTTTAGCCTGCAGCTCGGCGCCGCGAGTCTCATCGCCGCGCGCACCGGCTGTCGGGTGGTCGCCGACTTCCGCAACAGCGACATGGCCGTCGGCGGTCAGGGGGCGCCGCTGGTACCGGCATTCCATCGCAGCGTGTTCGCCGACTCGCAGCAGGCGCGCATCGTCGCCAACATCGGCGGCATCGCCAACCTGACCATCCTGCCGACGTCCGCGGTCCACGACCTCGACGCCGTCACCGGTCTGGATACCGGCCCGGGCAATGCGCTGATGGACGCCTGGATCGCCGCCCATCTCGGCCGACAGCTGGACGAGGACGGCCGCTGGGCCGCGAGTGGTCGCGTCGACCCCCCGCTGCTCGCCCAGTTGATGAACGATCCGTATCTGCGCCGGCCGGCCCCCAAGAGCACCGGCCGGGAGCATTTCAACCTCGACTGGCTGCGCGCCCAGATCGACAGCCTGCACGCACCGCCGGATCCGGTGAACGTCCAGACCACGCTGTGCGAATTCACCGCGCGCTCGATCGCGCAGGCCATCGCGCATCACGGCCCGGGCGACGAGCGGGTGCTGCTCTGCGGCGGCGGCGTGCGCAACGCCGAGCTGAAACGGCGGCTGATCGACCGCCTCGCTCCGCGCGAACTCGTCTCGACCGCCGATTACGGCCTCGACCCGGACTGGGTGGAGGCGGTCGCGTTCGCCTGGCTGGCCAAACGCACCGTCAATGGACAGAGCGGTAACCTGCCCTCGGTCACTGGCGCCCGGTTCCCCGTGCCGCTGGGTGCGGTCCACGAAGCGCGCGTGCGCGCCTGAGAACGTAGCGCCAGCCGGGGACCGCCAGAAAGCACCAGCAGGGTGCCGAACATTCGGCTTGCGGCGCATGGGTGAGGGCTATCGCGCCGTATCGCCGCGGCCAGGAAAAGACACAGGTTCAGACAGGCGGGCCGGGGCTCGCGGCGCGTCCGCCGCGCCCTGCCAGGGAGAACCGAAAACACTGGCGGCATCGTCGGCGACACCGCGATACCTCGACGCCGGAGTCGCCAAAACGATAGGCGCCGCATAGCCGGGCGTAGCGGTGACAGACGATGGCTTTGTCATCACCCCCGCCCGGCCTCTGGCGATGCCGCTCCTCTGCTTTAGTGGGTGAGGGCGCGTGTCCCGCGCGATGCCACGAACGAGTTGCCGCAACCA
>NZ_AYKF01000017.1 GCF_003732545.1 Salinisphaera orenii subsp. halophila YIM 95161 | reverse complement strand
GTTGCTGGAGCGCTTTTTGACCGGTGCGCAGTCCGGTTCCGTGTGGCAGCCGGGGCTCGTGGTGTTATACACCGAAGTCGGGCGATACGAGGCCGCGCGTAACGAATTCGAAAAACTCAGCGCCGACGACTTCGCAGCCGTACCCAGGGACGGCTTGTGGGTAACCTGCCTGGCCTACTTGGCCGAGGTCTGTGCAGTGCTCGACGATGCCGAACGCGCCAAGTATCTCTACCGGCATTTGCTGCCCTACTCCGGACAGAACGTCGTCGCCGGGACCTCGGTCGCCTGCTTCGGTGCGGCCGACCGTTTTCTCGGGCTGTTGGCCATGACCGCCGGAGACCAAGACTCGGCCGTTAGCCACCTCGTGGCCGCGCTGGCACTCGACCGGCGCACCGGTGCCCGACCCTCGCTTGCACACGGCCAGTATCAGCTGGCCGCACTGCGGCTCGCCGCAGATCCGGTCAACAGCCGCGCGGCGGCCGCTTCGCTCCTTGAGGAGGCCGCGGCCACCGCCGGCGAGCTGGGAATGGGCACGCTGTCAGCGAAGGTCGACCGGCTTTCGAACCAGAACCGGTTGAGCACTGAGGAGTCGGCCAACCCGGACGGCCTCAGCCGCCGCGAGCTTGACGTTGTGCAACTGCTTGCGACCGGACACAGCAACCGGGAAATCGCTACCCGGCTGTTCGTCAGCCCCAACACCGTTGCCAATCACGTGCGCAGTATTCTCGCCAAGACCAACACCAGTAACCGTACGCAAGCCGCTGCCTACGCCCGCCGTTGCAATCTGATCGAAGGGTAACGGCCATCCGGGTCGAAGTTCGGTTGGTTCCTCCACTGCCCGGGCCCCGCCTGGGCTGATGGCGGCGAAGCAAAATTCAGGAAAACCCGATAACCGCTGCCGTCTAGTCATTTTTGACTAACCGATATCGCCTCTCAAATTGATCAATTCTGTCGATGTGCCGATGCCGGCTGCTCCCTAGACTCGTCTACGACGACCACAGATAAGGAGCAGGCACCATGTTTGACACCGATGCATTAGATGACTTGCAGGGTGCGCTTCGCGGCCCCGCCATACGTCCCGATGACCCGGATTACGATCAGGCCCGTCGCGTGTACAACGCCATGATCGATCGCCGGCCGCAACTGATCGTAAAATGCAGCGACGTCGCCGACGTCAGCTATGCGATCGGCTTTGCCCGCGAACACCAATTGCCGCTCGCGGTGCGCGGCGGTGGCCATAATGGGGCGGGGCTCGGGGTCTGCGATGACGGTGTCGTCGTCGACCTCGGCGAACTGCGGGGTGTTCGTGTCGATCCGGACGCACGCACCGCACGCGTCGGCGGTGGCTGCACTTGGGGCGATGTCGACCACGCTACCCACGCCTTCGGCCTGGCCACGCCCAGCG
>NZ_AYKF01000016.1 GCF_003732545.1 Salinisphaera orenii subsp. halophila YIM 95161 | reverse complement strand
GTAATGCCGTTCACTTAAGCGGCGCGGCTTGCCGATTGAGCGGATATCGGGTCTTCGACATCTTCACCGCCCTCGGCCTCGATGGCCGAGGGCGGTGATCCAGGCACAGCTGCGCCACCCCGGCTCGAAGTTCGGACAGTCGGGCCCCGGTACGCGATAACGGCTGGGCGGCCGCCATCACGATCAGTTGGGCCGCGATGTACTGATAGGCGAACTTGAAGCGGATACGAGTCGGGTCCTGGCCGTGGACCAGGGCTGCCTGACTGGCCTCGCGCCGGATCACGTTGTAGGCCAGCAATAACCCCCACACTTCCTGATACGCCAGATCCACGGTCTTGCTGCGCAGCGTGACCGCATTGTGCTGCAAGGCGCTTTTGATATCCCGGAACCCGACTTCGATCTCCCAACGCTCGCGATACAGGGCGGCGACCGCCTCGGTGTCATAGTCGGCGGCGGGCAGTGAGGTGAACACGGTCTGGCGTTTGCCTTTGTACGCCATGCGCACCGCGCGCACGTCCCAGGTCGCGGGCAGGTCCGGGTTACGCTGGCGCGCCTGCGGCGACACGCGCATGCGCAGCAACCGGTCGTCGGCGTTGTAGGTGGCGATGGTCTCGCCGACCAAGCCCTTGCGCGCGGGAATAAGCCAATGACGCTGAGTTCCGAGGGTGGCCACGCGCAGCAACAGGTCCGCGCCCCAGAATCCCTTGTCGAACAAGGTGACGGTGTGATTCGGGATCCGGTCGATGAAGGTCTCGGCCAGGCGCATCTCGCTACGCCGATACGGGCTGAGCTGGGCGTCGAGCACGACATGCGAGCGCACGTTCATCAGGGCCGCGACCCGCATCATGGGATATGGCGTCTGCCGGTCCGTGCCGGTATTGCCCGAGCCAAAGTGATCCCGTAGCGCCGGGGTATCGGGCGTGCGCAGCACGGCGCCGTCCACCGCCAGCACCTGCAGGCCGTGCCAGTCGTCGCCGGGGTAACGTTCGCTGCCCCAGCAGGCCCCGGTCTGGCGAAACAGCCACTCGACCGGCTCGCATCCCAGGCGCTGGCGCGCCTGCGACACGCCGCTGGGTGCCAACAGATGATCGGTGGCCAGGCCTCGGGCGCAGATGTTCAGACGCCGGGCCACCTCGGCGACCGGTTCGTTGCGAAACAACGCCATGCCCAGGACCAGCCACAGCACTTGATCCGAAGGCAGGCGCCGGCGTCGGATGGTCGCCTTCGAGGCCAGATGCAACGCGGACTCAACCCATTCGATCGGGATGTTCTGCGTGAACGTGCTCAGGTCGGAGAAAGAATGCAGATCGTCGAGGTCGAACAGGCGCTCTTGCAAGGACACAAAAAAATCCGGCTTCCACATGTGAAAGCCGGATTCTCGGTAAGCTCCGCCTAACCTGCAATGCTTAAGTGAACAGCATTACG
>NZ_AYKF01000015.1 GCF_003732545.1 Salinisphaera orenii subsp. halophila YIM 95161 | reverse complement strand
TAATGCCGTTCACTTAAGCATTGCAGGTCAGGCGGAGCTTGCCGAGAATCCGGCTTTCACGTGTGGAAGCCGGATTTTTTGTGTCCTTGCAAGCGCGCCTGTTCGATCTCGACGATCTCCATTCATTCTCGGATCTAAGCACATTCACCCAGAACATTCCGATCGAATGGGTCGAATCCGCGCTGCATCTGGCCGATAACGCCACGATCCGACGACGGCGTTTACCGGCCGATCAGGTGCTATGGCTGGTCTTGGGCATGGCGCTGTTTCGTAACGAGCCGGTCGCCGAAGTCGCCCGGCGTCTGAATATCTGCGCCCAAGGTTTGGCCAGCGATCAGCTCCTGGCCGCCAGCGGCGTATCCAAAGCGCGACAGCGCTTAGGTTGTGCCCCGGTCGAATGGCTGTTTCGCCAGACCGGTGCGACGTGGGGTCGAGAGCGTTATCCGGGCGATGACTGGCAGGGCTTGCAGGTGCTGGCCGTGGATGGCGCGGTGCTACGCACGCCGGACACGCCCGAACTGCGTGCCCATTTCGGCTCGGGTAATACATCCACCGCGCGCCAGACGCCCTATCCGATGATGCGGGTGGTGGCGTTGATGAACGTGCGCTCGCACGTGGTTCTGGACGCCCAACTGAGCCCCTACCGCCACAACGAGATGCGCTTAGCCGCCGACTTCATCGATCGGGTGCCCGATCATTCGATCACGCTGTTCGACAAGGGCTTCTGGAGTGCGGATCTATTGTGCCGCCTGGCCGACCAGGGCACGGCCCGCCACTGGTTAATTCCGGCCCGCAAGAACGTCGTGACCGAAACGCTTGAAACCTATAACGACCACGATCGGCTCGTGCGGATGCGGGTCTCGCCCCAGGCACAACGTAAGAATCCGGCGCTGCCGGAGACCTGGACGGCCCGAGTGGTGGATACGGTGACCGATCAAGGGACATTACGCACGATATTGACCTCCCTGCCTGCCGCCGACTATGACACCGAAGCCGTGGCCGCGCTGTATGACGAGCGCTGGGAAATCGAGGTGGGCTTCCGGGACATCAAAAGCGCGTTGCAGCACAACGCGCTGACGCTACGCAGCAAGACCGTCGTGTTGGCCTATCAAGAAGTCTGGGGCTTGCTGCTGGCCTACAACGTGATCCGGCGAGAAGCCAGTCAGGCCGCGCTGGCGCACGGCGTCGATCCGACCCGCATCCGGTTCAAGTTCGCGTATCAATATATCGCGGCACAACTCATCGTCATGGCCGCCGCCCAGCCGCTGTCCAAGACCGGGGCGCGATTATCCGAACTCAGAGCCGGGGTGGCACAGCTTTGTCTCGATCACCGCTCTCGGCCCGGGCGGCCGAGAGCGGTGAAGATGTCCAAGACCCGCTATCCCGTGAATAAGCAGGCTTCCCCGCTTAAGTGAACGGCATTACG
>NZ_AYKF01000014.1 GCF_003732545.1 Salinisphaera orenii subsp. halophila YIM 95161 | reverse complement strand
CTAGCCCGGATATTGCACCAAACAGAACGGCGAAGCCGGTATAATCTCTTTAGTAACAACCAATTACTTAAGAAATAACCGGAGCTTCGCCGATGCCAGATTGTACCGTGGATGGTGTGCGGCTGTCAGACTTTAAACGCCGGGTGGTCGAGGCGCGCTTTGACGGCGGCGCGATTACCTCGGATGGCGGTTCGCTGTTGTTACGCGAAGTCGAGCGCCGCACGGGATTGTTGCGCGATGTCAGCCGCCGTCTGACCGACGCCCGTTCGCCCAGGCGATGCGTGCATGACGCGGCCAGTCTGTTGCGCCAACGCGTGTTCGGCGTGGCCCTGGGCTATTGTGATCTCAACGACCATGGCGCGCTGCGCCGTGATATCGCGTTTCAAACGGCCGTGTCGCGCGATCAGGCCCTGGCCTCGGCTTCGACGCTGTGTCGTTTCGAACAGGCGGCGGACACGGATTTTGCCTGGGCGGCACACGCGGCACTGTTCGAACGCTTCTGTGCGTCGTTCAAAACACCGCCCAAGCGCCTGACGCTGGATTTCGATGCCACCGACGACCGCGTGCACGGCGAACAGGCTGGACGCTATTTCAACGGGTTCTACGACGGCTACTGTTTTCTGCCGCTCTATGTGTTCTGCGGCGATCAGCTGCTGGTGAGTTATCTGCGCAGCGCGGCACGCCACGGCGCCCACCACGCCGCGGCTATCCTGCGCCTGCTGGTCCACGCGCTGCGCGCCCGCTGGCCGGACGTCGAGATCGTGCTGCGTGCCGATGCCGGCTTTTGTACGCCCCGGATTCTGCACGCCTGCCAGCGCCTGGGGATCGATTATATTCTGGGATTTGCCGTCAACGATCGGCTCAAGCGGTTGAGCGCGCCCTGGCTGGACGCCGCCGAGATCGCCCAGAGGCGCACCGGACAGCCGGCGCGTTTTTTCACCGAAGACCGCTACCGCGCGCGTTCCTGGAAGCGATCCAGCCGGCTGCTGGTCAAGGCCGAGCATAACGGTGTCGGGCGTAATGCACGCTTTGTGATTACCAGTCTGGCGGGCGATCCCCAGTGGCTTTACGAGGCCATCTACTGCGCCCGCGGCGATATGGAAAACCGCATCAAGGAACAACAGCTGGATCTGTATGCCGATCGCACCAGCGCCCACGATTGGTGGGCCAATCAGATGCGGCTGCTGTTCGCTGGCCTGGCGTATGCCTTGATGGATGCCATCCGCGATCTCGCCTTGGCCGGCACCCGATGGGCGCGAATCAGCGTCGGCACGCTGCGCCTGCGACTACTCAAGATCGGCGCCGTGGTGTGGCGCAATACCCGGCGCGTGCGCCTGCATCTGTCCAGCCATTATCCAGACCCCGGCATGCTGCGCCTGGTCGTCGCACGCCTGAAGCCGGGATAACCCGACCCGAGTGCTGCCCCGGCACGATGACAAGCCATGGGGGAAGGGGGCGTGTGTCCGCGATACACGTTTGCGGCGGTTTTCCGAGACGAGCGCACGGAAAAACCGCACGCGGTGGGCGATTAGCCGCCCAAGCCGCGGTCATCGCTGGCTTGATGCAATATCCGGGCTAG
>NZ_AYKF01000013.1 GCF_003732545.1 Salinisphaera orenii subsp. halophila YIM 95161 | reverse complement strand
GCTTCCACACGTGAAAGCCGGATTCTCGGCAAGCTCCGCCTGACCTGCAATGCTTAAGTGAACGGCATTACGCCCGCGGGCGGCCTTGTCGTCTGCGAGCGCCTCCGGGGACCGGTATTAGAACCGCATCCCGAAGGACAGCTGGTAGAGCACGGCCTTGAATTCGTTGGTCGAGCTCACCGTCCCGACGTCGATCGGGCCGACCGTGTCGCTGAGCGTGGGCGAGTTGATCACGACGTCGTTGAGCTTGGCCTCGACTTCGGCGCAGCCGACGTACTTCACGTCTGCGGTCAGGAACATGTTCTTGGGCAGACTGAAGTCCACGCCCAACTGCCCCACGCAGGCCACCGGCTTGGTCAGGTTGAGCGTGGGCTCGTTGCCGTAGGCGTTGAGTACCGGGTTGTTCACATCGGTGTCGTAGGTATAGAGATACATCGCGCCGGCGCCGATGTAGGGCTGGATCAGCGTATCGACCCAGGGGCGATAGACCAGGGTAAGGTTCGGCGGTAGTGCCTTGAAGGTGCCGATCTTGCGGCCCAGTGGCGGCACGCCGGTGGGAATGCCGCTCTGGGTCGTCGGCGCCAGCGATTCGTCGACCGCGTTCTTGGACACTTCGAAATCGAGCTTGAGCGGGGGCGCCAGCGTGACCTCCATGGCCAGGTGCTTGCCGGTATTGGGCACGAACAGGCCGATCGTGCCGCCGAGCGTGGTCTTGTCGCCGGCACTCGATCCGGTGTGATCGAGACGGCTCGAGCCCTCGCCGAAGGCCTGGGCCGCCAGGCCCTGAGCGTTCTCGACCTTCAGCCGGGAACTGTCGCCGTAGTACTGGAAGTGCAGCACGCCGACGCGAAAGTAGGCGTTGTGCTTCACGTAGTCGATGGCCCCGCCGATCAGCCCCTGTTCGGGCTCGGCCTCGAGCCGGTCCATGCCGGAGCCGCTGTAGCCGTCGTCCCGCATCTGCCCCTGTGCACCCGCGATGCCGGCGAACAGCAGGCTCGCGCCGCCGATGAGCGCCATGGCCGTCTTTGCCCCCGGCCAGCGGCGTTCGGACGTGGTGTCCTGATTCATCTCCCTTCTCCTTGCTGGTTCTGTTGTTGCGATGATCGCGCCCCGGCGGTGGCCGGGGCGCATCGACCGTGGCCTAGCGGTTGGGGAACTCGCGCCCGCCGTGGACCGGAGCCCCGGTGAGCTGGAAGTTCAGATCACCCGGGTCGACCGTGGCGTTCGCCGGTAGCAGGTCGAGCGCCGTGGCCGACAGGCTGAAGCGGTTCACGTTGCGCAGGGCGATCGCGAGGCGACCGTTCTGTTCGAACGTGACCGGGCCCACCAGGCGCGTCCGGATCTGCTGCTGCGGCAGGCTCACGCCCTGTCCGTCGGGCGCGTTGGCCGTCAGGGTCAGCGAGGCGGTGAAGCACGGCTCGTAGTGGTAGGGCTGGCCGTCGATCGAACCTTCACACTCCTCGACGATGTAGCCGGTCTGGGGCACCTCGCCGTCGGCGTCGGCATCGTTCGGGAAACGCAGCAGCACCCGGCCGGTCTGGAGCGGCTCGTCCTGTCCGGCGAGTCCGCCGAGCAGGGTGCCGAGCAGATCGTCGACGAGGCCGTCCACCAGCCCCGGCAGCGCGCCGACCGGCGTCTCCGAGTTGATCAGTCCGGCGAGCGTGTTGCCCAGCGGTGCGGTCACCTCATTACGCTGCAGGGCGCCGATGAGCTCGATCACGGCCATGTCGTCGGCACTGCCGCCCTGACCGTCGCCGATCACCGGAATCAGCACATCCGTGACACCGCCGACGAGCTGGTTGAGACCGCCGGTCAGCTGATCGAGCGGCCCGCCGGCATCGTCCATGTCGTTGATGTCGCCCACGGTGGTGCCCTCGGGCATGTTGCCGAGCAGATCACCCAGCGCTGCGGTGAGCTCGTCCACACGCAGGACCTGGGTAAGGATGCCGCCGAGGGCGTCTGCGCTGATGTTGATGCTCGTCAGCGCGTTGATGCCGCCCGGCTGCAGCGAGACCGGAATGCAGCTACCCGGCGTGCCGCCGACGGCGTCCGTGTCGACATCCTCGCAGTCGCCGGTGCTCTCGCGGATCGCGATCGGCCGGGTCAGGGACAGGTAGGAGGCGAAGCTGCCGTCTTCCTGCTCGCCGGGGATCTGGATCTCGGTGCCAAGCAGCTCGGTGGTCAGCTCGACGCGCGTGCGATTGCCCGGCTGGGCGTTCTCGCCGTCGTCGAAGCGGCCGTTGCCGTTGGTGTCGGCGTAGGGGAAGGTCGCCTGAGTGGCGAAGTAGTCCTCGGTCGCCGCCGTCGCCGTGAACGGCATGACGATGTCCGGACCCCCCTCGGCGTCCGCCGCGGCGGGTGTCGAACCGGTGCCGTTGAGCGGGTCGGTATTCAGCGTCCGGCCGTCCGCATCGACGATCCGATTGCTGCAGGCGGAAGCGCCGTCGCCGCCGCAGACCACCACCCAGTAGCGGGCGCCCGGCTCGAAGTCGCGGGTCGGGCGGAAGGTGAAGCCGCGCGTGAGATCGTCGCCGCGATTGGCGAGTGCGATCTCGCCCTCCACCGCAGCCACGCACTGGCCGCTGTCATCCATGCGCTGCACGGCCACGGTCGCATCGGCGTCGGTGTTGCCGGAACCGTTCACGAGGCAGCCGTCGGCGAGGACGATGGAATCGCTCTCGACCAGCTTCGAGAAGAAGCCCTCGATCGCCACGTTGGCCGGGTTGTCGAAGACCGGGAAATCCTCGGAAGCGGCATCGCCGCCATCTTCGTCGTTGCCCGGGTTGTCGCCGACACAGTGGCCGGCGCTGTCGCCGCCGGACATGAAGTCCCCGCCCTCGAGCGCGCAGGGGATGCCCGGCGTGAGGGTGCCCAGAAGCGGCGCCGTGGGCTCGGTCTCGATCAGCGGCTCGGTGCGGAAGTCGATGCTCTGGCTCGGACCGGCCGGGTTCTGGAAGCTGACCGGGTTGCCCGCCAGGTCGGTGAGCTGGTCACCGTTGTTGAGCATGATCCGGTACTCGGTGTCCGCCGACAGGAGCGCTTCGGGATCGACGACCACGCTGAAGCCTTCCACGCGGTAGGTCGCGTCGACGTCGCCGGAGGGGCCGGTGAGCACGATACTCGAGGGGCTGACGCTGGCGGGATCGATCGGCGAGCTGAAGGTCACCGCCGGGCTCGACTCGACCGGGAAGGTGTTGGCGAGAGCGTCGCTGCGGCCACCCTGCTGGGCCTCGGCCCCGAGCAGTTCGCGGCAGGCGGGTTCGGGCAGCGCGGTGGGCGGTGCCCCCCGATCGGCGTAGACGGCGTCGTAAAGCGGGGAACCGAACGTGTACAGACAGGCGCTGGGGGACACCGCGGTCACCGTCGGCGGGACCTCGTCGGCCGGCACGTCGATCTGATCGTCGTCGTCGGCCGGCAACAGCAGCGTCAGCTCGAAGTCGACGGTCGCGTTGTCGGAGCGATTGACGTTGATCGGGAAGCTGCCGAGCGTGCTGATCTCGAGATCGCCGTTATCGCGCGGAATCGCCAGGCCGGCGGCCTGGATGTTGAGCACGGACTGGTTGAACACGCCGTTGGCGAGTTGCTGGACCACGAGATTCTCCTGGTCCATCGCCGTGATCAGCGTGCCGATGCCGAGGTCGAAGCGCAGCCGCACGGCCGTCGGGGTTTCGATGTTGCGGTAGTCGTTGCCGCTGAGATAGACGCTGACATCGTTGATGAAGTTGACGTCGATGGGGCCGCTGGGGTCGATCGGCGTGGCGATCTCGCCGCCGAGTTCGAGGGTCAGGCCCTTGAGCTGGAAGCGCTGCCCCGCGCGGATGACCGCCGGGAACACGTCGCCGAAGCCGGACAGGCCGGGTTCGGCCAGGGTGGTCTCGATGCCGGTGCGGATCAGGCCGGCACGGCTGTCGACATCGTCCGGCGAGAGCACCGGCTGGTCGTTGGAGCCGATCAGCTGGGAGCCGATCTCGACGTTGTTGGTCGCGAGGCCGTTGAGGTTGTTGTCCGGCAGCTCGTCGATGTCGGTACCGGTGGTGTCGCGCTCGATCGTGAGCGTCTGGTCGAGCGAGTCGCCGACGCTCAGCACGGTGCGCTCGACGCTGTCGGCCTCTAGCGACTTGCCGAAGCGGGAGGTGATGTCCGAGCTCCAGGCGATCGTGTAGTCGCCGGGCTCCAGATCCTCGCTCGGATCGAAGACGATATAGCGGCCCAGGGCGGTCACGCGGGCATCGTCGATGTCCTCGTCGTCGGGGCCGGTTACGGTGAAGCTGTCACCATCGACGGTCGCCGGATCCAGCGGCTCGTTGAAGATCACGCGGATCGCGTTGAATTCGGTGAAAAGCGACTGATCGCCCGTTTCGGGGTTCGTGTCGCCGGGGGTGACGCTCGTGACCCGGAAATCGCCGGGTGCCGGCCGTCCCTCGGCCGGACGGGTGGTGAACCGGAACAGGGTCTGGCCGTCCTCGAACGAGGTGCCGCTGTCGGCGATGGTGCTGCTGGCCACCACCGCGTAGTCGGTGTCCGGTCGCAGATCGGGCCCGCCCTGGAGACAGAAGTCGTCACGGCCGTCCTCGAGTTCGACGTCCGAGCCCAGCGCCAGGCAGAGAATGCCGGCCTGGTCGGCCTCGTCATCGTCGTCGGCGCGCACCGTGAGCGGCTGTGTGACGGTGTCGCCGTCGTCGTCCTCGTACCGCAGCACGAGCGCGTCCGCGGGCACATCGCCCACGTCGCCGGCGAACTTGACCACCATCTGCGTATCGAGCAGCACATCCTGCTGGCCGTCGAACGGGTAGCTGAAGGCGAGCCCGGTCGGGGTGACGTCCTCACGCGGGTTCGGATCACCGTTGTCGCCGCCGCTGCCGCTCGAACAGGCCGGCAGCACGAGGCCCGCGGCGGACATGAGGACGATCGCACCGACACGCGTGGGCCAGGACGAGTGCGCCCGACGGCGCGGCTGCGCGGCGTCCGGGTTCAATTCGCTCGTGGCCTGCGCGCTCGCGCGCGAGGCATAGGAATACGTCGGTACCAAAGCGCTATCTCCCTTGATGCAGTGCAGGTCGAAAACCGACATGCAGTCTTTTTAGAATCCCGCGGGGAAGATAAACGAGTCGGTGCCGAAATGCCAGCCGTCCGGGCGAAAAGTATGAATTGATTGTGTTTTATCGAGTGGTAGTCAAGCCTCGCAGGGCCCTTGGAGCCTCGAAACGCTTATCGCAACGGTCTTCGAGGTGGCGGCGCGGCTGCCTGCCCGACGCCGGCCGCGCGCCGGCTGCGAGGCCCGCCGACTGCGCGCTGCGTGGCAAAAAACGCGCCGACGGGCGATGGCGGGTCAGCCCGGGCCTGACGTCTGGGCGCGTTCCCGGGCAACGACCGACTGCATCTCGGCGGGGTCGAAGTCATCGACGTGGATCACGGCCATCTGCAGCGCGTACAGATCGCGCATGCGCCGGGCCTCGTCGGCGTCGAACAGGCCGCGACCCGCGGCCGCCTCGATGCGCTCGGCGGGATGATCCGCGCGGATCTCGCCGTTCTTGACGGCCCGGTCGAGGCGCGCCTGAAGGTCGGCGGCGTCGAGCGTGGCCTGCATCGCCGCCTCGAACAGCGACAGCCCGCGCCTGTGCGTCTGGTCGGCGTAGCAGCGCGGCGTCAGGCGCTCGCGCTGGGGGCCGGGCGTCTGCAGCATGTCGGCGAGCTGCCGTCCGAGGGCGTCGGACGGACCCTGCGCGCGGCGGCCGATCGGAAAGATCAGCGCTCGCGCCAGCCAGGCGGCGGGCCGGTTCGGCAGATGCCGGATCACCCCGGCCAGAGCCGCCTCGATCGCGGCGAAGGCGTCCTCGCAGACCCAGCGGACCAGCGGCAGGTCCTCGGCGTGGGCGCCGTCCTCGACGAAACGCTTGAGCGTGGCGCTGGCGATGTACAGATACGACAGCACGTCGCCGAGCCGGGCCGACAGCGATTCGCGGAACTTGAGCGAACCGCCGAGGGTGGCCATGGCGAGGTCGGCCACGAGCGCCAGATTGGCCGAGTAGCGGTTCAGCGCCCGGTAGTGGGGCGCCAGTTCGCGAACCCGACCGGCCGCACTCGTCCGGCCGCCGGTCACGCCCATGACCAGCGAGCGGGCGGCCGCCGAGAGATCGTGACCGATGTGGGCGTAGAGCAGCGCGTCGAAAGCGTCGAGCGCGGCTTCGCGATCCGGATCGTTCGCCGCCTCGATCTCGTCGAGCACGTAGGGATGGCAGCGGATGGCCCCCTGGCCGAAGATCATCATGCTGCGGGTGAGGATGTTGGCGCCTTCCACTGTGATGTTGACCGGTGCGGCCTGAAAGCGGCGCGCGACCGGATTCGACGGCCCGAGCATGACCGCCTTGCCCGCGTGCACGTCCATGGCGTCCTTGGCGACCTGCTGCGCCAGGGTGGTGACGTGGTACTTCGCGATGCCGGAGGCGACCGACGGCTTCTCGCCCAGGTCGACCGCGTTGGCGGTGAAGCGGCGCACCGATTCGCAGGCGTAGGTCCGGCCGGCGATGCGGGCCAGCGCCTCCTGTACGCCCTCGAAGCGGCCGATGGAGACGTTGAACTGGCGCCGGACCACGGCGTAGGCGCCGGTGAGCCGCGCGCTGGCGATCGCGTCGCCGGTCGAACCCGAGGGCAGGGAGATCGAGCGGCCCACCGAGAGGCACTCCATCAGCATGCGCCAGCCCTGACCGATCATCGCGCGGCCGCCGATGATGCAGTCCAGCGGGACGAACACATCCGTGCCCCAGGTGGGGCCGTTCTGAAACGGTGCGCTGGCGGGAAAATGCCGGCGGCCGGTGTGTACGCCGGCGGTGTCGGTGGGCACCAGCGCGCAGGTCACGCCGAGATCGACGTCGTCGCCGAGCAGGCCGTCCGGATCGTACATCCTGATGGCGAGGCCGAGCACCGTGGCCACGGGCGCCAGGGTGATGTAGCGCTTGTCCCAGGTCAGGCGCATGCCGAGCACGGGCTCGCCGTTCCACTCGCCGTGGCAGACGACGCCGCGGTCCGGGATGGCGCCTGCGTCCGAGCCGGCGTGCGGGCTGGTCAGGCCGAAGCAGGGAATCTCGTCGCCGGAGGCCAGCCGCGGCAGGTAGTGATCCTTCTGCGCCTCGGTGCCGTAGTGCATGAGCAGTTCGGCCGGGCCGAGCGAATTCGGCACCGCCACGATCGGGCCCACGGTGCCGCCGGCGGGGCCGCTGCCGAGCTTGGCCAGCACGCAGGAGTGGGCGTAGGCGGAAAAGCCGAGCCCGCCGTAGCGCTCGGGGATGATCATCGCCCAGAAACGCTCGGCCTTGATGAACCGCCAGGCTTCGGGCGATAGATCGGCGTCCTCGTGGGTGATGCGCCACTCGTCGCACAGATCGAGCAGCTGCTGGACCGGGCCGTCGAGAAACGCTTCCTCTCTCGCGGACAGCTCGGCCTCCGGCAGGCGCTCGAGCCGTCGCCAATCCGGCGCGCCGGAGAACATCTCGCCCTCCCACCAGACGGTGCCGGCCTCGAGCGCGGTGCGTTCGGTGGCCGACAGCGTCGGCAGCACGCGGGCGAACAGATCGAGCGCCGGCCGCGTGATCCAGCGCCGGCGGATCGCGGTCACGTTCAGGGGCACGACGATCGCGGCGAACAGCAGCCACAGGAACAGGCCCAGGCCGAGACCGGTGCTGGTCAGCGTGCACACCAGCAGCAGGGCGGCGATCACACCGGTGGCCGTGCCCAGACGCACGCGATGCCAGGCCAGCGCGAGGAAGGCGGCGAGGAAGACGACGAACCAGAACAGCGCGGCCATGGCGGCTCCGCGGCCGCAAGCACGGCCGGGTGAGGGTGATACCGCCACCATAGGCAAGCGGCTTTTGCCCCGCAATCGCGGTGGTCGTCCGGTCAGGCCCGGCGCGTCTCGCCGAAAAAGTCCTGGATGAGGGCCGCGACGCGCTCGGGTGCTTCCAGGTGCAGCATGTGTCCGCAGCCCGGCATCACGCGATGGGTCAGGTCGGTGAAACAGGCGCGCCGACGGGCCATGTCCGCCTCGGCCACGAGTGCTCTCGCCGGTGAGTCCTCGGCATCGATACAGAGCACGGCTGCGCGGACCTCGCGCCAGATCGCCATGGCGTCGTCGATGCGGAACGGTTGCGGAAAGGGCGCCCGATGCCACGGGTCGAAACGCCACTGCCGTCCGCCGTCGACGGGGCGGGTCCACTGCGCGGCGAGCATGTGCCGCGTATCGCCGTCGAGCTCGGGATAGCGGCGCCCGATGCGCTCGGATACCGTCGCCAGATCGGGGTGCACTGCGTGGCTCGGCGGCGCGCGGTGGGCGTCGAGCCAGCGCCGGTAGCGCCGGGGCGCCCGGCTGCTGTCGGCGTCGGGCACGTTGAGGCTGTCGAGGGTGACGAGATGCGCCACACGCTCCGGCCGCAGCCCGGCGTAGAAGCTGGCCACCTGGCCGCCCATGCTGTGACCGACCAGCGTGATCGGCGCGGCCAGCCCGGGCAGGGCGTCGAGCAGCGCCTCGAGGTCGGCCAGGTATTCGGGAAACCAGTAGCAGCGTCCGGCGTGGCCGGTGTCGCCGTGGCCGCGCCAGTCCGGCGCGATGAACCGGTAACGCCCCGGTGCCTCGGCATCGATGGCCGCCGCCAGCGAGGCAAAGCTGGCGCCGGTATCGGCGAATCCGTGCAGCAGCACCATCGGTTCGCCCGCCCGGGGGCCCGACTCGCGCACGGCGTGCGCCAGGCCGTCGAGGGTGAAGTGATTGGGCGGGTCGAGCAGGCTCACGAGAGTTCGGCCGCGGCCTGACGGTTGACCCGCCCCTCGCGCCAGTAGAAGACCGCGAGCGTGGCGAGGATCACCGCGATTGCCGCCAGTGTCGTGCGGGTCGGCGCCTCGGCCAGGACCAACCACGCCCAGAGCGTGCCGAACACGGTCTCCAGCAGCATCAGCAGGCTGACTTCGGGCGCCGGCAGATAGCGCGGTCCGCGCCCGATGAGGCCGAACGCCACGGGTAGTATCACGGCCAGGCCGGCGGTCGCGGCGTAGCTCTGGGTGGGCAGGTCGGTCAGCTGGGCGGGCAGGGCTGTGGCGAGCACGATGAACAGCCCGCCGAGCGCCAGTCCCGGCAGCGTGTCGCCCTCGCCGATGGCCCGCATGAACACGAACGTGGCGCCGAACACCGCGGCGGTGGCGATGCCGAGCGCACGCCCGAACAGGCTGCCGGCGCCGCCGAAGGCGATCATCATCAGGCCGAGGGCGATCACGCCCGCCGCGATCCAGGTGCGCGGCGGCGCGCGCTCGCCCAAAAACAGCACGCTGAAGACTGCGGCGAATATCGACGCCGTGGCCAGGGCGCCGAGGGTGTCCGACACGGAGGCGAACTTGATCGCACTGACGAACAGTATGTTGCTCAGCGCGAACAGCAGCCCCAGGCCCCAGCCGTGCCGGTGCATCAGTGCCGATGCGAGCGCTGCGGGCCGGTGCCGGTCGCGCCACAGCAGAAAGGCGAACAGCCCGCCGGCCATGGCCAGGCCGCGCCAGAACAGCGTGGTGGGCACGTCCGCGTCGAGCAGACGAATGAGCACCGAGTCGGGGCTGAGCGCGAGCACGCCGGCGCCGGTCAGCAGCATGCCGTAGACACGCGGCGTCATGCCGCCGCGCTTTCGTGGTCGGCGACCAGGCGGTGGATGAAGGCGAGTTTCTCGTGCGTGGGCGCGCTGATGACGAACGGGTAGGCGTCCGGCAGCCCCATGCTGCGATTGACCGCGTTCATGCCGATGGCGAGCTGGGTCCAGCCGTGCATGAGGGCATCGAAGTCATCGGCGGCATGCCGCCAGGGCGGTGGCGTGACCAGGCTGAATTCGACGGCGGTCTCGAGCGTGTCGCGCATGTGCAGATAATGGGCCCAGGTCTCGGCCCAGTCCTCCCAGGGATGGGCCGACGCGTACGGTGTGATGAAGCGCGCCTGCCAGTCGCCCGGTGCGCCGTCGCGGTAATAGCGCTTCAGCGCCGCGGCGTAGTCGGCGCGGTCGTCGCCGAAGAGTGTACGGCATGCCGCCAGCGGGCCGCCATCGGCGACCAGTCGGCTCCAGTAGTAGTGGCCGATCTCGTGCCGGAAATGGCCCAACAGGGTTCGGTAGTGCTCGCCCATCTGCTCGCGCATGCGGGCCCGGGCCACGTCGTCGGCCTCGGCGATGTTGATCGTGATCACACCGTTGGCATGGCCGGTGTTGACCGGCGCCTGGCCTGCGATCGGACGGGTGAACTCGGTGGTCGAGTCGCGGTCGGCGAGAAAATCGAAGGCCAGACCCGCCTCCGGATCCTGTCGCCGATCCACGATCGGCAGGCCGAGTTGCATGAGATTGAACAGCAGATGGCGCTTGGCGCTCTCGAGTTTGCCCCAGAGTTCGGCGTGACGTGGCTGGTCCAGATCCGGCAGCGTCCGGGTCAGCCGGCAGGACTGGCATTGTGCGTGGGGCGCGGCTTCGGGGATCAGCCAGTTGCAGATGGCGTGGCGCGTCGCGTTGTCGCACAGGCGATAGACCGCGCCCTGAATGCGGCCGGCGCCGGGAACCTGCCAGAGGCCTCCGCCCAGCGGTTCCAGTGCCGTCATGCGGCCGGCGCCCGGGGCGAAGCCGACCCGGCGATCGCACTGCAGGCAGCGGGTGTTGCGGAAGAACAGGGTGTTGCCGCACTGGCAGTAGAAGTCGCGCATCGGTGAAGGTTCGGCCGTTTGGCTCTCGAGCGGGGCGGGCTCAGGGTCTGAAGTAACGGGCGCCGATCGCATCGTTCAGGCGATTGAGCTCGATCTGCATCCGGTCGAGGAATTCGCTCAGGCGATGGCCGGTGAGGGCGCTGATCTCGGCCTGTTCGAGCACCGCCAGGGCGCTGTCGAGCTGGCGCGTGCAGGGTTCGGGTTCGGGCAGGCGCGCGAGCCGCTGGCCGGCATGCGCCAGGCAGTAGCGCAGCGAGCGGGGAAAGGCGGTGTCGGTGAGCAGAAAGCGCACGACGCCCGCGCCGGTGACACGCGTGCGCACGTGGCGCCGATACATCTGAAAGGCGCTCAGCGACTTGAGTACGCTGATCCACTGCACCGTCTGGTAGGGCGGCAGGTCGGCGACATCGTCGGCGAGCAGGTCGGAGGCGCGCACGTCGAGGATGCGGGTGGTCATGTCGGCGCGTTCGATCGCCATGCCCAGCTGGAGCATGTCGTAGGCGGCGTCGCGGCTCATGCCCGATTCCAGCAGCCCGGCCACCATCCGGCCGCTGCGCACCACCCGCTCCATCACCCGGCTGCGTGCCAGCCGACGTTCGATGTGCTGGCCCTCGTCGGCCATGTACAGATGCAGGCCGTTGACTTCCTCCCAGACCTCGCGCGGTATCCGGTCGCGCGTGTGGCGCAGGTTCTCCCGGGCGTGGGCCAGCGAGCTGGCGATCGAGCCCGGGTGGTCGCGGTCGCTGGACAGAAAGCGCATCACGCTTTCCTCGGTCGCATCGGGATAGTGGCGGGCGAACAGGGCCTCCGCGCCGACGATCTCGACCAGTGCCCGCCAGTCGAACTCGGTCTGGCGCGGCAGGTCCAGCAGCAGGAGGGTGGTCGCGTTGATCAGGCGCGCGCCGGATTCGGCCCGCTCGAGATAGCGGCCCGCCCAGAACAGGTTCTGTGCCAGTCTCGAGAGCATCTCAGGCGTCCCCGTCCTGTACGATCCAGGTGTCCTTGCTGCCGCCGCCCTGGGAGCTGTTGACCACCAGCGAGCCTTCGCGCAGCGCCACCCGGGTCAGCCCGCCCATGGTCACGAACGCGTCCTCGTCCGGGCGCGAAACGATGAACGGCCGCAGGTCGACATGCCGCGGCGCCGCCCGGCCGTCCACCAGCGTCGGCGCGGTGGACAGGGCGAGCGTCGGCTGGGCCATGTAATTGCGCGGATTGGCGCGAATCAGTTCGGCGAAGCGCTCGCGCTCGGCGGGCGTGGCGCGCGGGCCGATGAGCATGCCGTAGCCGCCCGATTCGTTCGCCGGTTTGACCACCAGTGTGTCCAGATTCGCGAGTACGTACTCGCGCTGTTCCGGGTCCATGCACAGCCAGGAGGGCACGTTCGGCAGCTTCGGCTCCTCGCCCAGATAGTAGCGGATGATCTCGGGCACGAAGGCGTAGACGACCTTGTCGTCGGCCACGCCGGCGCCGGGGGCGTTGGCCAGGGCCACCTTGCCCGCGCGCCAGGCCCGCATCAGGCCCGGCGTGCCAAGCATCGAGTCCGATCGGAACACATCCGGGTCGAGAAAGAGGTCGTCGACCCGGCGGTAGATCACGTCGACCCGCTGCGGGCCATAGATGGTGCGGGCGTAGACACAGTCGTCGCGATCGACGTACAGATCGGTGCCCTGCACCAGTTCCGCGCCCATCTGGCCCGCCAGCCAGACGTGCTCGAAGAACGCCGAATTGTAGACGCCGGGGCTCAGCAGGGCGACGTTCGGGGTGATGCCGGTCCGGGGCGAGAGCGCGTTGAGCGCATCCAGCAGCTCGCTGGGATAGTCGTCGACCGGCAGGATGCGATGGCGTTCGAACAGTTCCGGGAACACGCGCTTCGAGACCAGGCGGTTCTCGACCATATAGGACACGCCCGAAGGCACGCGGAGATTGTCTTCGAGTACGTGGAACTCGCCGTTGCCGTCGCGAACCAGGTCGGAGCCGCAGATATGCGCCCAGATGTCGCCCGGCGGACGCATGCCCACGCATTCGGGGCGGAAGTTCACGGATTGATCCAGGACCGCCCGCGGCAGCACGCCGTCGGCGATGATCCGCTGGTCGCCGTAGAGATCGGCGATGAACCGGTTGAGCGCGCTCACCCGCTGGCGCAGGCCGTCGCTGACCCGGCGCCACTCGTGCTCCGCGATGGTGCGGGGGAGCACGTCGAACGGCCAGGCTCGATCGATCATGCCCGCATCGGAATAGACCGTGAAGGTGATGCCGGTGGACTTGATCGCCAGATCGGCAGCGGCCCGGCGATTGGCGAGCTCCTCGGGGCCGAAGGCCTCGAGTTGTCCGGTCAGCTCGCGCGCGCCATCGCGCGGCGCGCCATGCGCGTCGAACAGCTCGTCGAAGAAACCCGGACTGCGATAGCCCGCCCAGAAGTCGGTCATGATCGATAGCGCTCGAGTGGGTGTGGCTACTGTACACCGCGGTGATGCAATTCGCGGGCCGAAAGCCCGGCCCGAACGCGGCATCGGTGGTCGTCCGACGCGCTGAAAATCGCCTGACAGCGGCTTTCGGCGTGGTAGACTCGCGGATTGTTTCCAATACGATCCGAGCATGGCGGACACCTCCACCGCAGCGGGCGCCGGTGTTGTATTCAAGGGCCGGATGATGACCCTCACGGTGCTCGAGATCCGTGACACGGACATCGAGCGCATCGCCGAGCAGATCGCCCGGCAACTCGAGCGCACGCCCGATTTCTTCGCACGCATGCCCGTGCTGCTGTCGCTGCCCAGCGAACTGCCCGAGCTCGCGCGGGTGCGCGATGCCGCCCGCGATGCCGGCCTGCTCGTCGTGGGCGTGCTTGATCCCAGTGACGCTGCCGCGAAGGCCGCGGCGCGCGCGGGTCTCGGGGTACTGAATTCGCCCGCGCGCGCGGCCGCCGAGCGCGACACCACGGCCACGGACGCGCCCGAGCCGGCGCGCGCCGGCGAACCCGAGGCCGCGCCGGCCCCGTCGAGCGAGCGCGAGGCCGGCTCGCGCACGCCGACGCGCCTGGTCACGCGGCCGGTGCGCTCCGGCCAGCAGATCTACGCCCGCGGCGGCGATCTGGTGGTCGCGACCTCGGTCAGCGAGGGCGCGGAGGTGCTCGCCGACGGCCATATCCACATCTACGGGGCGCTGCGCGGCCGCGCGCTGGCCGGGGCCACCGGCGACACCGACGCCCGCATCTTCTGCCGCCGGTTCGAACCGGACCTGGTGGCCATCGCCGGCTGCTACAAAGTGGCCGACGCCATAGACGAGGGGGTGCGTTCCAGGGCCGTGCAGGTCAGTCTGGACGACGACAACTTGACGATCGAATTGCAGGAGTAACGAGTGGCAAAAATCATCGTAGTCACGTCCGGCAAGGGCGGGGTCGGCAAGACGACGACCGCGGCGTCCTTTGCGACCGGCCTGGCCATGCGGGGGAACAAGACCATCGTCATCGACTTCGACGTGGGTCTGCGCAACCTCGACCTGATCATGGGCTGTGAGCGCCGGGTCGTGTTCGATTTCATCAACGTGATCCAGGGCGAGGCCAATCTCAAGCAGGCCATGATCCGCGACAAGCGGGTGGAGAATCTCTACATCCTCGCGGCCTCCCAGACGCGCGACAAGGACGCGCTGGCGCTGGAGGGCGTGGAGCGCACGCTCAACAAGCTCGCCGAGGACTTCGACTACATCGTCTGCGATTCGCCGGCAGGCATCGAGACCGGCGCGATCATGGCGATGTATTTCGCCGACGAGGCGCTGGTGGTGACCAACCCCGAGGTCTCCTCGGTGCGCGACTCGGATCGCGTGCTGGGCATGCTCTCCTCCAAGACCAAGCGCGCCAAGGAAGGCGCCGATCCGGTCAAGGAGCATCTGGTGGTCACCCGCTACGCGGCCAACCGCGTCGGCAAGGGCGAGATGCTGTCGCTGTCGGACATCAACGATATTCTTGGCATCCCGCTGCTGGGCGTCATCCCCGAGTCCGAGACCGTGCTCAACGCCTCCAACTCCGGCATGCCGGTCGCCCTGGAGAACAACGCCGATGCCGGGCACGCCTATCTCGACATGGTGGCGCGTTTCCTCGGCGAGAACCGTCCGATGCGTTTCACCGAGGCCAAGAAGGGTTTTCTCGATCGTCTGATGGGGAGGTAGACCATGGGTTGGCTCGATGTATTTCGGTCCGAGAAGAAAGGCTCGGCACAGCACGCGAAGGAGCGGCTCCAGCTCGTGGTCGCCCATCGCCGGAGCGGGCATGACGATCAGCCGGCCTACTTTCCGCAGCTGCAGCAGGATCTGCTGGCCGTGCTGCGCAAGTACGTTCAGGTCGGCGACGACGCCGTGCAGATGGAGATCGAGCGCGAGGGCGATCTCGAGGTGCTCGAGCTCAACATCACGCTGCCCGACTCCAAACACTGAGCTGACGCGTATGTAAAAATGCGGATTTTCAGCCGAAGGAGCCGCCGTGGCCGCGCAGCAGCAGACGTTCGATTACGTGATCGTGGGCGGCGGCTCCGCCGGTTGTGTCCTGGCCAATCGGCTCTCGGCGGATCCGGACGTCAGCGTCTGCCTGCTGGAGGCCGGTCCCTCGGACTGGAATCCGCTGATCCGCATGCCCATCGGCATCATCGGCCTGATGTGGTCGCGGATGTTCAACTGGGCCTACTACACCGTGCCGCAGAAGCATCTCGGCGGCCGCCGGATGTTCTGGCCGCGCGGCAAGACGCTCGGTGGATCGAGCGCGATCAACGCCCAGTGCTACACCCGCGGCAACGCCGCCGACTACGACCACTGGGCCGAACTCGGCAACCGCGGCTGGGGCTTCGCCGAGATGCTGGCCTATTTTCGCAAGTCCGAGCGCTGCGAGGCGGGCGAGAGCGAATACCACGGGGTCGACGGCGCCTACTGCGTGAGTGCGCCGCGGCACGTCAATCCGCTCAGCCGTGCCTTCATCGAAGCGGGCGTGGCCTGCGGCTATCCGCGCAACGACGATTTCGGCGGTGCCACCGAAGAGGGCGTCGGTCTCTACAGCGTGGCCCAGGACAACGGCCGGCGTTGCTCCAACGCCGATGCCTTCCTGCATCCGGTGGCCCATCGCGAGAACCTCACCGTCATCACCCGTGCGCGGGTCCGGAGAATTCGTCTGGAAGGGCGCCGGGCGGTCGGTGTGACCTATCGCCGCGGCCGCTGGGGCGGAGACCGCACGGTCGAGGCCCGGCGCGAGGTGCTGCTCTGCGGCGGAGCGATCAACTCGCCGCAGCTTCTGCTGCTGTCGGGCATCGGTCCGCGCGAGGAGATCGAACCGCACGGCATTCCGCTGGTTCACGAGCTGCGTGGCGTCGGGCGCAATCTCCAGGATCATCTGGATGTCAGCATCATCGACCTCGAACGGACCCGGCTCAGCCTGCGGCTCGGACCGCGATTCCTGTTCGTCGACCTGCCGCGGGCCGTCTATCAGTACTTCGTCCATCATCGCGGCCAGCTCACCAGCAACGTCGCGGAGGCGGGCGGCTTCGCGCGTAGCGGTGATGATCGCGCGCAGGCCGATCTGCAACTGCACTTCATCGCCACCGTCGAGCAGGATCACGGCCATAATCTCTGGAACACGATCAAGCATCACGGCTACACGCTGCGGGTCTGCGACCTGCGGCCGAAATCGCGCGGACGCATCGGGCTGGCGAGCGCGGATCCGGCGGCCGACCCGCTGATCGATCCCAACTATCTGGATCATCCCGACGACCTCGCGCAGATGGTCCGCGCGGTGAAAGCCGGGCGCGCCATCATGCGGGCGCCGCCGCTGGCCGCCCACCGCGAGCGCGAACTGGAGCCGGGCGAGACCGTGACCGACGATGCCGCCATCGAGGCCTTCGTCCGGGACAAGGCCGAGACCATCTATCATCCGGTGGGTACCTGCCGGATGGGATCGGACGCGGCGGCGGTGGTCGACGATCGCCTGCGCGTGCACGGCATTCAGGGCCTGCGCGTGGTCGATGCCTCCATCATGCCGACACTCGTCGGCGGCAACACCAATGCGCCGACGACCGCGATCGCGGAAAAGGCCGCCGACATGATCCGCGAGGACGCCGAAGGCTAGGACCTGTCGACAGGCCTCCGGGTCAGAACATTCAACGATTAATCGCGAGTACTTGCCGCAGCGCACGGGGTCGGATAGATTGGGCGTCAAGAGTTAGCCAAGGCTAAAATTAAGACGCTCATGAAGGAAACGACGTTCGCGCCAATATACGGGGTCTGGCAGCGCCTGCCGGAGGCGTTCGGTGGCCGCGCCTGGCGCTGGTCGGTGCCGATACTGCTGCTGGCCGCCGTGCTTGGCGGCGGCGAGAGCGGCGCGCTCGTGCGCGATACGCTGGCCGAGGCCTATCTCCAGGTCAGCGTGTTCGTCGCCGGCACGCTGATGCTGTTGTTCGCGGTCGAACGCTGGTTTGCCGTCGACCTGCGCGAGCGCATCGCCCAAGCGCGCGTCGGGCAGGTGCCGATCGCCACCGCGCTCGGCATGCTGCCCGGCTGCGGCGGTGCGATCGTGGTCGTCACCCAGTTCGTGAACGGTCGCATCGGCTTCGGCGCCCTCGTGGCGGTGCTGATCGCGACCATGGGCGATGCCGCCTTCCTGTTGATCGCCGCCGCACCCGAGACTGCGGTGGTCGTGTTCGCGGTGAGCGGCGCGAGTGCCGTGCTCTGCGGCTGGGCCATCGAGGCGATCCACGGCCGTGACTTTCTGCGCCATCGACGGGCCGAGGACGATACGCCGACGACCGCTGTAGCGGGTGCGGGGCGGCCGGTCCCGCCGGCGATCGACGGCCTCTGGGCCGCGCTCTGGGCGATTGGCGTGCCGTTCGCGGTGCTCATCGCCTTCCAGCAGGATCCGAACGCCTGGTTCGGGCCCTGGGCCGCGCATCAGCCCGCCACTTGGCTCGGCTTTGCCGGGGCGATGCTGGCCGTGACCCTGTGGGCCGGCGGTCTCGGCGAGGGCGAAGCCGGGACGGGCGGGACATACGGCGAATCCTCACCCCTGTCGAATCCCGGCCACGGTAACGGCCGGGGCGCGGCGACGAACGCCGGGCCCATGGCATGGGTACGCTGCGCGCGCACCGATACCAACTTCGTCACCGTGTGGGTGATCGCGGCCTTTCTGCTGTTCGAGTTCGGCGTGGTCTTCAGCGGTGTCGATCCCGAAGCCTGGTTCGCCGTGGTCGGGCCCCTGGCGCCGCTGGTCGGCGTGCTGGTGGGCTTCATCCCCGGCTGCGGGCCGCAGATCCTGTTGACCACGCTGTATCTCAGCGGCGCGATGCCGATGTCTGCGCTGCTGGCCAACGCGATCAGCAACGACGGCGACGCGCTTTTCCCGGCCATCGCGCTGGCCCCGAAAGCGGCCGTTCTGGCCACGGCCTATTCGGCGCTGCCGGCGCTGGCGGTCGGCTACGCCGCCTTCGGTCTGGGGTATTAACCCTGGCCTTCGGCGGATGCTCTCGCTGCGGCCGGCCCGGGCGATCATCGCCGCCCGGACCGGAATTCGCGTCCGGCGCTAGGTACCCCGCAGTTCCTTGCGCAGGATCTTGCCGACGTTGCTCTTGGGCAGTTCGTCGATGAACGCCACCTGCTTGGGCACCTTGTAGCCGGTGAGCTCCTTGCGGCAGAAATCGATGAGCTCATTCTCCGTGAGGCCGTCGTCCTTCTTGACCACGAAGACCTTCACGACTTCGCCGGAACGGTCGTCGGGGATGCCGACACAGGCCGCCTCCAGAACCTTCGGGTGCTGGGCGACCACGTCCTCGATCTCGTTGGGATACACGTTGAAGCCGGAGACCAGGATCATGTCCTTCTTGCGATCGACGATGTAGAAAAAGCCCTGTTCGTCGTAGTTGGCGACGTCGCCGGTCCGCAGGAAGTCGCCGAAGAAGGTCTCTTCGTTCTCCTCGGGCTTGTCCCAGTAACCCGGCATGACCTGGGGGCCGCGCACGCACAGCTCGCCCGGCTCCCCGGCCGGCAGCTCGTGGCCCTCGTCGTCGCGAATGGAGACGTCGGTGCCCGGCAGTGGCAGGCCGATCGAGCCGTTGTAGTCGGTCATGTCCAGCGGATTGATGCACACGCCCGGCGACGCCTCGGTCAGCCCGTAGGCCTCGATCAGCGGCACGCCGGTAATCCGTTTCCATTTCTCGGCGACTGCGCGCTGCACCGCCGCGCCGCCGCCGAGGGTGATCTTGAGATCCGAGAAGTCGAGTTTGGCGAAGCCGTCGTCGTTGACCAGCGCGTTGAACAGCGTGTTCACGCCGGTGAAGGCGGTCGGCTTGTGCTTGTCGAACTCCTTGACCAGCGCGGGGATGTCGCGCGGATTGGTGATCAGCACGTTCTTGCCGCCCTGCTGGAGAAAGACCAGACAGTTCGCCATCAGGGCGAACACGTGGTAGAGCGGCAGCGGCGTGATGATGCGTTCGCGCCCCTTTTCGGTCCACGGGTCGAGCCAGGCCTGGGCCTGGGCGATGTTGGCGACCATGTTGCGATGCAGGATGATCGCGCCCTTGGCCAGGCCGGTGGTGCCGCCGGTGTACTGCAGGAAGGCGATGTCGTCCGGCCCCACGCCGGCCGGCTTGAACTGCTGCTGCCCGCCCTTCTTGAGTGCGGTGTTGAGCGACACCGCGCCCGGCAGGTTGAAGCGGGGCACCATGCGCTTGACGCGCTTGACCACGAAATTGACGAGATGGCGCTTGAGCCCGGGCAGACGATCGCCGATGCGGGTGGTGATGATGGCCTCGAGCGCCACCTTGTCGACCACCTGTTCCAGCGTCGCCGCGAAGTTCTCCACGATGACGATGCCGCGCACGCCGGCATCGGTGAGCTGATGCTCGAGCTCGCGCGCGGTGTAGAGCGGGTTGACGTTCACCGCGACCATGCCGGCCCGCAGGATCCCGAACAGCGCGATCGGGTACTGGAGGAGGTTGGGCATCATGATCGCGACGCGATCACCCTTGGCGAAGCCCAGTTCGTTCTGGAGATAGGCCGCGAAGTCACGGCTGTGGGCATCGAGTTCCGCATAGGACATCTCGCAGTCCATATTGCTGAACGCCGGACTGTCGCCGAACTCGCGAAAGCTGTCCTCGATGACCTCCACGAGCGTACGGGCGCTGTTGGTCTCGATGTCGGCGACGACACCCTTCGGGTAGCGGTCTAGCCAGATCTTGTCCACGGCATCTCCTTTTGCGCTGCGGTTTCGGGCGACGCGGCGCGGCGCCGGCTTTTCGAGTATATCAGCAGGCTGGCGGCCAAAGCCTGCACGTTGGCTGCGGGTTTGCGTGCGTTATCGCAATTCCTTGCGGAGAATCTTGCCCACGTTGGATTTCGGCACCTCATCGATGAATTCGTAGTGCTTGGGCACCTTGTAGCCGGTCAGGTGTTCGCGGCAGTGGCGTCGGACCTCCTCCAGGCTAAGATCCGGGCGCCGCCGCACCACGAACAGCTTGACCGCCTCGCCGGATTTCTCGTCGGGAACGCCGACCGCGGCGGCCTCGAGCACGCCCTCGTGCGCCACGATCACGTCCTCGATCTCGTTGGGATACACGTTGAAGCCGGACACCAGGATCATGTCCTTCTTGCGATCGACGATGTAGAACAGGCCGGCGTCGTCCTGGCGTGCGATGTCGCCGGTGCGGAAGAAGCCGTCAGTGGTGAAGGCCTCCGTATCGGCGTCTTCCCGGCGCCAGTAGCCGCGCATCACCTGGGGGCCGCGCACGCACAGCTCGCCGGCCTCGCCGGGCGGACGGCTGTGGCCGTCGTCGTCGCGGATGTCGACGTCCGTCGAGGGCAGGGGCATGCCGATGGAGTGGTTGAAGCGCTCCAGATCGAGCGGATTGCAGGTGACCACGGGCGCGGTCTCGGACAGGCCGTAGCCCTCGATGATCGGCCGGCCGGTGACCCGGTACCAGCGCTCGGCCACCGCCTGCTGGGTGGCCATGCCGCCGGCCATCGAGAACTTCAGGTGGGAGAAGTCGAGCTTGTCGAAGCCTTCGGTGTTGAGCAGACCGTTGTAGAGCGTGTTCACACCCGTGATCGCGGAGAACGGATGCCGTGCGAGCGTCTTCACGAACCCGGGCATGTCGCGCGGGTTGGTGATGAGCACGCCGTGCCCGCCGATCGAGAAATAGACCAGCGTGTTCACGGTCAACGCGAAGATGTGATACATCGGCAGCGCCGTGATGATGGTCTCGCCGGTCTCGCTCATCTGCGGGGCGAACCACGCCTGGCACTGGCGTACGTTCGCGGCCACGTTGGCGTGCGTGAGCATCGCGCCCTTGGCCGGGCCGGTGGTGCCGCCGGTGTACTGCAGAAAGGCCAGGTCTTCGCCGCGCACGGCCACGGGCCGGAACGTCTGGCCGCGGCCTTCGGCCAGGGCATCGGGAAAGGCGACCGCGCCCGGCAGATTCCACGCCGGGACCATCTTCTTGATCTTCTTGACCACGAAGTTCGTCACCACGCGGCGAACCGGCCCCAGCATGTCGCCGAGCTGGGTGGTGATCACGGTCTCGACCGGCACGCTGTCGTAGATCTTTTCCAGCGTCGCGGCGAAATTCTCCATCACCAGCAGGGTGCGGACGTCGGCGTCGGTCAGCTGATGCTCGAGCTCGCGCGCGGTGTAGAGGGGATTCACGTTGACCACGGTCAGCCCGGCCCGCAGCGCGCCGAACAGCGCGACGACGTACTGCAGGCAGTTGGGCATCATGATCGCGAAGCGCTCGCCGGGCTGCAGGCCCCGAACCTGCTGGAGATAGCCCGCGAACGCCGCCGACAGCCGGTCGACGTCCGCGAACCGGATGGTGTTGCCCATGCTGCTGTAGGCGTCGCGATCGGCATAGTCGCGGCAGGCGGCGTCGATGATGCCGACGAGGGTGGCGTCGTCGTCGGTGTCGATGGTGTGCCCGATCCCGGGCGGATAGTGCTCGAGCCAGTTCTTGTTCATGGCGCTCTCCCTTCGATGTGGCGCGGCGGCGTCAGTGACCGGTCCCGACGCCGGTCGGGGCGATGGCGGTGTCCTCGTCGGCGACCAGCGCGCGCAGCGTCAGACCGTCGAAGACCCGGCGCCGCGCCTCTTCCTTGCGCTCGATCCAGGCCGTGACGTCCCGATGGGCGGTGGCATCGCGCGGGCGCAATGCCGCGGCCGCATCGCCGGCGCGGACCGCGTCGAGGATCGCGTTGAGGGTCACGCATTCGATGTCCTGTCGCGGCAGCAGGGTCACGCTGTCCTCGCCGGTCTCGAGCAGGATGCCGGCGTCGACGAGCTGGTCGACGACATCGTAGACGTGATCCGGCGCCGCCCGCAGTTCGTGGGCGATCCGTTCGACCTGCCAGGGCGTGTCGCCGTGCAGGAAGCTGCGGCCGATCAGGCCCATCATCAGCAGGGCGAGCTGCTCGCGACGCTCCGCGCCCAGGCGCGGCGGATAGGGGCGTCGACTGAGCTGCTCGGTGTGCTGCAGAAGAAAGGCCACCCGGCAGCCCATGAGCAGGATCAGCCAGGAGACGTAGATCCAGATCAGCAGCAGGATGACGATGGCGAAACTGGAATAGATCGCGTTGACGTTGCCGGCGTTCTTGGCGAACACGGCAAAGCCCAGACTGGCGGTCTGCCAGAGCACCCCGGCGAACACGCCGCCGCCCAGCGCCGGCAGCAGCCGCACCCGGGTGTTGGGCATGAAGGCGTAGAGAAAGGTGAACGCCGCGCTGTAGAGCAGATACGGGACCAGCCGGCCGGCCACGTACAGCGAGGTGCCGAACGGCTCGATGTCGGCGAGATAGTCGACCACCGTGTTGCTGGTCAGCGAGGCCGTCATGCTGCTGCCGGCGAGAATCACGATCGGGCCCACGATCAGCACGCTGAGATACTCGGTGAAGCGCCGCCCCAGCGAGCGCGCGTGTCGCACCTGCCAGATGTAGTTGCAGCCGGCCTCCACCTTCTGGATCAGCGAGATCACCGAATACATCAGAAAGACGACGCCCAGGGCACCGAGCACGCCGACCTGGACGTTCTCGACGAAGTCGACGATCTGGTCGACGATCACGTCGCCCTGCCCGCCGAGCGGCGCCATGAACCGCTGCAGGGTGGGCCGCAGCGCGCTGTCCACGCCGAACGCCTTGAGCATCGAGAACGCGAGTGCGAGCAGTGGCACCAGCGACAGCAGGGTGGTGTAGACCAGCCCCATGGCGCGCATGGTGATCTCGCCGTTCTGGATGTCGCGGACCAGCACCTGCACCAACCGCGCCGCGGTGATGCCCCAGCGCCGGGCGCCGCGTTGGCGCTCCAGTTCGGGCTCCCAGATCGCGGCGTCGAAACGCCGGCTTATCGCGCTGATCATGATCGCATCTGCGCCGGTGTCGATGAATCCTGCATTCTAATCCCCCTGTCTCGACGCATGCGGCAGTGCGCAACGGTTGTCCCCGCCCCAAGCGTAGCGCACCCTGTAGCCCATCGGTCACGACCGTACCGCAGCGAGCCCGTCATGAGCGCCATCGCCACCGATCAGAGCACCGCCCGCCGCGGCGAACTGCCGCCGCGCGCGCTGCGTGATCTGACCGGCGCCTATGCGATCACGGGCCGGCGCTGGCGCGATACCCTGGGCTCGGCGCGCGAGCTGGTGACCACGCTGCTCTCCCATCCGCTCGTGCTGGCGCGCGCCGAGGCGCGGCTCGCGCGCGAGATGGCGCGGATCGCGCTCGGACGCTCGCGGCTGCGGCCGGCGCCCGAGGACGAGCGCTTCGTGCATCCGGCGTGGACCGACGACCCCGTCTTCCGGCGCACGCTGCAGGGCTATCTGGCCTGGTCGCAGACGCTGTTCGAGATCATCCAGGCCCTGCGTCTGCGGCCAGAACGACGACGCCGGCTGTTGTTCGCCGCGGAGCATCTGGTCGCGGCGGCCGCGCCGAGCAATCTCTTCGTGACCCATCCCGGCTTCTACACTCGCGCCCGGGCGACCCGCGGCGGCTCGATCGTGGCCGGGCTGCGCCACGTGCTCGAGGACCTGCGCGACCATCGCGGCCTGCCGCGCCAGGTCGACGAGACCGCCTTCCGTGTCGGCCGCAACATCGCGGCCACCGAAGGGGCGGTGATCTTTCGCAACGATGTCTTCGAACTGATCCAGTACAGCCCGCGCACGCCCGAGGTCGACGCGCGGCCGGTGCTGTTCGTGCCGCCGCAGATCAACAAGTACTACGTGATCGATCTCGCCCCGGAGAAGAGCCTGGTGCGCTATCTGCTGGAGGCCGGCCAGCAGGTGTTCACGCTGTCGTGGCGCAACCCGACCGCGGCCCAGCGCGACTGGGGCCTGGAGACCTACGTCGAGGCGGCAGCCGACGCCATCGATATCGTGCGCGCGATCGCCGACGACGCGCCGGTGAAGCTCGTCGGCGCCTGTGCCGGCGGCACCACCGCCACCCTCGCGCTGGCGCGGCTCGCCGCGGCTCGGGCCCAGGACCGCGTCGCCTGTCTGACGCTCATGGTCACGGTGCTCGACGCGCCGCGCGCCGGGCGGCTGTCCCGGGTCACGGACGAGGCCGCCATCGGTACGGCGCTGGCGCGTTCGGCGCACGCCGGCGTGCTCGACGGGGCGGACATGGCGCGGACCTTCGCCTGGCTGCGGCCGGACGAGCTGGTCTGGCATTTCGTGGTCAACAACTATGTCCTCGGGCGCCGCCCGCCCGCCTTCGACGTGCTCTACTGGAACAGCGACACCACGCGCCTGCCGGCGCGCCTGCACGCGGATCTGCTGGGCATCTACCGCCACAATCGCCTGCGCGATCCGGGCGGGCTGCGGATCGCCGACACGCCCATCGACCTGCGTGCCATCGACCGCGATGTTTTCGTGGTCGCCGGTGCCCGCGATCACATCACCCCGTGGCAGACCTGCTACCGCGCCATGCAGATGTTCTCGCGCTCGAACGTGCGCTTTGTGCTGGGTGCCGCCGGCCACGTGCAGTCGATGCTGTGCCCGCCCGGCGACGCGCGGGCGCGGTTTTTCATCAACGACGACTACAGCCTGGATCCCGCGGCCTGGCGCCGCGGCGCCCGCGAGCAGACCGGGTCCTGGTGGCCGGCCTGGGTGCGCTGGTGCGAGGCCCACGGCGGCGGCCCGCGGCCGGCGCCGACGGCCTACGGCGACGAGCGCTACGAGCCCATCGAACCCGCGCCCGGACGCTATGTCCGCCAGCGCTGACCGCGATCACGATCCGTTCACCCACGCCACGGTGGCGGTGGACGGCGAACGTCTGCACGTGGCGCAGCGCGACGGGCGGGGCACGCCGCTGCTGTTCTGCAACGACTTCGCGGCCAACCTCGAGATCCTCGGCGACGTCGCGCGGCATCTCGAGCAACCCGTCATCGCCTTCGATCCGCCGGGCGTGGGCGCGTCCGAGGACGTGCATCGCATGCGCCGCATGGCCGCACTCGCGCGCCTGGTCGTCGCGATGCTGGACAGGGTCGGCGTCGAGACGGCCGTGGACGTGCTCGGCATCGGCTGGGGCGGGCTGCTCGCCCAGCAGATCGCGCGCCAGGCGCCGGACCGCGTGCGTCGGCTCGTGCTGGCGGCGACCTGCAGTGGCCAGCTGATGTTCCCGGGCCGGTTCAACAGCCTCTGGCGGCTCGCGCATCCGAAGGGGCTGACGCGCATCGCCCCGGACGCCGCCCGGGCCCGGTCGGTCTTCGGCGGGCGGCGCACCGATGAATGCCGGGCCATCGCCCGGGCCATGGGCCGGGCCACGCCACCGACACGGCGCGGCCACGCCGCCCAGCTCTACGCGCTGGCCGGCTACAGCAGTCTGCCCTGGCTGCACCGGCTGGGCGTGCCCACCCTGGTGCTGGCCGGCGACGATGACGCCGTGGTGCCCATGGTCAACGCCCGGGTGCTGGCGCTGCTGCTGCCCCGGGCCCGGCTGACGGTGATCCGCGGCGGCGGCCATTGGTTCGTGCTCGAGCGCACCGACGAAGTGGTTCGCGAGCTCGACGGCTTTCTGAACGCCCGCCACGCGCCGCGCCCGCCGGCGGAGGACAATACACTTTAAGCGCGAAAGGCAAGTTTCTGATCGTGATCGGTTGCTGCGTTGCGGCAAAAGTCTTAGAGCCGGATGGTGACGTTTTCCGTCATACTCGGCGCATGGCAGTCGAAGGGGATGTGTCTTGAGCGCCGAGACGGCGCCCGAGTCGAGCGGGCGGCGGCGCGTGCCGCCCGCGCTGAGCGTGCTGCGCCGGCGCACGCGCATGCGCGTCGAGTTCGTCGATGTCGACGGCATACGCCTGCGGGTCGGCGTGCGGCGAGGCCAGGGCCGGCCCATGCTGCTGTTCAACGGCATCGGCGCGAACCTCGACCTGACCCTGCCGCTGATCAATGCCCTGGACGACGTCGAGCTCATCGTCTTCGACATGCCGGGGGCCGGTGCCTCGCCGGCGCTGAAGCTGCCGCATCGCTTCGGCTGGCTGGCCCGGCTCACCGCGACACTGCTCGATCGGCTGGGTTACGACGAGCCGATCAACGTCGCCGGCATCTCCTGGGGTGGCGCGCTGGCCCAGCAGTTCGCGCTGGATTTTCCGGGGCGCACCAATCGGCTCGTGCTGGCCGCGACCTCGGCCGGCATGCTCGGCCTGCCGGCGCGGGCGAACGTGTTCCGGCGCCTGATCACGGCCCGGCGCTATCAGAAGAACGAGACCCTGGCCGAACTCGCGCCGACGCTGTACGGCGGGCTGGTCCGGCGCCGGCCGGAGCTGCTCGAACGGCGCGGCGCGCACGCCGCCGGACCGTCGACGCGCGGCTACCTCAACCAGATGCTGGCCGGTCTCGGCTGGACGAGCGTGCACCGACTGTACCGGCTGCGCTGTCCGACGCTGATCATGGGCGGCGACGACGATCCGGTGATGCCGCTGGTCAACATCCGGCTGCTGTACTGGCTCATTCCCAAGTCGTACCTGCACATCGTTCGCGGCGGTGGCCATCTTTTTCCACTGGTGCGCGCGAACGAGAGCGCGGCGGTGATCAAGCGCTTCATCAACGAGCGTCGTTATGACGGCACCGACGGTCAGGACTATTACGCCGCGCGCGGAGCGCCGGCCGACGGGCGGCTCACGCCGCTGACCGCACCGGGTCGCACCGTTCCGAACGGGCGCGAGCGGCCGCCATCGCCTGGCGATGGCTGACCGCCAGCTGGCAGGCCTCGGCCAGACTGCGGCGATCGTAGCCGCGCGGATCGACCGGCGCGCACAGCCGCACCTCGGCCCGTATCTCGCGCAGCCGGAACAGGTCGCGGAAATGCGGCCAGAGCGCGGCCTCGTTGACCCAAGGCGCGAGCGCATGGTGCATGTCGGCGGGCGTGGTCTCGTCGCAGTAGCGCAGTGCCACCGGGGTCACCGGGTAGCCGCCGTCGATGGCGGCCGCGAACAGCCGCGCGTGGAAGCGGCGCGGCTGCGGATCGGTGGTGGTCGTGCCCTCCGGGAAGAACAGCACCGAACGCCCGGATTCCAGTACCGAACGGATGCGTGCCGAGGTCTCCGACGTGCGCCCGGCGCCGCGGGCGAGAAACAGCGTGCCGGCGGCGCGCGCGAACGAGCCGACCAGCGGCCAGCCGCTGATCTCGGCCTTGGAGACGAACGAGGCATTGAAGGCGTGGCCGAGCACGACGATGTCCAGCCACGAACAGTGGTTGGCCACGATCAGCGTCGGTCGGCTGGGCACCACGCCGTCGATGTCCAGGCGGACGTTGAGCACCCGCAGCATGCGACCGTGCCACCAGCGCACGAGGTGCCAGCTGCGCTTGCCGATCAGCGGCACCATCGGCAGCAGCACGATGCCCAGCAGCAGGAGTCCGATCAGACGCAGACTCTTAAGATACAGGCCGACCCGCCCGAGCAGCGGTCGGGCCTGACGATTCGAGGAAGTGTCGAGCATAACGCGGGCACAAGTTAGCGACTTGCAGGTGCATGAACAAGTCGGCCACGCGAAATGCGGGGTCCCAGCAGGGTTCGCCGGCCACCGTGGCGCCCAGCCCCAGATAGGTCCGCAGTAGCGGCGGACGGCGCGTGCCGGCCGGGTCGGCGTCCGCCGCGGGCAGTGGTCGTCGCGGGCGCACGACCGTGCCCGTCGACCGATGCCGTGATTCCAGTGCCGCGTAGAGGGCACGCGCCCGCGCGCCGCCGTCGCGTGCATCGAGGCTGACACAGCCGATCAGATGCGCATGGTCCTCGGCGCGCACGAGGCGGGCGATGCCGGACCAGAGAACGGCCATCACCGTCCCGTGGCGTGCATCCGGTGCGACGCAGGTGCGGCCGATCTCGAGCGTGCGCCCGGGCAGCTCGAGCATGGATTCCAGCTCGAATTCGGTCTGCGAGTAGAACCCGCCGGCCGCGGCGGCGCCGGCGTCATCCAGCAGTCGGGTCGAGGCCAGCAGCCGGCCCGTGGCGGTGTCCCGTACCAGCAGGTGGCGACAATGGCGATCGAAGGCGTCGGTTTCGATATCCGGCGCCTGGTTCGGGATGCGCGCGCCCATCTCCTCGATGAACACGCGGTGGCGCAGTGCCAGACTGGTTTCGATCTCCGCGGCGTCGCGCGCGACCTGCACGGTGAGACGCGGCGCGGACCGGGGCAACTCCAGCGAACGTGCGGCGACGGCCATGGCATGTCCTCCGTAACGGTGGCGTCATGCGCAGGCTAGGGTTCGCGAGTTGAGAAACGATGACGCGCGCATGGCACGCGCGTGACCGGATCAGTTCTGTGGCAGGGGCGGGATGTTCTCGTAGATGGGCTGGAAACGGTTGACGATGGTGCAGAACAGGCGTGCGGTCTGCTCGGTGTCGTAGCGGGCCGAATGGGCGGCCTCGCTGTCCCAGGACATCCCGGCCGCGGTCGCGGCGCGCTTGAGCACCGTCTGGCCCAGGGCGACGCCCGCCAGAGTGGCGGTGTCGAAGCAGGAGAACGGATGAAAGGGGCTGCGCTTGATGCCCGTGCGGGCGATCGCCGCGTTGAGAAAGCCGAGATCGAAATGGGCGTTGTGTCCGACCAGGACCGCGCGCTTGCAACCGGCTTCCTTCATCGTCTGGCGCACCACCTTGAAGATGCGCGCCAGCGCTTCGTGCTCCGGCAGCGCGGGGCGCAGCGGGTGATGCGGATCGATGCCGTTGACCTCCAGGGAGGCCGGTTCGATGTTGGCGCCCTCGAAGGGCGCCACGTGATAGGCCATAGACTCGCGGATGTCGAGCTGTGCATCGGCGTCGAAATCCACGGTGACCGCCGCGATCTCGAGCAGTGCGTCGGTCGCGCTGTTGAAGCCGCCGGTCTCCACGTCGATGACGACGGGCAGGAAGCCGCGGAAGCGATTCGCCATCAGCGGCGTCGCCGATTCGATGTTGTCGGATGCTGTCATGGCGCGATACTAGCAGCTGGGCGATGCCGGGTGGGCCGCGCGGGGCGACGGCTTGCGTATAATGCCGCGTTCTGAGATTTCGATTGAAACGCAAGGCCCGGCGAAGACTATGAGCGACGTCAAGAAAGTGGTGCTGGCCTATTCGGGCGGCCTGGATACCTCGGTCATCCTGAAGTGGCTGCAGGACGAATACGACTGCGAGGTCGTGACCTTTACCGCCGATATCGGCCAGGGCGAGGAGCTCGACGAAGTCCGCCCCAAGGCCGAGAAACTGGGCGTGAAGGAAGTCTTCATCGACGACCTGCGCGAAGAGTTCGTGCGCGATTTCGTTTACCCGATGTTTCGCGCCAACGCCATCTACGAAGGCGAGTATCTGCTCGGCACGTCCATCGCACGCCCGCTCATTTCCAAGCGCCTCGTCGAAATCGCGCAACAGACCGGCGCGGATGCGATCGCCCACGGCGCAACCGGCAAGGGCAACGACCAGGTGCGCTTCGAGCTGTCGGCGTACGCGCTCATGCCGGGCATCCAGGTGATCGCGCCCTGGCGCGAATGGAACCTGAACTCGCGCGAGAAACTGCTCGCCTATGCCGAAGATCACGGCATCGATATCCGCAAGAAGGCCGACGGCGGTTCGCCGTATTCCACCGATGCGAACGCGCTGCATATCTCCTACGAGGGCGGCGTGCTGGAAGATCCCTGGACGCCGGCCGAGGAGGCGATGTGGGAATGGAGCGTGTCGCCGGAAAACGCACCGGACGCGGCCCAGGAAATCGATCTCACCTTCGAGCAGGGCGATATCGTGGCCATCGACGGCGAACGGCTCACGCCCTATCAGGTGCTGGCCCGGCTCAATGCGTTGGCCGGCGCGCACGGCATCGGCCGTATCGATATCGTCGAGAACCGCTACGTGGGCATGAAGTCGCGCGGCTGCTATGAAACGCCGGGCGGTACGGTCATGCTGCGTGCCCATCGTGCGATCGAGTCGATCACGCTGGATCGCGAAGCCGCGCATCTGAAAGACGAGCTCATGCCGCGCTATGCCAAGCTGATCTACAACGGCTACTGGTTCTCGCCCGAGCGCGAGATGCTGCAGGCTGCGATCGACAGGTCGCAGACCCACGTCAACGGCACGGTCCGCGTGAAGCTCTACAAGGGCAGCGTGAGCGTGGTCGGTCGGGCATCGGAATCCGATAGCCTGTTCGACGAGGCGATCGCCACCTTCGAGGACGATCGCGGCGCCTACGATCAGAAGGACGCGGCCGGGTTCATCCGTCTGAACGCGCTGCGGCTTCGGCTGGGACACGGTCGGGGCTAGTCCGCGGCGCCGGCGACGTTTGATCTGTCGTGGGCGAGACGGTGCCGACCGGCGGTTTGGTCTTCCGGGAGACGTTGACGAGGGCTGACGTGCGTTCGGCAGTGAGGGCCGGGCGCGCTCGCTTCGTATCGGGGCAAGTGGTGCATCGATGGGGCAGGTGATCGTATCGCTGGCGGCGATGTTCGCGAGCCTCGCGCTGTTCATCGCCGGCACCGCGCTGCTCGGCACCGTCCTCGCCGTGCAGCTCGCGGATGAGGGGTTTTCGGCGACCGCCGTCGGGCTGGTGCTGGTCTGTCATTCGATCGGCTTCGTGCTCGGGTCGCGCCTGGCCACCGGACTCATCCGGCGCGTCGGTCAGATCCGCTCGTTCTCGGCGTTTGCGGCGGTGGGCTGCGTGGCTGCTCTCATTCACCCGATGTACATCGACGGCTGGCTCTGGGCCGCGCTGCGCGGCCTGGTCGGATTCTGTGCCGCCGGATTGATCATGGTGCTGGAGAGCTGGATCTCGGGCCGGTCGACGCGTGCGACCCGCGGCGCGCTGCTCGGGGTGTATCAGGTGGTGTATTTCTTCGCCGCCGCGCTCGACCAGTATCTGGTCGCCTGGGGAGCGACAGACGACTACCCGATCTACAGTCTCGTCGCCATCCTGATCGTGCTGTCGCTCGTGCCGCTGGCGCTGACGCGTTCCGAGGCGCCGGTCATGGGGGCGATCGGCCGATTGCACTTCGGCGCGCTCTATCGGCTGTCGCCCAGTGGCGCCCTGGGCGGACTCGCCGGCGGTGTGGTCCTATCCGCCTTTCTGGCGCTGGCGCCGGTCTACGCCAGCAGCATCGGCCTGTCGCTGGAGGGGGTCTCGCGCTACATGGTCTTTGCCGTGTTGGCTACCATGGTGCTGCAGTGGCCGGTCGGCTGGGTCTCGGACCGGTTCGATCGGCGCTGGCTCAGCGCCGTGATCGCCGGCCTCGCGTTGATCGGCGCCCTGGCCGCCGCGGCGTTCGGCGCCGGCCAGGCGGTCGTGCTGTACGCCGCCACGGTCGCGGTGTTCGGGCTGACGGGCTGTCTCTATCCGGTGAGCCTGTCGATGATCAACGACGGCATGGCCGAGGGCGATCCGGTTGCTGCGAGCGCCGGTCTGCTGTTCGTCTACGGGATCGGCACCTGCATCGGGCCGGTCGCCGGCGCGTTGGCCATGCAGGGGCTGGGTCCGGACGGCCTGTTCGTATTCCTGGCCGCGGTACTGACCGTGTACGGCGGTTTCGTGATCTGGCGCGGCGTCACCACGCCGAGCGTGCCGGTGGACGCCCAGGGTCCTTATGTCAACATCGCCGCCGCCGACACCGGTCCGGTGATCCTGGAACTCGATCCGCGTACGCATCCCGACACGCCCGGCGCACCGCCCGGCGAGTCGGCCACGGGGCGTGGCGGCTAGTCCCGGGCCGGCTTCGGCGTCGTCGCCTGTCCTGCTTTTGCTTGTCCGACCTTTAGCGTAGGCTTGCGGGTCCCATTACAGTCCATGGACGATCTCGATGAAACGATTCATTGCGTTGCTTGCGTGCATTTTCGCGCTGACGGCGTGCGGCAATCAGTCCGGTTCGGACGAGGCCGGCAGCGAACAGGCCGGTGGCGGCGACAACAGCGAGAACACCGACACGGGCACGAACGGCGACGGCGGTGAAAGCGGCGACAGCGCCGCCGAGGACGATTCGGACCAGTCGAAGCAGTCCGGCGATGCCTTCGCCAACGATGACGAGAAGCGCAGCTACGCGCTCGGCATGGATATCGGCAATTCGCTCCAGGAACTGCCGGTCGAGCTCAACGTGGACATGCTGTCCCAGGGCGTGCGCGACACCATCGAGGGCAACGACACGCGTCTGTCGCAGGAAGAGCTCGACAGCGTGATGCAGGGCTTCGTCCAGGACATGGAAGCCGCCCAGCAGGATCAGGCGCAGGAGCAGGCGCGCTCGAACCAGGACAAGGGCGAGCAGTTCCTGGCCGAGAACAAGGACAAGGAAGGCGTCGAGACGACCGACAGCGGGCTGCAGTACAAGGTTCTGGAGGAAGGCGACGGCCCGACGCCCTCGAAGAGCGACAGCGTCACGGTGCATTACACCGGCGAGCTCATCGACGGCACCGTGTTCGACAGCTCGCGCGAGCGCGGCGAACCGGTGACCTTTCCGGTCGATGCGGTCATCCCGGGCTGGACCGAAGCGCTCCAGCTGATGAAGGAGGGCGCCAAGTACGAACTCTACATCCCCGCCGATCTCGCCTACGGCGAGCGCGGCGCGGGGGCCCAGATCGGCCCGAACGAGACGCTGATCTTCGACGTCGAGCTGATCGAGGTCGACGACGGCGGCAGCGGCGAGGGCAGTGATGGCGCCGGCGGCGATGGGGGCGACGAAGAGTCCGCCGCCGACGCCTCGGGTGGCGACAGTGCAGGCGAGGACTCGAACGCCGACGAGGGCTGATCGCCGACCACGACGAGCGAGCCCGCACCACGCGGGCCGCGTCATCGCCGGCATGAAAGCGAGCCGCTGACGCGATGCGTCAGCGGCTTTTTCGTGTCCGGGGAGGCACGCTCCGGCCGGCACCCGCACAGCGTGTAGGCCGTGGCGCGCCCGGCCTTGATGCCGTGGTCGCCGACGTCGACGATTGGGGGTGGGATCGGCCGCTCGCGACCGTCGTGTGGTTCGGTCGAGGGGATGCCAGCGCTCGCCTGCGAACGCGGGGGCTTCGACGGCGCGGCGATGGACGCCCTGCCCGGCATGACCGGCGGCGGCCGTACGACACGAAACGCGGCGGCCGCGCCGGGTCGGGTCAGCGGAACTGCGGCTCCGGCCTGCGGTCGCGGCGACGGGCAGGTTCATCGAGCCGAGCTTTGGCGTGATCCGGTGCCGTGCTTATCGACACGACACGCGACGCGGCCCGGCCGAGATGATGCAAGAAACCTGTCAAACGTCGATCGCCCGGGCTCGGGCGATCGACGTCGTCGGCCGTGGCTACATCACCGCTTCGATGCCGAGGGCGTCGAAGCCCTTGCTGCGGTAGTTCTCGCGGAACATGTCGCGTAGCTTCTCGGCCTGGACGTCGTAGGCGTGCTTGTCTTCCCAGGTGTTGCGCGGATTGAGAATCTCGGTGGGCACGCCGGGGCAGGCGGTGGGCATGGCGAGATTGAAGATCGGATGGTTCTCGTAGCCGACCTTGTCGGCATCGAGTTCGCCCGCCAGCGCGGCGTTGAGCAGCGCCCGCGTATGCTGGATGGAGATGCGCTTGCCGACGCCGTGCGGCCCACCCGACCAGCCGGTGTTGAGCAGAATGCAGCGGGCCCGGTGCGTCTTCATCTTCTCGGCCAGGATCTCGGCGTAGACCGAGGGTTTCTGCGCCATGAACGGCGCCCCGAAGCAGGCCGAGAAGGCGGCCTTGGGTTCGTTCACGCCGACCTCGGTACCGGCCAGCTTGGCGGTGAAGCCGGAGACGAAGTGGTACATGACGTCGCGGGTGTCGAGGATCGAGACCGGCGGCAGCACGCCGAAGGCGTCCGCGGTGAGCAGCACGATGGTCTCGGGGTGCGGCCCGCGTGCGCCGTCGGCGACGTTCGGATTCGCCGCCAGCGGATACGACAGCCGCGTGTTCTCGGTGATGGCGTTGTCGCTGAGGTCCAGATCCTGCGGATCGGTTTCGGCCAGCAGCCGATCGGGCAGGGGCGGCACGTTCTCGATCACGCTGCCGGGCATGGACAGCGCCGCGGCGATCACCGGCTCGGCGGCCTTGTCGAGATCGATGAGCTTGGCGTAGCAGCCCCCCTCGAAGTTGGACACGCCGTCAGCGGTCCACGCGTGCTCGTCGTCGCCGATGAGCTCACGTTCAGGGTCGGCCGAGAGCGTCGTCTTGCCGGTGCCGGACAGGCCGAACAGGATGGCGCCGTCGCCGCGGGGGCCGACGTTGGCCGAGCAGTGCATCGGCATCTCGCCGATCTCGGGCAACAGATAGTTCATGACCGTGAACATGGTCTTCTTGACCACGCCGCAGTAATCCGCGCGGCCGAGCACCAGGCCGACGCGGTTGCGCATGTCGATGATCACGGCGCGCGCGCTCAGCGTGCCGTCGCGTTCGGGGTCGCAGTGGAAGCTGGGTACGTCGAGGAGCGTCCAGCGCTTGGATTCCGGGTCCGCCACGTCGACGCCCGAGGCGAACATGTTGGTTGCGAACAGGGCGTGCGTGGCGTATTCGCCGACGAAGCGATAGGGCACGGCGTAGGCCGGGTCCCACCCGCAGTGGACGTCCTGGACGTACAGATGACGGCCGCGCTCGTTCAGATGCGCGGCCACGCGCTCGAGCAGCGGGCCGAAATGATCCGGGTCGAACTTCTGGAAATCCGACTTCCACCACAGCTTGTCCTCGACCTCGGGCCAGGCGACCGCAAAGGTGTCCTGGACCGGGCGCCCGGTGCAGCTGGGATCGGAATAATAGACCAGCGGGCCCTTGAGGCCGAGCGCGGTCTCGTAGGCCTTGGGCTCGTCGTCCGGTCCGTCGGCTCGGATGCGGCCGCGGTCGTTGGCGAGTGCTTCACGAAAGAGCGCATCCTTGCCGAGATCGTGACGATATTCCAGGCCGTCGAGGCCCAGCGTTTCCTTCAACGCGGCGTTCAGACTCATGTGCACCCGTCCTGAATTCGACCGGCCCGCGGGGCGCGGCAAAAACGCGGAGATTACCGATTAGGTCATAGCGTGGCAATACGCGACCGAAGGGCCGCTGAACGTCGCGCGGGCCCGGGTCGCGCCCGGAGCGGCTGCGCGGCGCGACCCGGCGTGCCGGTGCGGCAAGCGGGGCCTGCGATCGTGAAGTCGCCGGACGCACGCGTGATCGAGGCGCGGTCGTCACGTGAGTTGATCATACCGGTGGCGATCCCGATGCGAGCGCGGTGGAGGTGAAATCGAGCAGCCCGGCGCCCGTCGGCAGTGATGGCAGGGTCGTGTTGATCGACGGCGTGTCGTGGATGCGGGCATCGCCGGCCTGCAGCCGGATAGCGCGGTCGGAGCCCGTCGACGGGCCCGCTCAGTCGGTACCCGGGGGATTCGGCGCCGGGCCGGGCTCGTCGAGCGTCGCCGCCGCGAGTTCGTCGATGCGTGTTCGCTGAGACGTAAACCTGATCGCGGCCCAATGATCGGCCGATCGTCATCGGGCCTCACGCCGTTGCGAACGGATATCGCCGGGCCCGAACGCTCGAACTCGAGTACGGACGGCACCGGTCTGACCGGCAGAGCGAACCGCGGCCCCGTCGTGACAGTGACGAACAGGCGCTGGCCCCCGGCCGTCGATACCACGGGGAAAGCGTGCTCGGCAGACCGCCGACCGGGGATCAGCCCGAACAGCCGGCGCGCCCTGCCGCGCGCCGAGCTGCTGTTCCAGCGCGCGAGGCGCTGCTCCGCCCGGAGCGATCGGTCGCCCATGCCGTCTGGCCTGAGCGGCGTCGCCATCGGCAAACGTCGGCGACGGTATTGTCTCTGAAGCGTGAACGCATCGTCGCGCGCACAGGCCGGCCGCTTGCGGCCCGAGCCGTGCAGTATCGCTTCGCGCGCCGGGGTCGAAGGGCTGCGAATCACGCCCGGCGGCGAGGCGACGGTCACGCAATGGAGTCGGCGGCGCCTTCTCGCGGCCGTCGATGCCGCCCCCGCTGCGTCCTCGTGCCGGGCCGGTTTCGTGGCGACGATGAGGCGCCGGCTCGGCGTCCGGTGAGGGGCGCGATCCCCCGTGCGCCGTTACTGGAACGCCTCGTCACGCCCTCTGCCGAAAAGGACTCAGGTTGCGTGGGGCGACAGAGTCTCGCCCTGGGGCAGCAGCTCGGCCAGCGTATCGACCACGTGGTCGGGAGCGCTGTCCCGGACGGGCTCGCCGTGGTTGTAGCCGTAGGTCACGGCCAGCGTACGGAAGCCGGCCGCCTTGCCAGCGGCGACGTCGTGCCGCGAGTCGCCGATCATGAGGGCGCGGTCGGGGCTGATGCCGGTCCGCTCGGCGGCGTGCAGCAGGGGATCGGGGTGCGGTTTCTTGCGCGCGAGCGTGTCGCCGCCGACGGTCACGGCGAACCGGTCGCCGAGACCGAATCGTTCGAGAATCGGGGGCAGAAACGCGGCGGGCTTGTTGGTCACCAGTGCGCAGGCGACCCCGGCCGCGGTCAGCGTCTCGAGCAGTTCGCCTGCGCCTTCGTAGAGCAGCGTGCGTTCGCAGGGGGCGGCGCCGTAGTGGATCAGAAAGCGCGCATGGGCGGCGTCCACATCGGCTTCGGAGGCCGGCTCGCCGCTTGCACGCGTGGCGTCGGTGAGCGCGCGTTCGACCAGCTTGTGCGTGCCGTTGCCGACCCAGTCGCGCACCTTGTCCACGCCGGCCGGGGGCAGCCCGCGCTCGCCGAGTACGGCGTCGACGGCCGTTGCCAGGTCCGGCGCCGAGTCGATGAGCGTGCCGTCCAGATCGAAGACGACGAGAGCGATGTGATCGAGCGCCGGATGCATGGCGTGTCCTTGTGACTGGAGCGAAGCGAGAAGGGGTCTGCGGGTCGTCAGGCGATGGTCCATTCGGCGCCGGCGAGCCGGGGCGATGACAGGGCGAGCTGCATGCCGGCCTGCACCGGCCCGACGCCCTCCGGTGTGCCGGTGAATACCAGATCGCCCGGCAGCAGGTGCCAGTGGCGGCTGAGCACGGCGATCAACTCGGCGACCCCGACGAGCATGTGGGCGGTATGACCGTGCTGGCGCACCTCGCCGTCCACGCTCAGATCGAAGTGCAGATCGGCCAGGTCGATGTCGTCGTCGAGCGCGGTCATCGGCCCCAGCGGCGCACTGTGGTCGAAGGCCTTGGCCTTCTCCCAGGGCTCGCCCGTGTTCTTGAGCCCGGTCTGGACGTCGCGCAGGGTCAGATCGAGCCCCAGGCCGACCGCGGCGATGTGCCCGCGTGCGGCTTCGGCGGCGATGTCGCGGCCGCCCGGGCCGATCTCGACCACGAGTTCCGCCTCGTGGTGGATCTCGCCGACGTCGGCTGGGAGGATGATCGCCTCCTCGGGCGCCACCAGCGCGCTCGCCGGTTTCATGAATATCACGCACTCCTGGCCCGGCAGCGTGCTGTCGAGTTCGGCGATGTGCTTCGCGTAGTTGCGCCCGATGCAGAAGATGCGCGGCGTGCTGCGAACGGAAAACGCGTCGGCGGGGCGGGGTCGGCTCATGAAGCGACGTCCTCGGCAAGATTCTTGTGGCGATATTCGCACAGGTCGACGATCACGCACGCATCGCATAGCGGCTTGCGCGCGCGGCAGGTATAGCGCCCGTGCAGGATCAGCCAGTGGTGGGCGTCCCGTAGGAACGGTTTCGGCACCAGCCGCATGAGCCGGTCCTCGACCGCGCGCACGGTCTTGCCCGGCGCGATGCCGGTGCGGTTGGCCACCCGATAGATATGCGTGTCGACCGCCATCGCGGGCTGGCCGAACGCGGTATTGAGGACCACGTTGGCGGTCTTGCGGCCCACGCCCGGCAGCGCGACCAGCGCCTCGCGCGTGTCCGGCACTTGGCCGTCGTGTTCGTCGACCAGCGCCCGGCAGGTCTTGATGATGTTGGCGGCCTTGCTGTTGTATAGACCGATGGTCTTAACGTAATCCTTGAGGCCGTCCTCGCCCAGGTCGAGGATCGCCTGCGGCGTATTGGCGACGGGAAACAGCTTCGCCGTGGCCTTGTTGACGCCGACGTCGGTCGCCTGGGCGGACAGGATCACCGCGACGAGTAGCTCGAACGGCGAGCCGTACTGCAGCTCGGTCTCGGGTTCGGGGTTGGCGTCGCGCAGACGCTCGAAGATCTCGGTTCGCTTGGCCTTGTTCATGAATCGATCAGTGGCGGCTACGGGGTGCGGCGCGCCTTCGCACGGGCGATGGCGTCGGCGATCGTGGCTTTCTTGTCCGCGGAGCCGGCGGCCGCGTCCTCGCGCGCATCGACGGTGGCATCGTGCCGATTGCTGCGCCGACGGCGGGTGGTCTTCTGGTTCAGACGTCGGCGGCGCGCCTCGAACAGCTCGCGGGCGCGCGCGGCGCGTTCGGCGTCGATCGCGCGCTGCGGCGGCCACAGCGGCTGGCCGCTCTCGGCGTCCGATTCCGGCATGTCGATACAGTCGACCGGACAGGCGGGCACGCACAGCTCGCAGCCGGTGCAGTCGAACTCGATCACCGTATGCATCTGCTTGGCCGCGCCGATGATGGCGTCGGTGGGGCAGACCTGGATACAGCGCGTACAGCCGATGCACTCGGCCTCGCGGATGTAGGCCACCTTGGGAATGCTGGCATCGCCGCATTCCGGCTCGATCGGCTTGACCGTCTCGCCGGTGAGTGCTGCCAGGCGTTCGACCGTGGCGTCGCCGCCGGGTGGGCAGCGGTTGATGTCCGTCTCGCCCGCGGCGATCGCCTCGGCATAGGGCCGGCAGCCGTCGTAGCCGCAGCGCCGGCACTGGGTCTGCGGCAGCAGGGCATCGATGGCATCGACGCGGGCCTCGTCCATGACTACTTGATCTTGTCGCCCGGCGCAGCACCCGCGTCCGGTGACAGGATATGCGGCGAATCACCGGCCGCCAGCACCATGCCTTCGGACACGCCGAAACGCATCTTGCGCGGTGCAAGGTTGGCGACCATGACGGTCAGCCGGCCTTCGAGCTGGGCTGGGTCGTAGGCGGCCTTGATGCCGGCGAAGACCTGCTTCCTGCCGAGTGCGCCCACGTCGAGTGTGAGCCGCAGCAGCTTGTCCGCGCCCTCGACGTGATCGGCGGCTTCAATACGCGCGACCCGCAGGTCCACCTTGGCGAAGTCGGCGATATCGATCGTGTCGGTGGCCGCGCCTTGCGTGTCCGGCTCCTTCTTGCCCGGCGCTTTCGAGGGCTGGGCGTCGGTCTGGGCGTCTTGGGCCGGTTCGCTCTGCGGCGCCGGCTTGGCGGCCAGATCTTCTTGGCTCGCGGCCAGCATCTTGTCGATCGCGGGCTGTTCGACACGCCGCAGCAGCGGTTTGAACTTGCGGATCGTGCCGGAGACGGGCGTGGCGAGATCCGCCCAGCTCAGCGGCTCGACGTTCAGAAACGCCTCGGCGCGTTCGGCCGTTTCGGGCAACACCGGCTTGAGATAGATCGTGAGCTGGGCGAACAGCGCGAGCGCGGTCGTGCAGATTTGCTGTAGCTCGTCCTCGCGGCCGCCTTCCTTGGCCAGCTGCCAGGGCGCGCGCTCGGCGACATAGGCGTTGGCCTCGTCGGCCAGCGCCATGATCGTGCGGATCGCCTGCGCGAAGCGGCGCTGCTCGTAGTGCTGCCCGATCTCGTCGGCGGCGGCCGCGAAACGCTCGAAAAGTTCGGGCCTGTCCAGCGTATCGGCCAGCCGGCCGTCGAAGCGCTTGCTGATGAAGTTCGCACAGCGGCTGGCGATGTTGACGTACTTGCCGACCAGGTCCGAGTTGATGCGGGCGACGAAATCGTCGAGGTTCAGGTCCAGATCCTCGACCTTGCCCGAGAGCTTGGCGGCGAAGTAGTAGCGCAGAAACTCTGCCGGCAGATGCTCCAGCCAGGTACGCGCCTTGATGAAGGTGCCGCGCGACTTGGACATCTTCTCGCCGTTGACGGTTAGAAAGCCGTGCGCGTGAATGGCGGTGGGCGTGCGATAGCCCGCGCCTTCGAGCATCGCCGGCCAGAACAGGGCATGGAAGTAGACGATGTCCTTGCCGATGAAGTGGTACAGCTCGGCCTCGGAACCGGCTTTCCAGAAGGCATCGAAGTCGAGGTCGTCGCGACGGGCGCAGAGATTCGCGAAGCTGGCCATGTAGCCGATCGGCGCATCCAGCCAGACATAGAAGTACTTGTCGTCGGTGCCCGGGATCTTGAAGCCGAAATAGGGCGCATCGCGGGAGATGTCCCAATCCTTGAGGCCGGCCTCGAACCATTCGTCGAGCTTGCGGGTGACGGCCTCCTGCAGATGCTCGCTGCGCGTCCAGCGATGCAGGAAGTCCTCGAAGTCGGCGAGCTGGAAGAAATAGTGCTCGGAATCGCGCTCGACCGGCGTCGCCCCGGACAGCACCGAGACGGCATTCTTGAGCTCGGTCGGCTGGTAGGTCGCGCCGCAGGCCTCACAGGCGTCGCCGTACTGCTCGGCGGTGCCGCATTTCGGGCATTCGCCGCGGATGAAGCGATCCGGCAGAAACATCTGTTTGTCCGGATCGAAGGCCTGGGAGATCGTGCGCTTGGCGATATGGCCGGCGGCGTCGAGCGCGTTGTAGATGGTCTCGGCCAGCTCCCGGTTCTCGTCCGAATGCGTCGAGTGGTAGTTGTCGAAGCCGATCGCGAAATCGGCGAAGTCGCGCTGGTGTTCCTCGCCGACGCGCCGGATGAGCTCTTCCGGCTCGATGCCTTCGGCGCGGGCCTTGAGCATGATCGGCGTGCCGTGGGCGTCGTCCGCGCAGACATAAATACAGCGGTTGCCGCGCAGCTTCTGGAAACGCACCCAGACGTCGGTCTGGATGTATTCCACCAGATGGCCGAGATGGATCGACCCGTTGGCATAGGGCAGAGCGGATGTGACGAGGATGTCGCGCGCCATGGCAGGGCTGTTCTGGAAGCGTTTTCGAGCCCGCCAGTATGCCACAGGCACCCCCGGTGGCCGGCCGGTCCTTGCTATCATCGCGGGCAGTTCAATTCATGCGATCAATCGGGACACACGCCATGAGCGATTCCCTGAAACAGACTGTCGAGGCCCGCCTCGGGCGCTTCAACGAACCCTATCTCGGTACCGACCTGATGAGTGCGCGCGCCGTGCGTTCGCTCGAGGTCGACGGCGGGCACGTCAAGCTCGAGCTCGATCTCGGCTTTCCCTGCGGCGACTACGGCCAGGAACTGGCCGAACGGGTTCGCGGCATGCTCGAGGCGGTGGAGGGCATCGAGCGGGCCGATGTCACCGTCGGTTTCACGGTGGCCGCACGCGCGGTCCAGTCGTCGCTCAAGCGGCTGGATTCGGTGCGAAACATCATCGCCGTGGCCTCGGCCAAGGGCGGCGTCGGCAAGTCGACGGTCGCGGCCAACCTGGCGCTCGCGCTCAAGGCCGACGGCGCCTCGGTCGGTCTGCTCGATGCCGACATCTACGGGCCCAGCCAGCCGCGGCTGATGGGGATCGAGGGGCGCGCCCAGGGCAAGGACGGCAACACCCTGCTGCCGATGGAAGCCCACGGCATGCAGACGATGTCCATCGGCTATCTCATCGACAAGGATTCGCCGGCGATCCTGCGCGGACCCATGGTCACCTCGGCGCTGCAGCAGATGCTGTTCCAGACCGCCTGGGACGATCTGGACTATCTGATCATCGACCTGCCGCCCGGCACGGGCGACATCCAGCTCACGCTGGCGCAGAAGATTCCGGTCTCGGGCGCGGTGGTGGTGACCACGCCCCAGGATCTGGCCCTGATCGACGCCCGGAAGGGCGTGGAGATGTTCAACAAGGTCAACGTGCCCGTGCTGGGCATCGTCGAGAACATGAGCACCCACATCTGCTCCAAGTGCGGTCACGAGGAGCATATCTTCGGTGAACACGGCGGACAGACCCTGGCCGACGAATACAACGTGGACCTGCTCGGCCAGCTGCCCCTGGACATCTCCATTCGCGAGAACGCGGATTCGGGGCATCCGAGCGTGGTCGCGCAGCCGGAGGGCGCGATCGCCGCGGCCTATCTGGACATGTCCCGCAAGACGGCCGCGCGGCTGGCCCGTCAGAAGAAGGACTACGCCAGCAAGTTCCCGAACATCAAGGTCGAGAATAGCTGACCGCTTCTAGCCGCGCAGGGCGCGAAACGCGTCGACGACGTGTTGCGCGAGCGTTATGGCCGCCTCGGAGCGCCGGGCGCCGGTGACGAGCAGGATGTGTGTGTCGGCGAGCGCCGGCAGCTTCGGGTCGTCGACGATTTCCAGCAGCGGCGAGTTCGCCAGCGAACGCGGCAGCGGCGCCACCGCCAGATCCGCCTGAACGGCGGCGCGCTGACCGGCGCTGTGTTCGCTGCTGTAGGCCACGCGGTACGGCCGGCCGGCGCGATCGAGCGCGTCGACCGCGCTCGCGCGCCACACGCAGCCGTGTTCGGCGAGTGCCACCGGTAGCGGCTCGCGCAGGCGGGCGGTGCCGTCGGCGCGGGCGACCCACACCAGCGGCTCGGTCGCCACGACCTCGCCGCGTTCCGGATCGACGTCGCGGCTGCCCGCAGTCACCAGCGCCAGGTCGATTTCGCCCGCATCCAGTCGTTCGAGCATGACCCGGCTCACACCCGCCATCACGTCGACCTGCACCGCCGGGTGCGACGCAGCGAAGCCCGAGAGTACCTGTGGCAATACCCGCGTCCCCACATCGTCCGGGGTGCCGATCCGCACCGTGCCTTCCAGCGTGGGAGCCAGGAAGCAGGCCACGGCCTCGGCGTTGAGCTGCAACAGCCGGCGCGCATAGCGCAGCAGCAGCTCGCCGTGCGCGGTCAGCTGCACGCGCCGCGCTTCACGTACGAACAGGGATTGGTCGAGCGTGGTTTCCAGCCGCTTGATCTGCATGCTCAGCGCCGACGGGGTGCGAAACACGGCCTTGGCGGCGCGCGTGAAGCTGCCGTATTCGGCGATGGCGACGAAGCTGCGCAGCACATCCGTATCCAGCAGCGGCTGAACGTTCGATACATTCGGCGCAGGCGATCGAGTCATGGGTTTGCGTTAATAAATATTGAAAGCAGAGTATAAAACGTTTCGCTGGAATGAACACAGGCACAGGCGCAGGCTGGCTTCGTGCCTCGACGAGCGGGCACGCGATACACCCGGCGGGCCTGCCGATGGCACGCCCTATGGAGATGAGCCATGCGTGACTATTCCAGCCGATCCAACCCAACGATCGCGCAGCAGGCCGAACAGCAACGTGCCCGGCTCGATCGGCTCCATATGCCGGCGATGCCGCCCCTATGGCTGTTCGCGCGGCTCGGGCGGGCGGTGCAGGCCTGGCGCAAACGCCGGGCCGTGAAGGCACTGTTGAAACGCGACGACCATAGTCTTTGTGATCTCGGTCATAGCCGCGCGCAGCTGCGTCAACGGTTGAATGACGGTGAAAGACAACGGCGAAAGACAACGGGTGCTACTCGATGATCGTGTGACCCGTTCCGGCCCGTGAAGATTCGATGTGCCGCGGCCGCTGGCTGATGGGATGTCGGAAGTTCTTGCATCCGGTCGCTCCCGGGCCACGTTCTGCCGCCGCGCTGGATGGCGCGGCCTCCCGGGCCCGTGTGTATGCCCGATGTTGCCCGGCGGGCAGCCGATCTATGGTTGATGCTGGGCAACTGCCCGAATCGACACGGCTTGCCGGAACGTGAGCCGGCGGGTCGCCACCGACAAGAATCGGGCTCGGCGGCCGGCGGACCGTCCGGTTCGAGCGCTCAGCTGTCGGCGCTTCTGACATCTACAGCGCGTGGACGCGGTTACCCCCAGAAAAAATCAATATGTTCAGTGGTCTGTAAAACGGCACGAAATATGCAATGTTTGGCCCGATGCCGGTTTTCCTCCCTGCCGAGGGCAGGGCGCCACAATGGAACGAGGTGCAGGCCATGCGTGCGAGGTATATCAGACGGTTGCTCGAGGCCGGTGTATTTTTGGCGGCGGCCTGGGGCGGGGCGGCGCTGGCCGTGCCGATGACCCAGACCATCGATCTCGATTCGGTGTATACCGGAGCGACCCCGACGGGAGCGCTGCCATGGCTCAGCGCGGAGTTCTCTTACGAAACCGGCGCCACGACGGGTACGTTGACGCTGATGTCGCTGCTCGATGGCGGCGATTTCGTGCAGGGGGGACGCAACGCCAATGCCCAGTCGGGCTGGGCGTTCTCGCTTTCGCCGAGCGTTCAGTCGCTCAGCTGTACGAGCGGAAACTGTGCGGATGCCGTGTTCAACCAGGCGGGTCTGAATGCGGGGCCGACGGGCACCGGCGACTACAATCTGGCCTTCAACTGGGCCGTCCAGGGCACCGGTGGGCGCCTCGATGGGGCCGAGCAGGCCGTTTACGACCTGATCTTCGCCGACGCGCTGGGCGCATCGCCGTTCGTCCCCAACGCGGCGGGCTATATTTCCGCCGCCCACATCCAGGGCATCGGCGACGGTGACGACAGCAGCTTCGTCGTCGACGGCGGGCAGCCGCCGCCGGTGGACGTGGCCGAACCGGCGGGCACCGCGCTTGCCTGGCTGGCCCTGATGCTGGTCGGACTCGGCGCGTGGCGGACACGCCGTATCGGCTGACGCCGGCCGCGGGGCCGACCAGTGGCCGGACAGGGGCGGACCGTCTCCGCCCCTGTCTTTCAATATCCCGGTCGCTCGGCTATTGATCCGGCACCAGAACAGCTGAATCATCAGCTGTTTTCAACGTGCTCGAAAATAGAAGCTCGCCCATGTCTGTCCTCTATTCTCAAGCGCTTCGCAGCCGATGGCCGGCGCGAGTACGCCAGCGCATACTCGCGTTATCCACCCGGCATGAAGGTATTTAATCCCGGGTTGATAACAGCACCTCGCTCAGAGGGTCTTGGCTTCTCCGCCGATATCGATGACGATCTTGCCCACGGCCGCGCCGGCTTCCAGATGGGCGTGTGCTGCGGCGATGTCTCCGAGGGTGAAGCGGCGTTCGTCGAGCATCGGCCGGAGCTGATCGGCGGCCGCGAGTCCGGCGGCCTTGGTGAGGATCTCGCCGTGATGCTGTGGATGCACGCCGTTGAGCATGCTGGTGAGCATGAAGATGGTGTGCAGCGTCAGGCTCTTGGTGTGCATGGGCGTGAGGTCGGCCGTGTACTGCGACACGATGGTCGCGACCTGGCCGTTGACCCGGGCGCCGGCGAAGGAGGTCGCGATATCCGAGCCGCCGGTGGCGTCGAAGACGACGTCGAAGCCGCGCCCGTCGGTCAGGCGCTCCACGTAATCGTCAACGCTTTCTTCATGGTAGTTGATGGTCTCGTCCGCGCCCATGCGACGGGCGATATCGGCCTTGGCGGCCGAGGAGATCGTGGTCGCCACCCGCGCGCCCTGGGCCCTGGCGAGCTGGATGGCGATATGGCCGACGCCGCCCGCGCCGCCGTGAATGAGTACGTGGTCGCCTGGGGCGACGCGCGCGCGGTCGACGAGCGCTTCCCAGGCGGTGATGGTCACCAGCGGCAGCGCCGCGGTCTCGCGCCAGTCGAGGGCGTCGGGCTTGAAGGCCATGAAGGCGGCATCGACCGCGACGTATTCACCGTAGGCGCCGCCGTGGCCGCGCACGCCGGCGGCACAGCCGTAGACGGCGTCGCCGGGTGCAAAGCGCCGCACGCCGTCGCCGACCGCCTCGACCACGCCCGCCACATCGCAGCCGAGCACCGCCGGCAGTTCGGGCGCGATCGCCGGCCCGGCGGTGCGGAGCTTGGTGTCGACTGGATTGACGCTCGACGCGATCTGGCGCACCAGCAGCTGACCCGGCCCCGGCCGGGGTGTGTCGATCTCGGCGGCTTCGAAGACGTCCGGGGCGCCGAAGGCGCGAATGAGTTGAACCTGCATGACACGACTCGTGGAAATGACGCCCACACGATACGACATCCGCCGCCACGGATCAGGCCGATGCTGGGCGGAGCGCGAGTCAGGCGCTAGACTGCGCGTTTTCCCGTCGCCGCAAGCCCCGCAATGAGCATCAAGTCCGACAAGTGGATCCGTCGCATGGCCGCCGAACACGGCATGATCGAGCCGTTCGAACCGGGCCAGGTCAAGGCGCGCGACGGCGACCGGATCGTGTCTTACGGCGTGTCCAGCTACGGCTACGACGTGCGCTGCTCGCCATATTTCAAGATATTCACCAACATCAATACCGCGATGGTCGATCCGAAGGCGTTCGACTCGGCCAGCTTCGTCGATTTCGAGGGCGAGGTCTGCATCATTCCGCCCAACTCCTTCGCGCTGGCCTCCACCGTGGAGTATTTCCGCATTCCGCGCAGTGTGCTCACGATCTGTCTGGGCAAATCCACCTATGCGCGTTGCGGCATTATCGTGAACGTCACGCCGCTGGAGCCGGAGTGGGAGGGCCACGTGACGCTCGAGTTCTCCAACACGACGCCGCTGCCCGCCAAGATCTACGCCAACGAGGGCGTCGCACAGATGCTGTTTTTGGAATCCGACGAGGTCTGCGAGACCTCGTACGCCGATCGCGGCGGCAAGTACCAGGGACAGCGCGGGGTGACGCTGCCGCGCACCTGACTTCGTCGTCGCCCGCCGCGCAGATCGCGAGGCTCGGCGTTCGGTACGGTCTCGCCGTACGCACGCGGGTCCGCGGGAATTAGGGGCTGCGGCGGATCAACCCCGGGGTTTCGGTCTGAAGGGGCGGAGCCGGGCCGGCGGGCGCGCCCGGAGACGACACGGCCGATGCCGACGCCCACGGCGGCTCGGATCAGCGGTGCAGACGCGTCATGGACATGCGGAAGACGCCGCCGTCGCCTTTCTGGTGCTCGACGCGCACGGGGATCCAGTCGGCATTCTCCGCGAGCCAGAAGCGCAGATGTCGACTGCTGTCGACCCGTTCGACGCGCAGCGTATCGTAGATGCCGGCCTCGGTCTCGATCGTGCCGCCCTCGAAGACCCGCAGCGTGTAGGTCTTGCGCTCGTCCTCGTCGATCAATGCGAAGCGCGCCTCGCCGAGGGCCGCGGGGTCGTCGGCCTCGGCCAGCCAGCGCCGGGCCGCGATCTGGATCGACAGCGGGTCGAGCGCACGGTCGCCGAGCGCCATCGTCTTGCGCCGGCCGGCTTCGTTCTCGTAGGTGACCTCGCGCGCCGACCAGTCGAAGTCGAGCGTGTAGCTGTCCTCGGCGTCGCCGTCGATGTGATGACGGAAATGCTGCGGCCGGATGGCGCCGTCCTCGATGCAGAATCGACTCTCGTCTGTGACGCGGCCGATGAACATGCGCACGAGCGCGTTGGGATCCGCGCGGCCGCTGTAGACATAGCAGCCGGCGCGCTCGCCGGCCTCGAGGCGGAACGTGGTCGTGCCCAGAGCGATGCTGCCGCGGTGGACGTCGAAATCGGCGGTGAAGGCGTCGGTGACCGCCGCCTGGGCGGGCGATGCGATCAGCAGGGCGAGACCGAGCGCCAGCGCGGCGCCCCGCCGGCGGTCAGGTCGTTTCGTCGGTGTCGTGGTCCTCATGCGGGCACTGCTCCTGCGGCCGGCCGTCGCGCCACACCCGGCCGTCGTGCCAGCGCACGCGGCCGGCGGCGAGCTCGGCCAGCGCGGCCGGGTAGATGCGCTGCTCCACGCGCTGCATCAGACGATCGGCCAGGCGCGTCGGCGTGTCGTCCGCCGCCACCGCGATGCTGCCCTGGCGAATGACCGGGCCGGCATCCAGTGCGTCGGTGACGAAATGCACGCTGGCGCCGTGACGGTGTTCGCCCGCGGCCAGCACGCGTTCGTGCGTGTGCAGCCCCTTGTAGTGCGGCAGCAGCGAGGGGTGAATATTCACCAGCCTGCCGGCAAAGCGCTGTACGAAGGCTGAACTGAGCAGCCGCATGTAACCGGCGAGCGCGACCCAGTCCGGCCGCTCCGCGTCGATGCGCGCGCCGAGGGCGCGATCGAAATCCTCGCGCGAGGCGAAGGCGTGCGGTTGGATCGCGACCGTCGGCAGCCCGGCGAGGCGGGCGGTCCGAAGCCCGGCCGCGTTCGCCCGGTTGCTGGCCACGAGCACGATGCGCGCGTTCAGCGCGCCGCGCTCGATGGCGTCCATGATCGCCTCGAGATTGCGGCCACGGCCGGATATGACGACGACGAGCCGCGCCGCGGGCCCGTCGCAGGTGGCGGCCGGAGTCAAACCAGTCGGACGGCGTCGGTGTGCGGGTCCCGGCGCCGGATCTCGCCGAGACGCCAGGCCTGCTCGCCGGCCGCCGCGAGCACGTCCAGCGTCTCCGCGACCTGGTCGGACGGCACGATCACGCAGTAGCCGATCCCGCAGTTGAAGGTGCGCTGCATCTCCGCTTCGCTCACGTTGCCCGCCTCGGCCAGCCAGTCGAACACGGGCGGACGCGGCCAGGCGTCGCGCTCGAGGGTGGCGCCGAGGTGTTCCGGGATCACCCGCGCCAGATTCTCCGCCAGTCCGCCGCCGGTGATGTGCGCCATGCCGCGGACGTCGACGCGCTCCAACAGGGCATGGATGGCGCTGACGTAGATCCGGGTCGGCGCCAGCAGCGCGTCGGCGAGCGTGGTGTCGCCGACGGGCGTGTCCAGCCCGGCGCCGTGGGTTTCCAGTATCCGGCGGATCAGCGAATAGCCGTTGGAATGCGGCCCCGAGGAGGCCAGGCCGATGACGGTGTCGCCCTCGGTCATGCCGCTGCCGTCGATGCGGGCCTCGTACTCGACCACGCCGACACAGAAGCCGGCGAGATCGAAATCGCCGGCGCCGTACATGCCCGGCATCTCCGCGGTCTCGCCGCCGATCAGCGCCGCGCCCGCCTGCCGGCAGCCCTCGGCGATGCTCCGGATGACCGGGGCGGCGACCGCGGCGTCGAGACGGGCGGTGGCGTAGTAGTCGAGAAAGAACAGCGGCTCCGCGCCGGTGACGAGCACGTCGTTCACGCACATCGCGACCAGGTCGATGCCGATGCCGTCATAGCGCCGATTGTCGATGGCCAGCCGCAGTTTCGTGCCCACGCCGTCGGTGCCGGAGACCAGCACCGGCCGCCGGTAGCGCTCGACCGGGAGCTCGAACAGGCCGCCGAAGCCGCCCAGGCCGCCGATGACCTCGGGCCGCCGGGTGGCTTCCACCGGTTCGCGGATGGCGTCGACCAATCGGTTGCCGGCATCGATGTCCACGCCGGCATCGGCATAGGTCAGGGGAGTGCGTTCGCTCACGGGGCCTCGTCGGTGATCACGTATGGAGGGCGGGCGGCTGCCCGGCTGCATGTTATTGTAACGCGCGTTGCGGACCCGGTTGACCGCGCTCGTGAATCCCGCAGAGGTAGTCTTGTCCCAGCGTTTCCTGCATGCCGCCGTATCGCGCAGCGCGCCCGTCGATCGCCGTTGCCCGGCCCGTCTCGCCCGGGGCGTCCGATGACCCCGCGTACCATGGTCACGATCGCGCTGCCGGTGCTCGTGATCGCGACGTTGTGGATGCTCGGCTCGATCCTCACGCCGTTTCTCGTCGGCGCCGGCCTGGCTTACATATGCGATCCGATGGTGGATCGGCTGGAGCGGGTCGGGCTGTCGCGCACCAGCGGGGTCGTCGTCGTCTTCGCCGGTGTGACGCTCGTGTTCGTGCTGCTGCTGCTGCTGCTGTTTCCGATGCTCCAGCAACAGGTGAACACACTCATCCAGAACCTGCCGCGCTACCTGAACTCGATCCAGCGCACGATCGCGCCTTGGCTCGGCGGCGTCGATCGCGGCGGCGAGCCGTTCGATGTGGATTCCATCAAGGGCCTGATTTCAGAGAACTGGGGCACGGCCGGCGGATTCGCCTCCACGGTCCTCCAGCGGGCGTTCTCCTCGGGCACGGCGCTCATGGCGATCGTCATGAACCTGCTGCTCATCCCGGTGATCCTGTTCTATCTGCTTCGTGACTGGGACCACATGGTTGCCTGGATACGGGCCCAGCTGCCGCGGCGCTATGTCGGCACGATTTCGGCGCTGGCGTCGGAGACCGACGAGGTGCTCGGCCAGTTCATCCGCGGCCAGCTCGTGGTGATGACGGTACTCGGCAGCATCTATGTGGCCGGGCTCTGGCTGGCCGGACTCGATCTCGCGCTGGTGATCGGCCTGGGCGCGGGGATGGTCAGCTTCGTGCCCTATGTCGGCGTGATCAGCGGCCTGCTGGTCGCCGGCATCGCCATGCTGGTCCAGACCGGCGATCCGGTATCGCTGCTCTGGGTGGCGCTGGTCTTCGGCATCGGTCAGGTGATGGAGCAGGTCGTGCTGCAGCCGCTGCTGCTCGGCGACGCCATCGGCCTGCATCCGGTGTGGGTGATCTTCGCGGTCCTGGCCGGCGGTCAGCTGTTTGGATTCGTCGGTGTGCTCGTGGCTCTGCCGGTGGCGGCTACTATTGCGGTGCTCGTGCGTTACGGCGGCCGGCAGTGGCGCGCCAGCCGGCTCTACCTGAATCACTGATGGCCACTCAGCTCGTGCTTGGCGTGCAGCTGCCCCAGAGCGCCACGCTCGACGCCTTCGTGGGTGGTCGCAACAGTGCGGCCAAGGCGGCGGTCGCGGATCTGGCCGCGGGCCGCAGCGAGCGTCTGTTCATCCACGGGCCGGAGGCCACCGGCAAGACGCATCTGCTGCAGGCGGTGTGTCGCGCGGTCGGTGACGGCGGCGCGCGCAGCGTCTACGTGCCCCTGGCCCAGCTCGGGCGCGATGCGGAGTCGCTGCTCGCCGGCCTCGACGATATGGATTGCGTCTGCGTGGACGATGTCTCCGCGATCGCCGCCCACCGCGACGCCGAGATCGCGCTGCTGAGCCTGACCGAGGGGCTGCGCCATCGGGGCGGGCGGTTGCTGGCGGCCGATGCGCGGCCGCCGGCCGATATCGGGCTCGCACTGCCGGATCTGGCCAGCCGGCTCGGCTGGGGCGGGGTGGTTGCCATGGCGACGCCGGACGATGCCGACAAGCAGGCGATGCTCGTGCGTCGTGCCGCTCAGCGCGGCATGGATCTGCCCGAGGCGACCGCGCGCTGGCTGCTGCGGCACGGCACGCGCGACGTACCCTGGCTGATGGACGCGCTCGAGCGGCTCGACGAGGCGTCGCTGGCGGAACAGCGCCGCCTGACCATCCCGTTCGTCAAGCAGGCCCTGCGGGTGGAGATCTAGGCCAGAGGGCCGGCAGCGGGTGCCGCCGGCCCGCATGAGCCACCGATGTTCAGCCCCGACGCGCCCGGCGCCGACCGGCCGCACCGATGCCGGCCAGACCCAGGGCCAGCACGGCGAGGGCGCTCGGCTCGGGCACGCCGATCGGCCCGCCGCCGATTTCACGCTGCAGCTTCTGCCGCAGTGCGCTCTCGAGGTCGTCGAAGGAGCTTATGATCACGGAGAACGAGTCGTCCGGAATGAAGCTGCAGTTCGCACCCGCGCCGATGCCCAGACAATTGATCTGATCCACGCCGGCCGCGAGCGAATCGGCCACCGAGGTGCCGAGCGAGCCCACCCCGTCGGTCGAGACGTCGATGACCTGGCGATCCGAGTCGATGCCGTTGCCGAAGATCTCGCTGGTCAGCGCGTCGATGCCGATACCGATGTTGGTGCCGCCGCCCGGATAGGTCGCGTTGCGGATGGCGTCGGCCACACCGCCGATGGTCGTCGGATCGATGACGGTCGCCGGGAACAGGGTGTTTAACGAGCTGGAAAACACCAGCGCCGCGATGGCGACCGAGCCGTCCTGCGGGACGATGTTCGGATCGCTCAACACGTCGGCGTAGATGTTCTGCTGGGCCTGGAAGGTGGAGAAGCCGATACTCCCCGAGCCGTCGATGGCGAGCCCGAGTTCGATCGGGATCGCGCTGGCCGTCGCGCTGCCCGCGAGCAATGTCGTACCGACCAGCATGTTTCTCAATGTCCTGAGTTTCATCTCTGCGGTCCTCGTGCCGTTGTTTGTCCCGAAGCGATCGCCTCGGGACGAGCCCGCCCCCGGGCCCGGGCTTTTCGATGCAGGCCGCGTGCCAGAACGGAAAACGGATATGAATCATAGATTTGAGAAAGAACGGCGTTTCATCCGCTCATGCTGTGTAAGCGATTACGACATGAGTTTTTCCTGCGGTCACAGCGCGCGTTGCGGCAAGTGATTGAATCCGATGGCCGAATCGCTGTTTTGCGCAAGGCGGGGCCGCGGGCGTGGCTGTCGGCCGGGCCGACAGCGCCGGCCGGGTCGCCTGTGTGTGCGGTGTGTCGACGCGGCTCAGTCGTTGCCGCGTTTCTTTCCGGTGAGACCGCGCTCGCGCGCATCCCATTTCGCGAACACCACGGTGCCGGTGAACAGTGCGATGCTGGCAGCCAGACACAGATCGACGCCGAGCGAGCCGGCTCCGGCGATGTACTCGACCATCGCGTAGGCCAGGTAGAACAGCGATGCCATCGAGGCCCAGGCCGCCGTGTAGATGCGGCCGCGGGCGAGACCGTTCAGGGCGATCAGCAGGGGAATGCTGAACACTGCCGCGAGTATCAGGCGCTGACTGCCGCTGCCGGCGATGACAAAGAGGCTGGCGATGAGCCCGATGTCGCCGGCGATGGCCAGGCCCAGCGCGTAGCGCGAGCGGCGCATCAGCCCGCCCCCAGCTTGATGGCGGTTCGGGCGACGCGCTCGCCGAGATTGCGGGCCAGCTGGCTTTCGATCTCGGTGAGCTGTTTCTCGCCCATCACGCCGGAGACGTGGCTGGCGCCGTAGGGCGTACCGCCGGAATCGGTCTCGGCGAGCAGGTTGTCGGCGGTGTACGACAGGCCGACGATGAGCATGCCGTGATGGAGCAACGGCAGCATCATGCTGGTCAGGGTGGTCTCCTGACCGCCGTGCAGGCTGCCGGTGGAGGTGAACGCCGCACCGGGCTTGTCGGTGAGCGTGCCGGACAGCCATTGCCCCGAAAGCGTGTCGATGAAGTGCTTGAGCGGCGCGGCCATGTTGCCGAAGCGCGTGGGCGAGCCGATGATCAGCCCCGCGCAGTCCTCGAGGTCGTCGTGGCTGACATACGGCGCGCCCGCCACCGGCACGGCCGGGGCCTGGGCCTCGTGGTCGGGCGAGACCTCCGGTACGGTCCGCACCCGCGGCTGCATCGGTGCGGCTCGGGCGACGCCGCGCGCAACCTCGTTGGCGAGCTTGGCGGTGGCGCCGTTGCGGCTGTAGTAGAGCACGAGGATTTCGTCACTCATGGGCGGGGGCGTCCTGTGTCGGCGGGTCAATCAGTTCGAATACGCGTTCGGGCGGCCGCGCGATGACCGCGCGGTCACCCGTGACCAGTACCGGCCGTTGCATGAGCCCCGGGCGTGCCGCGAGCAGCTCGATCACGTGCCGGCGGTCCAGCGGCCCGGCAGCGTCAGGGTCGAACGCCGGATCGTTCACCCGCACGAGCGAGGCGGGGGACGCGTCGAGGGCGTCGACGAGCGCGGCCAGCGTCGCGGAATCGGGCGGGCGGCGCTGATAGTCGACGATCTCGACGTCCCGGCCGGCCCCAGCCAGCAGATCGCGGGCGGCACGCGACTTGGAGCAGCGCGGGTTGAAATAGAGTCGCATGGGGTCTCCGGCCGGCGGCCGCGTCATCCTGACCGGGGCCGGGCGCGGGCGCAATTGCTGCATCGTTCAGCGGCCATACCAGCGCGTGCGCAGCGCGCGCTCGACGCGGGCGGGATACCAGGTCTCGCCGAGGCTGCCGTTGTAGCGTGCCAGCGCGCGGACGACGTTGCCGTCCTCCTTGTCGAGATAATAGGCGAGGATCGTGCAGCCGTAGCGCAGGTTGGTGCGCATGTCGAAGAGATTGTCGTCCGGACGGCCGATCTCCTCGATCCAGAACGGCATGATCTGCATCAGGCCGCGGGCGCCGGCCGAGGACACGGCGAAGCGTTTGAAAGCGGATTCCACCTGAATCAGCGCCAGCACCAGCTGCGGGCTCAGCCCGGCGCGCGTGGCTTCGGCGTGCACCGTCTTCAGCAGCGCCATCCGACGACCGGCGTCCGGCATCTGCGGAGCCAGCCGGGTGGCCATGTCCAGCAGCCAGACTTCGGCGGCGAAGCGGTTGTCGAAGCTCGTGGCGTCGTCGACCGCGGTCATCAGCTGCTCGCGCAGCGCCGGATCGACCGACTCCCGGGCGGCGGCCGCCGCCGATGCCCGGGATATCGGCATCAGCGCACCGGCGACGACCAGGCCCGCCGCGACGGCCGCCGCGGGCCTCATGTGCCGTCGGTGCGGCCCATTGCCTCCCGGATCGCATCCAGGCCGTGCCCGATCTGCCGGCTCTCGGCATCACGACGGCCCTTGTATTCGAGCGTGCCTGCGTCCAGGCCGCGCTCGGATATGACGATGCGGTGGGGAATGCCGATCAGCTCGGCGTCGGCGAACATCGGCCCGGGGCGCAGCCCGCGATCGTCGAGGGCGACGTCGATACCGGCCGCCCGGCATTCGGCATAGAGCGTGTCACAGGCGTCGCGCACGCGCTCGGACTTGTCGGCCTTGATCGGCACGATCACCAGCTCGAACGGTGCGATCGCCGTCGGCCAGCAGATGCCGCCGTCGTCGAAGCACTGTTCGATGGCCGCGGCAACGATCCGGGAGACGCCGAAGCCGTAGCAGCCCATCTGCGGCGTTACCGCCGCACCGTTCTCGTCGAGCACGGTCAGTTCCAGCGCGCGGCTGTACTTGTCGCCGAGCTGGAACACATGGCCGACCTCGATGCCGCGCAGCACCGCGAGCGGCGAGCCGTCGGGGGCCGGATCGCCCGCGACGGCGTTGCGCAGGTCGGCGAATTCCGGTTCCGGGGCGTCACGGCCCCAGTTGAAGTTCACGAAGTGGGCACCGTCGTAGTTCGCGCCCACCGCCATGTCGGCGGTCTTTTCCAGGGCATGATCGGCGATCACGCGCAGGGACAGATGCACGGGGCCGAGCGAGCCCGGCCCGGCGCCGAAGTGCTCGCGGATCACGGCCTCCTCGGCGAATCGCAGCGGGCTGGCGATGCCGTCGATGCCCTCGGCCTTGATGTCGTTGAGCGAGTGGTCGCCGCGCAAGACCAGCAGTACCGGCCGATCGTCGTCGCCGGCGACGACGATCGCCTTGGCCGTGGCTTCGGCGGGCAGATCCAGCGCGCGGCAGAGATCGGCGATGGTCGCCACGCCCGGGGTGTCCACCTTGCGCAGCTCGCCGCCGGGCGCCGGCCGCTCGCCGGCCGGCGCCCGGGTCACCGCGGCCTCGATGTTGGCCGCATAGGCGCCGGATTCGGACACCGCCAGTTCGTCCTCGCCGCTGTGGGCCAGGACGTGGAACTCCTCGGACTTGGCGCCGCCGATCGCGCCCGAGTCGGCGGCGACGATCCGGTAGTCCAGCCCCATGCGGTCGAGGATGCGGGTGTAGGCGGCGCGCATGCCGTGGTATTCGCGGTCCAGATCCGCCTCGTCCATATGAAAGGAGTAGGCGTCCTTCATGATGAACTCGCGCGCGCGCATCAGCCCGAAGCGCGGCCGGATCTCGTCGCGGAACTTGGTCTGGATCTGGTAGAAGTTCACCGGCAGCTGCTTGTAACTGGCGATGTCGCGCTTGGCGAAATCGGTGATGACTTCTTCATGGGTCGGGCCGAAGCAGTACTCGCGGCCGAGCCGGTCGTCCATCTTCAGCATCAGGTCGCCCATGGCCTCCCAGCGGCCGCTTTCGCGCCAAAGCTCCGCGGGCTGGACCGCCGGCATGAGCACTTCCAGCGCGCCGGCCGCATCCATCTCCTCGCGGATGATGTTCTCCACCTTGCGCAGTACGCGCATGCCCAGGGGCGACCACGTGTAGAGGCCGGCGGCGAGCCGGCGGATCATGCCGGCGCGCAGCATCAGCTGATGCGAGATGATCTCGGCGTCGGCCGGTGTCTGCTTGGTGGTGGCGAGCGCGAAGCGGGATAGACGCATGTTCGGTGTCTTTTTCGGGGAGAACGGACGAGTCAGCCGCGATTCTACAAAAAACCGGCGGCGGGGGCGCCGGACTCAGTCCATGACGGTGAGCGTGTGTTCGATCATCCGATCGTCCTGGCGCTGCCAGGCACGCATCTCGAGCACGCCCTTGATGTTCAACGAGATGATCAGATACAGCGCGTCGGGATAGCCGAGACCGTCGAGATCGTGGACGGAGGGCTCGGGCGGCGCGCTCGGGTGCGAGTGATAGATCGCCAGCATGGTCTCGCCGCGCTCGCGCATGGTCTTCATCGCGCGGATCTGGTCGGCCGGGTCCATCTCGAAACGGCGCGCCGGATCGTCGGCGACGTTGGCCACCGGATAGATCTCCCGGGGGTGGCCGTCGAGGGCGCTGAGAAAGCCGCAGACCTCGGTATCGGGCTGCTTCTGCGCCTCGAACAGGAGTCGGGTGGCCAGCGGCCGGCTGATCTTCAATGCTGTCAAGATGTACTGTCGCCGCGAAACCGGCGCGCATGATAGCGCGCGGGCATGGCCTCGCGACAGCCGGTCCGCACGCGCGACTCAGATCCAGCTCGGCCGGCCCGGACTGTCCGGCAGGGCACGGCAGCGCGAGTCGGCCACGGGCACCAGGGCGATGTCCAGCAGCCGCCAGTCCATTGCACGAATGTCGCCGCGCGCCCGCTCCAGGCGGTCCACCAGGTCGTGTTCGGTGTTGGGGGCGACGAAGGCCACGCCGGTGAGCAGGCGGCCCTCTTCGCGCAGGCGCACCCGCGCGGTATCGATCCAGTCCAGCGATTCCAGGTAGGCGAGTACGCGTCCGCCCAGCGGGTCGACCTGGGCGGAACCGATCCCGCGCGGCACTTCGTCGATCAGGTCGCAGACCGCGGTCTGCAGCAGCCGGCTGCCGTGGCGCAGGATGTCGGCGCCGATGAGCAGGGTGGCCACGAAATCGACGCGGCCCAGGCCCAGCCCCACGCAGAGCACGCCGATGACGGCCGCGCCGCCGGCCATCCAGCTCATGCGCCCCATCTCCGCGTCGGCGTAGAGGCCCTTGTCGTGCAGCCGTATGGCCAGCGCCTGGCGCGAGCGGCCCGCCACCAGGGGCACGGCGATGCTGTAGAGCAGGGCGGCCACCGCGGGCCAACCGGGCCAGGTCAGCCAGCCGGTCTCCGCAAACGTCGCCAGACCCGGATGGCGACTGTGGAGCAGCCCGCGAAGGCCGGTCCAGCACAGGTACAGCCCCATGGTCGCGAGCGCGAGTGCGGCCGCGAGAAAGGCGATGCTGCCGGCACGGTAGAAGCCGTGCGGAAAACGCGGTGTCGGCTGCCAGGCCTCGATCCGGCAGGCCGCGAGAAAGGCCGCGGGGGGCAGCAGCGACCACAGACTCTTGAGCCAGATGGCGTCCAGCGCCTGGGTACGCCCGAGCCCCGCGTAGAGCGCCAGGACCACGGTCACCCGAAGCGCGAGCGTGAGCCACTCGAGCCGTCGCGCACGGGTCAGTTGCTCGCGCTTGTCGGGCGGCAGGCGGCCGGGCGGTCGCGGTGCCTGATCAGTCATTCGGGCGTTCCGTCAGCGCGTCGCGATCAGGGATAGATGTGGATGCGCGTGCCGTCGGGCACGCGCGTCCAGATATCGTTGATGGCCGCGTTGGACACGGCGATGCAGCCGTTGGTCCAGTCGCCCTTGCGATCGCGGTCGTCGTAGTCCGGCTGGCCGTGGATCATGATCATGTCGCCGGGGTCCAGGCCTCGAGCCTTCGAGGCGCGGACATCGCTGGGCTTGGGATAGGAGATGTGGATCGAGCGGTGGAAGATACTGTCCGGATTGCGCCAGTCCAGCGTGTAGGCGCCCTCCGGGGTGCGGTTGTCGCCGCGTTCGCGCTTGGTGCCGACGGGGTTCTTGCCGAGTGCGATCGGATACTGGCCGACGATCAGGCCGTCGTCGTAGAGATAGAGCACGCGTTCGGATTTCATCACCACGACGAGATCCACCGCGGCCTCCGGTTCGATGTCGCTGTCGGCGACCCCGTCGCTGGCATTGGCGCTACAGACCGCCATCAACGACAGCAGCGCGATGACGAAAATACGGCAGGCGAAAGGGATCGAGTGCATGGCGTGATTCGTCTGTCGATGTAGCGGAATGCCGTGGCCGACCCGGCGTCCGGCCGGCGCAGATTCATGCGATGACGCCGCCGAGTGGACCGAAAACCGAATTTTTCCGGCGCAACCCGCACGACGGCCCCGGTACCCGGGGCACCGGGCGGACACAAAAGCCTCGCGCCACGCGGTGCGTGCTCGCATGCGCAGAGCGTCGGCCAGGGTTCTCGGCGCGGGCGCCGGATGCCGCGAACCGCTGTCGCAGCCAGTGCTAGCATGCCACATATTCAAGCCGGTGAGGCGCGACCATCAAGGCCCGTTTCGCCCCCGGTGCCCCAACATTCGTTAACGGGAATCGACATGAGCACTACACCGGTTACGGTCATCAAGGGCGACGGTATCGGCCCCGATATCGTTGATTCGGCCCTACGTATTCTCGAGGCGCTGGATCCCGGGCTGGATTATGAAGAGGTCCAGGTGGGGCAGGCGGCCCTCGACGCGGGCGCGTCCGACGTCATGCCGGAGGCGGCGATCGCATCGATCGAACGCACCGGGCTGGTTCTGAAGGGGCCGGTCACCACGCCGTCCGGCAAGGGCTATCGCTCGGTCAACGTGGCCATGCGCAAGAAGTTCGATCTGTACGCCAACGTGCGGCCGACGCTGTCCATGCCCGGGACCCGGTCGCGCTACGAGGGTCTGGACATCATCACCGTCCGCGAGAACAAGGGCGGCATGTACTCCGGGGAGGGCCAGACGGTCTCCGAGGACGGCACCCGGGCCGAGGCCCTGTCGGTGATCACGCGCGAACAGTGCGAGCGCATCATCCGCTTCGCCTTCGAAATGGCGCGCTCGCGCGGTCGTCGCAAGGTCACCCTGGCGCACAAGGCCAACATCATGAAATCCACCTCCGGGCTGTTTCTCGATGTCGGCCGCGAGATCGCGCAGGAGTACGATGATCTCGAGCACGACGAGATCATCGTCGACGCCTGTGCCATGAAGCTGGTGATGTATCCCGAGCAGTTCGACGTGATCGTCACCACGAACCTGTTCGGCGACATCATCTCCGACCTCTGCGCCGGCCTGATCGGCGGGCTGGGGCTCGCGCCCGGCGCCAACATCGGCGAGAACTGCGCGATGTTCGAGGCCGTGCACGGCAGCGCGCCGGACATCGCCGGCAAGGGCATCGCCAACCCCACGTCGGTGGTTCTGGCCTCGGCGCTGCTGCTGGAGCACATCGGCCGGCGCGAGGACGCCGAGCGCATCCGCCGGGCGGTGCGCGCGGCGGTCGCCGATCACGACCGGGTCACGCCGGACCTGGGCGGCGACGGCACCACGTCGAGCTTCACCGACGCGGTCATCGAGCGGCTCTGACGCCAGTCTCCGAGCCGAGCGCCTCCATCGGGCCGCGTCGACCGCGTTCGGTCGCGGGCGGTACCGGCCCGATGAGGGCTCGCAGATAGACAGAGCCGCCCGCGCGCGGCTCTCTTGGGATCGCTTCTTCGATCAGCCGCCGTGGGTGCGACGCCGCGCCCAGGCGGCGCCCACCAGACCCGCGCCGAACAGCGCCAGTGCGCCCGGCTCGGGCACGCTGGTCTTGCCGAAGGCGCGATTGCCGCTCTCGAACGCGTACGGCGAGCGGGTCATGCGGATGCCGTTGAACTCGGGCACCCCGAAGAAGTTCACGTGGGTGTGGTCCCCGGCGAGTTCTGGTTGCCGTCGGCCGGATTGGTGATGTCGAGACCGGCATAGCTGTCCACGACGGTGCCGTCGAGCAGGAACTCGAGCGTGTTGTCGTCGTCGATCGAGTCCCAGAGCAGGCCGAAGTAATTGGCGGAGGTGCCGAGCGAGAACTCCGCGGAGATCGGCTGTTGGCTGAGATTCTCCGGCACGGTCGGATACTCCGTGGTGTCGGGGTCGCTGGCCCGGGGCGGGGCGCCTACTGGCCGGAGCTGCCGGTCACCAGCGCATAGTTGCCGCTGCAGGCGGCATAACCGCAGCCGCTGTTGAAGTCGACGGCGGTCACGCCGGCAACGCTGGACATGGGCACGCCGTTGGCGTCGGGGTGCTGTCGTAGGTGTTCGTGGCGGCGCTCGCGGAACCGGCGGCGACCATCGCCGCTGCGAACACCATCGTGCTGACCTGTTTCATGGTGGATACTCCTGATCCTTTCTTCTGGTGAGGCCGGGCTTGTTAAGGCCAGAAATGTGCCCTCACCGGGAAAACCAATGGATCAATGCCTTGCGAGGGGCGCAGCGGTCGCAGTCGGGCGACTGGCAGGTTCTCCGACGCCGTTGGCCGCCGGACCGCGTTCGCGCTGTGTCGGCTGCGGTCGAAGCCGCGCCGGATCAGGCGATTGACGGGTCGGGTTGCGTCCCGGCGGTGTCAGGCCGAGCGACAGATGGCGTCGCCGGCGAGATGGCCGCAGGTCACGCGTGCGCGCCGACCCAGATCGCTGATCGTCTCGGCCTCGAAGCCCGCGGCCGCCAGCAGGTCGCGCACGGCGGAGCCCTGGTCGGCGCCGTGCTCCAGCAGCAGCCAGCCGGGGCCGCGCAGATGGGCGGGTGCGGCCGCGGCGATCGCCGCTAGGTCGGCCAGGCCGTCGTCGGCGGCCACGAGTGCCGCGTGCGGCTCGTGGGCCAGGTCGTGCAGATGCGGATCGTCGGGCGCCACGTAGGGCGGGTTGGCGACGATGGCGTCGAAGCGGCGCCCGGCGACGGCTTCGAGCCAGGGGCCGGCCACGCATTCGACCCGATCCAGATCGAGGGCCCGGGCGTTGTCGCGGGCCACGGCCAACGCGGCCTCGCTGGCTTCGGTGGCCACTATGTGCCAGGCCGGGCGCTCCCGGGCCAGGGCCAGGGCGATCGCTCCGGAGCCCGTGCCGAGATCCGCCACGGCCAGCGGCGCGTCCGGAGGCAGCCGCGCGAGGGCCGCCTCTACCAGGGTTTCGGTATCCGGGCGCGGAATGAGCACGTCCGGGGTCACACGCAGATCGAGCGACCAGAACCCGGCGCGGCCGATGATGTAGGCCAGCGGCTCGCCGGCCGCGCGCCGTTCGACCAGTGATTCGTAGCGCGCGGACGCCGTCGCCGGGAGCGGCGTGTCCGCGTGGGCCAGCAGATAGGCCGCACCGACATCCAGCGCGTGCTCGGCCAGCCAGCGCGCGTCCAGATCCGGCGTGTCGCTGACCGAGGCCAGCCGGCGGCGAGCCTCGCGCAGCGCCGCCGCCAGCGTGCACGGGGCGCTCGTGGCGGTCATCACGCCGCGCCCAGCTCGGCGAGCTGGTCCGCCTGATGTTCGCTGGTCAGGGTCTCGATGACTTCCTCGAGGTTGCCGGACATGACGTCGTCGAGCTTGTAGAGGGTGAGGTTGATGCGGTGATCGGTCACCCGCCCCTGCGGAAAATTGTAGGTGCGGATGCGTTCCGAGCGGTCGCCACTGCCGACCAGCCGCTTGCGCGCATCCGCCTGTTCGCGGTCCTGCTTGTCCTGCTCGGCGGTCATCAGCTTGGTCTGCAGCAGGCTTAGGGCGCGGGCCCGGTTCTTGTGCTGTGAGCGCTCCTGCTGGCATTCGACCACCACCCCGGTGGGCAGATGGGTGATGCGGATGGCCGAGTCGGTCTTGTTGACGTGCTGGCCGCCGGCGCCCGCCGCGCGAAACGTGTCCACGCGCAGATCGTTGGCGTCGATCTGGATGGCCTCGACTTCGTCCGGCTCCGGCAGGACCGCGACCGTGCAGGCGGAGGTGTGGATGCGGCCCTGGGACTCGGTCGCCGGGACCCGCTGCACGCGGTGGGCGCCGGATTCGAACTTCAGATGCGAGAACGCGCCGTCGCCGATCACCCGCGATATGACTTCCTTGTAGCCGCCGTGCTCGCCCTCGCTTGCCGACAGGATCTCGATGCGCCAGCCGTGTTTCTCGGCGTAGCTGCTGTACATGCGAAACAGATCGCCGGCGAACAGCGCAGCCTCGTCGCCGCCGGTACCGGCGCGGATCTCGAGATAGAGATTGGCGCTGTCGTTCGGGTCGCGGGGGATCAGGTGCTTGCGCAGGGCGGCTTCGAGCGAGTCCAGCCGCGGCCGCGCTTCGGCCAGTTCGGATTCGGCCATCTCGCGCAGTTCGGTCTCGTCGGCCTCGACCATGCCCTCCAGATCGGCGATCTCGTCGACCAGCGCGCGCCAGGCGCGATAGTCCTCGGTCAGCGCCTCGAGCTGGGCGTATTCCTGCGACATGCGCCGGAACTTGGCCTGATCGTTGATGACCTCGGGATCGGACAGCGAATGCGCCAGATCCTCGTGGCGTTCGACCAGTTCCTCGAGCTTGCGGCGGAGCGAATCCTTCATGTGATGTCGTCGTCGTCCTTGTCGTGCTCGGGCTCTTCGAGCTGGAACAGTTCGCGAGCGCCGGTCAGCAGTTCCTGCTGGTGGGCGCCGCGGGCATGCCGCAGGGTCGCGCTGGGCGGATGCATGAGCTTGTTGGTCAGTGTACGGCCGACGAAGGCGAGCACCGCGTCGGTATCGTCGCCGCGGGCGAGGCGGCGGCGAGCCTTGTCGAGCACTTCGTCGCGCTCGGCCTCGGCCTGACGGCGCAGCGCCTTGATGGTATCGGTGGCCCGGCGGGAATCCAGCCAGTCGATGTATTCCTCGATGCGGGCGTCGAGCATGCCGTCGGCGAGCGAGGCCGCCTGCTCGCGCGAACGCAGATTGTCGTCGATCACGCCCTGCAGGTCATCCACCGAATACAGGTAGATGTCCTCGAGCTCGCCCGCGGCCGGATCGATGTCGCGTGGCACGGCCAGGTCGAGCACGAACATCGGCTTGCGCCGCCGGCGCTTGACCGCGGCCTTGAGCTGCGAGAAGTGCACGATGTAGCCGGGGGCGGCGGTCGAGGCGATCACCATGTCGGCTTCGGCCAGATGCGCGGGTACGTCGGCCAGCGCGATGGCGTAGCCGTGGTAGCGCGTCGCCAGCGCCTGAGCGCGCTCGACGCTGCGGTTGGCGAAGACCATGCGCGAGACGCCGATCTCGGCGAGATAGCGCGCGGTCAGGTCGATGGTGTCGCCGGCGCCGATGAGCATGGCACAGGTCTCGGACAGGTCGGCGAAGATCTGACGCGCCAGGCTGACACCGGCGTAGGCCACCGACACGGGGTTGGCGCCGATGTCGGTCTGGCTGCGGATCTGCTTGGCGACGGCGAAGCTGTGCTCGAACAGCCGCGTGAGCAGCGGGCCGGTGCCGCGCGCCGCCCGGGCGCTGCGGTAGGCGTCCTTCATCTGGCCGAGGATCTGCGGCTCGCCCAGAATCATGGAATCCAGGCCGGAGGCGACCCGCAGCGTATGGCGAATGGTGTCGCGGTCGCGGTAGACGTAGAAATGCCCGCTCATGTCGTGAGCGCTCAGCCCGCGCTGACGACAGAGCCAGTCGCGCAGGGTGCCGTCGCCGGGCGCATCCGTGACCGCGTAGAGCTCGGTGCGGTTGCAGGTCGACAGGATCGCGCCTTCCTCGACGTGGGGCAGACGCAGCAGGTCGCCGAGCGCGTCGTCGAACTGCTCGGGCGGAAAGGCGGCGGTCTCGCGCACGGCAAGGGGCGCGGTATTGTGGTTCAGGCCGACGGTCAGCAGCGTCATGGGCGCATTCTACCGCGAGCGGTCCACGATCCGCGGTTGCATGGCAGCGTTGTCCGTGCGCGCGGTATCATCGGATCATGCCGTTATTCCAAGTCAATCCAGGGGCTCCGGCGCGGATCGTCCGGTCGCCACGCGCCATTCGAGCCTTCGTGCTGGCCGCCGCGCTGACACTCGCCGGCTGCGCCGGCCAGCCCGCGTCCGACAGCGTCGAAGGCATGCGCATCGACGCGGCGACGGTCGCCACCCCCGAGTCCAGTCGCCGCAGTGCCTACGAGTATCACGTGCTGGCCGGCGAAATGGCCATCCAGCGCGGGCATCGCGACGTTGCGGCACGGGAATATGTGGCCGCGCTCGATTATTCCAATGACCGCGAGCTCGCCGAGCGGGCCACGCAGATCGCCTTGTTCGCCGGCGAGGCCGAGCTGGCGTATCGCGCCGCGGGCACCTGGGCGGCGGCCGAGCCGGATTCGCTCGATGCCCAGCGCACCGCTGCGCGACTCGCACTCGCCACCGGCGACGCCAGCGGGCTGGCGGTGTACGCGCGCAGCCTGGTCGCGGCGGCCTCGTCGACCCGGACCGGCTATCAGCTGCTCGCCGATCTGTTGTCGGGGGAGAACGACCGGGCGGACCTGGCCATCGACACGCTCACTGACATCGCGCAGCGCCACCCCGAGAGCGCGCCCGCCCAGCACGCGCTCGGCGTCGTGGCGCTGCGCTACGGGCGTGAGCAGGTCGCCTCGCACGCGGCCGAGCGGGCCGTACGGCTCGAGCCGGCGTGGGACGGCGCGGTCCTGCTGCAGGCCGGCGTGCTGATCCGTGCGGGCGAGACCGACCGCGCCCAGGCGCTCATTTCCGGACTGCCCGGCAACGACGCGCGTCGGGCGCAGTACCACCTGACGCTGGCGCGTCTGATGGTGCAGGCGGATCAGGGCGAGGCCGCGCTGGACGCCTTCGATCGCGCGCTGGCGCTGGCGCCGGACAATGCCGATGCGCGCTACGGCCTGGGCGTGCTCGCGCTCAGCGTGGGCGATCTCGAGCGCGCCGCGACGGCCTTTCGGCGTCTATACGACGCCGGCGATCGCCCCGACGATGCCGCGTACTACCTCGGCAGCATCGCCGAACGCAACGACGATCCCGCCCGCGCCCAGCAGTGGTATCAGCGGGTCGAGAACGGCAGTCATGCGTTCGAGTCCCAGGTGCGTGCGGCCCGCATGATCTGGGCGCAGGGCGACATGGCCGGCGCGCGGGCGCGGCTTGCGTCGCTGCGGGAGACCTATCCTGAAATGACCGACCAGCTCTATGCCGCGGAAGGCCAGCTGCTGTTCGAGGCCAATCGACCCGCGGACGCGCTCGCCGTCTATGACGCCGGGCTGGCGGCGGCGCCGAAGAGTCTGGAGCTGCGCTATGGTCGCTCGCTCGCCTACGAGCGCCTGGGGCGCATCGACGCCGCCAAGGCTGATCTGCAGGCGGTACTCGACGCCGAGCCGGACGACGCCCGGGCACTCAATGCGCTCGGTTATCTGCTGGCCAATCACAGTCAGCGCTATGACGTCGCGCGCAATTACATCGAGCAGGCGCTGGCCTCGGATCCGGACAACCCCGCGATTCTCGACAGCATGGGCTGGGTCGAGTACCGGATGGGCCACCTCGACACCGCGCGGGATTATCTCGAGCGGGCCTACGCGGACTATCCCGATCCCGAGGTCGCCGCGCATCTCGGCGAGGTGCTCTGGAAACAGGGCGAACGGGAGGCCGCGCGCCGCATCTGGCAGGATGCGCGCGCCGACAACCCGAACCACCCGATCCTGCGGGAGACCGTCGAGCGTCTCGATTCGCAAGGAAACGCGCCATGAAACATCTTCTTCTGTTCGTGACGCTGGTCAGTCTGCTGGCCGGCTGTGCCGTGATCCGTCAGCCGCCCGAGGCCGAGCCCGGGGTAGCGGATGCCGCGGCCTGGCAGGCGCACCGTGAAACGCTGGCGGAACTGAAGACCTGGGCGCTGCAGGGGCGTGTGGCCACGGGCCAGCTGCTCGGCTGGACCGGCAACCTGAACTGGCGTCAGAACGGCGAGGATTTCGACGTCCGCCTGTCCGGCCCGATGGGGGCCGGCGGCTTCCGCGCCTCGGGCACGCTCGACCGCGTGGTGATCCGGACCGGCGACCGGCGCATGGTCACCACCGAGCCGGACGCGCTGGTCGAGCGGACGCTGGGCTGGACCTTCCCCCTCGAGCCGCTGCGCTACTGGGGCCGGGGGCTGCCGGCGCCCGGGGGCTACGATCGCATCAGCGTCGATGCGCAGGGGCGCTTGGTCGCGCTCGAGCAGGACGGCTGGAAGATCGCGTTTCCCGAGTACGCCGAGCCCGACGGCGCGCCGGCGCTGCCCGAGCGCATCGTGCTCGATAACGGCGAGACCCGGATTCGGCTGGTGGTCGATCGCTGGTTCGACATCGGCGGGGCGAGCGCGCCGGATGCCTGATCGTCCCGCGGGCAGCGGCCGGCAGGCCCCGTTCGCGGCACGGCCGTGGCGGTGGCGCGACCGGGCATGACGGAGGCTCACGACGGATCGCATCGCGCTCGCCTCGCCGCGCTCGGCTGGGCCCATTTCCTAAACGACGGGGCCGCCAACTTCCTGCCGGGGGTGCTGCCGCTGATTCTGATCGATCTGAATCTGTCGGTCGGGCTGGCGGGCTCGATCATGGGTGCGCTGCTCATCGGTCAGGGCCTGCAGCCGTTCGTGGGCCTCGTGGCCGATCGGCTCGGCGGCCGCGCGCTGATCGCGGCCGGCCTGCTCGGCTCCTCGCTGGGCGGGGCGCTGATCGGCTGGGTGGACGGCATCGTGTCGCTGGTGGTCGTGCTCGTGATCATCGGCATCTCGAATTCGCTGTTTCATCCGCAGGCGCTGGCGGGGGTGCGGCGACTCGCCGTGCACCGGCCGGGCGGCGCGATGTCGGCGTTTCTGGTCGGCGGCGAGATCGGCCGCGGCGTCTGGCCGGCGCTGGCGAGTGCCCTCGCCGTCGGGCTCGGACGCGGCCACCTGTGGCTGATGATGCTGCCCGGGCTGGCGACCGTGCCGCTGGTCCTGCGGGCCGCGCCGAGGCTGCCGGCCCGACGCGCCGATGCGCCGCGCCTGAACTGGCGGCGCAACGCGCGGCCGCTGGCGCTGCTGGTGGGCTACTGCGCCCTGCGCGGCCTGATGATATTCAGCCTCGTCACCTTCATGCCTCTGATCTGGGTCGAGGCCGGCGGCGACGTGACCGTCGGTGCCAGCCTGCTCACCGTCCTGCTGGTCGTCGGTGTGGTCGGCAATCTGTCCGGCGGCTGGTTCGCCGATCGTTTCGGCACGCGCCGGATTCTGATGGCGACGATGGCGATGGCCGCGGTGTTGCTGGGGCTGTTCACGCAGGCCGCGGGGGTCTGGCTCTGGCTGATCTGTGCCGCCCTGGGCATCGTGCTGTTCGCCACTCTGCCGCTGACCATCCTGGTGGCCCAGGACCTGTTGCCCGAAAACCGCTCGCTGGGCTCCGGGCTGGCCCTGGGGCTCGCCAACGCCCTGGGCGCGGTCGGGGTCATGGCCGTGGGGCCGCTGGCGCAGTGGTGGGACGTGCGCGCGCCGCTCTGGTGCGCGGCGATCGGTGGCCTGATCGCGATGCTGCTCGTCCTGCGGATGCCGCGGCGCGCTTCGGCGTGACTCGCGCCAGCGCGACTACTGATGGCGTATCGATGACGGCGCGGCTCGCGTCTGTGGCGGGTCGGTACGGACACTGAAAACCAATCCCCCCGGTCGGGCGCAGCCGACGGTCCGCCCCGACACCCGATCGCATGAATGCCCGGCTCGGCGCCGCCGCTAAGCGCGGGTGGCGCCGGTGCGCGAGTGCTGCGGGCCGGCACGGCGCTCGGACACGGCTGCCGGATGCGCTGCGGCTTCGCGATGCAGTGTCGCTGAATTGACACGGATGAGACGGGAAAAGAGAATACGCGCCTGTTCAAGTCAGCGGTGACGTCCGGTCGAAGCCGCTGCTGCGATTCCACTGGGGCGTAGCCAAGCGGTAAGGCATCGGGTTTTGATCCCGTGATTCGCAGGTTCGAATCCTGCCGCCCCAGCCATTGTCATCCGTCGCGAACACGGCGGGGTGGCGGAGCGACAATCCGACGGTGTCCCGAACGCGCGTCGGCGAGCCCGGATCACCGCGTGAAGCGGTTCGGGTCCGACGGGTCGAGGACGTGACAATCCACGGATCGTCTCGCCGCCGCAGCCAGGAAAAATTGACGAACAGCCACGGCATCCGGCGCGCGTCCAGGGAAGAGCAACGGCCCGCGCCGAGCCCCGGTCGCTTCAGGACCGGTGGCATTCGACGGCACGCCGCCGGCACGCGGTCCAGACATCATTGAAAAACGGCGGTAATTCATGACGGACTCCCGATTGATGGTCTTCACGGGCAACGCCAATCCGGCGCTGGCCCGGGATGTGGCGGGCTATCTCAAGCTGCCGGTGGGCAAGGCCAGTGTCGGCAAGTTCTCCGACGGCGAGGTCGCCGTCGAGATCGAGGAGAACGTACGCGGGCGCGACGTGTTCGTGGTCCAGTCGACCTGTCAGCCGACCAACGACAACCTCATGGAACTGCTGATGATGATCGATGCGCTGCATCGTGCATCGGCAGGGCGGATCACCGCCGTCATACCCTACTTCGGCTATGCGCGCCAGGATCGCCGTCCGCGCTCGGCGCGCGTGCCGATCTCGGCGAAGGTCGCCGCCAGCCTGCTCGGCGCCGTCGGCACGGACCGTGTGCTCACGGTCGATCTGCACGCCGACCAGATCCAGGGCTTCTTCGACATGCCGGTCGACAACGTCTATGCCTCGCCGGTGCTGCTCGGCGATATCTGGCGCCAGAAGGAGGACAATCTCATCGTCGTCTCACCGGACGTCGGCGGGGTGGTCCGGGCTCGGGCGCTGGCCAAGCGGCTGGACGAGGCTGATCTCGCGATCATCGACAAGCGTCGGCCCAAGGCCAACGAAGCCAAGATCATGAACATCATCGGCGACGTGAAGGGCAAGAGCTGCATCATGGTCGACGACCTGGTCGATACGGCGGGCACGCTCTGCCAGGCGGCCGATGCGCTCAAGAATCAGGGGGCTACCCGGGTGCGCGCCTACGTGACGCATCCGGTGCTCTCCGGCAAGGCGGTGGAGAACATCAGCAATTCCCGCCTCGACGAGCTGGTGGTTTCCGATACCATCCCGCTGTCGACCGATGCGGCGGCGTGCGGCAAGATCCGACAGCTGCACATCGCCGCGCTGCTGGCCGAAACCATCCGCCGTGTCAGCAACGAGGAGTCGGTCTCCACGCTGTACGTGGACTGATTGCGAATTTTTCGGTCGCGGCTCGGCATTCGCCGCGCAAGCGCGTATACTACGCGGTCTTTTGAACGCGGCGGAACCGATCGTCGCGGCCTGCAAGCATTGTTCGACCCGGCAAGGCGTGGTTTGCCGGTGCACATCGACTGGAGCGAATCGATATGGAAGCCTTCGAGTTGAACGCGGAAAAACGCACGGCCAAGGGCCGCGCCGAGAACCGCCGCCTGCGCCGTGCCGGCCAGGTGCCGGCCATCATCTATGGTGGCAACGGCGATCCGGTGATGCTGAGCCTGGAGCACAACGACCTCGACCATCATCTGGATAACGAGGCGTTCTTCTCGCACATCATCAAGATTCACGTCGCCGGCGGTGGCACCGAAGAGGCGGTGCTGCGTGACCTTCAGCGGCATCCCGCCAAGCCGTTCATCGAGCACGCCGATTTCCTGCGCATCGTCGCGGGCGAGGCGCTGCGCATGAGCGTGCCGCTGCACTTCGCGGGCGAGGACGAGTGCCCCGGTGTGGTCGACGAGGACGGCGTCATTCAGCACAACATGAACGACGTCGAGATCGAGTGCCTGCCGCGCAATCTGCCGGAGTACATCGAGGTCGACTGCTCGAAGCTCGGGCTCAACGACTCGATCCATCTCAGCGAGCTGGTGCTGCCGGAAGGCGTGCAGATCGTGGATCTGATGGGCGACGAGGAGGATCAGAACGATCTGACCGTCGTTTCCGTCCAGGTGCCGCGTGCCGCCATCGAGCTGGAAGAAGAGGATGCCGAGGCCGCCGAAGCCGAAGAGGGCGAGGACGCCGACGGCGAGTCCGACGACTCGGAAGCCGGGGACGACGGCGAGGACGAGGGCGATCAGGACAAGTAGTCCCGGATCCTCGTCCGGCCCGGTTCGGAGCGACAGCGCGTGAGCGAGAACATTCGTGCGATCGTGGCCCTGGGCAATCCCGGGCCCGATCATGCACGGGACCGTCACAACGCCGGGTTCTGGTTCGCCGACGTGCTGGCGGCGCGCTGGCGACTGTCGTTCTCATCGGAGAAACGCTTCAAGGGCGAGCTGGCGCGCTACGGCGCCGGCGGCGACACGGTGTGGCTGCTCAAGCCCGCGACGTTCATGAACGTCAGCGGTGCGGCGGTACAGCCGCTGTGCGCCTTTCACAAGATCAGCGCGCCCGAGCTGCTGGTCGTGCACGACGATCTCGATCTGCCGCCGGGCACGGTTCGACTCAAGGAATCCGGCGGCCACGGCGGGCACAACGGTCTGCGCGACATCCACCGCGTGATCGGCTCCCAGTACAATCGGCTGCGGGTCGGCATCGGGCACCCCGGTGACGCCGCGGGCGTGCTGTCGCACGTGCTCGGCACGCCGACGGCCGATGAGCAGGCCGCGATCGAGGCGGGCCTCGTGGCGGCGGCCGACGCCGTCGAGACCGTGCTCGCCTCGACCTGGAACCGGGGCGCCCAGCAACTGAATTCGCGCAAGGCGGTAAGTGACTGATGGCACTTCAAGTGGGAATCGTGGGCCTGCCCAACGTCGGCAAGTCGACGCTGTTCAACGCCCTCACGGCCGCGGAGATCCCGGCCGAGAACTATCCGTTCTGCACCATCGATCCGAACGTGGGGGTCGTGCCGGTGCCGGATCCGCGCCTGGCCGCGCTCGCCGAGATCGCCGCGCCGGAAAAGACGCTGCCAACGACCATCGAGTTCGTCGACATCGCCGGGCTCGTGGCCGGGGCCTCGGCGGGCGAGGGGCTGGGCAACCAGTTCCTCGCCAATATCCGCGAGACCCACGCGATCCTGCACGTGGTCCGCTGTTTCGAGGACGACGACGTCATGCACGTCGCCGGTCGCGTGGATCCGATCGCCGACATCGAGACCATCGACACGGAACTCGCGCTGGCGGATCTCGCCACCGCCACGCGCGCGGCCGAGCGGGCGACCAAGGCGGCCAAGTCGGGCGACAAGACGGCGCGGCGCAACGCGGATCTGTTCGCGCGCGTGCGCGACCATCTGGACACCGGTGCACCGGTGCGCGCGATGGATCTGAGCGACGACGACCGGGCCGCCCTGCACGAGCTGCACCTGATCACGGCCAAGCCGGCGCTGTTCGTGGCCAACGTTGACGAAGGCGGTTTCGAGAACAATCCGCTGCTCGATCGGGTGCGCGAATACGCCAGTGCCCAGGACGCGCCGGTCGTGTCGGTGTGTGCCGCGCTCGAGGGCGAGCTCGCCCAGCTGGACGGCGACGACAAGGCGGATTTCCTGGCGGATCTGGGTCTGGAGGAGCCGGGTCTGGACCGGGTCATCCGGGCCGCCTACGAACTGCTCGGCCTGCAGACCTTCTTTACGGCCGGTCCGAAGGAGGTTCGGGCATGGACGGTGCGCCGCGGCGCGACCGCACCGCAGGCGGCCGGCGTGATCCATACCGATTTCGAGCGTGGCTTCATCCGCGCCGAGGTCATCGGTTACGACGACTACGTCGAACTCAGGGGCGAAAAGGGGGCCAAGGAGGCCGGCCGTCAACGCCTCGAAGGCAAGGAGTACCGGATGGTGGAAGGCGACGTCGTCCACTTCCGATTCAACGTCTGAATCTCGCCGCCGGCAGCCACTGAAATCATCTGCCGGCAAGCCTTGACAGGATATGTCCGGGCGAAGAAACTACGCGGCTTTCCGGCTATGTAGCTCAGGGGTTAGAGCACAGCATTCATAATGCTGGTGTCGCTGGTTCAAATCCAGCCATAGCCACCAATATCATCAGGGGCTTACGGCGCCTGGCCCGCACGCTCCCCCTCGGTTCGGGGGAGCCGTGGGGGAACCTGCCTTCGCCCGTCGTGGCCTGCCGGGCTCTGTCTTCGCGACTACGCGTTTTCGCCCATGCCAAGCGCGCCGGGCAAGCTGATAGACTCGCAGCTTTGCGGGCATCCGACACACGGCATGGCTGATCCATCGAAAGGCGGGCGTAAAAAACCGCTCAAGCTCAAGACCGGCTCGTTTGACCGCAATGCGGCCATGGCCCGCATGGGGATGGTCGCCGGTGCGCAGTACGCCGGCCACACGCTCGGCAACCTGTTCCGCAACAAGGCCGACCGCGAAGCCCGCAACCGTGATTTCTACGTCCGGCAGGCACAGTTCCTGGCCGACGAACTCGGCCAGCTCAAGGGCAGCGTGATGAAGGTCGGGCAGATGCTGTCGGTCTACGGCCAGTATTTCATGCCGCCCGAGGCCATCGAGGTGTTGCGCAGCCTCCAGGACGACAGCCCGCCGGTGGCCTGGTCGGATCTGGAGCCCGTGGTCGTCGAGCGGCTCGGGCGTCGTCGTCTCGACGAGCTGGAGATCGACCCCGAACCGCTGGCCGCGGCCTCGCTGGGTCAGGTGCACCGGGCATGGCGGCGCTCGGACGGTCGCGAGCTGTGCGTCAAGGTTCAGTATCCGCGCTTGGCCGATGCCATCGACAGCGATATCCGCACGCTGACGCAGATCGTGCGTCTCGCCCGGCTCGTGCCCAAGGGCATGGAGCTGAACGCGATCATGGAGGAAGTGCGGGAGATGATCTATCGCGAGGTGGATTACGACCGCGAACTGCGCATGACCCGCGAATTCGCCGAGCGGCTCGCCGATGACGATCGCTTCGTGGTGCCGGAGGTCTTTCCTGAATATTCCACCGAGACCGTGCTGGTGACGTCCTACGAGTCGGCGCATCATGTCCAGAGCGAGGCGGTGAAGCAGCTCGACCAGGCGCGCCGCAACGCGCTGGGCGAGCAGGCCCTCGAGCTGTTCCTGCGCGAGTTCTTCGTGTGGGGCATGGTCCAGACCGACCCGCACTTCGGCAATTACAAGATCCGGCTGAACTCGGAGGGCCCGGACCAGCTGGTGCTGCTGGACTTCGGCGCCACCCGCGAGTTCGCGCCGCGTTTTCTGGGCTCCTACTACGCGGTGGTCACCGGCGCCTTTCACGAGGACGCCGAGCAGCTCATCGACGGCGCCATCGGCATCAATCTGCTGCGCCGGGATTCGCCGCAGCACGTCTTCGATGCCTTCGCCCGCGTGGGCATGCTGGTGATCGAGCCGTTCGGACGGCATCCGCCGGATGCGCTGGTTACCGCCGACGGCGCCTATCGCTGGGGCGAGTCCGACCTGCCGTTCCGCGTCTCGCGGGCGATCTCCGATGCGGCGATCTCGCGCTGGTTCCGGATCCCGCCGCGGGAGATCGTGTTTCTCCACCGGCGCATGGGCGGCGTGTTCGTGCTGCTGGCGGTGCTGGACGCCGAGATCAAGGGGCGGCCGATGCTGGCCCACTATCTCGAGCGCGAGGACGTACAGCACGAGCGCGAGCATCGACAGTCCCAATGAGGTCACGGGCGCACCGCCGCGCCCTGGAATGGGCCGGGCGCGTCGCCGCCCTCCCGTCAATCACCGTTTGCACGGAAGAAGCCGCAGATGAAATTCGAGGAATCGTTCGATTTCGACCACGACGTGGATACGGTCGCCCGCATGTTCGGCGACCGCGACTACTACGTGGCCAAGTACGAGCGCCTGGGTGGGCGTTCGCCCGAGATCGTGGCCTGTGATCGCGCGGGCGATCGTTTCTCCATCACGGTGCTTCACGCCCTCGAGGCCGCGGCGATGTCGCTGCCGGATCTGCTCAGGAAGCGTATCGGCAGCCGCCTGATCCTCGAGCAGACGGATGTCTGGCAGCTGGACGCCGGCCACGGCCGTATCGACATCGATATCGAGAAGACGCCGGTCGCGATCACGATCGATCTGCGGCTACGGGACGATCGCGGCACCGCGCGGCTCGACCTGCGCTTCGACATCGATGCCGAGGTGCCGCTGCTCGGCTCCAAGATCGAAAAGGCCGTCGCCGAGCCGATCACGCGGCGCGTGCGCGACGATCTCGAAGTCTCGCGCGCCATGGCGGCGGACTACGCCGAGCCTGCGGCATGAGCGCCCGGCACCGCGACGATGACCGCGAGAGCGACGACGGGCAGCGCCCGCCGACGCTGTGGCAGAGCTGGATGAGCGTGCTCGCGGCGTTCTTCGGAGTGCAGTCCAGCGCCAATCGCGAGCGCGACTTCACCCGCGGCCGGGCGAGTCACTTCATTGTGCTGGGGCTGCTGGCGACCGCGCTGCTGGTGCTGGTCCTGGTCGGCGCGGTCTGGCTGGCCATGGCGATGGCGGACGCGTAGACGGCCCACGCGTTCGATGATGCCGCGCGCCGGGCGGTGCGTCCGCGGCCGGCGGACATGGTTGCGAGACGCCGACGCGGTCGCGCGGTGTTTCTCCAGCCGGGCGTCTTAAGCCCGCATCGCCGCGCCGGCGGTGGCGGCGCATGCGGTAGAGCGTGTACTCGGCCTCTATTCCGTGTCCGCGAGGCCTTTCAGGCGATAGATCGCCTCCAGCGCCTGGCGCGGGGTCAGGTCATCGGCCTCCAGCTCGGCCAGCGCCTCGCGCAGCGGATCCGGCGCGTTTGTCCGCGCATCCTCGGTCGGCGCCGTCTCGAACAGGCCCAGCTGGGGCCCGGCCTCGGCCCGGTCGGCGGACTCGAGCTCGGCCAGATGCTTTTCCGCGTTGCGGATCACGCCCCGCGGCACGCCCGCCAGCGCGGCCACCTGCAGCCCGAAGCTGCGTGAGGCCGGACCCGGCCGGATGGCATGCAGAAACGCCAGTTTCTGCTGCCCGCCGCTGTTGTATTCGGCGACCTCGAAATGGGCGTTGCGGCTGGCCGGCCAGTCGTCGGCCAGCCGGGTCAGTTCGAAGTAGTGGGTCGCGAACAGCGTGTAGGCCCGGTTGTGCCGGGCCAGCCGCTCGGCGACCGCGCGCGCCAGCGCCAGACCGTCGTAAGTGGAGGTCCCGCGGCCGATCTCGTCGAGCAGTACCAGCGAGCGATCGGTCGCGTGATGCAGGATCTGGGCGGTCTCGCTCATCTCGACCATGAACGTCGACTGGCCGGCGGACAGGTCGTCGCCGGCGCCGATGCGCGTGAACACGCGATCCAGCGGGCCGATGGTCGCCGCATCGGCCGGGACGTAGCTGCCGATGTGCGCCAGCAGTACGATCAGCGCGGTCTGGCGCATATAGGTCGACTTGCCGCCCATGTTCGGGCCGGTGATCAGCAGCAGGCGGCAGTCCTCGTCGAGGCGCGTGTCGTTGGCCACGAAGGGCTCATCGGCGAAGCGCTCGACGACCGGATGACGGCCGCCGGTGATGGCGATGCCCGGGGTGTCCTCCAGCACCGGCGCGACCCAGCGATGATCCAGCGCGCAGCGGGTCAGCGCGCAGAGCACGTCGATCTCGGCCAGCGCGGCCGCGATCGCCTGCAGGCGTGCCAGATGGCCTGCGAGCGTGTCCACAAGTTCGCTATAGAGCGCCTTTTCGCGCGCCAGGGCGCGTTCCCGGGCCGACAGGACCTGATCCTCGAAGCGCTTGAGCTCGGGGGTGATGTAGCGCTCGACGGCCTTGAGCGTCTGCCGGCGCTGGTAGTCGGTCGGCGCCTTGTCGGCATGCGTTCGGCCCATCTCGATGTAGTAGCCGTGCACCCGGTTGTAGCCGACCTTGAGCGTGTCGACGCCGGTCCGCTCGCGCTCGCGCGCTTCCAGTTCGGCAAGAAAGCCGTCGGCGTTGGCCGACAGTTCCCGCAGCTCGTCGAGGGTCGTGTCGAACCCCGCGGCGAGCACGCCGCCGTCGCGCACGACCACCGGGGGATTGTCGACGATCGCGCGCTCCAGCAGGTCGGCGACCGCGGTCACCGGGTCGAGCCGTGTGTCGAGCTGCGCGAGCAGCGGGGCGTCGAGATCGGCGAGATGCACCTTGACCCGCGGCAGCGTGGCCAGCGCGATCGACAGTCCGGACAGATCGCGCGGGCGGGCCGAGCGCAGCGCGATGCGGGTCGCGATCCGCTCCACGTCCGCGATCTCCGCGAGCACGGCGTGCAGCGGATCGTGGCGGCCCGCGGAAAGCGTGTCGATGGCCTGATGACGGTGCCGGAGCGTGTCGAAGTCGCGCAGCGGCTCGGCCACCCAGCGGCGCAGGGCGCGCGCGCCCATGGCGGTCGCACAGCGGTCGAGCAGGCCGACCAGGCTGTGGCGGGTGTCGCCGGTGGCGCTGCGATCGATCTCCAGATTCCGGCGCGTGGCGCCGTCGAGTACCAGGGTGTCGGTGACCGAATAGGTCCGCATGGCCGCGATATGCGGCAGCGCGGCCTGCTGCGTGGTCTCGACATAGTCGAGCAGGGCGCCGGCGGCGGCGATCGCCCGCGGCTTGTCGGCACAGCCGAATCCGTCCAGCTGGGCCACGTCGAAGAAGGCGGTGAGCTTGCGGCGCGCGGACACCGCGTCGAACAGCCAGGCCGGGCGTTCGCTCACGGCCGCGCCCGCCGGCGGGTGTGCCAGCGCGCTGTTCTCGGCGATCACGATCTCGCTGGGGGCCAGCCGCGCCAGCTCGGTCGCCAGCGCGGTCTCGTCGGCGACCTCCGTCACGGCGAGGTCGCCGCGCGCGAGCTCCAGCACCGCGAGGCCGATGGCGCGCCGGGCCGGGGCGATCGCGACCATCAGATTCGCACGGCGGGCATCCAGCAGCGCCTCGTCGGTGACGGTGCCGGGCGTGACGATGCGCACCACCTCCCGACGCACCGGGCCCTTGCTCGCGCCCGGCGCCTCGAGCTGCTCGCAGATCGCCACCGACTCGCCGCGATCGAGCAGACGCGCGAGATACTGCTCGGCCGCGTGGTAGGGCACGCCGGCCATCGGAATCGAGGCGCCGGCCGATTCGCCGCGTGCGGTCAGGGTGATGTCCAGGAGATCGGCGGCGCGCTGCGCGTCGTCGTAGAACAGCTCGTAGAAATCGCCCATGCGATAGAACAACAGCATGTGCGGATAGTCGGCCTTGATCGCCAGGTACTGGCGCATCATCGGCGTATGCGCGGACTCGGGCGGGTTCTCGGCGCGGGTCCGGGGGCTGCGCTCGGGCATCGGCGGGCTCGTGGTCAGGCTGCGTGGGCGGCGGAGCGGTTCGGGCGCTCCGCCGAGCGCCGATTGTAGGCGTGGCGGCGCCTTTTCGCAGGCGCCGGTGTTGGCATAATGCGTAGATGATCGCATCGTACGACCCGAACCAGTCCATCGCCGAGCTGGTCGAGCAGCTCGCCACCCTGCTGCCCTCGCGCGGCCAGCGGCTGGCCACCGCCGAATCCTGTACCGGCGGGCTGATCGCGGCGGCCTGTACCGATCGCGCCGGCAGTTCGCATTGGTTCGAGCGGGGTTTCGTGACCTATTCCAACGCCGCCAAGCAGGCCTGTCTCGGCGTCGACGCCGCCTTGATCGAGGCGCACGGCGCCGTCAGTGCGCCCGTGGTCGAGGCGATGCTGGCCGGCACGCTGGCGCACAGCCCGGCCGACTGGGCCGTGGCGGTCTCCGGCGTGGCCGGCCCGGACGGCGGCAGCGATGACAAGCCGGTCGGTACGGTCTTCATCGGCTGGCAGGCCCGGGGCGACGCGCCCGACGTGGTGGGCTATGCCTTCGACGGCGATCGCGCCGCGGTGCGTCGCGAGAGCGTGCTCGCCGCGCTGGTGGGCCTGCGCGAGCGCGTCGACGCGCAATAACCGATGGCTGGGTCCGGGTCGCGTGGCGGCCGACTGTTCTTCGCGCTGTGGCCGGACGCAGCGACCGCTACTGACATCGACGCCCGGGCGGCGTCGCTGGCGATACGCGGTCGCCGCATTGCACGCCATCGTCTGCACATGACGCTGGCCTACCACGGGCTCTGCGATGCCGCGCAGGCGCGGGCGCTCGTGCGGCGGGCGGAGGCGATCCGGGTGCCGGCGTTCGCCCTGATGCTCGATCGCTGCGGCGGCTTCGAGCGGGCGGGTGTCGCCTGGCTCGGGCCGGCGAGCCCGCCGTCGGCGCTGCATGAGCTGGCCTCGCTGCTGGCCCCCGAAGGACTTGATTCTGCGGCCTTCATACCCCACGTCACGATCGCGCGCCGAGCGGAGCCGCCGGCGCGGACGGCCATCGCACCATTGCCATGGCCGGTGACCGGTTTTCATCTGGTGGAAAGCGCGGCCGGCGCCCGCTCCGGTGCCTACCGGAGCCGGGGCTACTGGCCGCTGACACCGCGGCCGATAAAGCGTGCCGGGGTGTGAAATAATGCGCCGGTCACGAAGGATCCACGCGCCCCGGCGGCGCCGTCAACGCAAAAGATGACTTATGGATGAAGATCGCAAGAAAGCACTCGCCGCGGCGCTGACGCAGATCGAGCGCCAGTTCGGCAAGGGATCGGTCATGCGCATGGGCGACGTGGACCATTCGAATGTCGCCTCGATTTCCAGCGGCTCGCTGTCGCTGGACATCGCGCTCGGCATCGGCGGTTACCCGCGTGGCCGTGTGGTCGAGATCTACGGTCCCGAGTCGTCCGGCAAGACCACGCTGACGTTGCAGGCGATCGCCGAGACACAGAAGGCCGGCGGCACCGCGGCCTTCATCGACGCCGAGCACGCCCTGGACCCGACCTATGCCGAAGCGCTGGGTGTGGACATCGAGAACCTGCTGATCTCGCAGCCGGATACCGGCGAACAGGCGTTGGAGATCGCGGACATGCTGGTGCGATCGGCCGCGGTCGATATCGTGGTGATCGACTCGGTGGCGGCCCTGACGCCCAAGGCCGAGATCGAGGGCGAGATGGGCGATTCGCATGTCGGTCTTCAGGCCCGGCTGATGAGCCAGGCACTGCGCAAGCTCACCTCCAACATCCAGCGCACCGGGACCACGGTGATGTTCATCAACCAGATCCGCATGAAGATCGGTGTGATGTTCGGCAGCCCGGAGACCACGACCGGCGGCAACGCGCTCAAGTTCTATTCCTCGGTCCGGCTGGATATCCGCCGCATCGGCTCGATCAAGAAGGGCGACGAGGTGATCGGCAACGAGACGCGCGTGAAGGTCGTCAAGAACAAGATGGCCCCGCCGTTCCGCAAGGCCGAGTTCGAGATCCTCTACGGCGAGGGCAGCTCGCGCGAGGGCGAGATCATCGATCTGGGCGTGGCCCACAACCTCATCGAGAAGGCCGGCTCCTGGTATTCCTACAACGGCGACCGGGTCGGCCAGGGCAAGGACAACGCCCGCCAGTTCCTCAAGGACAACCCCGAGATCGCGCAGAAGCTCGAGGCCGAGTTGCGCGCGAAGCTGATGCCGGCGCCCAAGCGCAAGAAATCCGAGGAGAAAGCCGAATCCGAAGCCGCCGGCGACGCCGATCTGCTCGGCGCGGACGACAAGAGCGCCTCCGGCAAGGCGTAATCGAGGGCGGCGCTGATGCAGGCGGAGGGCGACCTAGAGTCCGATCGGGATGCGCGGTTGGCGGCTCGTCGGCAGGCCATGGATCTGCTCGCCCGGCGCGAGCACGCCCGCGCCGAGCTGGCCGCCAAACTGAAAAAGCGAGACCACGACGCCGAGACCGTCGAGGTCGTGCTCGACACGCTGATCGATGACGGCCTGCTGAGCAACGCCCGTTACGCCCGGGCGGTAGTCGCCGCGAAGTCCGCCCGCGGCATCGGCCCCGTGCGCATCCGCGCCGAACTGGCCGCACTCGACGTCGCGGACGCCGAGATCGAAAGCGCGATCGACGAGGCTGACGTCGACTGGTCCGCGCTGGCCGAATCCGCGCGCGTCAAGCGTTTCGGTGTCGCGCTGCCCGACGATTTTCCGGCGCGCGCCAAGCAGATGCGGTTTCTGCAGCGGCGCGGCTTCGATGCCGACCAGCTGCGGGCGGCTTTCGACGACTGAACGGCGCCCCGCGCGGCCGGGCCGATTCGAATGAACCCGTGCCGGGCCGGCGATGGCATGATGGGCATGCCCTGTTCATCGGAGCCGAACCATGCGCGTCACCGCGGAAATCTGTGTCATCCCGCTCGGCGAGGGCGTCTCCGTCTCGCGCTATATCGCGGCCTGTGGTCCGATCCTCGAGGCTGCGGGTCTGAATCCGCAACTGCACGCCTACGGCACCAACGTCGAGGGCGAGTGGGATGCTGTCTTCGCGGCGTTCAAGGAGTGCCATCAGACCATCCACGACCTCGGCGCGCCGCGCGTGTTCACCACCATCAAGGTGGGTAGCCGGACCGATCGGGAGCAGACCAACGCGGACAAGATCGCCAGCATTCGCGGCGACAGCGACGTTCGGTGACGGTATCGCTTCGGCCGTCGGAACGGCTCTGCTAGACTAGCGCGCTGTTTACGTAGCGCCTTTTCGGGAGACGCGGCTAGCCATGATGACCACCAACGCCCTGCGTGCGCGTTTCATCGAGTATTTCCAGAATAACGCGCACCGCTTCGTGGCGTCATCGTCTCTGGTGCCGGCTTCCGACCCCACGCTGCTGTTCACCAACGCCGGCATGGTGCCGTTCAAGGACGTCTTTCTCGGCCGCGAGACGCGCGACTACGCGCGGGCGGTGTCCTCCCAGCGCTGCGTCCGCGCGGGCGGCAAGCACAACGACCTCGAGAACGTCGGCTACACCGCGCGCCATCACACCTTCTTCGAGATGCTGGGCAACTTCAGCTTCGGGGACTACTTCAAGCGCGAGGCCATCCATTTCGCCTGGGAATTTCTCACCGGCGAACTCGGACTGCCGGCGGAACGCCTCTGGGTGACGATCTACGAGGAGGACGAGGAGGCCGCCGATATCTGGCTGAACGACATCGGCGTCTCGGCTGATCGTTTTTCGCGGATCGGCGCCAAGGACAATTTCTGGCAGATGGGCGACACCGGCCCCTGCGGGCCGTGCTCGGAGATCTTCTACGATCACGGGCCGGATGTGCCGGGCGGCCCGCCGGGCACGCCGGAAGAGGACGGCGACCGCTTCGTGGAGATCTGGAATCTGGTCTTCATGCAGTACGACCGCCAGGCCGACGACGAACTGAAGCCGCTGCCGAGCCCGTCGATCGACACCGGCATGGGCCTCGAGCGGGTCGCCGCCGTGCTGCAGGGCACCTACGACAACTACGGCATCGATGTCTTCCAGACGCTGATAGGCGCGGCCGCCGATGCCGTGAGGGTGGACGCGGCGACCGGCGACGAACGGCTGGCTTCGCTCAAGGTCGTTGCCGATCACATCCGCGCCACCGCCTTTTTGATCACCGACGGTGTGATGCCGTCCAATGAAGGCCGCGGCTATGTGCTGCGCCGGATCATGCGGCGCGCCATCCGCCACGGGCACAAGCTCGGGGCGACTGATGCCTTCTTCTACAAGCTGGTCGCGCCGCTGGTCGAGCTCATGGGCGAGGCGTTTCCCGAGCTGGCGGACTCCCGGGCGCAGATCGAGCGCGTGATCGAACAGGAGGAGCAGCGTTTCGCGATCACGCTCGCCCAGGGGATGCGCATTCTGGAGGATGCGATCGAGAGCCTGGAGGGAGACGAGATCCCGGGCGAGACCGTGTTCAAGCTCTACGACACCTATGGCTTCCCGGTCGATCTGACCAACGATGTCGCCCGCGAGCGAGGGCTGACGCTCGACACCCGCGGCTTCGACGCCGAGATGCAGGCCCAGCGCGAGCGCGCCCGGGCGGCGAGCCAGTTCGGCGCCGACTACACCGCGCGGGTGGATCTGAGTCAGGCGACCGAGTTTCTCGGCTACACCGACACCGAGGCGTCGGCCCGGGTCGTCGCGCTGGTGCAGAACGAAGCGCCGGTGGATGCGCTCACGGCCGGGGACGAGGGCGTTCTGGTGCTCGATCGGACCCCGTTCTACGGCGAGTCCGGCGGCCAGGTCGGCGATACCGGCGTGATCGCGGGCGAGGGCCTGCGCTTCGAGGTCAGCGACACCCGCCGTCAGGACGGCGTGTTCCTGCATTTCGGCCGGGTCGCCGAGGGCACGTTCGAGGCCGGTGCGGCGGTGGCCGCCCGGGTCGACGCCGCGCGCCGACATGCTACCGAACTCAATCACACGGCCACGCATCTGCTGCATGCGGCGCTGCGCGAGACGCTGGGCTCGCACGTGCGTCAAAAGGGCTCCCTGGTCGCGCCCGAGCGGCTGCGTTTTGATTTCGCCCACTACGAGCCGGTTTCGGCCGAAGTGCTTGCCGATATCGAGGCACAGGTCAACGCCCGGGTGCGCGAGAACATCGGCGGCGAGTTCTATCTGCGCCGCTACGACGACGCGATCGCCGAAGGTGCGCTGGCGTTCTTCGGCGAGAAATACGGCGAAGAGGTGCGGGTGGTGCGCTTCGGCGACTACTCCGTGGAGCTGTGTGGCGGCACGCACGCGCCGGCCAGCGGCGCTCTGGGTCTGGTCAAGCTCACGGACGAGCGTGGTGTCGCCGCCGGGGTCCGGCGCGTGGAGGCCGTGACCGGTGTCGAGGCGCTGGCTCGGGTCCAGGAGCTGGCGGCCCGCGAGCAGCGCGTGTCCGCGCGTCTGAAGGCCGCGCCCGCGGAACTGGAGGACAAGCTCGACCGCACGCTGGAGCGCATGGCCGCGCTCGAACGGGAACTCGACGCCGCGAATCAGAAACTCGCCGCCAGCCAGGGCGACGATCTCGCGGACAGCGCGCGCGAGATTGGTGGTACCCGGGTGGTGGTGCGGCGCATGGACGGCGCCGATCGCAAGGTCCTGCGAGACACCGTGGATTCGCTCAAGAACAGGCTCGATAACGCCGTAGTGGTGCTGGGCGCGGCCGATGGCGGCAAGGTGGCCCTGATCGCCGGTGTGTCGAAATCCCAGAGCGGTGCGCTGCCGGCGGGCGATCTCGTCAATTTCGTGGCCGAGCAGGTCGGCGGCAAGGGCGGCGGGCGTCCGGACATGGCCCAGGCCGGCGGCAGTCAGCCGGAGCGGCTGGACGACGCGCTGGCCAGCGTCTATGACTGGGTCGAACGGGCGCTGGCGACGTAGGATAGGCCTCGGGATCGTTCAATTCACGGCGCGGGCACCGCGCCCGGCGAGGGAATCGACAAGTCCATGGCACTGATAGTCCAGAAATACGGCGGTTCGTCCGTCGGCTCGGTCGACAAGATCAAGCGCATCGCCGAGAAGGTCAAACGCTATCGCGACAACGGCGACGAGGTCGTGGTGGTGGTGTCGGCGATGGGCGGCGAGACGGATCGCCTGCAGGGGCTGGCCGAAGAGCTCGATGGCCGTCCGGTGGCGCGCGAGATGGATGTGCTGCTCTCCACCGGCGAGCAGGTGACCATCGCGCTGCTGGCCATGGCGTTGCGCCACCTCGGCGCCGAGGCGCAGTCGTTCACGGGTTGGCAGGTCCCGATCGTGTCCGACGACGCCCACGCCAAGGCGCGCATCCAGCGGATCGAGCCCGACAATCTCCGCAGTGCGCTGGACGCGGGCAACGTCGCCGTGGTCGCGGGCTTTCAGGGCATCACCGAGTCGGGCGAGATCTCCACCCTGGGGCGGGGCGGCTCGGACACGACCGCCGTGGCGCTGGCTGCGGCCCTCGGTGCCGACGAATGCCAGATCTATACCGATGTGGACGGCGTCTACACGACCGACCCGCGCGTTGTGCCCAATGCCCGCCGGCTGGAGCAGATCACCTTCGAGGAGATGCTCGAGATGGCCAGCCTCGGCTCCAAGGTGCTCCAGATCCGCGCGGTGGAGTTCGCCGGCAAGTACGGTGTGCCGCTGCGCGTGCTGTCCACCTTCGACGATGGCCCCGGTACCCTCATCACCCTGGAGGATCAAGTGGAAGAACCGATCATTTCCGGCATCGCCTTCACCAAGGACGAGGCCCAGCTGACTGTGCTCGGTGTCCCCGACCGGCCCGGTATCGCCTACTCGCTGCTGGGGCCCATCGGCGAGCACAACATCGAAGTGGACATGATCCTGCAGAACGTCTCCGGCGATTCCAGCAGCGATTACACGCTCACCGACTTCACCTTCACCGTGCACAGCCGCGACTTCGATGCAGCCAAGGAACTGCTCGAAAAGTCTGCAAAGGAGCTGGGTGCGCGTGAAGTCTCGGGCCAGTCGGGCATCACCAAGGTCTCGCTGGTCGGCGTGGGCATGCGCTCGCACGCCAACGTAGCCGCCCGCATGTTCAAGGCGTTGTCCGACGAGAACATCAATATCCGCATGATCTCGACGACCGAGATCAAGATCTCGATCGTGATCGAGACCAAGTATCTCGAACTCGCCGTACGCGCACTGCACGACGAGTTCGAATTGGACGAGGAACCGCAGCGGGTCGACTCGGAACTCACGCCCACGGCGGATCAGGACTAGACGTCGCGGATCGGGATCGGGCGCTCTCGATCCCGCGTTTGCAGCGAGCGCTCCGCGCGGGACGCGCATGTTGCGCTCCGTGGCTCTCGAGCCGCGCGACGATTCGACCCGCCCTGCGGCGATCACGTCAGATCCGGTGGGTCCCGTTGCAGTGTTCCGAGCGGACGGGGCGGGATCGCTGGACCCGTCTCGGCCGATACGGGGGTTTACCCGCAGTGTCCGAGTCGATATAGTCTTGCGCCTCGCGCAGCGGGTTCGTTTGTAATCGAGACGGCCCGTCACGATGTCGGTCATCGGTCGAAACGGGATCGGATGAGGCCGGCAACCACGTCGGCGGCGTGGTATGGAATACGGGAGAGGTGGCCGAGTGGCTGAAGGCGCTCCCCTGCTAAGGGAGTAAGGGGTTTATAGCCTCTTCGAGGGTTCGAATCCCTCCCTCTCCGCCATTCCTTCCGGGTGGCGTACCGAGTCCGTGAGGGCTCTCCGTGGTTTCCCATGTCTCTATCGTCCCAATTGCGGGTGTGAGTTCACCTCGCGTCGTTCGTGACGGCAACCGCTGGTGTGCGAGCAGTGTAGAAACAGCGCGCGGCTCGCCGACTGACGCGGCGCCGGCTGTCGAGCATGCAGGGGCGGAGCGAAGGCGCGGCGTTGGGTGACATGGGTGTTCAAACAGTCGTCCGGTCGCGCGATACAGCACTGGACCCATGTTTCAAGCTCGCGTACAATCACGATCTCTCGACGGGCGACGCGCTCGAAACAGTTGATAACCTTTTTGGAGTCAATGGTTTGAGTTGACGCCGGTCGGAAAAAGCAAAAGCGCCCGTAGCTCAGTTGGATAGAGCGTGCGGCTACGAACCGCAAGGTCGGGAGTTCGAATCTTCCCGGGCGCACCAGTATAGAAAGCCAAACGTCCTCGGCGTTTGGCTTTTTTTATGGCTATAGCCGAGAGGCTTGATAGCCCCAGCTTCTCATCCGCATACGAGAGCGAAGCCCAGACATCCAGTGGTTCGCGGCGACGGGGCTGAAGCCAGGCGTGTCACCGCATTGTGGACCGATGTGCCCGCGTCCGATCCGGCATCGTGCGCGCCACGAATGTTGTTCCATGGTCGCTGGCCGACCGCCGTGCGCATATCCGTGAGGCGGCGCCGATCGGGCGTGTCTGGCGGTAAAAACGCGGCATGGTAAGGCCCGGATTGTTTTAGCCTGAAACGTTACGCGCGGGAACCGCCCTCTCGCAGCAACCGTGCCGGGTCGCACAAGGCAATCCCCGGCCCGACATACGGCTCTGGCCCGCCGAGGGCGCCGTCACCCTCCTCTCGATCTCGCGACGCGTTGACAGACGTCGCCCCGGTGTTCGTGGCCATTCCAGCGGTACCAGCAGCCGACGCTGGTCATGAGACGTATCGACGTGCAGCGAAGAAGGATCGATCGTCGACCCTCGCGATTCGTCGTTCAGAGATCGCAATATCCGCCGATAACGCTTTACGAGTGGGGGAGGCGATACGATTTTCGTTTCGAAACGATGGTTCGCGCCGTCGAGGTCGGCTCAAGCGTCGACCTGGTCGAGAGATCATCGAACCGTCAACCGCATGACAAGGGCAAACCTGTCGAAAGGCAGGGACGCAAAGCCACGGATCTAAAGCGCGCGGGCGACCGCGGGTCACGACCGCCGGGCTGCCGTTGGCAGACGCCATACGGCGAACACTTGAGCAATCAAGGTTTCCGCACATGGCGCGTGCCCAAACACGTCTGTCGGAAACCTCCAACAGGTGGTTTCGCGCATGCGTATTCGAATGTCCTGGGGTGTCGTGGCTTTGTTGTCGACGCTGATGCTGTTCGGCTGTGGTTCCGGTGGGGGCGGCGGCAGCGACGATGATGGCGGCGCGACCGATACGCCGCCGGCGTCGCAGGAGGCCGAGGCTGACGAGGAGGGGGCGAACGAGGAAAGCCAATCGCCCGACCCGGAAGAGTCGGTGGGCGATGATGACTCGTCTTCCACTCCCGAGGAGACGCCGTCCACGGCTCCGGATGACGGCGATGGCTCCGATTCCGGCAGAAACGATGACGCCGCCGACGGTGGCACAGTGGTCGTCACGCCGCCGGCCGACGATGTCGCGGATCAGTCACCGAATGCGCCGGAGAATGATTCCTCCGGCGATTCCGCGGACAGTGGTTCCGACGACTCCACGGACGAC
>NZ_AYKF01000012.1 GCF_003732545.1 Salinisphaera orenii subsp. halophila YIM 95161 | reverse complement strand
TGGCTCGGCCGCAAGCGCTGGGAGTACGACAACGACGCCTACTGCGCACGCATCCAGACGCGCTGGAGCGAACGCTTCGGCGCCACCCAGCTCGGCACCGACCAGCGCTTCGGGGACCTGCTCCGCGCGGCGGCGAACGTGTTGCGCCGGAAGCTCTTCGGCGTGCGGCTCTAGACCGACGGCTCGGCGTTCACCTCTGCGGGGCGGCAAGCACTCGAGCTGGGTTCTGGCTCGCGCGGGCAGAAGGTTCTTCACAGTAAGCGCCGGTTTCGAATCCGCCCGATGGAATGCGTCGGTGAGGCATGCGTGATGCTTTCGCTAAGTGAGTCCACCGCGCGTGCGGTCGCAGGGCGGCCACGCTGTCCCGGCCGCGTCTAGGGCTTCGATCGGGACGCGGCCCGGGACATGGGGCCGGCGTTGCCGTGCCCTGATTCCATAAGTCGGTTCAGGAGCCGGACCTTCCGGGCCCTATCACTATCAGTTAATTGTGAGTAAGCAATTGTTGACCACGCCTCACCCGGGTGATAGCTCTATAGCATTCGAAGAATATAAAACATAAAAATAAACGATATTCCAGTGTCTGAGCGCTCCCGTTCAGTATGTTGCCCGACTTAAAGCCGCTTTTAAAAAGAAATAATTTAATAAACGTATTTCATAATTTTCTGCCTTGGATTCGGTGGCCATGGACGGCCGCTCGATAAATGGCCGGCGTCCAGACAAGCCGGCCGATAACCGCGGTATGAACGGAGAAATCCTAGGGAGAAAGTGCGATGCGAAACCAGTACGGCCTGCTTGTCAGGCAATGCTCTGCAGTGCTCATGCTCGTGTTTCTGGCTGTTTTTCTAAACGGCTGTAGCGACGATTCCTTCGCGGACATCGGCGACGACGATTCGGACGGTAATGGCTCGCCGGCCACCCCGTTCACCCTGGCCGAGCAGGGGAGCTTCTTCGTCGGCGGCGAGACAAAGACGCGGGGTGACGACGACGAGATCACCATCAACCAGATGTATGTGGAGTACCAGAAACCCTGGGTCACGGCCGAAGGCGTGCCGATCGTGTTCACCCATGGGTGCTGCCTGAGCTCCAAGACCTGGGAGACGACGCCCGACGGCCGGATGGGGTGGGCGGAGTATTTCGTCCAGCTGGGCCACTCGGTCTATCTGACGGATCAGGTCTCACGCGCCCGCTCGGGGTTCGACGCCACGCCGTTCAACCAGGTCCGCGCGGGTGAGGCGGCGCCGGAGACACAGCCGTCGATCAATCAGGCGAGCCACCAGTTTGCCTGGAGCGTGTTCCGGTTCGGACCGTTCGAAGATCCCTATGAGGACCTGCAGTATCCCATCGAGGCGGTGGACGAGCTGTACAAGCAGATGATGCCCGACCTCAACAGCGGGCTGCCGGAGCAGAACCCGACCTGGGCGAATCTGGCCGAGCTCAGCGAGGATGCCGGGGGTGCCGTGCTTGTGGGCCACTCCCAATCGGGGCTGTATCCGTTTCATGCCGCGCTCATCAATCCCGAGCACGTCAAAGCCGTCATCAACATCGATGAATCGCCCCGGTTTCGTCGGAGGCTCCAACTCTTGAGAGACTGGAGCCATGAAACAGAGCAAACGTTAT
>NZ_AYKF01000011.1 GCF_003732545.1 Salinisphaera orenii subsp. halophila YIM 95161 | reverse complement strand
GGCCCAGGCTGTGTGAAAACGCGTGAGTTAGCGTACTTTTCCCCATCAGCTGTCTATGTCAGGCGCTAAGGGCTCCGCGTGGCGGCCACGGTTCAGAGTGATCGCAACGCAGGCCTGTGACTTCATCATGCCCGGAGGCGCCTCAGGCCGCTTCGAAGGCGCCGTTTAAAGGGAACGAGCACGCTCAGGCAGCCATTGCCCGCATCAACGGCCCGATCCCGACGATTCGCATCACGCGTTTCAGATTGTAGGCCAGCACATGCAGACTCATTTCCGTTCGCACATGCGCGAGCGTGCGCATCAGGAAGTGTGTTGAGCCCATCCAGTACTTGAGCGTGCCGAAGGGATGCTCGACCGTCTGTCGCCGTATCCGCATCAGATTCGGATCCTGATCCAGGCGTTGCTGCATGGTCTCGAGCACTGACTCGTGCTCCCATCGCTTGACGCGGCGTTGCGCCGCCGACGTGCACTGCGCCTTGATCGCACACGTCTCGCAGGCTGAGCTCCAGTAGCAATGGAGCGTCTGGCCTTTCTCCACCGTGGTAAAGCGCCAGACCAAGGTCTGATTGGCCGGGCAACGATAGGTGTCGCTATCGGGTTCGTAGATGAAGTCGCGCTTACCGAACCGGCCTTGGGCCTGGCTGTTAGAGGTCTGCGGCTTGGGCACGTGAACCTGGATGCCGGCCCTCTCGCAGGCCACGATCTGTTCGCCGTTGAAGTAACCGCGGTCGGCGACCGCGGCCAGGGTATCGGTCTGCATGACTGAGCGGGCTCGATCCGCCATCGGCTGCAGCTGCGAGCGATCGTGGCCGACGTTGGTGACCTCGTGATCCACGATCAGATGGTGTTCGGCATCGACAGTCGATTGGACGTTGTAGCCCACCATCCCCGAGCCCTTGCCGCCCGTCGCTATGGAGCGTGCGTCTGGATCAGTCAATGAGATCTGTTGGTCGGGCGCTGCTGCTACGGCCTTCGCCATTGCCTGCATGCGCTGCATTTCCGATCGCAGCGTGTCGATCTTGTCTCGAAGTTTTGTTGCCCGGGCTTCGGTGGTATCACTCTGACGCTGACGGTCGGCGCTTTCGAGTTCTGACAGGTAGCGCGCGACACTGGCTTCGATCTGCTCGATGCGTCGCTTGACCTTGGCGCGGGTGAAATTGCGATCGCGGCTATTAACAGCTTTGAACTTGCTGCCGTCGATGGCCACCAGCGCTTGCGAGAACAGGTCGAGACGACGGCACAGCATCACGAACTCGCGGCATACGCGTTGGATCGATGGGCCATTGTTACGGCGGAAGTCCGCGATTGTCTTGAAGTCGGGCGCCAGACGACCGGTCAACCACATGAGCTCTATGTTGCGTTGAGCCTCGCGTTCCAGTCGTCGGCTGGATTGCACACGGTTTAGGTACCCGTAGATATAGATCTTGAGCATCGTGGCAGGGTGATAGCCGGGCCGCCCGGTGACTTGGGCGACAACGCCTTCAAAGCCCAGATCGGTGAGGTCGAGGTTATCAACGAAGACATCAATCACTCGGACTGGATTGTCCTCGGTAACGTAGTCGTCGAGGCTTGCCGGCAGCAGAGCGCTCTGCGCGCGGTCATCACCAGTCACGAAACGACTCATCAAGCACTCCGCCAATAGCCTGAGAGAAGTTTAGCCGGTGGGAGCGTTTTCACACAGCCTGGGCC
>NZ_AYKF01000010.1 GCF_003732545.1 Salinisphaera orenii subsp. halophila YIM 95161 | reverse complement strand
GTCGTGCCGATCGCCGCCCGCCGGCCGCGAGCTCGGCCGAGGTGCCGGGTCGTTGCTTCAGGCGAGACCGTCGACGCTGGGCCGCGCCTCGTACTGATGACGCCGCGGTGGGGCTTGAGTGATGAGAACCGGACGACACAGGGACTAGCTGCCGCATGCGTATCGACGTCGTTTCGCTGTTCCCGGAATGGATCGCCGGACTTCGGGAATACGGCGTCGTGGGGCGAGGTCTGCGCGAATCCCGCCCGGCGCTGAATACCTGGAATCCGCGTGACCGGGCCGACAACGCCAGCGGCCGGGTCGACGATCGGCCCTACGGCGGCGGCCCCGGCATGGTCATGGACGCGCCGACGCTTGCGCGCACGCTGGATGCCGTGGCGGCCGCGCGCGGTGATGACCGGGCGCCGGTCATCCTGTTGTCGCCCCAGGGGCATCGCTTCGATCAGGCCTGGGCCGAGCGGCTGGCCGCCGGCCCCGGCTTCGTGCTCTGCTGCGGCCGCTACGAGGGCGTCGACCAGCGCTTCATCGACGCGCGTGTCGACGTCCAGCTGTCGATCGGCGACGTGGTGCTCTCCGGCGGCGAGTTGCCGGCGATGATGATCATCGACGCGGTGGCCCGGCTGCTCGACGGCGTGCTCGGCGATGCGCGCTCGGCGGTGCAGGATTCGTTCTCGACCGGGCTGCTGGATCATCCGCACTATACGCGTCCGGACGCCGCGCTCGGACGCGCCGTGCCCGAGGTCCTGTTGTCCGGCGATCACGCCCGGATCGCGCGCTGGCGCGAAAAGCAGGCGCTCGGGGCCACCTGGCTGCATCGTCCGGACCTGCTCGATCGGTTGACGCTGAGCGCTGAGCAGGAGCGACTGCTGGCCGAATTCATCAGCGAGCGGGGCGAGTGATCGCATGATGCGCGAATCGCCGGCCGCAGCGGGCACGAAGACGAAAAATTTTCCGTCGAGGGTGGCGAAAAAGGCCGGCAGTTCCGGTATACTCCCGCGTCTTCAATAGCCCCAGCGGCTTTCGAGAACGCAAAGAGGCAGGCCATGAGCAACATCATCGACGAACTGGAAGCCGAGCAGAAAGGCGGCAAGCAGATTCCGGAATTCTCCGCCGGCGATACCGTGGTCGTGCAGGTCCGCGTGAAGGAAGGCGAGCGCGAGCGTCTCCAGGCGTTCGAGGGCGTGGTCATCGCCAAGCGCAATCGCGGTCTGAACTCCGCGTTCACGGTACGCAAGGTCTCCTACGGTGAGGGCGTCGAACGCGTCTTCCAGACCTTCTCCCCGAACCTGGCCGAGATCAAGGTGCTGCGCCGCGGTGATGTGCGCCGCGCCAAGCTGTACTACCTGCGCGAGCGCTCCGGCAAGTCCGCGCGCATCAAGGAAAAGCTGTCGTAGTACAGCGCCTCGCGGTCCGACCGCGATCTGCCCGGAAACGGCGCCCTCGAGGCGCCGTTTCTCGTTGGGCGCCCGCACGACATCGCAGAAACGCGACTCCGGCCTGCTGACGCGCGACGGCAGCGCCGTATTGGAGATCGCAGATCGTATTCTGACAAGGGTAGTGATCGATCGTGGCGCGCCAGCATCCGGACGCGCAACGCCGCGAGGCGCCGCCGGACGCGCGGCCCGGCCCGAAGGCCGGCGCCCCGATGAACTTCACAAGGCGCGGCAATCCGGTATTGCGGTAGGCCTGCGCAGCGTCACGGCGCGCACTCCGCCTCTTTCCACCCCCGCTCGACAGCTAGCCCGGATATTGCATCAAGCCAGCGATGACCGCGGCTTGGGCGGCTAATCGCCCACCGCGTGCGGTT
>NZ_AYKF01000009.1 GCF_003732545.1 Salinisphaera orenii subsp. halophila YIM 95161 | reverse complement strand
CCATGACGATTCCTTTTGCTGAACGGAACCATCAATATCCGACCGATCGCTCGTGATCAGGTAGCGACCCAAAGGCGACATCTAAACGCGGGTTGAGTGTGGATCCGCGAGTATGTGGATCGAAGTTTGTCTGCGAGCGACGGTTACAGACAGCTACCCTACTTAGATGCTAAAAGATCCCGCCAGATAAGATATAGCTGGTTGGCAAGCAGCAAGCCGAAAAGACTGACGGTTACTAATATAAGAAGTGATCTGACGTTTAATATAAGCGGTAACTTTCCGGGTGTTACATATTTTCTGAGAAACGTTCTCGACCAAGTGCCAAACATTAAATAGGTAAGAAAGCCTCCTTGATCTGATGTCTTCTTCCAGTCAGTATGGCGCATTAGCAGGTACGAATATAAACATGCAGTCGCAAATCCTAGAGAGAACTGCGCGATAATTAGTGCTGGTAACAAGTCGTTGAATCGCCCCGGGTTCGTCGGAGGCTCCAACTCTTGAGAAACTGGAGCCATGAAACAGAGCAAACGTTATTCCCCGGAAGTCCGTCATCGCGCGATCCGGATGGTCTTCGATCATCAGGGCGAGTACGCCTCGCAGTGGGCCGCAATCGGCTCGATCGCCGGCAAGTTCGGCTGCACACCTGAGACGCTGCGCCATTGGGTTCGCCAGGCCGAACGTGATCGCGGTCTGCGCGATGGCCAGACCACCGAAGAGCGCGAGCGCGTCAAGGCGCTCGAGCGCGAGAATCGCGAGCTCAAGCGTGCCAACGAGATCCTGCGCAAGGCATCCGCATATTTTGCCCAGGCGGAGCTCGACCGCCGAGGCAAGTGATGATCGATTTCATCGATGATCACCGCAACGTCTACGGTGTCGGGCCGATCTGCACGGTGTTGCCGATCGCATCGTCGACGTACCACGACGCCAAATTGAGACAAGCGAATCCGGAGCGCCGATCCGCTCGCCAACAGCGCGACGCCCGAATGCGTGAGGCGATTCAGCAGACCTGGGAGGCCAACAAGTGCGTTTACGGGGCGCGCAAGGTCTGGCGCCAGCTACAGCGAGACCAATGGCAGGTCGCCCGCTGCACGGTCGAGCGTCTGATGCAGGATATGGGCCTACAGGGCGTCACCCGCGGGTGTGCGCCTCGCACGACGCGCGCTGACCCGCGCCAGGCCGTCCCCGAGGATCACGTCCGTCGGGACTTCACGGCGGATGCGCCCAACCAGCTCTGGGTGGCGGATTTCACGTACGTTGCGACGTGGCGCGGCTTTGTCTACGTCGCCTTTGTCATCGACGCGTACGCCCGACGCATCGTCGGCTGGCGTGCATCGAGCGCGCCCAACACGAGTCTCGTACTCGATGCGCTCGAGCAAGCCATCCATGATCGGCAACCCGCCAAGGGCCTGATTCAACATACCGACCGCGGTGTCCAATATCTGTCGATTCGCTACAGCGAGCGGCTGACTGAGGTCGGCATCAAGCCCTCGGTCGGGCGCGTTGGTAGCTCGTATGACAACGCCCTGGCCGAGACCGTAATCGGGCTGTTCAAGACGGAAGTCATCCGCCGGATGGGCCCGTGGCGTCATCTCGAAGCGGTCGAGTTCGCAACACTGGACTGGATCGACTGGTTCAATCAGCAGCGCCTGTTCGGGCCGATCGGCGATATCCCGCCGGCCGAGGCTGAAGAAGACTTCTATGCCACACTTTCCGAGTCCGCCAAAGTGGCGTGACTCAAACCCACGAGCCTCCGGTAATCCCGGGGTGATTCACGTCCAATAGCGGCATAAACTCACCAAGAAAATCGTTGCATATTCGATATTAGCGCTCAATTCACGACGTTTCCACGAAACGTCGCTACATGACCGTGCGAAATAGCTCTATCAAACGCTTTCGCGCATGTCCGCTTCT
>NZ_AYKF01000008.1 GCF_003732545.1 Salinisphaera orenii subsp. halophila YIM 95161 | reverse complement strand
AGAATTACGACTATAAGCTGTGGGCGTGCCTCAGCCAGCGTCTGTTCCTGTCTCGCTTAGCTATGTTCGTTGTACGGCGGTTGGTTGGTATGGCTGTTTAGCGTTGGAGTCGGATAGCCAGTTCGTACCAATAGCGCGCTTTGGCCCCTTCGTTCGACATTCGTCGGATCGAAGCAGCCTTGTCGGCGTCGGTGAGCTGGGCACCTTTGTGTAAGCGGCTATTCGCGGTAAATTCGAAGTCAGCGCGTTCTTTCTTGAGGCGCGTCAGGTTTTGGGGTCCGCTGGCAAGTTCGAGAGGACGTCAGCCGACGCAGTTCACGTACAACGAGTCGCTGCAGCCGACCGCCCAAAGCGCTGGCGCGCTTTGGGTTCCCTCCGCGGCCTCCGGCCGCTCCGGCGGCGGCTGAGCTTAGGCGTTCGGGTAAGGGATAATAAAAGTGTCACTTTTTTCTCAAAGAATGGGTATCCAATCTGTGGAGAAAGCTCTGCAGCGCGAGACGATGGACGATGAACTCCGCAATAGGCTTTGGAGTGCCCTGAAGCTTGTTTTGTGGGATCGCTGGTCACCTACAGGCTTTTACGGTGGGCAGTCCGAAGATGCAAAGCAAATAGAATTGCTGGTAGCGAAACTTTGGCTCCATTATTTCAAAGAGCCAGTTGATACGATTCCCGAATTTCAGCCGGGCTATTCTTCGTCCGCTTACAACGTAATCCGGACCCAATTTTTCGAGTCAGAATGGTGGCAAGCGTACGATTTAATCGAATTTCTAATCAAGAATAGCCCAGATAATTGGTCGGAAAGTCTCAAGCCATTTATCAATGATTTGCTAGAGCAAGAAAATGCGGCCTATAGAGTCGTAGGTGAAGAAGTAGCCGAAATCACTAGCGAGTACGAGTCGGAATCAGTCGAGACTGCGTTGAGTGATTCGTCTCCTCAGGTTGCGACGCACTTATCACGTGCTTTGGAACTATTGTCAGACCGTCAGCAGCCAGATTATCGAAACTCAATCAAAGAATCGATTTCTGCGGTAGAGTCGACATGCCAAAAAATTTCAGGCAATTCAGGAGCTACATTAAATACCGCCCTTCTCCGTATTAAAGAAGTGCATAGTTTCCATCCAGCATTTGAGCAAGCGCTAAAAAAGCTTTACGGCTATACAAGCGACACCGGCGGTATCCGTCACGCTTTGACGGAGCAGAACTTCGAACCGACTTATTCAGATGGAAAATTTATGCTCGTTGCCTGCTCCGCATTTATAAATTTCTTATGGACAAAGGCGTCGGAGCTTGAAGCCTAACTCAGGCTTATACCCGAACAAATCGCTGCAGTTGACCGCCCAAAGCGCTGCCGCGCTTCGGCCGGCAACTGAGCTTTGGCGTTATGCCTTACTAAAATATAGATGAAGAAGCAAAATTGCTCAAAGAGGCGAAGTCTCTGGCGCGGCGATATCGAAAGCTTACCGGCAAGCCTTTGGGCATCACTGGCGAGGTTGCTGAATTTGCAGCCGCCCAGCTTTTAGACTTAGAACTCGCCGGGGCTCGGCAAGCCGGTTACGACGCCATCCGGGCGGACACCGGAAAAAATATCAAGGTTCAAATAAAGGGCCGTGTTATTCCGAAAGGTGCGAAGCCAGGTCAGCGAATCGGCAGCATCCAGTTGGATAAAGAGTGGGACACTGTCATTCTTGTCGTTCTCGATCAAGATTTCGAGCCACGAGTAATATACGAAGCGGGTAGAGATGCCATCACCGCCGCATTAATCGCTCCAGGCTCAAAGGCGCGGAACGAACGCGGCGCTTTATCAGTTAGTAAATTCAAATCTATAGGCGCCGTGGTGTGGTCGGCGGAAAATGCATAACAGGTCGCTGCAGTTGACCGCCCAAAGCGCTGCCGCGCTTCGGGCTCCCTACGCGGCCTTCGGCCGCT
>NZ_AYKF01000007.1 GCF_003732545.1 Salinisphaera orenii subsp. halophila YIM 95161 | reverse complement strand
ATGGGGTGTTTGCCCCGAATAGCAAGTGGCGGGCGCGGGTGACACCGGCGCACCGGGGTAAGGGCAGTCCGAGCCGCCGCGCCAGCCCCGAGGGCAAAACGCCCGGGCAACGGCGTGCCGCCATGAGCTGGGCACAGCGTCTCAAGCGGGTCTTCGATATCGACATCGAAACCTGCGAGGCCTGCGGGAGCACAGTGCGGATCATTGCCGCCATTGATGATCCTGCCGTGATTCGGTCGATTCTCAATCATCTGGAAAAAAGAGGCGCCCTACCCAACGCCTACCACCGCCCAGCGGCGCGCGCACCGCCCGGGCTCGTGCTGCGTCCGACATCTGGCTGAACGCAAAGCAAAGCTGTGGGCTGCGCGCAAGGCTTCGCTCGTGCCAACCTCGGGTTCAGCGCGGTTGCCGACCATCCCTGCACCGATTCGGCCTGCCAAGCAGCCGCGCTCATTCCCCAAATCCGCGATACAAGCAGACAAAGCCGGCGCGCATGAACCTCTCGAACACGACGGAGTAGATTCAACTACTCGCGAGAGGGCGTTTATTCTTCCTATACTCTATGTGTTGCTGTCGAGCCTGGTCCTGATTGTTTTGTTCTGGCAATGGCGCTCGCTACCGGCCATGGTCTGGAGCATCGACACGCCTTGGGCCGCGTGGCTGCTGTACGGCCTGTGTGCATTCGGTTGGCTGGTGGTGTTCACCAGCACCTACGTGATCGATCATTTCGATTTGTTCGGTTTGCGTCAGGTCTGGTTGCGCGCCCGCGGCCGGACGTACACGCCGCCTGAGTTCAAGGAACGACTTTACTACCGGATCGTGCGCCACCCGCTGATGCTCGGCTTCATCATCGCTTTCTGGGCTACGCCGGGTATGACTCTGGGCCACCTGTTGTTCGCGATTGCTATGACCGTGTATATCCTGCTGGCACTCCAGCTCGAAGAACGCGATCTGCTCGACGCGCACGGCGACGCGTACGGACATTACAAGCGCAGGGTGCCGATGGTGTGTCCATTTCCAAGGCCGCGGCCTCCTGAATAAGCGTCGCCGCAGAAAGCGGACAAGACGGCGGCCAAATACTGAGCCACCAACAACGCCCGAGTTATTTGGCATACCCGACATACGCGTCGGCACCGTTTCGGCTCATGCACTATCAACTCATTTGCAGTTAGCTTGCCTCCGGTCTCGGAAAAACGACAGGAAGCCCTGAGATAACGTCCTTGAAGAATGCGCGGCGAAGCAGACGTTCGGGCCTTTATCGTTTATGCGAACGTCTGCGGATTGACCTTGTCGACCTCGATGACCAGATCCGCAGGCAGTCCGGCGCGGCGCGCGGCTTCCCCTATGGCTTCTGCGCTGGAAGCTTCGTACAGGCAGTATGTCTTCTTCTTGTCGGCGCTCAGAAAGGAAAATAGCCAGTGTGTACCGACTTCGGCGTTGATCTGCGTGACCTCGCGGACGGTGTCCGCCGACAACTCGAGCTGGTCGGCGAAATTGCGTTCGATCAGAAATAACGGCATGGCTACTCCTCCTTGTGCGGTCAATCCGTGCACACCATTTCCCGGTGGAGTTGTTGGGGCGCGTTCGATCGCTTGCCCGATGCTTCGCCCGTCAGAACGACAGTTTCCATGACGGAACAATCGCAAGTCTTGGCCTTAAATCTAGCATACGATCGCGGTACGAAATCAATCCGTTTATGTTTTAAAAAATCTTGCCGGCCCGAGCTGCGGGCGCGGGCGATGTACACTGATGTTTGGAATACCGGCGATAGGTATTCTCTAAGGTATACGGCGGCACGACCGGGCGACGGGGTTTCGGTATGAGCGGAATCGCAAGTATCTGCGAAAAAATATGATTTTTTTGGCGCACGTTTTTATAAAGCCGACCATTTCATGGTTTGCAATGCAAGCCATGGAGACAAGGAGTCGGTGGATGGATCGCCGCAATGTACTGCTCCCAATGCGGACGTGATAATCGAACCGGCGCCGCCTTCTGCGATGGATGCGGCAATAGTCTGACCGGCGCGGTCCCGGCGGGCACGGTCTTCATCGGCCGGCGCGATGAACTGCGGGTGCTGGACGATGCGTTGAGTCAGACCCGGGCCGGCAGCGGCAGGCTGTTGCTGGCGAGCGGCGAACCCGGCATCGGCAAATCGAGGTTGGCCCAGGAAGGCGCAAACCAGGCCGACGATCTGGGCTTTCAGGTCCTTTGGGGACGGTGCCTGGAAGATCCGAGTGCACCGCCGTACTGGCCCTGGCTGCAATTGATGCGTGGCTGGCTGGAACTGGCGGAAGACGACCAGCTCGCCGATGCGGTCGCCGGCGACGC
>NZ_AYKF01000006.1 GCF_003732545.1 Salinisphaera orenii subsp. halophila YIM 95161 | reverse complement strand
ACCGGTGTCGGCGGGCTGACCCTGGGCGGCGGCATTGGTTACCTCACGCGCACCTATGGGTTGACCATCGACAACCTGTTGTCCGTCGACATGGTCCTCGCCGACGGTAGCTTCGTAACCGCCAGCGCCGAAAAGAACGCGGACCTGTTCTGGGCCGTTCGCGGCGGTGGCGGCAATTTCGGCGTGGTGACATCGTTTGAATTCCAGCTGCATCCGGTAAGCACGGTCTATGGCGGCCCGATGCTCTGGCCGATCGAGCAAGCGGGCGAACTCATGAAAACCTGGCGCGACTACATCCTCGCCGCGCCCGAGGCGATCAATGGCTGGTTCGGCCTGGTCACGGTCCCGCCCGGGCCGCCTTTCCCGGAGGCATACCACCTGAAGAAAATGTGCGCCGTCGTCTGGTGCGACACCGCGCCGGCGGCGCAGGCAGAACAGCGGTTTGCTTTCATACGACAGTCATTCGGCACCCCGGCGATCGACTTCGCCGGCCCGATTGCCTGGCCGGAGTTGCAGAGCCTATTCGATCCGGTCTATCCGCCTGGTCTGCAGTGGTACTGGAAGGCGGATTTCGTCGGGCAACTCAGTGACGACGCGATTGGGTTGCATCTGCAGCACGGCCGTAATCTGCCGACCATGCACTCGACCATGCATCTTTACCCGATCAACGGTGCGGCGCACCGCGTCGCAAAGAACGACACAGCGTTCAATTTTCGCGATGCCACCTTCGCCCAGGTGATTGTGGGCGTGGACCCGGATCCCGCGAACAACGAGCGGATGATCGACTGGAGCCAGGCGTACTGGGAGGCGCTGCACCCCCATTCGGACGGCGGCGCCTATATCAACATGATCATGGACGAGGGTCAGGACCAGGTCAGGGCCGCCTATCAAGATAATTACGATCGCCTGGTCACCGCCAAGCAGAGATTCGACCCGGGCAACCTTTTCCAGATCAACCAGAATATCCGGCCTTAGACCGCCGGGGCCGGTACACGGCGGCATTGATCGCAAAATGACCCTGATTTTATTTATGGCATCTCCGCCCGCGCCACCTTTCTATTGACACGGCGGTGGCCGCAGACCTGGCGTGCCTTCGTCGGCCCTGGCAAAAAGCAAAGTGACCTGCGTGCCACCACACCCCTACCGGCGGATGAGCGCCGACATGCCAAATTCTCATTGCAACCGAGGAAAACGTCATGCGCATAGCAAAAGATAATGTTCCCGTCCTGATCGATGTGCCCGGTGCGATTGCTAGGCATCAGACCGACTTTGGCGATGCAACGGGCTACGCGGTGATGGGAGCCGAATACTTCTCCTTTGGTTCCGGAACCGATTTGACGGAGTTATTAAACGGCCTCGAGGGCGACGCTTGTCAGAGCCCGCACTGGGGATACGTTGTTAAAGGAGCGATTACCGCCATGTATACGGATGGTTATGAAGAAACATCGACAGCCGGAGACCTCTTCTACTGGCCTCCGGGACACAGCGTTAGGGCAGAAGACGATACCGACATCGTCATGTTCAGCCCACAGCGAGAACACTGCACAGTGATTGATCATATCAAGCGCAAAGTCAATGCATGAAAGAGCTGAACCACTCTATGACCGGATCCACTGACTCGCAGAACGATCGGTCATGCCTATTATCCAAAGCGCAGGCGCGCGAAACGGAGAACGACCATGAACCTCCAATCAAAATTAGCAACTATAGGTATGTACGTGATATTCACTTTCGCACTCGGAGGCCCTACCGGCGCTGCGCTCGCTCAGCAAGAAGCGGTTGATGAATACAACCACTACATGAACAACAGGAGCGTGGCCGCACACAATGACAAACGTGATCTGTGGCAAGCCATCGATCGACTGCACTCGAGAATCCGCTGTTTGGAGGCGCCAGGACGCACCTGCGTATCGCAAATGGCCGGACCCGATACATCAGCACGGGATTTGAAGCCTTTGCCCGCGCGAGAGTTCTAAGTCTGCCGCGATCAGTTTACGCGCCAGGACAACGAGCCGGGACACAAACGGATTGCAACACGGCTGGAGCAGTCGAAAGCAAGCGATACCTTGCCGGATTATTCGGATCCGAGGAGTAGCCGAGATGAAAAACTTCAATTATCAAAGCCAGGTGCCGGAGGCAGCCGTCGCCGACTTGTGTGCTGCCCTTCGCGGCGTGGCGCTGCAGCCGCGCGACGCGCATTACGATGACGCCCGCGCGGTCTGGAACGCCATGATCGATCGGCGTCCCGCCTTGATCGTTCGCGCTCTGGGCACATCGGACGTGATCGCCGCCGTGGCCTTCGCCCGCGAGCACCGACTGGAAATTGCAGTCAAGGGTGGCGGCCATAACGTGGCTGGCAGCGCCGTCTGCGATCGCGGCCTGATGCTCGATCTTTCCGAGATGATCTCGGTTCGGGTCGACCGCGAGCATAAAACCGCCCGGGTCGAACCCGGCGCCTTGATCAACGATCTCGATC
>NZ_AYKF01000005.1 GCF_003732545.1 Salinisphaera orenii subsp. halophila YIM 95161 | reverse complement strand
TCAAATCGTGTTCTGCAAGGCGCGAGTCGCCGATCGTGGCGCGCCACGATCAAGACTGGCAACGCCGCAGATGTACGGTCCACAATCATCGGTAACACCTTTGTGCATATACATGGGTGACACATTTTTACACTGGCAGCTTGGTTGTACTGAGCGTGCTCGTGCCCTGGAAAGATGTGAAGCCGATGGATCAGAAGATACTGTTTGTCAGCGATTATCTGCGTCAGACCGATACGGTCAGTGCGCTGTGTCGGCGCTACGGCATCAGTCGCAAGACCGGCTACAAATGGATTAACCGCTTCGCCGAACACGGCGCCGAGGGGCTGTTCGAGCGCTCGCGCGTACCGGCCGCTCATCCGGCGACCACGCCATATATCGTGCGCCGGCGCGTCATCGAACTGCGCACGACCACGCGTCTGACGCCCGGGGCGCGCCAGATCCGAACGCTGCTGCAACAGCGCTATCCCGAACTGTCTGCGCCGGCCACCTCGACCATCAACAAGATTCTGCGCCAAGCCGGGTTGTCGGCACCGAGGCAGACGAAGAAACGCTACGACCGCGATCCACGTCCCCTCAAGCAATCCAGCCGATCCAACGAGCTCTGGAGCGTGGACTTCAAAGGCCAGTTCAAACTGGGCAACGGACGCTGGTGCTATCCGTTGACCGTGATGGACGATCGCAGCCGCTATCTGCTGGGCGCGCGAGCCCAGCAGGGCACGGATCTGCGCACAACTCGGGCGGCGTTCGTACGACTGTTTCGCCGATACGGTCTACCTGAGCGTATCCGCAGCGACAACGGCACGCCGTTCGCCAGCCGGGCCACCGCCGGCTTGTCACGACTGTCGATCTGGTGGATCCAGCTTGGCATCTGTCCGGAGCGTATTCCGCCCGGCCGACCCCAGCACAACGGCCGCCACGAGCGCATGCATCGCACGCTCAAACAGCATACCGTCCGGCCGGCGCGGTACTCGATGGCGGCGCAGCAGCGCTGCTTCGATGACTTCCAAAATGCCTACAACGACGAGCGTCCGCACCAGGCGCTGGCCATGACAGCGCCGGCGTCCCACTACGCGGCGTCACCCCGACCCTACCCGGCCCGGCCGCCGGACATCGAATACCCCGGCTATTTCGAGGTCCGTCGTGTGGCCAACAGCGGTCTGGTCTATATCGCCAACCGCGTCGTGTATGTCTCGCACCTGCTCGTCGGCCACGACATCGGCCTCGAGCAGATCGACGAGAATCAATGGGACGCGTATTTCAGTTTCTACCGCTTGGGTCGGATCAACCTGCCCAAGCGAGCGGGCGGCTACTGCCGCGTTCGGGTGTAACCCATGTTCATGCACACATGTGTTACCGATGTATTTGACCCGTACACAGAGCGCCCCTGGTCGATTGTTTATGGGAGGCCCAACCCTGCGGGGCAAGCGCTGTTGTGCGGCAATCCAGCGTTGTAGCCCGCTTGTGCAGAGTCACTGCACGGCGCGCACTACGCCTCGTCTTGCCGCACAACAGCGCTCGGCGCGGGCTCGTATGGAGCGTTAACAGGCCCCAGCACCGACCGCATCCCCGGGCCTCCGGGTTAAGTGCGGGTTCATGGCACGGCGTTATGTTTGGGGCTGAATACCATCCCGACACAGAGGCAACGCCATGTTCAGGAAAACAGCGATCGCAATCGGGCTCGCCGTGGCCGCCGGTGCCGGCAGCGTGATGGCCCAGGACAGCATGCAGAACAGCGGCGAGCGAAACGCCGGCGCCGAACGTCAAACGCCGATGAGCGACAGCGCCCTGCGCACGCGTTTCGACGCGCTCGATGCCAACGGCGACGGTGTGCTCAGCCGGTCGGAGGCCGCCGACAGCGAGGAGGTCGCCGAAATCTACGACTCGCTGGACACGAGTGCCACGATCGAGGACCGTGAAAGCCAGAGCAGCCCCGGCGGCATCACCTTCGATCAGTTCCAGGCGGGGATGCAGGCCCGCGGTGCCGGCGTGGTCGGCCCGGCGGTTTCCGGCGGCCAGACGTACATCATCATGCGCGACGGCACGCGCCGTTTGAAAGACGCGGACGGCCAGTCGGGCGGTGACATGTCGCAGGACGCTGACATCCGCCGGGGCGACTAGCCACCGTGTGACCGGCGCCGTCTGACGCGCTATCCGTTCGACCGGGCCTTGCGGACGGTCGCCCGGTCGTGATCGGACACCACCCCACGCGCGGTGCAGCGCCGTTAGTTGATCCAGCGCCTTGACGCATGAACGCCCGCGGCGTGCCGCGGGCGTTTCTCGTCATAACGCCGATGCTTGCCCAATCGTCGGAGTTTCCCATTCGACATGTCAGGATCGGCCCGTCCCCGGTTGCCGATCGCGGGCGGCGTCGATAGGCGCGATGCGCGCATGGCGATTGCCGCAGCCGATATACGTCCCGGCCCGGGCAGCGGAGCGGCAGCGCCCGATTCCGCGGCTCGCCCGGCGGCCCCGATAGCGGCCATGAAAAAACCCGGCGCAGGGCCGTAATGCCGTTCACTTAAGCGGGGAAGCCTGCTTATTCACGGGATAGCGGGTCTTGGACATCTTCACCGC
>NZ_AYKF01000004.1 GCF_003732545.1 Salinisphaera orenii subsp. halophila YIM 95161 | reverse complement strand
GCGTTTTCAGCCGCTCATCGCAACCGACTGATTTATAAAGATCTTTAACAACACGAATTGATCAATAAATAACCAATATCGCTGGTGGATTTACACCTCGCGATTTTGGCTTTTGAAAACAATCATCTATGATTAGACCGTTCCCCGCGGACGCGGGGATGAACCGGCTGCTGCCGGCATGGGCGTGCTCATCACCGTCCGTTCCCCGCGGACGCGGGGATGAACCGACATTCTCCATCACGCTCGCCCGCGGCCGCCCCCGTTCCCCGCGGACGCGGGGATGAACCGACCGCCTACAACGGCCGCTCCATCCGCGCCCGCCGTTCCCCGCGGACGCGGGGATGAACCGAGCGCGGCCGATCGCAACGACGACCGGTTCCTCCGTTCCCCGCGGACGCGGGGATGAACCGAACACGTTTACCGGCGGCCAACTATCGAGCGCCCGTTCCCCGCGGACGCGGGGATGAACCGTGCCCGCCGACACGCTGGAGAACGACTGATGCCCCGTTCCCCGCGGACGCGGGGATGAACCGCAGGACGGCACGCCCTATGCCAACGCGCGCCACCGTTCCCCGCGGACGCGGGGATGAACCGCACGCGATAACGTGAGTCGCGAGCGTGGCAAGCCGTTCCCCGCGGACGCGGGGATGAACCGTTGCCCGGCCCCTTGCTGTCCTTCAGCGCCTGCCGTTCCCCGCGGACGCGGGGATGAACCGTGTTCTTGACGACGCCGCCGCTGGGCGACTCCCCGTTCCCCGCGGACGCGGGGATGAACCGTCGATGCGGGCGGCGGCGCCGTTATCGAAGAACCGTTCCCCGCGGACGCGGGGATGAACCGGCGAAGACGCCGAGCGGCCAGGGCAAGAACAGCCCGTTCCCCGCGGACGCGGGGATGAACCGTCGCCGACCGCGTACTCGGCCAGCTCAAGGCCCCGTTCCCCGCGGACGCGGGGATGAACCGGGCCGCTCGCTCGTGCGCCGCGGCTACCTGCTCCGTTCCCCGCGGACGCGGGGATGAACCGCAACCGTGGAGCGCATCTGACCATGCGCATCGCCGTTCCCCGCGGACGCGGGGATGAACCGATTCCGGCCGCCGCATCGACATAGGGGTAGTCCCGTTCCCCGCGGACGCGGGGATGAACCGAGGGCCGCTCCGATATGAAGACCAAGACTCTCCCGTTCCCCGCGGACGCGGGGATGAACCGGCCGAGGGGTTCGGCACCGAATCGCAACTGTTCCGTTCCCCGCGGACGCGGGGATGAACCTACCGCCAGAAGATGGTCAGGGCGTGATCCCAGCCGTTCCCCGCGGACGCGGGGATGAACCGAGCGTATTCATCGAACTGACCTCGGCCGTGGTCCGTTCCCCGCGGACGCGGGGATGAACCGACGACCGAGAAGTTCGACGGCACGAGTGGCAGCCGTTCCCCGCGGACGCGGGGATGAACCGCTGCCCCTGCGCGACTACAAGAAGGTGCAGGACCGTTCCCCGCGGACGCGGGGATGAACCGACAAGATTGTCGGGCTCGCCGATCGCGCGACCCCGTTCCCCGCGGACGCGGGGATGAACCGGTACACCATGGCCAATTCATTGATGAAATCCGCCGTTCCCCGCGGACGCGGGGATGAACCGTACTGGCCGGACATGACGCCCGAGGAGATCGACCGTTCCCCGCGGACGCGGGGATGAACCGCCCGCCCGATCGGGCGTCAATACGCTTATTCCCCGTTCCCCGCGGACGCGGGGATGAACCGGGTCGCGGGCGTTTTGGATCGCGCGCTGCCGCCCGTTCCCCGCGGACGCGGGGATGAACCGCCCCAATCCGGCCGTCCACGCAATCCACAACCCCGTTCCCCGCGGACGCGGGGATGAACCGCCCATGTCCGCGCCGCGCCGCAAGAAGTGCCGCCGTTCCCCGCGGACGCGGGGATGAACCGCAAAACAAGGGCGGCAGTGCGCCCAACGGAGGCCGTTCCCCGCGGACGCGGGGATGAACCGTCAAGTAGAGGTCGCGATGAGCAATGTCGTGTCCGTTCCCCGCGGACGCGGGGATGAACCGCCACGGCCGAGGAAGCGATCGCGCGCTGGACGCCGTTCCCCGCGGACGCGGGGATGAACCGGACCGGATCCTGTTCGGGAACGTCACCGGCGCCCCGTTCCCCGCGGACGCGGGGATGAACCGAGATCGTATGAAAAATAAGATGGACGACATGCCCGTTCCCCGCGGACGCGGGGATGAACCGATGGTCGACGCCACGGGCAAGATTTTCCAGAACCGTTCCCCGCGGACGCGGGGATGAACCGTACCGGCGGTTGCGAAACAGTTTCCGCGTGAGCCGTTCCCCGCGGACGCGGGGATGAACCGCTGTAGGTGTTTCGCAAAAGCTCTGCGCTCTGCCGTTCCCCGCGGACGCGGGGATGAACCGCGTTCCCGTCCGCGAAACCAATTTCCGCGCGGCCGTTCCCCGCGGACGCGGGGATGAACCGTAGCACCGTCAACATCCAGATGAGCCCGTTCTCCGTTCCCCGCGGACGCGGGGATGAACCGCCCATGATCTGAAACCGGCCCCAGCTACACGACCGTTCCCCGCGGACGCGGGGATGAACCGCGCAGCGGCGCCAGGGTGGGCAATCCGATGCCCGTTCCCCGCGGACGCGGGGATGAACCGACGCGAGGAGATAGCGTCGCCCGGCGGCGTTGCCGTTCCCCGCGGACGCGGGGATGAACCGGATGAATCTGCAACAGCGCAAGCGGCGCGCGTCCGTTCCCCGCGGACGCGGGGATGAACCGAACTGGAATTGTCGTATGCCCCATATTGACGCCCGTTCCCCGCGGACGCGGGGATGAACCGTGGGCGGGGCGTGC
>NZ_AYKF01000003.1 GCF_003732545.1 Salinisphaera orenii subsp. halophila YIM 95161 | reverse complement strand
GAATTACGACTATAAGCTGTGGGCGTGCCTCAGCCAGCGTCTGTTCCTGTCTCGCTTAGCTATGTTCGTTAGGCAGGCACTGGTCATGATGAGTTGGATTGCTGTTCTTTTACTGGCTTTCCCTGCCGTTGCATCGGCCGAGACTGAGCAGGAGTTTAATCTTTGCTCGGCCTACGTGGAGAAAGCTGTAGCTGGGGAGCAGACAGATCTTGGCTGGCCGGTATTCGTCAAATTAACAGGAATTGGTACCAACAGTTTGGGGGGCTTCACGGAAGCAAAAACCGGCAAAATGATCCGCATTGTTGTCGGTGATCGTGAATTTTCGAGGTCGACAATCTGGGTGCCAATTCCTAGCGGGGAGTTACATGGGACATTCAGTTCCAAGGAAGTTGCTACCGATTGGCAGCGAACTTTAGCAGGCCAACTGCCTGCTGCCCCTTGCGGTGCTGGAAATTGAGTAATGCCTAACCAGTTGTTGCAGTTCGTTCCGGGCCTGGCGGCCCTCCACCGGACGCCCTTTTCTCCGCTTCGCTGCAAAAAGGTCGCCGCTGAACAAAAGCGTTGGGCGGAAAAAATATGAGGGGGAATCGCAATGGATATGTTCGTTCAATTCAACCGTAAATCCATCGATGATCGTCAGATGGATACGCTTATCGGGCTGAGTAAGGGGCTTGTAGCTGATCGCCAGATAAACCAAGCGGAGGCGGAGTTCCTACAGAACTGGCTTATACAAAATCGACAGGCCACCGAGAACCCGGTAATCGGCAATCTTCTAAGTAAAATCAGCGTAATGCTAGAGGACGGCGTTCTCGATGCTGAAGAATCAGCCGAACTGCTTGAAACTCTGTATCAGATTTCCGGTAAACCTTCCGAATTTGGCGAGCTAGCTCGTGCAGCTGCGTTGCCCATCAACGATCCGGCGCCGCAAATCGCGTTCGAGGGGAGTACATTCGTATTCACTGGGACTTGCGCGCTCGGGACACGCAAAGACTGCCAAAAAGCCGTAGAACATCTCGGCGGGCACAACATCGCCAATGTGACGAAGAAGCTGAACTATCTTGTGTTGGGTTCCTACGTCACCGACAGTTGGGCGCACGAAACTTTTGGTCGGAAAATCGAAAAGGCTATGGATTACCGCGATTTGGGCGTTCCACTAGCCATCATCACCGAAGAGCACTGGGCGAAGTGTGGTGGTTTAGCCTGATGCCCAACAAGTCGCTGCAGTTGACCGCCCAAAGCGCTGGCGCGCTTCGGGTTCCCTCCGCAGGCTACGCCTGCTCCGGCTGCAACTGAGCTTCGGCGTTAGCACCCGAGAAAATTTCTGAGCCAATCTACTAGGTGGAGAGAATATTTCGATGAGCGCCGTTTATAATAACGCTAGTTGTGATATCTACATCGGGCGAGGTGCGGGCAAAAAGCTTTTAAAGGATATTTCAAGCGCGAGGAGTAACGTGAGAATTATCTCGCCTTATTTATCGCCTTCCCTGGTCAGCCATCTGGTTGATAGATATTACGACGGAGTCAAGGTACAGCTAGTAACTTCAGACGTAATCGAAGACTACTACGGTTCGTACGAGAAAAATATCCACAAATTAATTTCTCAAAATCGCAACACGGATATCGATGCCCAGGATAAAAGAAATAAATTGATAAGAATCAAAAAAATTCTCTCATTAAGCGGCGCGACTTTGTTTTTTATCGCGGCTCTTACTGCGTATTTCTTTCCCGACATAATGCTGTTATACGCAGTTATTCCGATTAGTTTTATCGCTGTCGCAAGGCATCTTTTAGTAATTAAAATTAAAAATAAAATAATTTATCATTATTCTTATCAACAATTGTTTCCATTTAAGGTGTTCCGTTCACCAGAACGTAACGAACATGGAAACACGTTTATCCACAGCAAAGTGTACATAATTGATGACGAGGTTGCGTACTTAGGCTCTCTGAATTTTACAGTTAGTGGAACCAAAAGTAATTACGAGACCCGGGTGAGAGTGACGGATGAAAAAGCGTTACAAGTCATTATCGATGAATGTGAAAAGCTTTTTAATACCCGCGGATTGCCGGTGCGAAATATCCATGAGTGGGGGCGAGAGCTCTATGCTGAGCCAATTAATTAGCGCAAAAGCCCTCTCGCACATGACTGTCGCATTTCGGGCCGTCGAAAATTAGTGCTAACAAAACGCTGCAGTTGACCGCCCAAAGCGCTGTCGCGCTTTGGGTCCCCTCCGCGGCCTACGGCCGCTCCGGCGGCAACTGAGCTTCGGCGTTGGGCGACACGGGAGAAGGCGAAATGATGAACGTGACGTTTGTGGGCACTTCCGACAGCTCGAAGCAGCTCCACTTGTTAATGGAGAAGGAGGCGTTTCCATTCCTCGACCAGTTGCTAGAAACTCACGCCAACGCGGGAGCCGGCGAAGGAATAGCTCTCTATCACAGTGTCGCCGCGACATGTATCGCGATGCCGTTATGGAAGATTGAGCGAATAACTTCGGAGCAGGCACAGTCGTTTACCCACGATTGCGCGCAGTGTTTCGTCGGGCAAATTGGCAGAATCAAAGATCTTGGACCCTATTCGCCTGGGCCTACGTCGAACGGTTTTGAAAACGCGTTGAATAAATACTTTGATCTCTCTGACGAAGTCCTTGAAGTCGTAGCGCCTGCTGTTGACGTCGCTCTCGCTTCAGGCTCAATGCAGAAAATTGGGACCCACTTAATCCAAGCCCCTTTCGGTTACACGCGCCTCGCGAAGTCCTTCTCCGATGCAGATGTAAATGAATTCAAAGGTAAGCTATCGATGCTCGGACTTAACTTGGCAAGCATGTCAATCAAAGCTTTCGGTAGTGCGTGAAGAATTGTCGCCCAACAGGGCGCTGCAGTTGACCGCCGAAAGCGCTGGCGCGCTTCGGTCGGCAACGGAGACTTGAGGGTCAGGTCTTGCATTTTGCACTCGCTCGACGATTGATATTTAGACAAGCGGGCAAAATGCAAAACTTCGAATCTTACGACCAAACTCCATAGTTGGAGACGGCATCTCCAATGCCGCCTCCAACATCCTTATGGTTATCGCTTTCGTCTACTCGACGTTCTGCTCGATCCACTGCTCGATCAGGTCCGCAATCTCCAGGTTGTTCCGGGCCTGCATCATCATGTGGCTATTGCCGGTGATGCCGAGCTCGGGCAGGTGCATCATCGTGGCGTTGCCGCCGGCGTCGTTGATCTCCTGCACGAGTTGCTGGCAGTCCTCGAATGCGTCCTGCCACGTGCCGCCGAGCCGGTCGAGGTAGTCGCCGTACATCATCAGCACGGGCATGCTGGCCAGCGTTTCGAGCTGCTGCTCGGTGGTGTCGCCGTCCTCGCTCACGCCGAAGTTCTCATGACACGTGCCGCCCGCCTCGATGAATCAACCCGGGTTTCCCGGAGGCTCGTGGGTTTGAGTCACGCCGCCTTGGCGGACTCGGAAAGTGTGG
>NZ_AYKF01000002.1 GCF_003732545.1 Salinisphaera orenii subsp. halophila YIM 95161 | reverse complement strand
GAACGACGGGTCGGCCGAGGGCGATCCGCGCGTTCAGGCGCGCCCGTCCTTGGGCGAGCTCATCACGATATAGGTGGTGATGGCGCTGACGTGGCGGTGGGTGCCCAGATCCTCGGTATGAAAGTGCTTGTAACTCGCGAGGTCGCGGCTCTCGACGCGCAGGAGATACTCGAACGCGCCGGTGATGTTGTGGCACTCGACCACATCCGGTGCGGCGGCCATGGCGCGTTCGAACTCCTCCTGTGCGGACTTGGTATGCGATGAAAGCCCGACGGTGACATAGGCCACGAATCCACGTCCCATGCGCGCCGGATCGGTCACGGCCCGATAGCCTCGGATCACGCCGGTGCGTTCGAGTTCCTGCACGCGGCGCAGGCAGGTGGACGGCGACAGGTTCACGCGCTCGGCCAGCTGGACGTTGCTGATTCGCCCGTCGATTTCGAGATCCTGCAATATACGCCGATCGGTTGCATCCATGATGATTTATAATTGCATTAAATGGGCCATTAAGGCATTAATTAGACCATAAATTGCGTTGAATTCGACCTATAATTGTTTTGCGACAAGGAGGTCATTCAATGGGACTTTCAGTACTGGCGGCGCTGCTCGGATTCGCTTTCGTGGCCACCGTCACGCCGGGCCCGAACAACCTGATGCTGATGGCCTCGGGAGCCAATTTCGGCTTCGGCCGGACGCTGCCGCACATGGCGGGCATCGTCGCCGGTCTGGCCGTGCTGATCCTGCTCGCAGGCGCCGGCCTGATGGCACTCTTCGAGGCCGTGCCGGTCGTGCGCACGCTGCTGCAGATCATCTGCGTCGTCTACCTGCTCTGGCTCGCCTGGAAGGTGGCCACCGCCGCGCCGCTGGCCTCGGCGTCATCGGGCAGCCGCCCGATGACCTTCATGCAGGCGGCGGCGTTTCAGTGGGTCAACCCCAAGGCCTGGGCCATCGGCCTGTCGGCGATCACGATCTATGCGCCCGATCGCTCGTTCGTGTCGGTGATCCTCGTGGCCGCCGCCTTCACGCTGGTGTCCTTTCCGGCGATCTCCGTCTGGGCCTGGCTCGGTACGGTGATCCGGCGATGGCTGTCGGATGCGAAACGCCGCCGGACGTTCAACGTGGCCATGGCCTGCCTGCTCGTCGCCTCGCTCTATCCCATTCTCGGCGCGGGCGGCTGAGACACGATCGAGTGGTCGCAGGGCGGATTCGGCCCGGTGGGTTGTCGCCCGCTTCGAGGCTGAGCGCGGGGCGTGCATGGCCGGGGTGCATCGAGCAGCGCCGGCCGGCGTCCCCTCGGGTCGGTGACCCGATGAAGCCGCACCGGCGCACTGGAGGGGCGGTGGCGTGATCGGGCGGGGCGCCGTGCAGCCGTGCCGCGGCTCGAAGGAGTGGAGGTATTTCGCGTCTCCCGCTGTGCGGCTCCATAGCGTCTCAACGCAGTGTGCGATCGCCGCGGTCGGTGCCATTCGGTCGATCGGCCGGGGCACGGCTCGGCAAGCCGTCGATCCGACACGGAAGGACGGTTGCCGGCCGGCACAACGGGACCAACCGGCCAAGGCCGGACCGGGCGAAGCCGCCGCGGTCTCTGCGTGAACGATGTTTCGGCCCGGCGCCGGTCATGGCTTCGGCCGACTCGGCCGGACGGCGCTCGTCTTGGGGGTTGATCGCCTGATGCGATGTGAGCCCCCCGATCAGCGCCCGGCGCTGCGTTGTCGGCTCGTCGCGGCAGTGGTCAGCAGCGCTGCGCCGGACGCGGCCCGCCTTGGGCTGAATCCCGGCCAAGACAGCCACCAATGGGCTCGTCGAGGCGCGGATCGAGCCGGCTCGGCGCGGGCGCGCTACGGCGGGCAGGAACGGTCACGCTCGGCCGGGGACCGAGCGGCGGGCCGCCGGTCGGCTCGAAAGACTCCCGTCACCGTCAAGTCGCGACGAGTGGCCGTCTATCGGAGGAGACAGCCTTCAGCGGCGCCGGCTAACTCTCCGTCGATATTCCCCGCCGGAGCCTCCGTCCGCCGCTACCGGAGTCGACGGTGCGCACGCCGCCGCGCGGTGCGGTCGCCATTCGGTCCGCGCCGCGCGTGCCCGTGCACGCTTCAGGCCAGCTTGCGGTGCTTGGCCTTGGCCGATCCTTCGGAAGCGTTGCCGAGCCGGCGTTTGCGGTCGGCTTCGTAGTCCTGGTAGTTGCCTTCCAGGAACACCACGCCGTCGTCCTCGAACGCCAGGATATGAGTGGCGATGCGGTCCAGGAACCAGCGGTCATGCGAGATGACCAGCACCGCGCCCGGGAACTCCAGCAACGCCTCTTCGAGGGCGCGCAGGGTTTCGACGTCCAAGTCGTTGGTCGGCTCGTCGAGCAGCAGGGTGTTGCCGCCTTTCTGCAGCAGCTTGGCCAACTGCAGCCGGTTGCGCTCGCCGCCGGACAGTTCCGACACGCGTTTCTGCTGGTCCGAGCCCTTGAAGTTGAAACGGCCCAGATAGGCGCGCGAGGGCACTTCGTAGTTGCCGATCTGGAGAATGTCCTGACCGTTGGAGACTTCCTCCCAGACCGTCTTGTCGGAATTCAGCTCGTCGCGCGACTGGGTGACATAGGCCAGATCGACCGTATCGCCGACGCGAATCTCGCCGGAATCGGGTTCCTCCTCGCCGTTGAGCATGCGGAACAGCGTGGTCTTGCCGGCGCCGTTCGGGCCGATGATGCCGACGATCGCGCCCTGCGGCACCTTGAGCGAGACGTTTTCATACAGCGTGTGGTCGCCGTAGGACTTGGTCACGTCGTTCATCTCGAACACGAGATCGCCCAGCCGCGGGCCCGGCGGGATATAGATCTCGTTGGTCTCGCTGCGCTTCTGATATTCCTTCGACTGCAGTTCCTCGAACTGCTTCAGGCGCGCCTTGGATTTGGACTGGCGGCCCTTGGCGTTGGAGCGCACCCATTCCAGCTCGGACTGGATCGCCTTCTTGTGCGCGTCCTCGGCCTTGGCCTCCTGTTCGAGGCGTTTTTCCTTCTGTTCCAGCCAGGAGGAATAGTTGCCCTGCCAGGGAATGCCGTGGCCGCGGTCGAGCTCGAGGATCCAGCCGGCGACGTTGTCCAGGAAGTAGCGATCATGGGTGACCGCGACCACAGTGCCGTCGAAGTCCTTGAGGAAACGTTCCAGCCAGGACACCGATTCGGCGTCCAGATGGTTGGTCGGCTCGTCCAGCAACAGCATGTCGGGCTTGGACAGCAGCAGACGACACAGCGCCACGCGGCGCCGCTCGCCGCCGGAGAGGTTGTCGACGTGCGCGTCCCAGGCCGGCAGGTTCAACGCCTCGCCGGCGCGGTCCAGCGTGTTGTTGATCTCCCAGCCGTCGACCGCGTCGATGGCTTCCTGCAGTTCGGCCTGTTCGGCCAGCAGGGCCTCGAAGTCGGCATCGGGATCGGCGAAGGCTTCGCTGATCTCGTTGAAGCGCGCCAGCTTGGCGGCGATATCGCCCAGGCCGTCCATGACGTTGCCGCGCACATCCTTGGACGAATCCAGTTCCGGCTCCTGCGGCAGATAGCCGATATGGATGCCGGGCATCGGCCGGGCCTCGCCCTCGTACTCCTTGTCGACCCCGGCCATGATGCGCAGCAGCGTCGATTTGCCCGCACCGTTGTAGCCGAGCACGCCGATCTTGGCGCCCGGAAAGAAGGACAGCGAGATGTCGCGCAGGATGTGCTTCTTGGGCGGCACGACCTTGCCGACGCCGTTCATCGTGTAGATGTACTGGGCCATGGGTTTCACGAGGGGTTCATGACAGCCCGCTAGTGTAGCCAACTTTGACAACCCCGGCAGCGGCGAGCCGCGCCGTCGCTCCATAAGCATATGCGTCAACGGTATAAGTCAGGCCCTTTAAAATAACGGCGCAATACTTAAAATCAGCGGTCCACAGTCAATGAACGCCCGTGTGGCCCAGCAGCGGCACGGGTACGGACGAGGACGAGTCATGCAAGTCGATATCGCGAAAGCCAACGCCGAACTCGCCGGCCAGCATCCCAAGCAGATCGTGGAATGGGCGGCCGGCCTCGACGGCAGGACCATCGTCACGACCAACTTCGGCCCGAACGAGGCCGTGATCCTGCATCTGGCCAGCCAGGTCCAGCCGGACATGCCGGTCGTGTGGATCGACTCCGGCTATGCCACACGCAAGACCTATCTCTTCGCCGAGAAGCTGATCAACGATCTGAACCTGAACATCCACGTGTTCAATCCGCTGATGTCGGCCGCGCGCCGCGACGCGCTGATGGGCATCCCGGATGTGGACGATCCCCAGCACGAGGAATTCACCCGTCAGGTCAAGCTCGAGCCCTTCGGTCGCGCGATGCAGGAGATGGCGCCGGACGTCTGGCTGACGGCCGTGCGCCGGGACCAGACCGAGTTCCGCAAGAACATGGAGATCGTGTCGCAGGACAAGCCCGGCGGTGTGGTCAAGGTCGCGCCGGTTCTGGAGTGGACCGAGGCCGACATGCAGGCCTATCTCGACAAGCACGACCTGCCGAACGAGACCAGCTACTACGATCCCACGAAGGTGCTCGGCAACCGCGAATGCGGTCTGCACAACCGTTTCACGGCCTAAACGCAGGGCGTACGTCGGTTGCTGGAAAGCCGCGTGTTCCGCACGCGGCTTTTTTAATGCCCGGAGTGTGGGGGCGTATCCGTCGGGCGGGGCGCGAAGCGGATCGAAAAGCCGGACCCGCGGGATCGAGCGGCCCGCGTCGCGGCGCCGCTCCGGGGATGATCGACGGCTGCACGCTGCGCCCGAGGCGATGCCGTCATCGCTGCTGCGCCCGGTGTCCCGCTAATCGCCCCCGGGCGGTGCCGGCCCTAGAAGGCCGGTGACTCGATTGATATCTCGGGCGATTCGTCGGCATCCGCGCCCGCGGCGCTCTCGTCCTCGCTCAGGGCCGCCGGTTTCTCGGTCCGGCGGTCGTCCGTCATCCAGACCAGGATGTCGTAGTAGGCACGGACGTTGCCGACATAGGCCCGGGCTTCCAGCCCGCGGGCGTAGCCGTAGCGGGTTTCGTCGAGATAGCGGTCCTGTGTCAGCCAGGGCAGGGCGTCGCGCAGGTTGATCCACAGGTCGGGATCGCGGTCGCGGGCCTCGAGCAGACGGCGCGCGTCCATGACGTGGCCGTAGCCGATGTTGTAGGCGGCCAGGGCAAACCAGATGCGATCGGGCCGGGTGACCGACTCCGGCATGCGCTCGATCATGCGCTTGATGTACTCGGCCCCGCCGTCGATGCTCTGCTGCGGGTCGCGGCGGTCCTCGACGTCGACCTCCTCGGCCGTGGCCTCGGTCAGCATCATGATCCCGCGCACCGTGGTCGGGCTGACCGCGTCCTCGTCCCAGTGGGATTCCTGATAGCCGATGGCCGCGAGCAGACGCCAATCCAGATCGTGTCGCCGGCCCGCGCGCTTGAAGTAGGGCCGCCAGCGGTCGAGGCGCGCCTCCACCTGGCGCGCGAACTCGCGGCCGCCGACGAATCCGAGCCGCTCGACGTGGCCGAAGTAGCGATCGCGCAGAATGCGCATCCGCCCATTCTCGCGGGTCCGCTCGAGGTAGGCGATCGCCTTGTTGAACAGGCCGTCGTCGCCGGAGATGGCGCCGCGGCGTGCGAACGCCCAGGCCGTGCGCTGACTGGCCCCGGGCACGTTGAAGGCCACGCGCAGGTCGGGATAGTAGCGCTGGTTCATCGCCACCACGTGGGCGTTGGCGATGGTCGCGGTCAGCGCGCCGTTCGCGACCCGGTCCATGAGCTCCTCGGCGTTGGCCCGGGTCGCAACATTGAACTCGAGGTCCGGATGGTCCTGCCGCAGCCGATCGGCCAGCGCGCTGTCGGCCGGCAGGGTCAGCTCGCCCGAGAGTGCGGCCAGGTCGTCGGGTTGATCGTCGTTGACGTTGTAGACCACCTCCAGCGGGGTTTCGGCGTAGGTCGGCGTGAAGCGCACGCGCTGCCGGCGCGCGTCGCTGACCGCCAGGCCGACGCCGATGTGCGCGCGGCCGCTCGTGACTGCCGTGAGCACCGCCTCGCGATCCGGCACCACCATCACGTCCAGCGCCAGACCGAGTTCGTCGGCGAAGGCGTGCGCGAGGTCGTACTCGAAACCGGCCGGGCCGTCCGCGTCCAGGTAATAGGTGGTCGCGGAATTGACCGTCGCCACGCGCAGCGTGCCGAGCGTGTCGACCTGCTCGAGCAGGCCGGGGCGCTGAACGCAGGTGCCCAGCGCGAGCGCGAGCGCGGCGATCGCGCCCACGCCCAGGAACCGGAATAACAGACGCATGCAGGCGGTTGACGCCGACTCAACCGCGCCGGCCGGCGCGGGATACGGAAACGTCTTCGCTCATCGCATCAGACCTTTTGCACGCGAGTGTTGGGAAAGTGCACCGAATCCTTTAAGATACGCGACTTCGCCAGCCGCTGACAGACAGACTGGCGCAGCCACGATGGCTCGCGGCTGAACGCGCAAGTTACAGGAGAGGTACCGAAGCGGTCATAACGGCACCGACTCGAAATCGGTTGGGGGCTGACGCCCCACGTGGGTTCGAATCCCACCCTCTCCGCCATTCTCCCGCCACCGCCCGCGATCTGCAGCCATGGCCACTGACCGTTCGTCGCAACGCCTCTATCGCGTGGCCTTCTTCAACCAGGGTCAGGTCTACGAGGTCTACGCCCGCTCGGTCGCGCAGGGCGCGCTGTTCGGCTTCGTCGAGATCGAGGAACTGGTCTTCGGCGAACGCGCCTCGGTGGTGATCGATCCGGCCGAGGAGAAGCTCGCCAGCGAGTTCGCGGACGTGCAGCGCTCCTACGTGCCCATGCACTCGATCATCCGCATCGACGAGGTCACCCGTCGGGGCACCGCGAAGGTCACGCCGGCCGACGGTGACAGCAAGGTGCGTCCGTTTCCGCTCTACACGCGCCAGGGGCCGTCCGGCGGCCACGGGGGCGGCAGCGGTTCTTCGTGAACGACGGCGCAGGGGCCATGCGGTTCGCGCTGCTGGGCAGCGGCAGCAAGGGCAACGCGCTGGTGGTCGAATACGCCGGCACCCGCGTGCTCATCGACTGCGGCTTCTCGGCCCGCGAGATCGTGCGGCGGCTCGCCCGACTCGATCTGGTGCCCGCGGACATCGATGCGGTGGTCATCACCCACGAGCACGACGACCACTGGCGCGGCGTATCGCGTTTCTCCCGCGCCCACGGCGTGCCCGTGTGGCTCACGCCCGGCACGCTCGCCGCCCGCCGCGCGAGCGAGCTCGCCGCGATCGAGCTGTACTCGCCGCACGAGCCGTTCGCCATCGGCGACATCGAGCTGTTTCCCTATCCGGTGCCGCACGACGCGCGCGAGCCGGCCCAGCTGGTGGTGGGCAACGGCGACAAGCGGCTGGGCGTGCTCGCCGACATCGGCCACGCGACCCCGCATGTGCGCGAGATGATCGACGGCTGCGACGGGCTCGTGCTCGAATGCAACCATGAACCGCAGCTGCTGGCCGCGGGGCCGTATCCGGCGTATCTCAAGGCGCGGGTCGCCGGCCGGCTGGGGCATCTGAGCAACGCCCAGGCCGCCGAGCTGCTCGCCGGCATCGACGCCAGCGCGCTGCAGCAGCTGGTCGTCGCCCATATCAGTGAATCCAACAACCGCCCGGAACTGGCCCAGGCGGCGCTCGCCGGAGCGCTGTCGTGCACGGCCGACTGGGTGCATGTCGCCAACCAAAGCGAGGGTCTGTCGTGGCGAACTCTGGTCAACCGCTGAACGATTCGTCCATGGCCGCGGTCGAGGTGATCGCCGGCGGTCCCGCACTGGCCGAGTTCGAGCTCGAGCGCCTGCGCGGCGGGCTCGGCCGGGCCGGCATCGATGTCGCCAGCCTGGTCGCGCGCGAAGTCTTCGTGGCGGCCTTCGAGCGGGCGCCGTCGGCCGAACAGCGACAGCGCCTGCACGCGCTGCTGGGCGCCGACGCCGACGAGCCGGTGCCTGCCGGCGTGATCGCCGTACCGCGGCTGGGCACGGTCTCGCCGTGGTCGACCAAGGCCGAGGACATCGCCCACAACAGCGGCCTGACGTCGCTGCGTCGACTCGAGCGCGGCGTGGTCTTCGCCTTCGGCAGCGCGCCGGATTTCGAGGCGCTGGTCGCCAGCGGCGTACTCCACGACCCCATGACCCAGTCGCTGCTGCCCGACGCCGAGCGTCTGCCGCGGCTGTTCGAGACGCTGGCCCGCCGCGGCCTGCGCCGCGTGCCGCTGGCCGCCGAGGGCGAGGCCGCGCTGGCCGCCGCCAACCGCGACTGGGGTCTGGCGCTGGCGGACGACGAGATCGCCTATCTGGCCGCGCAGTATCAGGCGCTGGGGCGCGATCCGACCGACGTCGAACTGATGATGTTCGGCCAGATCAACTCCGAGCACTGCCGGCACAAGATCTTCAACGCCGCGTTCGTCATCGACGGCGAGGCACGGGCGAAATCGCTGTTCGACATGATCCGCGACTCGCACCGCGCGGCCCCGGACGGCGTGCTCTCGGCCTATCGCGACAACGCGGCGGTGATCGCCGGGCCGACGGCCACGCGCCAGCTGGTCGACGGCGAGCGCGTGTACCGCCGGGTCGAGGAGCCGGTGCACCTGCTGATGAAGGTCGAGACCCACAACCATCCGACCGCGATCGCGCCGAATCCGGGCGCGGCCACCGGCGCCGGCGGCGAGATCCGCGACGAGGCCGCCACCGGCCGCGGCGGCCGGCCCAAGGCCGGACTCTGCGGCTTCTCCGTCTCCGATCTGCGGCTGCCCGACGATCTCCAGCCCTGGGAGGTCGACGACGGCCGCCCGGCCCGCATCGCCACGCCGCTCGAGATCATGCTCGAAGGGCCGATCGGCGCGGCGCGCTACAACAACGAGTTCGGACGGCCGAATCTGGCGGGTTATTTCCGCAGCTATCAGTATCGCGCCGAGACGACCGGCCTGCGCGGCTATCACAAGCCGATCATGATCGCCGGCGGCATGGGCAACGTGCGCGCGACGGACGTCGAGAAGCAGTCGGTGCCGGTGGACGCGGCCCTGGTGGTGCTCGGCGGCCCGGCCATGCTCATCGGTCTCGGCGGCGGGGCGGCCTCCTCGATGGCCAGCGGCGCGGCCTCGACCGAACTCGATTTCGCCTCGGTCCAGCGCGCCAACCCGGAAATGCAGCGGCGCTGCCAGGAGGTCGTCGAGGGCTGCATCGCCCGGGGCGAGGACAATCCCATCGCCTCGATCCACGACGTCGGCGCGGGCGGGCTGTCGAATGCCCTGCCGGAGATCATCGATGCCGACGACCGCGGGGGCCGCATCCGCCTGCGCGACATCGACGCCGCCGACGTCAGCCTGTCGCCGATGGAGATCTGGTGCAACGAGTCGCAGGAGCGCTACGTGCTGGCGATCGCTGCCGACCGGCTCGCCGGTTTCGAGGCGCTGGCCGCCCGCGAGCGCTGCCCCTTCGCCGTGGTCGGCACGGCCACCGCCGAGCCGCAGCTGATCGTCGAGGACGCCGAGGCCGAGACCGCCGACGCCGAGCGCCCGGTGGACATGCCCATGGCCGTACTGCTCGGGCGGACACCGAAGATGCAGCGCGACGTGGCCCGTGCGCGCACGGCGGCGCCGGCCTGGAACCACGCGGGCGTCGACATCGCCGAGGCCGTCTCGCGGGTGCTGCGCGTGCCGAGCGTGGCCAGCAAGTCGTTCCTGATCACCATCGGCGATCGCAGCGTTGGGGGCATGACCGCCCGTGACCAGATGGTCGGGCCGTGGCAGGTCCCGGTAGCCGATGTCGCCGTGACCACCACGGACTTCATTCACACCACCGGCGAGGCCATGGCGATGGGCGAGCGCGCGCCCCTGGCGCTGCTGGATGCGCCGGCCTCCGGGCGCATGGCGGTGGCCGAGGCGGTGACCAACATCGCCGCCGCCCGCATCGCGGGGCTCGGCGACATTCGCCTGTCCGCCAACTGGATGGCCGCCTGCGGCGAGCCGGGCGAGGACGCGCGCCTCTACGACACCGTGCAGGCGGTGGGCGAGCAGCTCTGCAGCGAGCTCGGTCTGGCGATCCCGGTCGGCAAGGATTCGCTGTCGATGCGCAGCGTCTGGCAGGACGACGACGGCGGCGAGCAGCGCATGAGCGCGCCGCTGTCGCTGATTGTCTCCGCCTTCGCGCCGGTCACCGACGCGCGGGCCACGCTCACGCCGCAGCTCCTGGCGCCGGGCGAGGGCGCCACCGCGCTCGTGCTGGTCGATCTCGGCAACGGCCGCAACCGCCTCGGCGGCTCCGCCTTCGCCCAGGCTTTCGGCGCGCTCGGCGACACGCCGCCGGATCTCGATTCGCCGAAGCAGCTGCGCCAGTTCTTCGAGGTCGTGCAGCGTCTCGCCGGCGAGAACCGCATCAAGGCCTATCACGATCGCAGCGACGGCGGACTGCTGGCCTGTGTCGCCGAAATGATGTTTGCCGGCCGGGTCGGGGCCGACATCGCGCTGGACGATCTGGATGCCGATCCGCACGCCGCGCTGTTCGCCGAGGAGGCGGGGGCCCTGATCCAGGTGGGCGCCGACGACGCCACCGTGGTGGTCGGTGAATTCCGCGCCGCGGGCGTGGCCGCCCATGCGATCGGTACCGCGACCGCCCGCGCCGAGCTCGTGGTCCGCCACGCCGGCGCTGAGATCTACCGGAACACGCGTACAGAAATGGAATGCCTCTGGGCGGCGACCAGCCACGCCATGGCGGCGCTGCGCGACGATCCCGACTGCGCCGACGCCGAATACGCCCGTCTGCGCGACGAGGACGACCCCGGCCTGCCGTCCGAGGTCTCGTTCGATCCCGACAACGACGTGGCCGCCCCGTTCGTGAACACCACCCGCCCGCGGGTCGCGATCCTGCGCGAACAGGGGGTCAACGGCCACAACGAGATGGCGTTCGCCTTCTCCCGCGCGGGCTTCGATGCGGTCGACGTGCACATGAGCGAGATCGCGGCCGGGCGCGATCTGGCCGATGTGCAGGGTCTGGCCGCCTGTGGCGGCTTTTCCTACGGCGACGTGCTCGGCGCCGGCCAGGGCTGGGCCCGGTCGATCCTGTTCAACGCCGACGCCCGCGCGGCGTTCGCGGCGTTCTTCGAACGCGAGACGACCTTCGCGCTCGGCGTGTGCAACGGCTGCCAGATGCTGGCTGCGCTGGCCGAGATCATTCCCGGCACCGACCACTGGCCGGCGTTCGTGGCCAATGCCTCGCGCCAGTTCGAGGCCCGCACGAGCGCGGTGGAGATCACGGATTCGCGTGCCGTGCTGCTGGACGGCATGGCGGGCACGCGGGTGCCGATCGCGGTCGCCCACGGCGAGGGCCGGGCCCGGTTCCGGGCCGACGACGATCTCGACCGGCTGAGCGCGAATGCCCAGATCGGCATGCGCTACGTCGACAACCGGGGCACAGCGACCACGGCCTATCCGGCCAACCCCAACGGCTCGCCGGCGGGCGTGACCGGACTGTGCAACGCGGACGGCCGCGTGCTCATCACCATGCCGCATCCCGAGCGCGTCACCCGCAGCGTGAATCTGTCCTGGGCGCCGGCGGGCTGGGGCGAGGCCAGCCCCTGGGCGCGGCTTTTCGCCAACGCGCGGCGCTTCGTGGGCTAGCGCCCGTAGCGCTTTCCCGTAGCGATTTTCAGGGGACGCCGCGCGGGCGGCCTTCGGGGCAAGACGCGGCGCCGGGGTGCCGCGTCGCCCGGCGACAGGAACGCGCGGCCGTGCCGGCTCGATGAAGCCCGTCGCTGCGGCTCGTCGGGCGGGTCCGATATGCGCCTGAGCGGCGGGCCCCGGCTCGCCTCTTGAATCCGAGGCTGCGCGTTGCCTCGTTGCGCATCGCGACTCCGGCGCTTCAACGCGACTGCGCCGGCGATGTCGACAGGCCTCGCCAATGGCGCGCCGCGCGTTTCCAGCGGGCCGGTATGGAGATAGCGGTTGTGCCGGCGGGGCCACGACAACCGCAGCCGCCCGTGAAATGACCCCCGTGTCGGGCCATTGATCGCAAGCGGCGGTTCGATGCCGGTTCCTCCCGTGTAGCGGTGCTGCCCGAAACGGGCGACGGCCGCATCATGAGCGGCCATGCAAGCCATGGTGCTTGGAGCACGGCGCCCCCGGCCGGCGGTGGTAGCAGGTTGGCGGGGAGCGCGCCCGATTCGCTGCCCGGAGGTGCGGGCTCAACGAGCGCTGCTCGGGCGGCTGCCCGAACGTCGGTCGCCCGGTCTGGCGCGATGGGGCCGAGGCGGCGGTCCAGTGGCGCCTCGGCTGCCATCCGGAAGCCCGCGATTCCGCTCGGAGAGCGCGTTGGAGCCGGAGGCGTGGCCGCCGTGGCGGGGGCGGCCGGCGCCGTCGGCGACGCGCGTTTCAGCCGTCGATCGCGCCGCAGTCCGCCGCGGGGGCGCCGTGTTCGCGGGCCACGTCGGGCATGTCGCGGGCGTAGGTCACGCGCACGGGATAGACCTCGCCGTTGGCGTCGTGCATGTTGCCGATGCCGCGATACTCCAGCAGCCGTTTCGTCTCGGGATCGTAGGTCAGCTTGAGCGAGTCGACGAAGAAGTTGATGAACATCATGTCGAGCTCGGCCTCGAACTGCACCGCCGGCCGGCCCTCGAAGGTGGTCTCGCCGATCTTTTGCGCGCGCAGCTCGATGACGCCCTGGCGTCCGGCCGCGGCGAACCGGAAATCGACGGTGTTGCCGTCCTGCAACGCCTCGAATTGGTTGCGCAGCAGCGGATCGAAGCCGGAGTCGGCGGCCATCGGTTCCTCGATGGTGAACGCCTTGGTCTGTTCGTCCGCCTCGCGTGATTCGCGCCGGAACATGGTCCAGCCGTCGTCCCGACGGATGCCCTCGACGTAGCCGTCGGCCGGGATCTCCATGCGATAGGTCGGCACCGTGGGGTGGGCCGAGAAATCCATCGTCTTGGTCGCGATGGTCTCGCCGTCGCGGCCGACGTAGGTCACGTCCCAGCTTGTGATGTGGCCGTCCGCGCGCTGCTGTTCGTGATGCTCGGTGTAGCGGTATTCGCCGCCGTCCAGCGTGTAGGCATAGCCGTTGAAGCAGCGCCGTTCGCCGCCGTCCGTCGACTGGGCCGCGGCGAGCGGCGGCAGCAGTAGCAGCGCGGCGGCGAGCGTCGAGATGCGCAGGGCGTGTTTCATGAGGCCTCCTCCGATACCGGTGGTGTCTGCGGGCGCGGCGTGAACAGGTAATGGCCGATGCCCCACTGGTTGCCGCGGTCGCTGCCGAACAGTTCCGCGACCGCCATGAAGAACATGCGCCAGCGCTGGAACCAGCGCTCGGCGTCGGCCCCGTAGGTGTCGCGGAACAGGTCCATGATCGGCGTGCGGGCGGCGTCCATGTTCGCCAGCCAGGCGTTGGCGGTGTCGCGGTAGTGGCTGCCCGACAGCCACCACTGGTCGGCCAGCACCAGATCCCGCTGAAAGCGGGCGAAGAGATTCTCGCTGGGCATGATGCCGCCGGTGAAGAAGTGGCGGGCCATCCAGTCGGAGGCGCCGGCGTCCTGGAACGGGTAGGCCAGCAGCTTGTGCGCGAACACGTGCACGAACAGGCGTCCGTCGGCGGCCAGCCAGCGCCGGATGCGGCCGAACAGCTCGCGATAGTTGCGCATGTGCTCGAACATCTCGATCGACACGATGCGGTCGAAGACCGCCTCGCCGGGATCGAAGTGGTTGATGTCGCAGCTCTCGACGCGGAGATTGTCCAGGCCGCGCTCGGCCGCGGTGGCCGCGATGTATTCGCGCTGGGCGTTGGAGTTCGAGACCGCGAGGACGCTCGCGCGCGGATAGCGTCCGGCCGCCCACAGCGCCAGTGAACCCCAGCCGCAGCCCAGATCGAGTATCCGCAGGCCGTCGCGCAGCCGGGCACGCTCGGCGGTCAGCGCCAGCATGGCGTGCTCGGCCTGGTCCAGGTTGTCGATGCCGGCCTCGAACAGACAGCCGCTGTACTTGCGATGCCCGCCGAGCACATGCGCGAAGAACGCCGGCGGCAGCTCGTAGTGCTGGGCGTTGGCGTCGTCGGTGTGCTGGGCGATGGGCCCGGTCGCGGCGCGCTCGACGAAGGTGCGCATGTGTTCGCTGCGGCGTTCCGGATCGCGGGCCTCGGCGCTGGTCAGGCGGGCGTTGATCAGCCGCCGCATGCCGGCCCGGGCCAGCGTGTCGGGCACCCAGCCCAGTTCGCAGAGTTCGATCGGCAGATTCTCCAAGGCGGCGTTCTCCCGGGTCATGACTTCGGCGGCCAGGGGATGAAGGCGCTGGTCCGGCGCACGTACTCGTCGTGGCCCTCGCGCTTGTCGGCCGCGGCCTTGTTCTCGATGGTGGGAATGCCGGAGACCTTCAGCAACAGCCCGGCCATGATCAGCGGGCTGGCGAGCGTGGCCCACCAGTAGGGCGCGCCGATGGCCAGCACGACGTAGGTCACCCAGTGCAGGGATTCGAAGAAATAGTTGGGATGACGCGAATAGCGCCACAGCCCTTCGGCGCAGACGCGGCCGCGGTTTTCCGGGCGCTGCTTGAACCGATGCAGCTGGGTGTCCGCCGTGCCTTCGCCGACGACCGACACGAACCAGACCGCGATCGCCGCCAGCGCGACCCCGAGCGAGGGGGCCTCGGGCATGTAGGCCACCACCAGGAACGGAATCGACAGGACGGCGGCGATCAGCGCCTGGAACAGAAAGAAGCCGAGCATGTACAGGTCGGCGCGCGCGCCCCAGGCCCGTCGTGCGGCCGCATAGCGTGAATCCTCCGGCGCCCCGCGCATGCGTTTCGCCAGGTGACCGGCCAGACGCAGCGCCCAGGTCAGCGCGAGCGCGGCCAGCAGGATGCGTGCCGCGGCGGGGGCGTCGCCCAGCAGCGCGTACGCCGCGGCGATCAACCCCACCGCGGCCGACCACACCACGTCCACGAGCCCGGCGTTGCGGGTGAACAGCTGGATGATCCAGACGACGGTCAGCAGGGCCGCCGCGATGGCGAGCCCGATGCCGAATGCGGCCAGCGGCGTCATAGTCTTCCTCGTGGACACGGGCGGCGTTGCCGCCCGTGCGGGACGTTGGGGCAGGCCCTAGTCTACGTCGACGATCGGCAGGTCGATGCGACCGGAGACATCGACATGACCGCCGATGGGCGAGAAGCTCGACAGATACTGCGGATGATAGCCGTAGACCAGCAGGCCGACGGTATCGCCGGGCTGCAGCCGGAAGGCGACGCCGTTGAGCTCGACCTCGTGCAGGCCGCTGCCGCGGATCGGGCGCACCTGCTTGTTGAGCAGCAGCGTCGCCGACACGCCGGGCCGCTGCACGCCGATGCCCAGAAAGGCGATCGGCGCGCGCACGTTGCCGCCGATGTCGATGACGGCGTGCGGCAGCCCGGCGATCGCACAGCCCTCGTCGATGTCGGTCAGCGGGATGAAGGTGCCGCCGCTGGCCAGCTCATCGAGATGATCCGAGGGCAGGGCGTTGACCAGACGGGCGAGCAGTCCGGTGTCGCGGCCGTCGGCCTGCCCGCGGCCGCGGATCAGCTGAACGATGGCACGGGTCGTGTTTGCTGCCGCCCCACGGCCCAGCGACCATAGATGCGCCAGACTCTGGCGCCGAAGCAGGCCCAGCAGCAGGTCGATGCCCCCGGTCGCGGCCGCACCCTCGAAGTCGAAGGCCGTCGTATGGCCGGAAGCCAGCGTTGGCAGCGTGTCGAAAGTCAGCGCCGTGGCGTCGTCGAGCACGACCATGCAGCGCGGAAAGGCGGGGTCGGGCGCGATGCCCTTGAGCTTCCAGTCGAGATAGGCCAGTTCCAGAGCCGCGGTCTCGACCGTCTCGCCGTGCCAGGCGAGCGTCGCGTCGGTCTGATAAGCGATGCGCTCGATGTCCTGCAGGAACGGCAGGCTGTGGCCGTACTGCATGGCGATCATGTGGACGTCGTTGCCGGCGTCGGTCAGCGCCTGGGCGTTTGCGGCCGCCTCGTTGAGATTGAACAGCGTGTCGCCGACGCCCTGCACCAGCAGTGCGTCGACCGTGGGCGTGGTGCGTTCGGCGGAGCTCACGCGCTCGCCGTCGCGGGCGACGGTGCCGTCGTAGAGCGACGCCGGGCTGCTGTTGTACAGCCAGTCGCTGATCGGTGCCGACAGGCCGCGGCCGGTCAGCGGCGACATGAGCGCCTCGATCAGGGCGCGGTAGAGCCGCGGGTCCACGCGCACGCCGGATGTGGGCACGCCGAGGGCCACGAGCGCGGCGCCCCAGGCCGTCTTGACCACATTGTCCGGGGCCAGGCTGTAGGTGAGATCGTGCCAGGCCGCGGTCGGCACGATCGCGGTGAAGCGCGGATCCACGCAGGCGCCGATGAGCTGGAAGCCGCCGCCGTAGGACAGCCCGAGCCCGCCGACCATGATCTGTCCGTCGCGCCGCGCCAGGCGCTCGCGGTGGGCCATATCGTGCTCGGCCCAGTCGAGAATGGCGCGGATGTCCTCGCCCTCGATCGTCGGGTCCATGACCTCGACTCGGCCGCCGGACTCGCCGAAGCCGCGCTGGTCGAAGCTGATCACGAAGTAGCCCGCGTCGGCCGCGCGCCGGGCGGCCTCGGTCGAGGGCAGAATGCCGCCCGAGAGCTGCTCGTAGATCGACAGTTCGTTGCGGCTCTGCAGGCGCGCGCCGCCGAAACCGTGACCCTGCAGGATCAGCGGCGCGTCCTCGCCGGGCTCGAGCGCCGGCTGCATGATGGTGATCGCGATCACCACGCCGTCGTCCGGGTTGCATACGCGAGCGTGGTAGTCGCGGGCGGGCAATTTGTTCTGGTTCATCCTCGGGATCCGCTGTTCCAGTCGTCTTCGGGGCGATGGAGGGCGGCGAGCGCATCGCGGATGCCCGGTGGTATCGGGGCGGCGCGTTGCGTGGCGCGGTCGACGAAGACGTGCACGAAATCGCCGTGCGCACAGGCCGAGTCCTCGCCGGGCCGGAAGATGCCGATGACGTAGGTCGCCGAGCGATTGCCCAGATGCCGGACCGCCAGCCCGGCCTCGAGTGCTTCGGGGAACGCCACCGGGGCGTGATACCGGCAGTGCGACTCCACCACGAAACCGATCACGGGCGCGGCGTGGATGTCGAGGCCGCCGACCTCGATCAGATAGCGGTTCACCGCGGTGTCGAAATACGAGTAATAAGTGACGTTGTTGACGTGGCCGTAGACGTCGTTGTCCATCCAGCGGGTGGGCATGTCACAGAACCAGGCATAGTCGCGGCGGAGGGGGCGTTCCCGGGGCATGAGGTGGGCTCGACGGTGGGTTGAAGCAAAAAAAAGCCGGGCCCATCGGCCCGGCTTGTCCGTGCGGCGGTGTTACGACTGCACTTTCCAGGTGCCGTCCGACTGGCGGCAGGCGGTCCCGGTGACGGTGTCCGGCTGGCCGTCGACGGTCGCGTCCATGGTGAACTCGCGACAGGGCTGATTGCCGCTTTCGTAGGTGTTGGTCGGGGTGACCGAGTAGCTGGCGTCGTTGTCGGGGTTCTGCCAGCTGCTGGTGTTGCCGGTCTGGTTGCTCTCGAGCGCGCTGCCGAACTCGCGGCGGTCGGACTGCTCGAAGTTCGAGCCGATGCGGTTGCCGAGCGCGGCGCCCGCGAGGGTGCCGACGACGGTGGCGATGGTCTTGCCGCTGCCGCTACCGACCTGGGAGCCGGCGGCGCCGCCGAGCACGCCGCCAAGGACCGTGCCGGTGTCCGAGTTCTGCCAGCCGGCGCAGCCGGTCACCAGGGTCAGACTGACGAGCAGGGCGGTGAACAGGCCGGGAATTCGGGTCATGTCGTTCTCCGTGTGCGTGGATGGGTGCTGTATGAAGCAGATGCCGTAGTTTGGCAATTATCGCGCGTCATGGCGAACCGTGGCTGAACCGCCCACGCTGGCGGCGGGGCGGGCGCGGCGTTAGGCTGCGCACATCGTCATCCGGAGCCCTCGATGCACAGCTGGCTGCTGCTTGCGCTCGCGATTCTGCTCGAAGTGGTGGGCACGACCTGCATGAAACTGTCCGACGGTCTCACGCGGTTCTGGCCCGCCATGGGCATGGGGGTGTGCTACATCGCCTCCTTCGGCTGTCTCGCCCTGGTGCTGCAGCGCATCGACATGGCCGTGGCCTACGCCGTCTGGGCGGGGCTCGGCATCGTGCTCATCACGCTGGTCGGCGTGGGCTTCTTTCACGAACCGATGACGGCCTGGCGCGCGACCTGCATCACGCTAGTGCTGCTGGGCGTGGTCGGGCTCAATCTGTCGCACCGATAGTTTCTTTCACACGACACCGACACACGACACAGAAGGAGAGAGTCATGCGGGCATGGCTGATCGAGGAACCCGGCGCCCCGGAGGCGCTGCAGCTGAGCGAACTGGACACCCCGAAACCGGGGCCGCAGGAGGTCCGGGTCGACATCCGCGCCATCGGCATCAATCGGGCGGATCTGATCCAGCGCAAGGGCGGCTACCCGCCGCCGAAGGGCTTCGACCCGCGCTGCCCGGGGCTGGAATACGCCGGTGAGGTCGTCGAGGTGGGCGACCGCGTGATCGGCCGCCGGGTCGGCGACCGCGTGATGGGCCTGATCGGGGGCGCGGCCTACGCCGAGCAGCTGGTCACCCACGAGCGCGACACGCTCGACATCCCCGCGCACTACGACTACGCCCAGGCCGCGGCCATCCCGGAGGCGTTTCTGACCGCCTATCGGGCGCTGTTCCTCGTCGGCGAGCTGGCGCCGGGGCAGTGGGCGCTGGTCCGCGGTGCGACCTCGGGCGTCGGCCAGGCCGGGCTGCAGCTCATCCGCACGCTCGGCGCGCGCAGCATCGCCACCAGCCGCAGCCAGGCCCGGCTGGACGATCTGGACGCGCGCCTGCGCGCGCTCGGCCACGACCGCGGCTTCGACCTCGGTCTGGTCGACGGCGACGACGGCGTCGCCGAGCAGGTCCACGCCGAAGCCGGCGGCGCCCACGTCATCATGGACTTCGTCGGCGGCCCCGCGCTCAAGGACAACCTCGACGCCCTGCGCGACGAGGGCCGCCAGGTCCAGGTCGGCGTCATCGGCGGCCCCCGCACCGACATCAACATGGGCAAGCTGCTCATGCGCCGGCTCAGCGTGATGGCGATGACCATGCGCAGCCTGCCGATCGAGCGCAAGATCATGCTGGCGCAGCTGTTCAACGACCGCCTGCGGCCGCTGTTCGAAGCCGGGCGCCTGCGCCCCGTGCTGGATCGCACCTTCGACTTCACCGAGGCGGTCGAGGCGCACCGGACGATGGAGGAGGGCGAGCACGCCGGCAAGCTGGTGCTGCTGCGCGAATAGCCCGCCGTCGGCCGCCGGCGGCACGGATCGTGCATTGTCTGCAGCGGAATGTTCGGGCGGCGGACGCCGCCCGATCGCGGCGCAGACGACACCGGTGGACTGACATGACGAACCCGATACAGCGGACACGCCTTACGGCGACCGGAGCGGCCTGATGGCCGAGTTCGTACCGGTCGCGCCGTTCGATCTGGTGATCTTCGGCGGTACCGGCGATCTGGCCCAGCGCAAGCTCCTGCCGGCCCTGTTTCATCGCGACAGCGACGGCCAGTTCAGCGACGACAGCCGTATCGTCGCGGTCTCGCGCGGCGAAATGGAACACGCGGCCTACGTCGACTGGGTGCGCGAGGCGCTGATCGGCCGGATCGACGGCGAGTTCGACGAGAAGGTCTGGTCGCGTTTCGCTCAGCGCCTGCACCACGTTCAGCTCGACCTGGCCGACGGCGACGACTGGTCGGCGCTGGCCGCACCGCTGGACGCCGAGGGCCGGCGCACCCGGGTGTTCTATCTCGCCACCGCGCCGTCGCTGTTCGGCACCGTCGCCGGCCGGCTCGACGCGGCGGGGCTGGTCGACGCCAACGCGCGCATCGTGCTGGAAAAGCCGGTGGGCCACGACTTCGATTCCGCGCGCGCGATCAACGACGCCGTGGGCGCGGTGTTCGACGAATCCCAGATCTACCGGATCGATCACTATCTGGGCAAGGAGACGGTGCAGAACGTGCTCGCGCTGCGCTTCGGCAACTCCCTGTTCGAGCCGCTGTGGGCGCGGGGTGCGGTCGACCACGTGCAGATCACCGTGGCCGAGGACATCGGCGTGGGCCAGCGCTTCGACTTCTACCAGCGCACCGGCGCCCTGCGCGACATGGTCCAGAACCACATGCTGCAGCTGTTGTGCATGGTCGCCATGGAGGCACCGGCCAGTATGCACCACGACGACATCCGCAACGAGAAGATCAAGGTCATGCGGGCGCTCAAGCCGATCACGGCCGAGGGCGTCGACCGGGTCAGCGTGCGCGGGCGCTACACCGCCGGCATCGTCGACCGCGAACCGGTTGCCGGCTACGCCGAGGAGGGCGGGACGCGCGACGCGCCGGCCGAGGCCGACACGGAGACGTTCGTGGCCCTCAAGGCCGAGATCGACAACTGGCGCTGGAACGGCACGCCCTTCTATCTGCGCACGGGCAAGCGCATGGCCCGAAAGCTCTCCGAGATCGTGTTTCAGTTCAAGCCGGTGCCGCACTCGATCTTCGGCGAGCAGCCGCTGGAACCCAACCGGCTGGTGCTCAGCCTGCAGCCCGAGGAAGGCGTCCAGCTCACGCTGATGACCAAGGAACCCGGGCCGGGCGGTTTCCGCATGCGCTCGCTGCCGCTGAACCTGAATTTCCCCGATGCCTTCTCGGTGACCTATCCGGACGCCTACGAGCGCTTGCTCATGGAGGTGCTGCGCGGCAACCCGGCGCTGTTCATGCGCCGCGACGAGATCGAGGCCGCCTGGCAGTGGATCGACCGCATCATCGACAGCTGGGCGAGCCGCGGGGTGCGTACCCACGAATACATGGCCGGCAGCTGGGGCCCGACGGACTCGTTCGTGCTGCTGGATCGCGACGGCCGCCGCTGGGCGCAGCCGGTATGAGCGGGTTCGCGATGCGCGTCGTACCGACGGACGTCCCGACCGCCGCGGCCCGGCGCCCGCGGGCGCGAGGCTCGACGGCGACACGCGCGGCCGTGTCGGCGGCGCCTCAGGAGGGCCGCTGCTGATGGCCGATCTCCACGCCTTCGGCCGCCGCGAGGACGCCGCGGCGGCACTGGCCGAAGCGGTGCTCCACCGGCTGGCGACGGGGCTGTCGGCACGCGGCGCGGCGACGCTGGTGGTGCCGGGCGGCACGTCGCCGGCGGCGTTGTTCGCCTGTCTTCGGTGCGCCGACCTCGACTGGTCGCGGGTGACCGTGGTGCCCAGCGACGAACGCTGGGTACCGGTGACCGATCCCGAGAGCAACGAGCGACTGCTGCGCGAGACCCTGTGCATCGATGCCGCCGCCGATGCGCGCCTGCTGGGCCTCTACCGGGATACGCCGACGCCCCGGGCGGCGCTGGACGAGGTCGCCGCCGCGCTCGACGCGCTGCCGACCGTGGTCGACGCCGTGGTGCTCGGCATGGGCGCGGACGGGCACACGGCGTCGCTGTTTCCCGACGCCCGCAACATCGCGGCCTGCCTGGAGACCAGCGCGCCCTGCGTTGCGCCCCAGCGGCCGCCGGGCGAAACCCCGCGGCTGAGCCTGTCGCTGGCGCGGCTGCGGGCGACGAAGTCGCTGAGCCTGCTGTGCTTCGGCGAGGACAAGCGCGCGGCCTACACGCGCGCCGCCGAGCCGGGCCCGAGCACGCAGTACCCCGTGCGGGGCGTGATCCACCAATCGCGCGTGCCGCTGTCCGTCTACTGGGCCGATTGACGCGGGCGACGCGCCCGCCGGAGTGACGAGTGATGAGCCTGAACCCCGTGATCGCCGCCGTGACCGAACGCATCGTCCGCCGCAGCCGCGACAGCCGGCGCGAGTATCTGGCGAAGATCGAGCACGCCAAACGCGTCGGCCCGCACCGCGGTCGCCTGTCCTGCGGCAATCTCGCCCACGGCTTCGCGGTCAAGGACCGGCCCGGCAAGGAGGCGCTGGCCGGCGACCGGCGCGCGAACATCGGCATCGTGTCGGCCTACAACGAGATGCTGTCGGCGCACGAACCGCTGGGCGCGTTCCCGCCCTTGATCAAGGAGGCCGCCTGGAACGCCGGCGGCGTCGCCCAGTTCGCCGGCGGCGTGCCGGCGATGTGCGACGGCGTGACCCAGGGCCAGCCGGGCATGGAGCTGGCGCTGTTCTCCCGCGACACCATCGCCATGGCCACCGCGATCGCGCTCACGCACAACATGTTCGACGCGGCGCTGTGTCTGGGCGTCTGCGACAAGATCGTGCCGGGGCTGATGATCGGTTCGCTGTCCTTCGGCCATCTGCCGGTGATCTTCGTGCCGGGCGGGCCGATGACCTCGGGGCTGTCGAACAAGGTCAAGTCGCAGATCCGCCAGCAATTCGCCGCCGGTGAGATCGGCCGCGACGAGCTGCTCGAGGCCGAATCGCAGTCCTATCACTCGCCGGGCACCTGCACCTTCTACGGCACCGCCAACTCCAACCAGCTGCTCATGGAGTTCATGGGCCTGCACCTGCCCGGGTCGTCGTTCGTCAATCCGGGCACGCCGCTGCGCGACGCGCTCACGCGGGCGGCGGCCGAGCGCGCGCTGCGGATCACCGAAATGGCCGACGACTACCGCCCCATCGGCCGCATCGTCGACGAGAAGACGCTGGTCAACGGCATCGTCGGCCTGCTGGCCTCCGGCGGCTCCACCAACCACACGATGCACATCGTGGCCATGGCGCGGGCGGCCGGCGTCGTCATCGACTGGAGCGACTTCGCCGAAATCTCGGCCGCGGTGCCGTTAATGGCGCGGGTCTATCCCAACGGCACGGCCGACGTGAACCACTTCGCCGCGGCCGGTGGCATCCAGTTCATGATCCGCGAACTGCTGGCGGCCGGGCTGCTGCACGACGACGTCTCCACCGTGGTCGGCGACGGGCTGCATCGCTATACCCAGGAGCCGTTTCTGGAGGACGGCGCGCTCGTCTGGCGCGAGGGCGTGGCGACGAGCCACGACACGGACGTGCTGCGCGGCGTGGCCGAGCCGTTCGCGAGCACGGGCGGTCTGCGCGTGCTCCAGGGCAACCTTGGCCGCGGCATCGTCAAGATATCGGCGGTCGAAAAGGAACACCGCACGCTGCGGGCGCCGGCGCGGGTCTTTGCCAGCCAGGAACACGTGCTCGCCGCCTATCAGGCCGGCGAGCTCGAGCGCGACACCGCCATCGTGGTCATCAATCAGGGCCCGCGGGGCAACGGCATGCCCGAACTGCACAAGCTCACGCCCTCGCTCGGCGTGCTGCAGGACAAGGGCTATCGGGTCGCGCTCATCACCGACGGGCGCATGTCCGGCGCCTCCGGCAAGATTCCGGCGGCGATCCAGATCACGCCCGAGGCGCGGCTCGGCGGGCCGATCGGGCGCATCCGCGACGGCGACATGATCGCGTTGGACGCCGAAGCCGGCGCGCTGAGCGTCGAGGTCGACGACGCCGAGCTGGCAGCCCGCGAGCCGACCGTCTTCGACGACGAACCCGAAACCGAATTTGGCTTCGGCCGTGAGTTGTTCGCGGTGTTCCGCCGCAACGTCGGCTCGGCGGAGGAGGGCGCCTGTGCGCTGCTCGACGCCCAGCCGGCCGCGGCCGACACGCGCACCACGGCACGCGAATCGGAGCCGGCCGAATGAGATACGACGCCACGCGTGAGGTGATGACGATCGCGCCGGTGATTCCGGTCGTGGTCGTGCCCGACGCGGCGTCCGGCGTGGCGATCGCGCGGGCGCTGGTGACCGGCGGCATCCGCGTCATCGAGGTCACGCTGCGTACCGCGGCCGGCCTGGCCGCGATCGAAGCGATCGCGGAACGGGTCGACGGCATCTGCGTGGGCGCGGGTACGGTCTGGACGCCGGCCCAGGCGCAGCAGGCCATCGATGCGGGCGCCGAGTTCATGGTCTCGCCCGGCATCGCCGACGCAGTCAACGCGGTGGCGCAGTCACGCGATATCGCCTATCTGCCCGGCGCGCAGACGGTGAGCGAGATCGCGCATCTGACGCGCCAGGGCGCGACCGCGACCAAGCTGTTCCCGGCCTCGGTCGTCGGCGGACCGGCGGCGATCAAGGCGTTCGCCAGCGTGTTGCCCGACGTCGTGTTCTGTCCGACCGGCGGGATCACCGAAGATACGGCGGCCGATTATCTGGCCTTGGATTGCGTGCCTTGTGTGGGCGGGAGCTGGCTGGTTTCGGCCGACGCCGTCGAGGCGGCTGACTGGGGCGCTATTCGGGCGGCCGCCGAGCGGGCTTGCCTTTTGGGTGATCGCTGATTGGGTGTGAGGGGCGGGGCTCGTGGTCGTGGATCGAGCATACGGTGGCGGAAGACGGGGGAGTTCGAACCGGTGAGCGCCCAAAGGCTCGCTGATTGCGCCTGCGAGTTCTGAATACACGATAATGGTTTGATCGGATTAGGGTTTCGCGCTGCTGCGCGAGTCACTTTCATTTGCTTGTCCAAATGAAAGTAACCAAAGCAAACGACACCCTCTCTCGCGTCGGCGCTACGCGCCGATACCCTGCGCTGCTCGCCCGGCCGGGGCGCAGCCGGAACTCGCCGCGCTGCGCGCGACTTAGACACCCGGCTGCTTCATCCCCGTCCGTGCTGCGCTGTTCGGCGCTTCGCCAAGGGATTCAATACAGACAAGCTCGCTATCGCTCGCTCAAGGTCACGTACTTTTGTTCCTGTAGGTCGGCTCAGCCGAAGGCGTAAGCCGACAGGAACGCAAGTGCAGTCAGTAGCCGAAGCGCAGTAGCGCATTAAGACTCAACGCCTGCGCCTGGCCCGCCGCCTGTATTCCGCCCCGTCAGTGCAGCGACGGAGAGGCGTAGTGGCGACGGGTGTCCGGCGCACAGCGCCGGTGCGGCAAGCTGTTTGAGCATCGCCAAAGCGATGCGAGTTTTTGCCGCATCCCGTCGCCGCTGCGCATCGGAGTGAACCGGCGTAGCCGGCGCTGTGCCGGGTGTCTTTTCCTTTGCTTCCTTTCGTTTGGACAAGCAAACGAAAGGGAGTCGCACGGCAGTGCGAAACAAAAGGTACGACAAACTCGTGAGCGCAGACACAGTGGTGGCCTGGAAGTCGCGAGCTCTGAATCGATCCGGCGGTGTCGTGCACGGGCGCAAGCGGTCCCAAACTAAAGCTACAACTCCGTAGCCCGCCACATATACCAACTCCCCACCGACCGATACGGCCGCCAGATCTCGCACTCGCGTTCGAGCTGCTTGGGCTTGGGCAGCTCCTCTCGCCCGTAGGTGATCGCGTAACCCTTGCGTACGCCCAGGTCGTGGATGGGCATGACGTCCGGCCGGCCGAGGTGGAACAGCAGCAGCATCTCCACTGTCCAGCGGCCGATGCCACGGATCGCGGCATAGCCCTCGATGAGTTCGGCGTCGTCGTAGTCGTCGATGCGGGACTCGTCGGGCAGTTCGCCGGCCAGCTTCGCCGCGGCCAGGGCCTGCAGGCTGAGCATCTTGTTCCGCGACAGGCCGGCACCGCGCAGGGTCTCGTCGGATGCCGCCGCGATGCGTTCGGCGCCCGGCGTGTCGCCGCCGCCGAGTGCATCGAGCAGTCGCCGATGGATCGTGCCCGCAGCCTTGCCGGACAGCTGCTGATAGACGATTGCGCGCATTAGCGAGTGGAAGACGTCCGGTGCTGCGGTAGTGCTCGGCGCATAGGGCCCGACGCGCGCGATGAGCGCGCCGAGCACCGGATCGGCGGCCGCGAGGTGCGCCATGGCCGCGTCGGGGTCGAAGGCCAGCTTCGTCGGCCGGGGGTCGTGCGCGCGCTCGGCCATCAGACGCCGCGAACGGCTTTCTCGACAGGCGTGTCGCCGGCCAGCAACTCGAAGCTGCGGCCGACGGTGTTGGGCGAACTGAGCACGGTGTAGAGTACGTCGGCCACGTCATCGCGCGGTACTTCACCGTAGCGGTTCAGCGTCTTGGCGATGGCCACGCGCCCCGTGCCTGCGTCGTCCGTCAGCCGGCCCGGGCGCACGATTGTGTATTCCAAATCGGTCGAGCGCAGATGGTCGTCGGCCGCCTTCTTTGCCGCGAAATAGTGCTGCATGTGTTCCGGCCCGTTCTCGGGCGTGTCGGCGTTCATGGACGAGACGATCACGAAGCGGCGTACGCCGGCTGCCACGGCCTGGTCCATGATCGAGATCGCGCCGTTGCGGTCCACGTCCTCGGTCTTTTCCGGCGGCGTTTCTGCGCCCGAGCCGGCTGTGAACACCACGGCGTCGCAGCCATCGAGTGCCTCGCTTACGTCGCCCTCGATGTCACCGATTACCACCTCGGTCGCGCCGAGCGACTGCATTTCGGCGCGCTGGGTGGCGTGACGGATCATCGCGCGGGTCGTGTGTTCGGTGCCGTTCATCACGCGCACGAGCCGCTGTCCGATCTGGCCGTGGGAACCGACAATCAATACATGCATGGCGCACTCCTTCGCCGGGGTGGCGGGTTGGCCGGGTTGAAAAGCGTCGTCATCTAGACAACGTTAGGCCGTGTTCGGATCCACACAAGCCGCAAGGCAAGGACACACCATGATCGATCTCTACACCTGGACCACGCCCAACGGCCACAAGGTCCACATCATGCTTGAGGAAATCGGGCTGGAATACACGGCCCACCCGATCAACATCGGCAAGGGCGACCAGTTCGGCGAGGACTTCCTTAAGATCAGCCCCAACAACAAGATCCCGGCGATGGTCGACCAGGACGGCCCGAACGGCAAGCCGTACGCGATGTTCGAATCCGGCGCCATGCTCATCTACCTGGCCGAAAAGACCGGCCGCCTGCTGCCGGAGGACACGGTCAAGCGCCACGACGTCATGCAGTGGCTCATGTTCCAGATGGCCAGCGTCGGCCCCATGCTCGGCCAGGCGCACCACTTCAACCGTTATGCGCCGGAAAAGATCGAGTACGCCGTCAAGCGCTACGAAAACGAAGCCAACCGCATCTACGGCGTCATGGACCGCCGGCTGGCGGAGCACAAGTTCCTGGCCGGCAACGACTACTCCATCGCCGACATCGCCACCTGGCCGTGGCTGCGCAGCGCCGAGACCCAGGGCGTGAACATCGATGACTACCCGAACGTCCGCCGCTGGTTCGAGATGATCGGCGACCGCGACAACGTCAAGGCCGGCTTGCGCGTGCTGCAGGACCACAAGACCGACCTGACTGACAACGAGGCCTTCGAGAACATGTTCGGTAACAAGCAGTACGAAAAGCGTTGATGCGCCGAGCCCGTCCGCGGGCAACGTGACGAAACCGAGCGTTTAATCAGGAAAGCCCGCTTCGCGCGGGCTTTCTTGTGTCGGTCACGTGTGCGTGCGATATTCGGCACCGGGAGTCGAGTCATGCTCAGCGATCAATAAGGGGTGGGGCGACAATTTGGTCATGCCGGAAGGTTGACCTAACACACCTTTTGCCTCTAATACGCGCAAATCAAAGAGGCGTTATGGCGCTATGTAGAGAAGGCCGATGCGTGTTAGATAGACAGTTGTCGTCGAATCGGCGTTAAACAACACTCGGATTTAGAGGCGCATTCGACGAATTTAGGGTAGGAAAAGCCGCAAAAGCATGATAATTACGAAGTGACAGCGAGCTGGCGCATAACGAAGTTGATGCGACATCACGCAGCCACTTCGGTCTTCGGACTTTCGAGTCTTTATCTGCTTAATCGACGCTAGCGATCTGGGAGTCGTCCAGTGTCGTCTAACAGCCCGTTGAAGCGGACGCTATTTACTTCATAGGATGTTTTATGAAACGTGGCACTCAGGTAGGGCGTGCTATGGGCCAGTTTGTGCCTGACGCCGCTTAACTGGGTGGCGTTAGCTCTTAAGAAATAAATATGGCCAAAAGCGAATCGAAAAAATGCTTCGTAGTCACGCCAATTGGAACGGACGGTTCCGCGGTGCGTCGTTCCGCGGACGGACTGATCGACACTGTTATCGAGCCCGCGTGTAAAGCGCTCGACCTCACGGTGTACGTCGCTCACCGAATCGATACGCCAGGATCGATTACTAGCCAAGTTATTGAGCATCTACTAGAGGACGAGCTCGTGATCGCCAATTTGACGACGCTAAATCCTAACGTGATGTACGAATTGGCCGTCAGGCATTCCGCCAGACTTCCTGTCATTTCGTTAGCTGAGGAAGGCACTCACCTTCCTTTTGATATTTCCGACGAGCGAACCATTTTTTATGTAAATGATATGGCCGGTGTTAGAAAGCTCGCTCCTGCGTTGGAAGGTATGGCGAAGGCGGCGCTTGGCGACTCTGAACCGGACAACCCCGTATACAGAGCTGCTAAAAGCAAAGTCATGAAAGACTTGCAGCCGCAGGGGGATTTCCAAACTTACATGCTGGAAAGATTAGATCGGTTCGAAAGTCTTCTGCAACACCAAGCCGTCGAATCTGCCGCAGTAACCTCGCTAGATGAAACGCTAAAGACGGTTCGCCGAATTGAACGAGAATTTTCGTTAGATGAAAAGCACGACTTAGTCGTATACGAAACAGCACAGGCCATGTGGGGAGCGATCGAATCCGTAATGGAAAGGATAGTGATGGAGCTCCAGCATTCAGAGGATGAGTGTTCAGCACGCTGTCTAACCTTGATCAGAGAAATCGAATCAGCGGCTTTGAATTTTAAGGAACGCCCGTATCGAACTGGCGGGGGCTAGTTGGTATGGTAATCCCCCATTTTTAACGCGAGCCAAAAGTGGAGCTAAGCGGCTATGCCCAATTTCTGCTTGGGCGTGATGCCGCCGAGTGCCATGTTCGGGCGCTCGTTATTGTAAGTCCAGAGCCATTCGGTCGCCGCGTTCTGAACGTCAGCGATCGATTCGAACAGGCATTGGCTTAGCCAATCGGTTCGAACCGTGCGGTTGTAACGCTCGACGTAGGCATTCTGCTGGGGTTTGCCGGGCTGGATGTATTGCAGCGTGATGCCGTGCTTTTCGGCCCAGGCGGTCAATGGTCCGCTGATGTATTCCGGACCGTTGTCACAGCGGATCGACTTGGGTTTGCCGCGCCATTCGATGATCTGCTCCAGACTGCGGATGACACGTGCCGACGGCAGCGACAGGTCGACTTCGATCCCCAGGCCTTCCCGGTTGTAGTCGTCGATGACGTTGAACAACCGGAAGCCACGGCCATCGCTCAGCTGGTCGTGCATGAAATCCATGGACCAGATCTGGTTGATGGCCTCGGGGGGCTTCGCCAGTTTATCCGGGATCTTGCGTCGCAAGCGCTTGCGCGGTTTGATCCGCAGATTCAGTTCAAGCTCGCGATAGATCCGATACACCCGCTTGTGGTTCCAGCCGAAGCCTTTGACGTTGCGCAGGTACAAAAAGCACAAGCCAAAACCCCAGCGGCGATGCGTCTCGGTCAGACGCATCAGCCAGTCCGCGATCTCGGCGTTTTCATCCGATAATCGGGGCTGGTAGCGATAGCATGTGGCACTGATCGAAAAGGCGGCACAGGCCAGACGGATACTCAAGCTACGCTCGGCCACACTGCGTTGGGCCATCTCGCGGCGGCGAGATGGCCTTACCACTTTTTTGTGAGCGCATCCTGGACGATCTCGGCCTTGAGCCGTTCTTCGGCATACATCTTCTTGGGCCGCCGGTTTTCGTCCTCGATCTCTTTCATGCGGGCCATGAGCGAGGCGTCCATGCCGCCGTACTTGCTGCGCCACTTGTAGAACGTGGCTGAGCTCATGCCGTGTTCACGACAAAGCTCTGGCACCGGCGTGCCGGCCTCGGCTTGTTTCAGGATGGCCAGGATCTGGCTGTCGGTGTAGCGAGATTTCTTCACGGGAACCTCCTCGGTTCAGGGTACGAGAACATTCCACTTCTGACCCGCGTTAATTCTTGGGAGGATTACCGTCCGACCTCGTCTGCCATAAGAGGAAGAAAAGGGGTCAGACACGATTAGGAGCGCCACGAATTTCTGAGCTAACGCCGAGAGTCTCGGTACCTGTGTACGGCGTCCAGCTAAAGCACTCGGTATCATTAGGGTTTCGAGCGCCTTCAAAACTCCAATGACCATCGAGAATCAACACGACCTTGACGCCATTCTCGCCATCGGTCGCATCGTCGCTGAAATCTGCGACGCCATGCTGGCCTCGGTCGAACCCGGTATGACGACCGCCGAACTGGATGAACTCGGCGGGCAGATGCTGTCGCGCCTCGGGGCGACGTCGGCGCCGATGAGCTGCTACGACTTCCCGGGTTTTACCTGCATCAGCGTGAACGAAGAGGCCGCACATGGCGTGCCCGGCGCCCGGGTGATCGGCGCGGGCGATATCGTGAATGTCGATGTGTCGGCCGAGCGCGACGGCTATTTTGCCGATACGGGCGGTACCACGGTGGTTGCCCCCGTGGCCGAGGCGAACGCGTCGCTATGTGGGGCCGCCGAGCTGGCGTTAGAGCGTGCGCTGGCCGAGGTGCGGGCGGGCGCGCGGATCAACAGGATCGGTAAGACCATCGAGCGCGTGGCGAAATCGCATCGCTTGAAGGTGATCGAGAATCTCGCCGGCCACGGCCTCGGCCGGTCGCTGCACGAAGCGCCGGAGAGCATTGTCGGTTTCTACGATCGTAAGGATCGCCGCCGGCTGGGGTACGGGCAGGTGATCGCGGTGGAGCCGTTTCTGTCGACGCGCAGCACGTTCGTATCGGAAACGGATGACGGCTGGACGCTGGACGGCGATCCGGACAGCCGCTCGGCCCAGTTCGAACACACCGTGATCGTGACCGACGGCGCGCCGATCGTTGCCACGCAGGGGCGGACAGCCGCTTAGCTCCTTCGCTCGAAGGAACCAGGGTCCGGCCCGACCTATGTGCCGAAGACGCCTGTAAACGTATCCGTGTCCGGCCGGGCGGGGGTCGTTGCGCGGCACCCCCAGTGGCGGTCGGATATTGGCCGTGTCATCCAAACTTCCACCAGCGGCATTAGGTACGCGGCACTTCAGGCGCTCTTCCCTCGGGCACACGCGCTTGAGGGTTGCCGGTTGCCGCGCTCGCCCGCGACCCGGTGCCGCTCGATACGCGATGGCATGGCGTCCGAAGCGGCAGCACGGCGGCTCGTACCGGCTGGCGTTTCGGCGAGTGGCGTGCCACCGTTCGCGTGGCGCTGGCCGGTGCGTGCGAGGATGCGCCGATAACGCACTGCAACCCCAGGCGCGCCCGCTCGTATACGTGCCGAAGGACAGCGGCGCGGACCACGTGGCCGCGCGATGCCCCGGAGACTTCGATGGCCCAGTTCACGCTTCGCGTCAATGACGAGACCCGCGAGGTCGATGTGGCGCCCGAAACGCCGTTGCTGTACGTGCTGCGCAACGAGCTCGGCCTCACCGCGACCCGCTACGGCTGTGGCAAGGCGCAGTGCGGCGCCTGCATGGTGGTGATGGACGGCGAGGCCACGCCGTCGTGCGTGGTGCCGGTCGTGGCCGCGGCCGAGCAGCCGATTCTGACGCTCGAGGGGCTGGCCGACGGCGATCGGCTCGATCCGTTGCAGCAGGCCTTCATTGACGAACAGGCGGTGCAGTGCGGTTTCTGCATCACCGGCATGATCATGTCGGCCCACGCGCTGCTCGAGCGTACCCCGCGGCCCTCGCGAGCCGCGATCAAGCAGGCGCTTGCCTCCAATCTCTGCGGCTGCGGTACGCACCGGCGCATCGTGAACGCGGTGGAGCGGGCCGCCGAGCGGAGGTCCGCATGAACACGCCGACGCTTTCACGCCGCCATTTTCTCCAGGGCGCGGGTGCGCTACTGGTGGGCTTCAATTTTGCGGGCGGGCCGCTCGCGCTGGCGGCGCGCACCGTCGAACCGCGCGCCGCAATCGACAAGCCGCTGGGCACGGATCGGGTGCATGCATGGCTGGCGGTGACCGATGACGGCCGTGTCATCGTCTACAGCGGCAAGGTCGAGCTCGGCACCGGGGTGGAAACCGCGCTGCGTCAGATCGTGGCCGATGCGCTGGCCGTGCACTTCGATACCACCGAGATCGTGCAGGGCGATACGGCGCTGACGCCGGATCAGGGATACACCGCCGGCAGCAAGACGATCCAGCAGGGCGGGGCGCGTCTGCGCGCGGCGGCGGCCACGGCGCGCGGACTGCTGCTGGCCAAGGCCGCGGACCGGCTCGACGTGGCGTCGTCCCGGCTGGTCGCCGCCGACGGAGAGATCCGTGTCGACGGCGACAAGTCGCGCGTGCTGCGTTACGCCGACCTCATCGACGAGGCCGGCTTCGACGCGCCGGTCGATTCCGACGCCGAGGCGCCCGAGGCGCGGCGTTTCGTCGGCCGATCCGTGCCGCGCGTGGATATTCCCGACAAGGTCGCCGGCCGTTTCAATTATCTGCAGGACCTGCGGCTTGCGGATATGTGGCACGCCCGGGTGGTGCGTCCGCCGACGACCGGTACGGTCCGCACGCCCGCCGTGGCGTCCATCGACCGCGATAGCGTCGGCAAGAACGTCGAGATCGTCCAGCGCGGCGCGTTCGTGGCGGTGGCCGCGGCCACGGAATGGGCGGCGATGCAGGCGGCCGACGATCTGTCGGTGCAGTGGGCGGATCTCGAGCCGATGCCCGACGCCGATACGCCCTTCGCCGCCTTCGATGCGGCGGCGGGTACGGGGCGCGTGAGCGCCGAAGCCGGTGACGTGGAGGCCGCGCTCGGCGACGGCGACGACGTCCTCTCGGCGGAGTACGACTGGCCGTTCCAGATTCACGATTCGATCGGGCCGTCCTGTGCGCTCGCGGATGTGCGCGAGGACAGCGCCACCATCTGGTCCGCCACCCAGGGCGTCTACCCGTTGCGCTCGGCGCTGGCGGACCTGCTGGATCGCGACGAGCGCGCCGTGCGGGTGATCTATGTCGAGGGCTCCGGCTGCTACGGCCACAACGGTGCGGACGACGTGGCCGCGGATGCGGCGCTGGTGTCGCAGGCCATCGGGCGCCCCGTGCGGCTGCAGTGGAGCCGGGCCGACGAACACGGCTGGGCGCCCAAGGGGCCGGCGATGCGCATGCAACTGCGCGGGCGGGTGAAGGACGGCCGCGTCGCGGCCTGGGCGTTCGAGAATCTCACGCCGTCGCATCTCACGCGGCCCGGCGGCGGGGCGGGCGCGCGCAATGTGCTGGCCGGCAATCTTGTGCACGGCACGCACGCGAGCGACCGCTATGTCGGCGGCGACCGCAACGCGCCGGCCGACTATCGGTTCGACGCCTATCGGGTGAGCACGCGCTGGGTGGATGTGGCCGACGCCCTGCTGCGCTGCTCCGCGCTGCGCACGCTCGGGGCGATCCAGAACAGCTTCGCCAACGAATCGTTCATCGACGAGCTGGCCGCGGCGGCCGAGCGTGATCCGGTGGCGTTTCGGCTGGACCATCTCGACGATCCGCGCGCCCGTGCCGTCATCGAGACCGTCGCCGATCGCGCCGGCTGGCAGGCGCGCGTGTCGCCGCAGCGCCGTGAAGACAGCGCGCCGACGCCGCGGACCGGCCGCGGCATGGCCTTTGCGCGCTACGAGAACGAATTCGCCTACGTGGCTGTGGTTGCCGAAGTGGAGGTGAGCGACGGCGACGGCATCCGGGTGCGCCGGGTCGTGGTGGCCCACGACTGCGGCCTGATCGTGAACCCCGACGGGCTGGAGAACCAGATCGAGGGCAACGTGATGCAGGCGGTCGGTCGCACGCTGAAGGAGGCGGTGACGTGGGATCGGACCGGCGTGACCAGTCTCGACTGGGCCGGCTATCCGATCCTGACCTTTCCGGAGATGCCCGAGGTCGAGATCGCGCTCATCGACCGGCCGGACCAGCCCTCCACCGGTGCCGGCGAACCGGCGTCCGTGCCGATCCCGGCGGCGATCGCGAACGCGGTGTTCGACGCCACCGGTCAGCGTCTGCGCGCCGTGCCGCTGCGCTGGAACGGTTCGGCCTGACGCGAAAATCCGGCCGCGGGTAGTCTCGAACCCGGTCGAGCCGAGCTGCGTCCACGTCCAGATGTCACACCGTCGTGTCGATACGCACCGTTGCGATGGCGGCAAGCCGCGCTCGACCGGCCCGGCGGCGGTCGTCTCGCGTCATCCGCCGTCGCAATGAACCCGCCCGATGACCGATTCCGCGGTCCTCGGTGCCCAGGCTGCAGCGCGGCCGCGCCTCCCGGCGTTGGATAATGGACTGCGAACGGGGCCGCGGGAGTCGGGTCGGCGGCGCGCCGGCTTCGCCGTTGGCCGACGGCCCGCTCGCTGGGACGGCCAGAGGCCAATGCGTGAGCGGATGTGTTCCACGTCCCGTATGGTGTGGCGCGTGTTCATGCCCCGGGCCGATCCGGGGAACGCCGGTCGGGCCATCACTGACGAAGGGAGACGCTGTCGCACGCCATGAGCAATCTATCCAGAATCGCCGCCGTCGTGGGCGGGCTCGTGCTGCTCGGGATACTCGGGCTGGTCGGTTTCGTGGTGGCGCCGTATGTGTTCGGCGACACGCCGGAGAAGGACGGTGTGCTCGACAAGGTGTCCGCGCAGCTCAATGCGGGCCTGCCGACGCGCGTGGACGAAGGCACGCGGCTGGACGATACGTCGGTCGCCGACGATACGCTGCAGTACAACTACACGATCCTGCCGGCGTTCGCCGACCGTATCGATCGCGAGACGTTTCCCGCCGATCAGGAAGCCGCGATCCGGCGGACGATATGCGAGAAGGCGCGTCTCCGGGGGCTGATGAAGCGGGACTTCCGCGTGGCGTACCGGTATCGGCTCGACGACGGTACGACGCTGGGCGAGATCACGGTGGCGCGGGCCGACTGCGGGGGCTGAAGCCGGCGCCTGCATCGGCGCGAGTACGGCCGGTGTCGTTCATCCGAGGTCGAGTCCACCTGCGCTGCGGGCCGGCCGCGTCCGTTTGACCATGGGCGCGAACACGCCAGCGAGAACGGGATTGCCACCGTAGGCGCCCCTAAACGAAGCAGGCGGCGCCGTATGACGCCGCCTGCCCGAGCCGCCGGCTTCGAGAATAAGCCCTAGAACATCTCCGAGGCGTCGATCTCGCGTTCGTCGCCGGAAGCACCGTGGCGATTGTTGATGTGATCGCCGGTGATCATTTCCTTGTAGCTCTTGCCGGGGCCGACCATCGGGTAGACGCCGGCGTCCGGGTCGACCATGACTTCGAGGAAGGCCGGGCCCTGGAAGTTCAGGAACGCCTCGATCACCTGGGCCATGTCCGCCGGATTGCTCAGGCGTTCGGCGAACTCGAAGCCGTCGGCCTGGGCGGCCTTGACGAAGTCCTTCTTGTGCAGCGACTTGTCCGAGGCCGACAGGCGGCCCTTGAAGAACAGCTTCTGCCACTGCTTGACCATGCCGTCGCCGTTGTTATTCAGCACGACGACCTTCACCGGCAGGTTGTAGGTGGTCACGGTCTCCAGCTCGCCGATGTTCATGCGGATGGAGGCGTCGCCGTCGATGTCGATGACGAGCTTGTCGCGCCGCGCGAACGCCGCGCCGATGGCCGCCGGCAGGCCGAAGCCCATGGTCCCCATCGAGCCGGAGGTCAGCCACAGCCGCGGTTCGCGGAAGTCGAAGTACTGGGCCGCCCACATCTGGTGCTGGCCGACGCCCGTGGCGATGACCGCGCGCCCCTCGGTGTGCCGGTTGATCTCCTCGATGACGGCGTAGGGCTGGATGAGCGCCGTGTCGCGGGCGTAGTTCATCGCGTAGTCGCGCTTGAGCTTCGTGACGTGCTCGTGCCACGTCGAGAAATCGCTCGAGAAGCCGTTCTCGCGACCGTAGGCCAGCAGCCGCGAGAGGCTCGGCGAGAACAGGCCCACGTGATGCCAGTCCACGCTCTTGACCTTGTTGATCTCCGAAGCGTCGGCGTCGAAGTGGGCGATGGCCTTGGCGCTCGGCGCGAAGCGCTCGGGCACGCCGGCCACGCGGTCGTCGAAGCGCGCGCCCACCGCGATCAGGAAGTCGCAGTCCTCGACCGCATAGTTGGCGAAGGCGGTGCCGTGCATGCCGAGCATGTGCATCGACAGGGCGTCGGTGGTGTCGAAGGCGCCGATGCCCATCAGCGTGGTCGTCACCGGGATGCCGAAGGCCTGGGCCAGCGCCCGCAGCTCGTCGGCGGAGTCGGAGTTGATCACGCCGCCGCCGGCGTAGATGAGCGGGCGCTCGGACTCGGCCAGCAGGCGGAAGAACACCGCGCACTTGTCGTCGCTGAGCGGGCTGGCGCGCAGATCGCGCATGCGCTGGCGATAGCCGGGCACGGGTAGCAGGCCCTGGCCGGAGAAGCGCTGCTCGATGTTCTGGACGTCCTTGGGCACGTCGATGACCACCGGGCCGGGCCGGCCGGAGCGGGCGATCTCGAACGCCGTGCGCACGGTGGCCTCCAGCTTCTCCGGGTCCGTGACCATGAACACGTGCTTGGCCGCGCTGCTCATGATGTTGGACACCGGCGCCTCCTGGAAGGCGTCCGTGCCCACGGCGGCGCGCGCGACCTGGCCGCAGATCAGCACGATCGGCACCGAGTCGGCCATGCAGTCGCGAATGGGCGTGACGCAGTTGGTCGCGCCCGGGCCGGAGGTGACCATGGCCACGCCCACCTTGCCGGAGGCGCGCGCGTAGCCGGCGGCCATGAAGCCCGCGCCCTGCTCGTTGGCGGGCACGATCAGCGGCATCTGGCCGGGGTTGTCCTCGTTGTAGCGGAAGATGGCGTCGTAGGTCGGCAGGATGGCGCCGCCCGAATAGCCGAAGATGGTGTCCACGCCCTCGTCGGCCAGCACCTGTACGATCGTGTCCGCACCCGAGAGGACGGTCCCGCTGAGCGGATGGGGATCGGTGGCGTGGACAGCGTGCTGGGCGTGGCTCATGGGTTCACCCTGAAACAGCGTGGAAAACCGCGAATTGTAGCGCAGTTCGCGGGCGTGTCGGTCATCCGGTTCGCAGTGTGGTTGATTCACCCCGATATTGGGCGTATTTTGCGCGCTTTGCACGCGCACGCGGCGACCGCGGGACCAGCCATGCGACACGTCATTTCCGTTCTGATGGCCAACGAGGCCGGGGCACTCGTTCGCGTGGCGGGCATGTTCTCGCAGCGTGGCTTCAACATCGAGACCCTCAACGTGGGGCCGACCGAGGACGCCACCGTGTCGCGCCTGACGCTGGTCACCCACGGCACCGAGGACGTCGTCGAGCAGATCAATCGCCAGCTGCTCAAGCTGGTGGATGTGATCGACGTGCTCGACATGACCGGCGACGCCCATCTGGAACGCGAGCTGGCGCTGATCAAGGTGCGCCCGCGCGAGGACGATGCCGCGATCGACGCGCTCGCCGAGCCCTACGACGTGGTCGAGCTCGTCGGCGACGCCGGCCAGCGCACGCTGCAGTTCGTGGGCTCGGGCGAATCGCTCAACACCTTCGTCGCCGCGCTCGAGGACGCCGGCGCGCTGGTGGAGCTGGCGCGCAGCGGTGCGGTCACCATGACCCCGGGCGACGCCGGCCTGCATTATGAACATGGCGCTTCGGGCAGCGACGACGCCACCTTTTAATCGACCAATCGCCGCGGCGTCCGAGGCCGTGGATGCCATACGCAAAGCAGGAGTACGACCTTGAGCATGAACGTTTATTACGACAAGGACGGTGACCTGTCCCTGATTCAGGGCAAGCAGGTGGCCATCATCGGTTATGGCTCGCAGGGCCATGCCCATGCCAACAACCTCAAGGATTCGGGCGTCGATGTCGTGGTCGGCCTGCGCGAGGGTTCTTCGTCGGCCAAGAAGGCCGAGAACGCCGGCCTGAAGGTCGCCAGCATCGCCGATGCGACGGCCAGCGCCGACGTGGTCATGATCCTGACCCCGGACGAGCATCAGGTCACGCTCTACAACGAGGTGATCGAGCCCAACATCAAGCAGGGCGCGACCATCGGTTTCGCGCACGGCTTCAACGTGCACTTCGAGCTGATCGAGCCGCGCGCCGATCTGGACGTGATCATGGTCGCGCCCAAGGGCCCCGGCCATCTCGTGCGCACCACCTACGAGAAGGGCGGCGGCGTGCCGAGCCTGATCGCCGTCTACAAGGACGTCTCCGGTCAGGCCAAGGACGTGGCCCTGGCCTACGCCGTGGCCAACGGCGGCGGCCGGGCTGGCGTGATCGAGACCACCTTCCAGGCCGAGACCGAGACCGACCTGTTCGGCGAGCAGTCCGTGCTCTGCGGCGGCACCATCGCGCTCATCCAGGCCGGCTTCGAGACGCTGGTCGAGGCCGGCTACGAGCCGGAGATGGCGTATTTCGAGTGCCTGCACGAGGTCAAGCTCATCGTGGACCTGATCTACGAGGGCGGCATCGCCAACATGCGTTACTCGATCTCGAACACCGCCGAGTACGGCGACATCTCCCGCGGTCCGCGTCTGATCACGGATGAAACCAAGGCCGAGATGCGTCGTATTCTGGAAGAGATCCAGTCGGGATCGTTCGCGCGCGAGTTCATCGCCGAGCACCAGGCCGGCAGCCCCATGCTCAAGGCCGGGCGACGCCGGGCCGCGGATTCGGAGATCGAGCGCGTGGGCGAGAAGCTGCGCGGCATGATGCCGTGGATCGCCAGCGACAAGATCGTCGATAAATCGCGCAACTGATCCGATCGGCCGGATCGCCATTTCGAGACTCGATCGCCCTCGGGCGGGACGGGGTTATGCGGCGCAAGACGCTGTTTCATATTGTGCCGGAAGGGTGGGCCGTGCTCACCGGACTGGCCGTGGCCTGCGCGCTCGTCAACGCGCTGTTCGGCGTTTGGGCGGCGCTGCCGCTGGCAGCGGCGGTTCTGTTCAGCATCCTGTACTTCCGGGATGCCCCGCGTAACGTGCCGGCCGAACCGCTGGCCGTGATCGCGCCGGTGGACGGAACCGTCGTCCACCGGCGCGAGGGCTACGACCCGTTTCTGGACCGCGAGGCGGTCAAGCTGTCGCTTCGGGTCGACGTCTTTGGGGCCTACTTCATGCGCTCGCCCGTGGAGGGCACCGTGCTGGAGGTCACCGGCGAGGCGGTCGACACGCTCGACGGCGTGGTCTCGCGCATCCGCACCGACGAGGGCGACGAGCTGGTGATCGTGATCCAGCACGGCTCGTTGTTCGGCACCCGCCCCTGCCGCAGCAACTACGGCGAGCGCGTGGGTCAGGGGCGCTGCTGCGGCATGCGCCGGCTGGCCCGCCGCGTGGACCTCTACCTGCCCGTGAATTCGCGTGTCGAGGTCGAACTGGGTGATCATGTGCGCGCAGGTGCCTGTGTGCTCGCCAAGCTGGTGCACAAGAAGGCGGCTCGCCCCACGGGCGCGGACGCGCCGCCGCCGGCCGCCCACCCGGCCTGATCATCCAGACCGGGCCCATCCCACGCCCGAGCAGGAGCCACGCGATGGCCGACGCCCCCGAAGAGACCGAGTCCGGCAGCCGACGCAAACGCGGCATCTATCTGCTGCCGAACCTGTTCACCACCGGCACGCTGTTCGCCGGCTTCTACGCCATCATCGCCGCGACCCAGGGGCGCTTCACGGTGGCGTCCATCGCCATCTTCGTGGCGATGCTCACCGACATGCTCGACGGCCGGGTGGCCCGGCTGACGCACACCGAAAGCGATTTCGGCATCCAGTACGACAGCCTCGGCGATCTGGTGGCCTTCGGGCTCGCCTCCGGACTGACCGCCTATCTCTACAGCCTGGACAGCCTGGCCTACTACAGCGACACCGCCGGCAAGCTCGGCTGGCTGGCCGCTTTCTTCTATATGGCAGCGGCCGCGCTGCGGCTGGCCCGGTTCAACATCACCCGCGGTGCGCCGGTCGAGAAGAAGACCTTCCTCGGCCTGCCGAGTCCGGCCGCCGCAGGGCTGCTCGTCGGCTTCGTGTGGGTGGGCGCGGACTTTGGCATCGACGGCAGCGCGCTGGTGCCGATCGTGTTCCTGCTGACCGTCGCCGCGGGCGTGCTGATGGTCTCGAACGTGCGCTATCAGAGCTTCAAGGATCTGAATTTCGGCGAACGTGTGCCGTTTCGCTACATCCTGATCATGCTCATCGTCTTCGTGCTGATCATCCTCGACCCGCCGCGGGTGCTGTTCCTCGCGTTCTTCGCCTACGCGGCTTCCGGTCCGTTCATGGCCGTGCGCCGCTGGAAGCTCAAGCGCCGCCAGGGCTAGGGTGGACAGGCCGTGCGGCGCGCGGCCGGCGCTGCGGGCCCGTCTTTGCAAGGCACGCCGGTTACGCCGCGTGGCCAAAGCGCCGGCTGTCGAGTCGCCGGTGCAGCCGTGATCGTGCGCTCGCGCAGGCACGCCGCCCGCCTCGATGGCCCGGACAAGCCCGCCGCGACACCGCGTGCGAACACCATACGGGTTGTCCACTCAGCGCCGGCACGCGGTGATGACGGCCGGTCGTGTGGCGGGCCCATGGCTGTCTTTTCCACTGCGAGCCGTTAGGCTATGACGTGATGGACTCAGATCATCGCAGCGCCTGTCTACGCGAACTCGGCCTGGTCGACTGGCGTGCGCGTGCCGACGGCCCGCTCGGCGGCGGAGCGCGCCAGCAGGCGCCGGCCGTGGACACGGCCGGCGAGAGCGAGCTGGCCCCGGACCAGGTCACCGCCGAAGCCGCGGAAGTGGCCGTCGACGTACAGACCGCACCCGCGCCACCGGCATCCGCCGCGCCGACGTCGCCCGCGTCGCCGTCCGGCATGGGCTGGGACGAGCTGGAGGCCTGGCTGACGACCCGCGATCATCGCGGCGCCCAGCGGCCCGTGTTCGGGGTCGGCGCGCGCGACGCGGACGTGCTCATCGTGGGCGAAGCGCCGGGCGCGCAGGAGGATGCCCAGGGCGTGCCGTTCGTCGGCCGCGCCGGCAAGCTGCTGGACCGCATGCTGTTCGCGATCGGCTGCTCACGCGAGACCAACGTCTACATCACCAACATCTGCAAGTTCCGCCCGCCCAACAACCGCGATCCGAACGCCGAGGAGGTCGCGGCGGACTGGCCGGTGCTGGAACGCCAGATCGAGCTGATGGACCCGACGCTGGTGGTCGCGGTCGGGCGCGTGGCCGCGCAGACGCTGCTGAATAGCGGCGACAGCCTCGGCAAGCTGCGTGGGCGCACCCACAAATACCCGCAGCGGGATCTGGACGTGCTCATCACCTATCATCCGGCCTTTCTGCTGCGCAGCCCGCAGATGAAGGCGCGCGCCTGGGCGGATCTCAAGCGGATCGCGGCCCGCATCGGCGCCGGTGGACGGACGGCGTGAGCGTCGAGCCGCAGCTGCTGATCGGCATCCGCGGCATGCGGGCGGGTGATGTGCCCGCGGTGCTCGCGATCGAGGAGGTGTCCTACGGCTACCCCTGGAACGAGCGCATCTTTCGCGACTGCCTGCGGGTGGGCTATCGCGGCTGGGTCGCGACCGACCTCGACGAGGCGGTGGTCGGCTACGCGCTGCTTTCCGTGGCGGTGGGCGAAGCCCACATCCTCAATCTCTGTGTGGCGCCGGATCTGCGCGGACAGCGCGTGGCCGAGCGTCTCGTCGAAGCCATGACGCGCCAGGCGCGCGCTGACAATGCCGAGGTGCTGATGCTCGAGGTCCGTCCCTCCAACAAGTCCGCCCGGCGTCTGTACAAGCGTCTCGGCTTCAAGCGCATCGCCACGCGGCCCGGCTACTACCCGGGCCCGGAGGGGCGCGAGGATGCGCTGCTGCTGTCGCGGCGACTCGTGGACCTGGCGTGAGCCGGGCGGCGACGGGTCGCGCCCAGCTCGGCTGGGCGCTCTACGACTGGGCGAACTCCGCCTTCGCGACCACGGTGGTGGCGGGCTTCTTCCCGATCTTCTTCAAGACCTACTGGAGCGCCGACCACGCGGCCGAGACGAGCACGCTGCAGCTCGGCGTGGGCAGCGCGCTGGCGAGCCTGATCGTGCTGTTCCTCGCCCCGCTGCTGGGCGCGATCGCCGATCGCAGCCGCCGCAAGAAACCCTGGCTTGCAGGCGTCACCGGGATCGCGGTGGCCGCCACCGCCGGCCTGTTCTTCGTCGGCGCGGGGCAATGGCTGGCCGCGCTCACGCTGTTCGTGATCGCCTCGACGGCTTTCTTTCTGGCCATGGTGTTCTACGACAGCCTGATCGTGGATGTGTGCGCGCCGGCCGATTACGACCGCGTGTCCGCGCTCGGCTACGGGCTCGGTTATCTTGGCGGCGGCCTGCTGCTGGCCGTGAACGTGGCGATGACGCTGTGGCCGGAGGTCTTTGCTTTGGCCGATCGCGCGGCGGCGGTGCGCTGGTCGTTTCTGAGCGTGGCGGTCTGGTGGGCGCTGTTCTCGTTGCCGGTCTTCCTGTTCGTCGACGAGAGCCGCGACGCGGATACTCCGAGCGCCACCCGCGCCATGCGCGAGGGACTCGCCGAACTGCGCCTGACCGCGCGCCGTATCTTCAGCGAAAAGCCGGTATTCACGTTTCTGATCGCCTACTGGCTGTATATCGACGGCGTGCACACGATCATCCGCATGGCGGTCGATTTCGGCCTCAACCTCGGCTTCGGCCAGACCAGCCTGATCACCGCCCTGCTGCTGGTGCAGTTCATCGGTTTTCCGGCCGCGATCGCCTTCGGCTGGCTGGCCTCGAAATGGGAGACCAAGAAGGCGATCTATCTCGGGCTGGCGGTCTATGCCGGCGTTACCGCCTGGGGCTATTTCCTGGCCTACGAGTGGCAGTTCTATGTCATGGCCGCGGTGATCGGGCTGGTGCAGGGCGGCGTGCAGTCGCTGTCGCGCTCCTACTTCGCGCGCCTGATCCCCGACGGGCGCGCCGGCGAGTATTTCGGCATCTACAACATGATGGGCAAGTTCGCCGCGGTGATCGGGCCGCTGCTGGTCGGCGCGACCGCGGCGCTGTCCGGCAGCGCGCGGCTGTCGATCCTGTCGGTGCTGGTGCTGTTCGTCGCCGGCGGCTGGCTGCTCACGCGGGTCGACGCGCGCGAGGCGCCGGGCGCGGCCGACTGAACGGCGCGTTCGTACCGCGTGGCCGCACCGTTGGGCGACGGCGTGCTCCACCTCGATACAGGCGATCGCGCCGCCCGATCCGGTCGCGCCTAGGTGTCGAACCGCGTGGCCGTTGTTGCCGTGACCCTGCCATCACATCGGTGAGGTGAGTGGCGACGGAGAAACTCCGCCTCGTCGGTCGGCCCACCGTGTCGTCGTGACGCGATGGTCGCGACCGAAGCCGCACTGGCGGGGAGCGCTCGGACCAGTCAACACGTCATGCAACCCGCGCCGGGCGCTGTTTCGCGGCACGGCGGCGCGTAGTGCGCGCCGTGCAGTCGCGTTGCGCCCGCGTGCGACAACGCTGGATTGCCGCACCTTGCTGATCTCATGGGGCGCCTGGGCCGACGGCTGGGTCGCCCAAGAAGAATCGACCCCGCGCGCCCTGCGGCGCGGCCAGGTTGAACGTGCTCGCCCCGATCGGCCACTCGCGTCGCGCCGACGCGATGCGCGGTCTCCAATGCGGCTGGCGAATAACGTGCCGACCGGTATTAGTTACCGCTGGCGTCGGTCGTCGGCGGTTGCTGCATCCAGGCCTGGACCGCGTCCGGCAGTTCGCGCGGCTGCGGGTCGTAGCCCTGGCCGCGCAGCCAGTCGCGCACCGCAAGCCCGGTGCCGCCGGGCCAGTATTCGGCCTCCGCGCGGGCGACGTGGCGGTATTCCGCCAGCTCCTCGTTGAGTTGGATCTCGCCTTCGCCGACGAGGTGATAGGCCAGCAGCAGCTGATTCTTGCGCGCGAAGCCGTAGACGCCGACGAAGGATTCGATGCGCGCGTCCAGGCTCAGCTCCTCGGCGACCTCACGCACCACGGCGTCCTCGGGCGCCTCGCGCGGTTCGAGAAAACCGGTGACCAGGCCGTACATGCCGGCCGGCCAGAGTGCGTTGCGGGCGAAGACCAGGGCGCCCTCGTGCTCGACGATGCCGGCGACCACCGGAATGGGGTTGTCCCAGAAGACATAGCCGCAGTCCGGGTCGGGGCACAGCGCGCGCTCGTGGTCGGCCAGAACGCGGCGTTCGAGCGGGCTGGCGCAGACGGGGCAGTAGCGGCGATTGTCCATGATCAGTCTCGGGGCTTGCGTGGGCGACGCGGATCGAAGGCGGCAGCGCGGGCGACGAACGCCTGCGTATCGGCGGATCCGGGATTGGCTGCATAACACAGCCGTATATAGCCTGCCACGATCGCACCCAGTTCGTCCGCGAGATCGGGGCGGGCACGCGCCACGCGCGCACCGTAGGCCTGCGGGCCCTCGTGGCGCGCCCGCGGGTAGCCCATGGCCGCCAGACGATCGCAGACGCGCTGCCACTGCCGGGTCACCGGATCGGCGGTGCGCCGTTGACGCATCCGCCAGCCGAGCCAGAGCGAGAGCAGGCCGAGCAGCACCGCCACACCGAAGGTCAGCGCGACGAGCGCGCCGCGCAGCCCGCCCAGACCGATACGCTCGAGCAGTCGCTGCTGCTGCTGCGGACCGTAGGCCAGAAACCAGCGGTTCCAGGCGGCGTTGACCCCGTCCCAGAGCATCTGCATCCGGTACCAGGCGCCGTCGTCGGCGCGCGCCATATAGGGCAGAGCCTGGCTGTCGGACAGCGAGCCCGCCACGCCGGCCTCGATGCGGCCGGGTGCGACCGCGGCCGTGGGGTCCACCCGCACCCAGCCCCGGCCGTCCAGCCACACCTCGCTCCAGGCGTGGGCATCGGAGTTGCGCACGACCCAGTAGTCGCCGACCAGCGCGCGCTCTCCGCCCTGATAGCCGGTCACCACGCGCGCCGGCACGCCGGCCGCGCGCATCAGGAAGGTGAACGCCCCGGCGTAGTGCTCGCAGAACCCTTCGCGGGTCTCGAACAGAAAATCGTCGATGCTGCTGTCGCGGCCGGTGCGCGCCGGGCTGAGGGTGTAATGGAAGGGGTGTTCGCGAAAATGCGTCAGCGCGCGGTCGACGATCCCCTGCGGCGTGTCGGCCTGTGCGCGCCAGCGGCGGGCGGTGGCACGGGCCCGCGGGTTGCCGCCGGCGGGCAGCCGTGTGGCCCGTTCGCGCGCGGCCGAGCCCAGCTGCGGATCGAGGCGGTAGGCCAGCGCCGAGCGGGCGTGATACCGAATGCGCTCGTCGATATCGTCCTCGGCGTGCAGCGTCGCCCCGGGCGACATGCGGCTGCGGTGATCCGTACCCAGCGGCACGTCGAGCGCGATCAGCCAGGGGTGGCGGGTGGCCTCCAGCGTGATGTCGGCGCGTACGATCGCGTCCGCCACGGGCCGAATGTCCGCGGCGGGCAGGGCATCGGCTGCGGGGCTGCCGCGCCAGGTGCCGTCGTCGAAATCCCAGAACACCGGCCCGCGCCAGTAGCGCGCCGGCGCCGGGGGCATGTCGCCGTCGGGAAAGCGCACGCGCAGGGCCACGGCGTCCGATGTCGCCAGCGACGAGATGCTGCCGGGCGACATGCGCTCCGACAGCCCGGTCGTCGCGCGGGCGCCGGCATCCGACGGCAGCCCCCAGAGCGGGCCCGGCACCCGCGGGAAGAGGACGAACAGCAATGCTGCCACCGGCAGCGCCTGCAGCAGCAGCCGTGCACTATGGGTGAACGCGCCGGTCGGCGCGATCTCGCTGCTGACATCGATGAACGCCGCGGTGATCAGCCAGGTGCCGATCACCAGATAGACCGCCATCGCCAGACTCTGGGAGAACAGGAACTGCGTGATCAGCAGAAAGGCGGTCAGCGACAGGAACACCATGGCATCCCGGTGGCTGCGTATCTCGCAGAGCTTGAGCGCGAGCAGCATCACCAGCAGCGAGACGCCGGCTTCCTGGCCGCTGATGCGTCCGAAGCCGGCGAGCACGCTGCCGAGCGCCGCCGCGGCCAGGGCGAACCGGATCAGGCGGCCGGGCAGCGGCCGCGACCGCCAGGCCGCCTGGGCCTGCCAGACGAGCAGGGTCGCCGCGATCGCGCTCACCCAGGGCGGCAGGTGAAACAGATGCGGCAGCGCCACCAGCGCCAGACAGCCCGTCAGCCGCAGACGCTGGCCCCGTGCGGGCGCCGGTGGCCAGCTCGCGGTCGTCGCCGCCCGGCTCACAGCAGGGCCAGCGCGCGCAGACAGGCCTCGCGGTGGCCGCGGCCGGCATCGGGCGTCAGCGTAGTCCCGGGCAGACGCAGGCCGTAGGTCAGGCCGTCGCGCTCCGCGTCGAGCACCCAGCGCGCGAGCTGCGACAGCCGTGCCTCCGGGTCGCGGGCGCCGGCGTGCGCGTAGTCGAGCCAGAGGGTGTTCGCGCTGCGCCGTGTGTGCTCGTGGACGAGCAAGCCGTCGGTGCGGGCGCTGGCCTTCCAGTCGATCTCCCGGAGCGAATCGCCGCGGATATACGGCCGATGACCCAGAAACTCGTCGTTGCCGCGGGCCGGGGCCGGCGTGGCGGCGTCACCGTCGTCGGCCGGTGCGGGTCTGGGCCGAGGGCCCACGGGCTGCGGATAGACCAGGGTCTGCGCGCTCGGCGCGAGCCAGCTCCAGGCCCGGAACAGTCCGAGCGGCACGATCGTCTCCACCCGCAGCCGTGGACACGCCAGGTGACCGCGGCGGGCGGCCGGCACGCTCAGCTGGAGATCGACCCGGCCGCCCGGCGCGATCACCGCGGCCAGATCCTCGCCCTCGATGCCGGGCGCGCTGATCCGGACGCCGCGACGGGCGCGCCGGGCCGTGTTGTCCAGGGTGATCGTGAAGCGTGCGTGGCCGCCGGCGAAGACCGGTGCGGCGCTGACCCGCGTCAGCACCAGCCCGAGCAGATTGCGATGGGCGTGATGCATGGAGACGAGCGCGATCGCGGCCAGCCAGAACGTCAGCGCGAAGCCGAGACTGTTGCTGTAGTTGGTGGCGCCCAGCAGCATCACCACCAGCAGGACGGCGAATATCGCGCCGCTGCGGGTCGGCAGGATGTAGAGTCGTCGTCGGCCGATCGTCATGGGTGTCGACCGGATCGGGGTGCGGCGGCGGATGAAGCCGGTGATCGCGGCCTCGATGCGGCGGCTGAACACGCCCGTCATCCGGCGATCGCGTCCACCTGCTCCAGCAGGATCGCCGAGGGCGTGCGGTCGCCGCCCTCGGTGGCGGTGAGTCGGTGATCGACGACCGCCGGCAGCACCGCCTGCACGTCCTCGGGCAGCACGAAGTCGCGCGCCGACAGCAGCGCCCACGCCTGGGCGGCGCGCCGCAGCGCCAGCCCGGCGCGCGGCGACAGCCCCTGGACGAACACGCCCTCCCGGCGGCTGAAGCGTAGCAGTCGCAGCAGGTAATCGAGCACCGCGTCCCGCGTGGTGACCGCGGCGACCGCGCGCTGCCACTGCGCCAGCACGGCGGCATCGATGACCGGCGCCAACGGTTCGGCTCGCTCGGTTCGCCCGGCCAGCAGGCGCTTTTCCTCGCCCAGCGGCGGATAGCCGAGCGTGATCCGCATGAGGAAACGATCCAGCTGCGAATCCGGCAGGTTGAACGTGCCGCTCTGGTCGACGGGATTCTGGGTCGCGATCACGGTGAAGGGGCGGCCGAGGTCGCGGGTGCGGCCCTCGATCGTGACCTGGCCTTCGGCCATGGCCTCGAGCAGGGCGCTCTGGGTGCGCGGACTGGCGCGGTTGATCTCGTCGGCGAGGACCATCTGGGCGAAGATCGGCCCCGGCGTGAAGCGGAAATCCGCGGCGTTGCGGTCGAATACGGAGACCCCGAGGATATCGCTGGGCAGCAGATCGCTGGTGAACTGCACGCGCGAGAACGACAGGCCCAGCGCCTGAGCGAGGCCGTGCGCCAGGGTCGTCTTGCCCACGCCCGGCACGTCCTCGATGAGCAGATGGCCCTCGGCGAGTACGCAGGCCAGCGCCTGATCGATCTGGCGCGGCTTGCCCAGCACCCGTGTCGCCAGCGCTTCGCGCACGCGCTGGAGGCCGTCGGCGATGGCGTCGTCGCGTCGAGCCGCACGCGCGGCCGTGTCTTGTGCGCTCATCGGCCGGTGCGCGCCGGACCGGCGAGGCCGAACGTGTCGCAGGGTGCGTGGGCAGTGGGCGCGCTTTCGTGGGCGAGGCCGGTTCCGAAGATGATTGCTGGCATGGCGGGCAAGCACACGTCATCGCGTGCGGGCGGCGGATGTCATCACAGGTTATCGGCGAGTCGCGGCCTTCGCGCCATGCCTGTGCGCATGTTTTTTTACCGGGCTCGGGTCGAGGACGCGGTCCGGGGGCGGGCGCCCGCGCTCGGGTGCAACGAACCCGCCGGCACGCGCCTCGGGGATCGACCTGGCGGCCCGGTATGTGAATGCTGTGCAAGACCGATCGACGGGGCGCGGCGTGTGACCCGGCGATCCTGATCTCGAGGTCGTGGGCCCGGCCCACTCCGGCATTGGCGTTGGCGTTGGCGATGACGTGCCGCGTCGTGGCGAGCACTCCGACACACGGGCTCGCGAGCGCTGGAGCGTGTTCGGGGTTTTCTGCACGAGCGGCGCGGCGTTTCAATCGGCGCTGGTCGTCGTTACCCGGCGGCTGGGCCGTTGTCGATTATTGGCGTACCGTCCGGTAAACGCGGTCCGGACGCCCGGCGCGCGCTCAGGACGGTGCGCGGGCGCGCTCGAGCGAAAGGCTTGGGGTGTCTCGGGAGGCGGCCTCGTTCATCGTTATGCCAGCTTCGGGAGCGAGCCGGGGCCGTCCGGCTTGAGGCCGCCGGTGTGAGCGTTCCGGCATCGGGCTCGGACAGGCCTCGCGACGCCGGGCGCGAATAGCTGCCGGCGAGCCGGCAGCTGCGATATCGGGCGCAGGGCACGGTTCGGCGGCAGCGGCCGCAGCGAAGATCGCATCGTGGACGAATCCGGGCGTCGCCACGCTAGCGCGGTGGGCGGTCGCCCGCGGTGGCGGCCGGGCCGCGCCTGTCCGCTGCGATGGGTATTGCCGGCCGGCGTGCCGGTCGCGCAGCGCGTGGCGTCGTACGCGCTCACGGGAAGCACGGCATATGGCGTCTCCGGTCGCCGTGCAGGGCGCGAGCGGCTCAGTCGTCGCGGTCGCGCGGGCCGGATCCGTCGCCGGATGCGGTGTCGTCGCCGCCGCGCCGGTAATCGCCCTCGAGCACCGACGGTCGATCGCGCCGGGCCTCGCCGTGGCCGGCGTAGCGTTCGTTGGTTGCGGTGCCGGCGCCGGGCTGGACGATCACGACCCGCGCCAGCAGCCGCCGCGCGATGCGCTCGCGCAGGCCCGGCACGAGCAGCAGAAAACCGAAGATGTCGGACACGAACCCCGGCGTGAGCAGCATGAAGCCCGCGAGCAGCAGGGCCGCGCCCTCCAGCAGCGGCAGGGCCGGTGCTTCGCCGCGCGCCTGGCTCGCACGCACGCGTTCGAGCGCGGCCAGGCCCTGACGGCGTACGAGCTGGCTGCCGACGAGCGCGGTCAGCACGACCAGCGCGATCGTGGGCAGCACGCCGATCGCGCCGCCGATCTTGATGAGCAGCCACAGCTCCAGAATCGGCAGGGCGATGAACAGAATGAGTAGTTTGACCGCCATGGCGGGGCCTCGTGGTGTCGGTGTCTGTCTATAGGGCCGCGATGCGCCGGCGTTGTTCCGCCAGTTCGGCGGCCTCGCGCTCGGCGGTGGCCTGCTGATCCCGCGCCTTGGCGACGACGTCGGCCGGCGCCTTGGCCACGAACGATTCGCTGGCCAGCCGGCCGCGGATGCCGGCCAGGTCCTTCTCCAGCTTGGCGATGCGCTTGTCCAGCCGTGCCAGCTCCGCGGCCTGGTCGATCAGGCCGGCCAGCGGCACCCGCAGCTGCATGTCGCCGACCAGCGCGGTCGCGGACTCCGGCGTGTCCGCGGCTGCGATCTCCTCGATCGAGGCCACCCCGGCGAGAAAGTCGATCGCCGCGCGATGGCGGGCGAGGCGCGCCCGGTCGGTCTCCGAGGCGCCCACCGCCATCACAGGGATGGTCTGCTTGGGCGCGATGTCCATTTCGCCGCGAATCTGGCGCAGACCGCTGATGGCGCTCTGCAGCCACTGGATCTCGGCTTCGGCATCGGCGTCCATGCGGTTCGGGTCGGCCTGCGGGAAGGGTTGCGTCGAGATGCTCTCGCCGGCGGGGTCCAGCGCGGCGCCGCGGGCCAGCGGGGCGACCCGCTGCCAGATCTCTTCGGTGATGAAGGGCATCAGCGGGTGGAGCAGCCGCAGCGTGGCCTCCAGCACGCGCACCAGCGTGCGCCGGGTGCCGGCCTTGGCCGCGGCGCTCGCGTCGCCGGCGAGCACCGGCTTGACCAGTTCGAGATACCAGTCGCAGAAGCCGTGCCAGACGAAGTCGTGTATCGCCTTGCTGGCCAGGTCGAAGCGGTACTGGTCGAACTGGGCCGTGACCTCCGCCTCGGTGGCCTGCAGCCGCGAGACGATCCAGCGGTCGGCCATGGACAGCTCCACGGCATCGTCGGCGGCCGGCACGAAGTCGTCGTCGACCTGCATGAGCGCGAAGCGCGCCGCGTTCCACAGCTTGTTGCAGAAGTTGCGATAGCCCTCGACGCGGCCGAGATCGAAGCGGATGTCGCGCCCCGGCGAGGCGAGGGCGGCGAAGGTGAAGCGCAGGGCGTCGGCGCCGTAAGCGGCGATGCCCTCGGGGAAGGCCGCGCGCGTGACCTTCTCGATCGCCTTGGCCTTCTGGGGCTGCATCATGTTCGCGGTGCGCTTGGCGACCAGCGATTCCAGGTCGATGCCGTCGATCAGGTCGATCGGATCGAGCACGTTGCCCTTGGACTTGGACATCTTGGCGCCGTCGGAATCGCGCACGAGCCCGTGCACGTAGACCTCGCGAAACGGCACGTCGTCCATGAACTCCAGGCCCATCATGATCATCCGGGCGACCCAGAAGAAGATGATGTCGAAGCCGGTGACCAGCACGGACGTGGGGTAGAAGGTCTCCAGCGCCCGGGTCTTCTCCGGCCAGCCGAGGGTGGAGAACGGCCACAGCCCGGAGGAGTACCAGGTGTCGAGCACGTCGGCGTCCTGGGTCAGCGGCACATCGTCGGCCAGGCCGTTGCGCGCGCGCGCGTCGGCCTCGTTCTTGCCCACATAGATGCGGCCGGCCTCGTCGTACCAGGCGGGGATGCGATGGCCCCACCAGAGCTGGCGCGAGATGCACCAGTCCTGGATGTTGCGCATCCATTCGTAGTAGGTCTTGTCCCAGTTGCCGGGCACGAAGCGGATGCGGCCGGATTCGACCGCCTCGATGGCGGGCCGGGCGAGCGTCCTGGCGTCGACGAACCACTGGTTGGTCAGCATCGGTTCGATGACGTCGCCGGAGCGATCGCCGTAGGGCTGCATGAGGGTCTTGTCCTCGACCGTGATCATCAGCCCTTCGGCGTCGATGGCCTCCACGATGCGCCGGCGCGCCTCGAAGCGGTCCAGGCCGCGGTAGGCGTCGGGCACCAGGTTGATGGCGTCGACCGTCATCGCCGCCGGCGTCTCGCCGGCGGCCACAATCCGCGCCGCCTCGGCGGCGGCCTCCGCGTAGGGGGCGCCGTCGTCGCGCAGATTCGCGCGCGAATCCATCAGCCGGTACATGGGGATGTCGTTGCGCTCGGCGACCGCGTAGTCGTTGAAGTCGTGCGCGCCGGTGATCTTGACCGCGCCGGAGCCGAAATCCGGGTCCGGATAATCGTCGGTGATGATCGGGATCAGCCGGCGCTGGGCCTTCGGCCCGACCGGGATCTCGCATTTCAGGCCGACGATCGGGGCGTAGCGGGCGTCGTCCGGGTGCACGGCGATGGCGCCGTCGCCGAGCATGGTTTCGGGCCGCGTGGTGGCGATGGAGATGTAGTCGCGGGTCTCGCGGAAGGTTTCGTTGCCGTCGTCGTCGGTCTCGATGTACTCGTAGGTCGCCCCGTTTTCCAGCGGGTACTTGAAGTGCCACATGTGGCCGGCGACCTCGAGATTCTCGACTTCGAGATCGGAGATCGCGGTGTCGAGCACCGGGTCCCAGTTGACCAGCCGCTGGCCGCGGTAGATCAGGCCCTTGTCATAGAGGGCGATGAAGGTGTCGCGCACGGCCTCGGACAGGCCGTCGTCCATGGTGAAGCGTTCGCGCGACCAGTCCACGGATGTGCCGAGCCGGCGCATCTGGCGGGTGATGTGGCCGCCGGATTCGGCCTTCCAGTCCCAGACGCGATCGACGAAGGTCTCGCGGCCCAGCGCGGCGCGGGACTCGCCTTCGGCCTCGATCTTGCGCTCGACCAGCATCTGGGTGGCGATGCCGGCGTGATCGGTGCCCGGCTGCCAGAGCGTCGGGTCGCCGCGCATGCGGTGATAGCGGGTCAGCGCATCCATGAGCGTGTGCTGGAACGCGTGGCCCATATGCAGGCTGCCGGTGACGTTGGGCGGCGGCAGCATGATGCAGTAGGGCCCCCCCGGGGCATCGAAATCGGGTTTGAAGCAGCCGCGCTCCTCCCAGACGGGATACCAGCGCGCCTCGATGGTATGGGGGTCGAAGGTCTTGTCCATTTCCGCCATCGAAAAAAGCCTTTTACGGCCCGCCGAACGGGCCCGCGATTGGTTGAAGGGGGCGAGGCGCTAGCGCGCCGCGATCCGGTGCGTGGTCAGCGCGTAGCCGCGATCCTTGTAGAAACGATACAGCGAACGCGCCGCCGCGACATCGGCCGGCGCGACGATCTCGTTGTGACGCGCGAAGCGCGAGAAGAACGTCCCCACGTCGCCGCCCAGATTGACCAGCACATCGTCGAAGCCGGCCGGCGGCTCGCCGGTGCCGATCACGACCGGGGTGAGATCGTCGTCGGCCTCCAGCGCCGCCAACGTTGCGTGCGGCACGAAGCTGCCCTGACGGAACTGCCAGAGCAGATCGTCGAGGTCCTCGGCCTGACGCGCGTCGGCCACGTGCAGATAGACACGATGGCCCGCTGCATGCGCCTTCTCGGTCAGGCGGCAGGCGAAACGGGCGCTCGCATCCGCGGCTTCGTCCGCCAGTATGTAGAAGAAGACCTCGGTCATCGGCCGGGCGTCAGGCCTGCTGCGCGCGCTCGATCAGATACTGCACGAGCAGGCCCACCGGACGGCCGGTCGCACCCTTGTCCTTGCCGGTCTTCCAGGCCACGCCGGCGATGTCCAGATGCGCCCAGCGCAGCTTGCGCGCGAAGCGGTGCAGGAAGCTCGCTGCGGTCACCGAGCCGGCGGCCTTGCCGCCCACGTTGGCCATGTCCGCGAAGTTGGAGTCCAGCTGGGACTGGTATTCCTCCCACAGCGGCATCGGCCAGGCGCGGTCGCCGACGTATTCGCCCGCGTCGCGCAGGGAGCGCCGCAGCGGGCTGTTGTTGGCGTAAAGCCCCGCCGCGTGAGCGCCGAGCGCGATCACGGCCGCACCGGTGAGCGTGGCCATGTCGACGACAGCGTCGCTGTCGTAGTTCCGCTCGACGTAGGTCAGCGCGTCGGCCAGGGCCAGGCGGCCCTCGGCGTCGGTGTTCAGGATCTCGATCGTCTGGCCGGACATGCTGGTCAGGATATCGCCGGGCTTGTAGGCATCGCCGTCGGGCAGGTTCTCGGTCGCGGCCACCACGCCGACGACGTTGATCGGCAGTTCCAGCTCGGCGGCGGCCTGCACCGCACCGAACACGCTGGCGGCACCGCCCATGTCGTATTTCATCTCGTCCATGGCCGCGCCCGGCTTGATGCTGATGCCGCCCGAGTCGAAGGTCACGCCCTTGCCGACCAGGACCGTCGGCTTGGCGTTCTTCGGGCCGTTCATGTATTCCATGACGATCAGCTTGGCCGGCTGCCGCGAGCCCCGGGAGACCGCCAGCAGGGCGCCCATGCCGAGGGCCTCCATGTCGGCCTCCTCGAGCACGTTCGTCTTGACCTTGGCCTGGCGCTCGGCCAGCGCGCCCGCCTGCTCGGCGAGGTAGGTCGGCGTGCAGATGTTGCCCGGCATGTTGCCGAGATCCTTGGCCAGCTTGACGCCGTTGGCGGTCGCCACGCCTTCGGAGACGCCTTTTTCGGCGGCCGGCAGGTCGGAGCGGCGCGGCACCTGGAAAACCAGGCGGGCGAGCTTGCGGCTGTGCTTCTCGTAGCCCACGCCGCGGCAGGCCTCGAAGCGATAGAAGGTCTCCTCGACCGTCATCAGCGCCTGCTTGACCGACCAGCGGAAATCGTCCCGGCCCTTGACGTTGAGCTCGGTGAGATAGAACGCGGCGTCGACGCCGCCCATGCCGTCGAGCTCGGCGGCCGCGGCCCGGCAGGCGCGCTGATAGGCGCGCTGGTTGAAATCCCGCTCCTTGCCGCAGCCGACGAGCAGGATGCGATCGCAGAACAGATTATCGAGCCCGTGCAGTACGGTGGTCTGTCCGAGCTTGCCGTCCATGTCACCGCGCCGCATGACCGAGGCGATCAGGCCGCCGCTGGCGGTGTCCAGGGCCTCGGCTTGCGTCGAGGGCTTGCGGCGATCGAAGATACCGACCACCACGCAGCCCACCCGCTGCTTCTCCGGACTGCCGCTCTTGACGAGATATTCCATGAACTGCTCCTGCAATACGTGTTGTGGCGCTCGTCTCGCGATGCGGGGCGAACCGCCGCGAGCCGTCACGCCGTGATCGATTGTTCAATAGACCGCTCGGGGACGCGGCAGTTTACCGAAAATTGCAGAAAAATCATCCCCGGTCTTCCTCGGCGCATCATAAATGAACTATTCGCCTGTTACAGATGTCCCGGTAACCGATGACTAGGGTCATATTCCGATATCTGTTCGCGGAGGCGCTGCGCACCTGGCTCGTGGTCACCGGCGTGCTGTTGTTTCTGACGCTTGGCCTGGGGCTGTCGCGATTCATCGGCGATGCCGCGGCCGGCGAACTGCCGGTGGACACGGTGCTCTCGCTGGCGGCCTTCAGCACCGTCGAAAACTTGGAAATCGTGCTCCCGGTCTCGGTGTTGCTGGGCGTGCTGCTGACGCTTGGCCGCCTGTGCCGCGATAACGAGATGTCCGCGCTGTTCGCCGGCGGTGCGGGCCTGGGGACGGTCTATCGTCCGTTCATGACGCTGGCGCTGATCGTCGCCCTGATCGCGGGCGCGCTCTCGCTGTTCGCCGCGCCCCGGGCCGAACGGGCGATGGAGACCCTGGGCGCGGCCACCGCGACCAGCGCGATCGAGTCGCTGTCGCCCGGGCGTTTCCGCACCTTTCTGGACGGCGACGCGGCGTTCTACGCCGAGCGCCGCGACGACGAAGGCAACCTGCGCAACGTGTTCATCCGCGTGGAACGCGACGGCGAGGACGGCGAGCCGACCGAGACCGTCATCACCGCCGACCGCGCCCGCCAGCAGCGCGACGAGGACACCCGGCGGGTGACGCTGGTGCTGGACGACGGCTGGCGCTACGAGGGCCGGCCGGGGCGCGCGGACTATCGTGCCGTGCAGTTCGCCGAGCACGGGGTCGAGGTGGCGCCACCGGCACCGGAAGTCTCGGGCGATGTCGAGACCATGTCGGTGCCCATGCTGCTCGCCCGGGACGGCCCCGAGGCGGCGGCCGAATGGCAGACCCGGGTCTCGGTGCCGATATCGATCCTGATCCTCGCGCTGCTGGCCCTGCCGATCGGTCGCGTGCCGCCGCGCGCTGGGCGCTATGCGCGGGTGATCGCCGGCATCCTGTTCTATGTCATCTACGTCAACGCGGTCCATCTGGTAGCGGTCAGCGTCGGGGAGGGGCGGCTGCCGGCGCTGCTCGGCGTGTGGTGGGTGCACGCCGCCGTGTTCGCGGTGGCCGTGGCGCTGGTGATGCGCGAGCAGGGTGTCTTCGCGCGGCGGCACCGGAGGGCGCGGGCATGAACATCATCGACCGCTACATCGGGCGCTCGATCCTGGTCGCGACCGCCACCGTGGCCCTGGTGGTGGCCGCGCTGGTCATGCTCTCGACGTTCATCGGCGAAGCCGACAACATCGGCGACGGCGGCTACGGCCTGGCCCAGGTGCTGGCCTACATGGCGCTGCGGCTGCCGGGCCATCTGAATCTGGTGATGCCCGTGGTCGCACTGCTCGGCGCGCTGCTCGCGCTCGGCGCACTGGCGGCCGGCAGCGAACTGGTGGTGATCCGCGCTGCCGGCGTGTCGATGAAGCGCCTGGCGCTCTCGGTCAGCGTGGCCGGGGTCGTGCTGGCGCTGCTTTCCGTGGCCATGAACGAGTATCTGGGCCCCGCCGGCACGCGCAGCGGCGATGCCCTGCGTGACACCGCGCGCCACGGCGAGTCGGTTGAGTCCATCGACGACGGTCTGTGGCTGCGCCAGGGCGATACGCTCGTGCGCATCGACGGCACGCTGCCGGACGGGCGCATCGCCGATCTGACCGTCTACGAGCTGACTGACGGCGGCCGGCTCTCGCGCGCGCTGCACGCCGACTACGCCCGCCTCGAGGAGGGGCGGCTGGTCGCGGAGCAGCCGCGGCTGACCCGGATCCTCGAGGATCGCACCGAGACGCAGGCGCCGGCGTCGCTGACGCTGGACATCGAGATCGAGCCCGATGTGCTGGCGCTCGCCGTCACCCAGCCCGACGAACTCTCCACACCGGGTCTCTGGCGCTACATTGACTATCTGCAGCGCAACGACATCAACGCCGACGACTACCGGCTGGCGCTGTGGCGCAACATCGTCGGCCCGATCACGGTGTGGGTGCTGGTGGTCTTCGCGCTGCCGTTCGCCTTCGGCGCGCTGCGCAGCGCGGGTGCGGGGCAGCGCCTGTTCATGGGCGGACTGCTGGGACTGGTCTTCTTTCTGGTCAACGAGATCGTGGCCTCGACGGCGCCGGTCTATGGCCTGGCGCCCTGGCTGGCGGCGAGCCTGCCGACCGCGCTGCTGGCGTTCGCGACCCTCGTGTGGCTGCGACGTCTTGACTGAGTCGGTTCAGTCCTCGCGCGGATAGACGATGACCTCGGTGCCGCTGACGATGTCCTGCAGGCAGCGGCGCTGGGCGTCGACCAGACACCACAGCATGCCCACGATCGACAGCCACGAGACCCAGGCGCCGGCGTAGCGGCGTACGGCGTGATGCCATTCGACCGGCCCGCCGTCGGCCGCCCGCACCTGCATGCGCCAGGCCCGCATGCCGAGCGTCTGCCCGCCGCGTGTCCAGAACCACGAGAAGAACAGATACGGCACGAACAGGAAATACAGCCGCACCAGCGGATTGTGGCCGTCGACCGCCTCACCGCCGTGAAAGGGCAGCAGGGCCAGCCCCGCGATCAGCCAGAGGGCGACCAGCAGAAACAGGTCGTAGACCGCGGCGGCCAGGCGACGAAGCAGGCCGGCGGGGTAGGGCGAAAGACTCATGGGCGTTCGATATCGTCGGTCGGCGGGGCCTCGAACCAGGGCGCGGCCGCCTCCAGCTGGGCCGCCAGCCGCAGCAGCAGCGTCTCGCCGCCGGGCGGGGCCACGAACTGGCTGCCGAGCGGCAGGCCCGCGGCCGTGGTGTGCAACGGCACCGACATGGCCGGCGTGCCGGTGAGATTGGCCAGCTGGGTGAAGGGCACGTGGCGGAGATTGTCGCGCGCCATCTGCTCGACGATGCCCGAGCGGATGAGTGCCCGTGCGCTGGGCAGGCGCAGCAGCGGTCGCAGGGCGAGCTGCTGCCAGCGCGGCGTCGCGAGGGCGCCGATCCGCGGCGGCGGCCCGGCCAGGGTGGGCGTGAGCAGCAGATCGTAGTCGGTATGGAAGTCGGCCAGCGCGTGCCGATAGCCCTGCCAGCGGTTGTAGGCGGTCACGTATTCGCTGGCCGCGAGCGCGCGGCCGACGTGCGCCATCGCCCGGGTGTCGAGTTCGAAGGCCTCGACGCCGGCGCCGGTGCGACGACGGACGTCGTCCACGGCCACCGCCATCTGCGTGAACCACATCGTCAGGAAGTCCTGGCCCAGCTGAAGCCCGTCGATGGCGGGCGCGGCGCGTTCGACGTGATGGCCGAGCGATTCCAGCAGCGTGCCGGTCGTCGCAAGCGCGGCCTCGGCCTCGGCGTGCAGCGGCAGGCCGAGGGGCGATTCGTCCAGCATGCCGATGCGCAGCCCCGCGGGCGGCCGCGAGAGGGCGTCGAGATAGCTGTGGGTGGGTGCTTCGATCCGCGCGAGCGCGCCGGGCTCGTACCCGGCGGTCGCATCGAGCATGGCCGCGCTGTCGCGCACCGATCGGGTCAGCACGTGATCGGCGTTGGCGCCGTGCATCGTGTCGCTGCGTTCCGGGCCGCCGGGCACGCGGGCGCGGCCGGGCTTTAGGCCGAACAGGCCGCAACAGGCCGCCGGGATGCGGATCGAGCCGCCGCCGTCGTTGGCCCCGGCCATGGGCACGACGCCGGCCGCCACCGCCGCGGCCGAGCCGCCCGAGGAACCGCCCGGCGTATGTTCGTGGTGCCACGGATTGCGGGTGGGGCCGAAGGCCGCGGGTTCGGTCACGCCCTTGGCGCCGAACTCGGGCGTGTTGGTCTTGCCGAAGACGTTGACGCCGCTGGCGAGAAAACGCCGGGTGATCTCGGCGTGCGCCGACGGCGCCCAGCCGGCATCGCGCAGAGCGCGGTTGCCGCTGGCGCCGGGCACACCGGCGTAGTCCTGGAACAGATCCTTGAGCAGGAAAGGCACGCCGGCGAACGGGCCGGTCACGTCGTCGCCCGCGCGGGCCTCGGCGATCGCGTCCATGCGGTGGATGACGGCGCCGAGCCGGCCGTTGACCGCATCGCAGCGGGCGCGGGCGGCGGCCAGGGCCTCGGCCGCGGTGATCTCGCCGGCGGCGATCAGCCCGGCGAGACCGAGCGCGTCGCGGGCGGCGTATTCAGCGTGCTTCATGCCGGGACCGGTTGCCCAAAAATCCCGAGTCTAGAGGCTGCACGGGGCCGGTGCACGCGCCGCGACGGCCTTACGTTGTAAACTAGCGCGCTCATACAGGCTTTCAGTGCAATCGGTACGTCATCATCAACGAGTTACGTGTCATCGAGCCGGGCGAGCACGGTATCGCCCCGAACCGGATCAGCGACGCCGCCCGCCAGGTGCTGGAGGGACTGCAGGCGGAAGGTTTCCGGGCCTGCGTCGTGGGTGGCGCCGTGCGCGACCTGCTGCTCGGCGTCGATCCCAAGGATTTCGACGTCGCCACCGACGCCGAGCCCGAGGACGTGGTCGACGTGTTCGGGCGCAAGGCGCGGCTGATCGGGCGCCGTTTCCGTATCGCCCACGTGCGCTTCGGCCGCGAGATCATCGAGGTCTCGACCTTCCGCGCGGACCCGGGCGAGGACAGCGACAGCGCCGATACGCGCGAACTCGACGATTCCGGCCGGGTGCTGCGCGACAACGTGTTCGGCTCCATCGCCGAGGATGCGCGCCGGCGCGATTTCGCCATCAACGGGCTCTATTACGACGGCGCCGACGACTGCGTCTACGACTACGTCGGCGGCATGGCGGACGTCGACGCGCGCCGCCTGCGGCTGATCGGCGACCCGCAGGTGCGCTACCGAGAGGACCCGGTGCGCATGCTTCGCGCCGTGCGCATCGCCGCCAAGCTGGATCTGACCATCGATCCGGCGGCGCGGCCGCCGGCCGCGCTGGTGCCGCTGCTGGCCGACGTGCCGGCGGCGCGCATGTTCGAGGAGGTGCTCAAGCTGCTCATGACCTCGGCGGCGCCCAAGGTCTACGCGGCACTGCGCGACTACGGGCTGCTCGATCCGCTGTTCGACCAGACCGCCGCCGTGCTGGATTCGCCGGCCGGGGCGGCCAGCGAGGCCCTGATCGGCAAGGCGATCGCCAACACCGCGGCGCGCATCGATGCCGGCAAGCCGGTCACGCCCGCCTTCATCTTCGCCGCGCTGCTCTGGCCGGCGGTGCGCGAGCGCGCTGCGGTGCTGGAGGGCGAGGGCATGCCGCCGATGCCGGCGCTGGCCAGTGCCCAGGCCCAGGTGGTTTCCCACCAGGTCCAGCGGGTCGCGATCCCGAAGCGCTTCGGCGTGCCGATGCGCGAGATCTGGCAGCTGCAGCCGCGCTTTCACAAACGGCGCGGCAAGCAGCCCAACCGGCTGCTCACGCATCCGCGCTTTCGCGCCGCCTACGACTTCCTCCTGTTGCGGGCCGAGGTCGGTGAGGTCGACGACGAACTCGCCGAGTGGTGGACCGCGATCCAGGACGATCCGTCCACGCCGGCGCCGGCATCGGCGGGGCCGCGAAAGGCGCGCAGCAAGCGTGGCGGCCGCCGGCGGCGGCGCAGCAGCGAAACCGCCTAGGCGGGTGGCGCGGGTGCACGACCCGGCCGCCGTCCAGCCCCGGGTTGCGTGGATCGGCCTGGGCAGCAATCTCGAACGGCCCGAACGCCAGGTGCGTGGCGCCGTCGAGGCGATCGCCGCGATCCCCGCGGTGCGTCTGCTGGCGGTGTCGCGGCGCTATCGCACCGCGCCGGTCGGCGGGCCTCCCGGGCAGCCGGATTTCTGCAACGCCTGCGCGGCAGTCGCCACCACGCGGACGCCGCTGTCGCTGCTCGATGCCCTGCAGGCGATCGAAGCCGACCACGGCCGCGTACGCGATGTGCGCTGGGGCCCGCGCACGCTGGATCTCGACATGCTGGCCTTCGACGATCGCCGCCGCGCCGGCCCGCGTCTCGAGCTGCCCCATCCGCGCGCCCGCGAGCGCGCCTTCGTGCTGGTGCCGCTGGCCGACATCGCGCCGACGTTGACGCTGGGTTCGGCCGGCCGTGTGGTCGACCTGCTGGCCGGGCTCGACACCGCCGACGTGCGGCCCTGGGGCGCGGCGTGAAACCCGGCGGCTATATCGCCGTCGAGGGGCCGATCGGCGTTGGCAAGAGCACGCTCGCCGCGCGTCTGGCCACGGATCTCGACGCCCGTCTGCTGCCCGAGGCGCCGGAGGAGAACCCGTTTCTCGGCGATTTCTACGACAACCCGCGCGGGCACGCGCTATCGGCCCAGCTGTTCTTTCTGCTGCAGCGCGCACGCCAGATCGACGACCTGCGCCAGACCGACCTGTTCGGGCGCGGCTGCGTGGCCGATTTCATGTTCGACAAGGATCCGCTGTTCGCGCGGCTGACGCTCGACGGCGCCGAGCTCGCACTCTACGAGGACATCTACGCCCGCCTGGCGTGGCAGGCGCCGGTGCCCGACTGCGTGATCTATCTGCACGCCCCGGTGGACGTGCTCATGGCACGCATCGCCCACCGCGCCCGGGCCGCAGAGCGCGGCCTGACCGCCGACTATCTGCAGCGGGTGGTCGCGGCCTACCGCGACTTCTTCGCCGCCTTCACCGGCGCGCGCCTGATCCGCGTGGATGCCGCCGCGCTGGATCTGGTGGCGAGCGACAACGACTACGCCGCGCTGCTCGAGGCCGTGCACGCGCGAACGCCCGTGGTGCGGCTGGAGGCCGGCACTGGCCAGGCTCGACTATGATGCTATAGTCGCGCGCCATGAGCACCGACCCCTATCCGCATCTGCAGCAGCGCGACGCCCGTCCGGTGACCCTGTCGGACCTGGCGCGCATGAAGTCCGAGGGCGAGAAGATCGCCTGCCTGACCGCCTACGACGCCAGCTTCGCCGCGCTCGAGGATCGTGCCGGCGTGGACGTGGTGCTGGTCGGCGACTCGCTCGGCATGGTCGTCCAGGGCCATTCGAGCACGGTGCCGGTCACGGTCGACGACATGGTCTATCACAGCCGTATCACCGCGGCCGGCCTCGGCCGGGCCTTTCTGATGACGGATCTGCCCTTCCTGTCCTACGCGACCAAGCACGATGCCCTGGCCACGGCCCACCGGCTGATGGGCGAGGGCGCGGCTCAGATGGTCAAGTTCGAGGGCGGCGAGATCCAGGCCGACACGGTCGAGCATCTGTCGATGCGCGGGGTGCCGGTCTGTGCCCACATCGGCCTGCAGCCGCAGCTCGTGCACAAGCTGGGCGGGTTTCGGGTTCAGGGCCGCGGCGACGCCGCCGAGACCATGATCCGCGACGCCAAGCTCCTGGAGGAGGCCGGCGCGGACATGATCCTGCTGGAGTGCGTGCCGGCCGCGCTGGGCGCCGAGATCACCGCCAACGCGGGCGTGCCGGTGATCGGCATCGGCGCCGGGCCGGACACCGACGGCCAGATTCTGGTGGTCTACGACATTCTCGGCCTGTCGCCCGGCCGCAAGCCGCGATTCGTGAAGAACTTCATGGATGATGCGGGCACATTGGACGCGGCTGCGGCCGACTACGTCGCCGCGGTCAAGGACGGCCGCTACCCGGCGCCCGAACACGCCTTCTCCTGACAGCGGCCGCATGGAGCGACTGACCACCGCGGACGCGCTGGCGGCCTGGCGCGACGACGCCGGCGGCCGCATCGGGCTGGTGCCGACCATGGGCAACCTGCACGCCGGCCACATGGCGCTCGTGGCTGCGGCCCGCGCGCGCTGCGATCGGGTGGTGACCAGTATCTTCGTCAACCCGCTCCAGTTCGGTCCCGGCGAGGATCTGGACAGCTATCCGCGCACGCTGGCGGCCGATCTCGCCGCGCTCGAGACCGCGGGCGTGGATGTGGTGTTCACCCCCAGCGTCGAGACCATGTACCCGGACGGCGGGCGCTCGGCGACACGGGTGCAGGTGGCCGGTGTCACCGACATTCTCTGCGGGGCGCGTCGGCCCGGCCACTTCGACGGCGTCGCCACGGTGGTGGCCAAGCTGTTCAATCTGGTGCGCCCGGACACGGCCTTCTTCGGTGAGAAGGACTACCAGCAGCTGGCCGTGATCCGGCAGATGGTCGCCGACTTGTGCATGAACATCGACATCGCCGGCGTGCCCATCGAGCGCGAGGCCGACGGGCTGGCGCTGTCCTCGCGCAACGGCTATCTGAGCGCGGCCGAACGCCGGCGCGCGCCGGCGCTGGCCGCGGCGCTGCGCGAATGCGTCGATCGGCTCGCGGCCGGCGAGCGCGATTTCGCCGCCCTCGAACGTCAGGGGACGGCGCGTCTGGCCGAGGCCGGTTTCGATCCGGACTATTTCGAGATCCGCAGCGCGGCTTTGACCCCGCCGGATGCCGGCACCCGTGTCTTCCGGGTACTCGCGGCCGGCCACCTCGGCCGAGCCCGATTGATCGACAACATGGGGGTTTCGGCGCCCCCGCGCTGACTTGCCCGCGGGAGAGCGTATCCCGGAGCGAAGGGCGGCATGGGTGCGCCGCCGGTTCGGCCCGACCCGGGCCCGTCAGCGCGCCATGCGATTCCGCGCCGGGCGTTGTTCTGCGGCAAGACGCGCCGCCACTCCGCGCCCGCGTGTGCCAACGCTGGATTACTGTATCTCGTGACCATCATGGATGCCCGGTCCATCGGCCCGGGCCACCCATGAACCATTCATCATGGACGCCGTACGACATGGCACGTCTTGATCGGGGCGCGCCACGAACGGCGGCTCGCGTCTTGCAGTCCACGACGTGCGGCCTCCAACGCGATTTCCGCTTGACGTGTTGAGGGCTCCTCGGGCGAGCCGGCCGACCGGCGTGCGTCCGCGTCGCATGCCGACACCCATGCATCGGCGGGCATCGGTCGCGTGGCCTCCCGCTCACTGGACGCGGGTGGATGGCCGCCGCTGGTCCGATCGCCGGATTTTGGTTACGATTTCGCCGAACCACCGTTTCGGTAACAACGGAATCACGCCATGCAAGTCACGCTTTTGAAAGCCAAACTCCACCGCGCCTGCACGACCCATGCGGAGCTCGACTACGAGGGTTCCTGCGCGATCGATTCCGATCTGCTCGATGCCGCCGGCATCTTTCCCTACGAGCAGATCGAGATCTACAACGTGACCAACGGCGAGCGTTTCTCGACCTACGCCATCAGCGCCGAGGCCGGCTCGCGGGTCATTTCGGTCAACGGCGCGGCCGCGCACAAGGCCGGTGTGGGCGATCGGCTGATCATCTGCGCGTACGGCCGCATGCCCGAGGGCGAAGCCAGTGCGCACAAGCCCCGGCTGATCTATCTCGACGAGGCCAACCAGGTCACGCACACCCGCAACGCCATCCCCGTACAGGCCGCGTGACCGATCTCGACATCCGTCAGCAGCCGGCCTGGCGCGATCTGGGCCGGCTCGCGGCGCAGATGAGCCGGGCGCGCGTGGATTCCATGTTCGCGCACGATCCGGCACGCGCGGAGCGCTTCACGCTCTCGGCGGCGGGCATCACGCTCGACTATTCCAAGCAACGCGTCGACCAGGCGGTGATGCGCGCACTCGGCCGGCTGGCCGAGACCCAGGGATTCCACGCCGCGCGCACGGCCCTGTTCTCCGGCGCGCCGGTCAACAACAGCGAGGGGCGGGCGGCCTGGCACATGGCCCTGCGCCGGCCCGACGACGCGCCGCTGCACGACGAGGTCCACGCGGTGCGCGCGGCGATGGCCGAGTTCGTCGACGATGTCCGTCGCGGGCGCTGGCTCGGCTACACTGGCGCGCCGATCAGCGACGTCGTCAACATCGGCATCGGCGGCTCGGATCTCGGCCCGCGCCTGATCTGCGATGCGCTCGCCCAGCTGCGCCAGCGCATCCACTGTCACTTCGTGGCCAACGTGGACCCTGCGGATCTCGACGACACGCTGATCCGCATGGATCCCGAGCGCACGCTGTTCATCGTCACCTCCAAGTCGTTCGGCACCGCCGAGACGCTGGCCAATGCCCAGGTCGCGCGTCAGTGGCTGCTCGACAACGGCGCGTCGGAAGACGATATCGCGCGCCATTTCGTCGCCGTGTCCACCAATGAAGAGGCCGTGCGCGCGTTCGGCATCGAGCGCATGTTCGGCTTCTGGGACTGGGTGGGCGGTCGTTTCTCGCTATGGTCGGCGGTCGGCATTTCGATCGCCCTCGGCCTGGGCATGGAGACGTTCGACGCGCTGCTGGCCGGCGCCCATGCCATGGACAACCATTTCGAGACCGCGCCGCTGGAGACCAACCTGCCGGCGACGCTGGCGCTCGTCGGCGTGTGGAACAACAACTTTCTCGGGCTGCCGAGCCATGTCGTGGTGCCCTATGCGCAGCGCCTGGCCGCGATGCCGGCATTCCTGCAGCAGCTGGAAATGGAGTCCAATGGCAAGTCCGTGACCCGCGACGGCGAGGCCGTGCGGGTGGAGACCGTGCCCACGGTCTGGGGCAGCGTTGGTACCAACGCCCAGCACGCCTTCTTCCAGATGCTCCATCAGGGCGTGCTCGCCGCCGATGTGGATTTCGTGCTGCCGCTGTCGGACGCCGAGGCCGCCGCCGACGATCGCGAGCGCCAGCGCGTGGCCAACTGCCTCGCCCAGGCCGAGGCGCTCATGCGCGGGCGCGACACCGACGCCCTGGTCGACGAACTCACCCGCGAGGGCCTGTCCGGCTGGGCCCTGGAGCAGCGGCTGGCTGCACGCCGGTTCGACGGCAACCGCCCGAACTCGATGATCCTGATGGACCGCCTCGATGCCTGGCATCTAGGCGCACTGGTGGCCGCCTACGAACACAAGGTCTTCGTTCAGGGCGTGATCTGGAACATCAACAGCTTCGACCAGTGGGGCGTCGAGCTCGGCAAGACCATGGCCGGGCAGCTGCTGGGCGAGCTCGAGGGCAGCCGCGAACCGGCCGATCACGACGCTTCCACCGACGCCCTGATGGCCCGAGTGCGCCGCGCCTGGGGGCGCGCCGGCGGCTGAGGGATACGGCCTCGCGCCCGACGCGCTGGTCGCGGTCCGGGCCGCGATGCCGCATGCCGGACTAAGACGGGTGTGTGCACGCCTGCTCGGCCGACCCCGGGCCGCGACGCGCGCTCGCCGGTGCCCGCCACCGCCAGGAGACCTTGCCGTGTCGCCCCGTCCGGCGCGGGGCGCGGCCCGGCTGCGCGCTGTCCGCGTCGAAACGCCGCCGGCCCGATGCCACACGGGCCGCAACAGGTTCTAGAATGCAGTCATGAGAGATTCCAGCGATTATCTGCCGGAGGTCGTCTACGAGGCGTCGCAGGTGAGCGCGCTTGATGCGCGCTTCATCGACGACTTCGGCGTCGACGGTTACGAACTGATGCAGCGCGCCGCGCGCGCCGCCTTCGACGAGCTGGCCCATTACTGGGCGATGCCCGGACGTATGACCGTGCTCTGCGGGCCGGGTAACAACGGCGGCGACGGCTTCCTGGTTGCGTCCCTGGCGATGGCCGCGGGCTGGACGGTGACGCTGGAGAGCCTGGTCGATGCCGACGAGATCGGCGGCGACGCCGCCCGCGCGGTCAAGCGTTTCCGCGAAACCGGCGGCTTGGTCTCGCCGTTTGCCGATACGGCCATCGAGGCCGATGTCGTCGTCGACGCGCTGCTGGGTACCGGCGTGAACCGCGACGTCGAGGGCGACATAGCCCGCGCCATCGAGCGCATCAACGACGCTGGCGATCGCGGCGCCGGGGTGTTCGCGGTGGATATCCCTTCGGGCATCGATGCGACCACGGGGCATGTCTGGCGCCACGCGGTGCGTGCCGATGCCACCACGACCTTCATCGGCCTCAAGCTCGGCATGCTGACCGGCGAGGGCCCGGCGCACTGCGGCGAACTCGCCTTCTCGGCGCTCGACGCACCGGATGCCCTCTATCGAGACGCGCCCTATGTGGCACGACGGCTCACCCATCGCGCGCTGCGGCGGGCGCTGGTGCCGCGTTCGCGCAACGTGCACAAGGGCGACAACGGCCATGTGCTGTGCATCGGCGGCAATCGTGGCTTCGGTGGCGCCATCCGCATGACCGCGGAGGCCGCACTGCGCAGCGGCGCCGGGCTGGTGAGCGTGGCCTGCCACCCGGATCACGCCGGCGCCATGAGCCAGGCCCGGCCGGAGCTCATGTGCCGTGGCATCGCCCCGGACGAGCGGCCCGAGGCGCTGATCGCGGCCGCGGACGTGCTCGCGATCGGCCCCGGGCTCGGCGCCGACGACTGGGGCCGTGCGCTCTGGCAGGCGGCGATGGACAGCGACAAGCCGCTGGTGGTGGACGCCGATGCGCTCAATCAGCTCGCGCAGGCGCCGCGTGCCCGCGGCCGCTGGATTCTCACGCCGCATCCGGGCGAGGCGGGGCGGCTGCTCGGCTGTTCGACCGCCGAGGTCATGGACGATCGCGTGGGCACGGCCCAGGCGATCGCCCGGCGTTATGACGCCGTCACCGTGCTCAAGGGGGCCGGCAGCCTGATTGCCACGCCGGAGGAGCTCTGGCTGTGCACGGACGGCAATCCGGGCATGGCGGTCGGCGGCATGGGCGACCTGCTCACCGGCGTGATCGCGGCGTTGCATGGGCAGGGGCTGGACATCGGCACCGCCGCCGGCATGGGCGTCTATGTCCACGCCCGCGCGGGCGATGCCGCCGCCGATGCCGCCGGTCAGCGCGGTCTGCTGCCGATGGATCTGCTCGACTGGCTGCGGCACTACGTCAACCCCGCACGCACGTGATCGATCTGCCGGACCCGGACGCCACGGCGACGCTGGGCGCGCGCATCGGCGCTGTCCTGGCGCGAAGTGAGGGCGGCATGGCGATCGCGCTGTCCGGCGAGCTGGGCGCGGGCAAGACAGCACTCGCGCGGGCGGTGCTGCGGGCGCTGGGCCACACCGGTGCCGTGGCCTCGCCGAGCTACACGCTCGTCGAGCCGTATGCGGTGGCGGGACGCATGTTTCACCATCTGGATCTCTATCGGCTCGGCGATCCCGAGGAGCTGGAATTCCTCGGTATTCGGGAGATCGATCCGGCGCGCGATTGGCTCTGCGTGGAATGGGCCGACCGTGGCGCCGGCTTTCTGCCGTCGATGGATGCCACCATCGAACTGCAGTATCACGAGCCTGGCCGGCGAGCGCGTGTCAGCGCCCACTCCGCGGCCGGCGAGCGCCTGCTGGCGGCGCTCGAAAATGCCACATAGGTCAATTCTTTCAAGTGGATAGAAAAGAGGACGCGCCTGAGCGCTGTTTTGATTGAGAAAAAATGGTTGTCAGCCTTGAGAGGTGGCGATAGGCTCTAGTCGGGCGATTATTCTTCGGGGCCATCCGCACAGGGCGACCAATGATGCGCGCGAGCTTGCAATGGCTGGTTTTCGGACTGCTGCTGTGCCTGGCTACGGCGGCCACGGCCGATCGGGCGACGCTTAAGGATGTCCGCCTCTGGGCATCCGCAGACAAGACACGCGTGGTCTTCGACCTCGCCGGCGCGACCGAACCCGATCTGTTCATGCTCGACGACCCGTTGCGGCTGGTGGTGGATCTGCCGGACGCCCGTGCGGTATCCGCCGTGGGCGGTGATACGCGCGGCAGCGGCCTGATCAAACGGCTGCGCACCGGGGTTCGGAACGGTGACGATCTGCGGGTGGTCATCGACCTCGCCGAAGCCGTGTCGCCGAAGAGCTTTATGCTCGATCCGGATGAGTCGCATCCCTATCGTCTGGTCGTGGACCTCTACCGCGAAAACGGGGCACCGACGACACGCACCGCGGCGCGTGATGAATCGTCCGAAAAAGCTGCGGCCGGCGGCGAGCGGCCGGATTCGGACGTCGCTTCCGCCACCGGTGACCAGACCGCCGACGACACCGCCGCCGCGCTGGCGCAGGTGTCCGACGCCGAGGCGGACAAGCGCGGCTCGGGCCGCCAGCGCGCGGCGCGTACGCCGGAGCCGCCCTCCCGGGATATCGTGATCGTCATCGATGCCGGCCACGGCGGCAAGGATCCGGGGGCGCTCGGGCCGAGCGGCACGCACGAAAAGGATGTGGTACTGGAGATTGCGCGTCGGCTCAAGTCCATGGTCGACGCTCAGCCGAACATGCGTGGCGTGCTCACGCGCGACGGCGATTACTACATCGGCCTGCGCGAACGCATGGTCAAGGCGCGCGAAGCCAGGGCGGATCTGTTCGTCTCGATCCACGCCGACGCCGCACCCGGCGGCGCGCTGGCCAGCGGCGCCTCGGTCTATGCGCTGTCGCATCACGGCGCGACGAGCGAACATGCGCGGTGGCTGGCCCAGCGCGAAAACGCGTCCGATCTCGTCGGCGGTGTCAGTCTCAAGGGCAAGGACGACAGTCTGGCGTCGTTCATGCTCGACCTGTCGCAGAGCGCGAGCATCGAAGCGAGTCTGGATGCCGGCGGCCGCGTGCTCCGGGAACTCGACGACTTGGGCCAACTGCACAAGTCGAAGGTGCAGCAGGCGGGTTTCATGGTCCTGAAGTCGCCCGATATTCCGTCGTTTTTGGTCGAATCGGCCTTCATCTCGAACCCGCGCGAGGAACGCAAGCTGTTGAGCAGTGCTTACCAGAAGGATCTGGCGCGGGCGATGCTGCGCGGCATCAAGGGCTATTTCGCCAGCTATCGGCCATCGACGCTCATCGCCGAGAATCAGGTCCACAAGGTGCGCAGCGGCGAAACCCTGTCGGGCATCGCCCAGCAGTACGGTGTGAGCGTGGGTGACCTGCGCAGCGCGAACGGGTTGAGCGGCAGTACCATCCGCGTCGGCATGGAGCTCGAGATTCCCGCCGCCGGCGGACAGCAGGTCGCCGGCCTCAACTGAGCGGCGATACGGGCGCGCGATGTCGTATCGGCCGATGAACGAGCGCCGCGTTGGAGACCGCACATCGTGTGCGGCAAGGCGCGCGCAGCCGTTCGTGGCGAGCCGCGACTAGGGCTTGGAACACCGCAGCGCGCCCATAGTCGATCTGGCATGGCCGGCCGAACCGTCACAAGCGCCCATGGAATTAACAAGATGCGGCAATAAAGCGTATAGCACGCTTGTGCGGAATGACTGCATGGCGCGCACTACGGGGCGTCTTGCCGTGGAACAGCGCTAGGCTCGGACTCGTACGAAACGTTGACAGGCCCTAGACTGGGCGATCGTTTTCCCGTCATTCGTCGCTGCGGGCGCCGACGGACGGGCACCGTCGGGAGCGCTGATTGAGTCTTGTCTACGGCCTGCTCGCGGGGCTGGCTTTCGGTCTAACGACGCATACGGGGGCGTTCATCGGCCTGCCTCTGCTCGTGCTCTGCGCCGGGATGCAGCCCCAGGCGGCGCTGCCGGTGCTGCTCTTGGCGCTGGCGCTGTGCAGCGCGGTGGCCGCGGGCGATGCGGTGCGCGCACGCCAGTGCGATGCGCGCCGTGCGCTGCACCTGGCCGCGGCCGGCGTGCCGGTGACCCTCGCTGTAAGCGCCCTGGTGCAATGGCTGCCCGCTGCGATCCTCGTTACGATCGTCGCGACAGCGGCCTGCGCGTCGGCGATGGCGCTGTGGCGTCTGGCCGGAACATCCCGCGGTCACACCCCGGCCGCGCTCTGGCGCGGCGAGACGCGGTCCTTCGCGGCCGCCGCCGCCGAAGCCGATTATCCGGGCGCCGCGCTTCTGGCGGCCGGCGCGGTGATCGGAGCCGCGCTCGCGGCGGCGGCCGCGCCGGGGGCGGCCGGTGTACGCGCATTGCAGCGTCGCTTCGCGCCCGCCGACGAACCCGTCGAGCTCGGTTCGATGCTGTTGGCCGTGGCGCTGGTCGCTCTGGTGGCCGCGGGGTTTCAGTTCGTGCTCGCGCCCGCAGCGCCGGGCTATGTCTCCGGTCTGTATGTGCTGGGCGCGGTTGCGGGTGCGGGTTTCGCCCGCCGTGTCGAGCGCGAGCGGTGGCGGCCGTGGCTTGCCCGCGCGATCGCCTGCGGTGTGCTCGTCGGCATGCTGGCGCTTCTCGGCGCCGCGGTGGCGGGGTGGCTGTGAAGCGTGTCGTGCTCGTCGGCGGCGGGCATCGCCACATGGCGCTGCTGGCCGAGCACCGGCGCTTCGCCGATGCCGGCATCGCGGTCGCGCTCATCGATCCCGGCCGCTTCTGGCGGGGCAATCACGTCAGCGCGCTCATGGCGGGGCGGGTGACGCCCGAGGCGCTGCGGGCATCGCTGGGCAGGCGCTGTCGGGACGTGCGTTTCGACTATGCCGGGACACGGGCGATCGGCCTGGATGCGCGCCATCAGCGGGTCTGGGTCGCCGGCGGCGCGATGCACCGCTACGACGCGGTATCGATCGATGTCGGCCTCGAGCCCGATCTGGACGGCCTGGATGATCGCGGCGTGCGTGTGCAGGTCTGGCCGGCCCATTCGGTGGCGGCGCTGGCCCAATGCCGCGACGCGCTCGACCATGCGCCCACGGGGCGCCCGCCGCGCGTCGCGGTCTGCGGCGCCGATGCGCGCGCGGTCGAAGTGGCCGCCGGGCTGTCGCGGGCGCCGCGCCGTCTCTCGGTCGCGCTCTATGTGCCGGGGCCACGGCTGCTGCCGGAAGCGCCGCGGCGGGCGGTGCGTGCGCTCGTGCGCGAACTCGCCCGGCGTGGCGTGGATGTGGTGATGGATACCGCGATCAGCACGCTGGCGGAGGCGGCGGTGCTCAGTTCGGACGGCCGGGCCTTCGGTGCGGATCATCTGGTGACCAGTCATCGCGAACGCGGCAGCCGCTTCATCCATGCCGGCGGTCTGCCGACGCAGGCGGGGCGTCTATGTGTCAACGCGCGCCTGCATTCGACGGTCGACGATCGGGTGTTCGCGGCCGGCGGCTGCGCTCGTCTGCCCGGCGGGCAGGTGCCGGCGCCGATGGACGTCGCGTGTCAGGCCCGGGTGCTGGCGCGCAATCTGCAGGCGCGTCTCACGCGTCGACCGCTGGGCCACTATCGCGCCGGTCCGGAGCGCGGCCTGATCGATCTCGCCGACGGCACGGCGCTGGGCTGGTGGGGCCGGTTCTGGTGGCGGGGTCGCTGGCTGGCGGACTACAAGCACGCACTCGACGGGCGCCTGGACGCGCGTCTGGCCGAGACTGCGCAGGCGCAGGGCGGCGCGGGGATCGCGGATCGGTGATTGATGATCGGCGGCGTCGGCCGCTGCGATCGGGGCGGCCGGTCGGCTGGTCGCTGTGACCGTGGTGGCCCGGGGCGCGGTAGATGTGGACTACCGGGTGGCGGCCGAAGGCGGAGCGGCGTTCGCGATACCAATGGTCCGGGCCATCGTCGAGTCGTTGATCCGCCGGACATGAAAAAGGGCGACGCGTCGATCGACGCGCCGCCCTTGTCGCACTCGGCGATGGGGTGGAGCGATCAGGTGTTCGCCCGCACGCCTTTTTCGATGCGCTCGCCGATGGTCTGATCGACGTTCTTCCAATACTCGAACGCGCGTTCGAGGATCGGCTCGCTGACGCCGCCGCTCAGATGGCCGACAACGTTGTTCACCAGGCGATCACGCTCCTCATCGTTCATGACCTTGTTGACGAGGTCGTTGGCCTGATTGAAGTCGCCGTCGTCCTTGCGCAGCGTGTAGGCGGCACGCACCATCTGGCCGTCGGCTTCCCAGACGTTGTTCGCCGGGTAGGCGGACGGGTTGGCGTGGGGGCCACCCTTGGTGTTGGGCGCGTACACCGGATCGCTCACGTTGCGCATGCGCATGGCGCCGCCCTTGGTGTAGCTGTTGACCGGCGATTTCGGCACATTGACCGGAATCTGCCTGTAGTTCACACCCAGACGGGCGCGATGGGCGTCCGCATAGGAGATTGTACGGGCCAGCAGCATCTTGTCGGGCGACACGCCGGTGCCAGGCACCATGTTGTTGGGCTCGAACGCCGCCTGCTCGATCTCCGTATGGAAATCGGTCGGGTTGCGGTCCAGCTTCATCGTGCCGACCTTGTGCAGCGGATAGTCCTCGTGCGGCCAGATCTTGGTCAGGTCGAACGGGTTGATCCGGTAGGTCTTGGCATCTTCGTACGGCATGATCTGCACGTACAGCGTCCACGTCGGGAACTCGCCGCGCTTGATCGCGTTGAACAGGTCGCGACGATGATAGTCGCCATCGGAACCGGCCATCTGATCGGCCTGTTCCTGGGTCAGGCACTTGATGCCCTGATCGGTCTTGAAGTGATACTTCACCCAGAAGCGCTCGCCTTCGGCGTTGACCCACATGTAGGTGTGGCTGGAGTAGCCGTTCATGTGGCGCCAGGTGGCGGGCACGCCGCGGTCGCCCATCAGCCAGGTGACCTGATGCGCGGATTCCGGCGACTGCGTCCAGAAGTCCCACTGCATGTCGTGGTCGCGCAGGCCATTGTCGGCGCGGCGCTTCTGCGAATGGATGAAGTGCTGGAACTTCATCGGATCGCGCACGAAGAACACGGGGGTATTGTTACCCACCATGTCGAAGTTGCCTTCGTCGGTGTAGAACTTCAGCGCGAAGCCGCGCGGGTCACGCCAGGTGTCCGGGCTGCCGGATTCGCCGGCGACCGTGGAGAAGCGCGCGACCATGTGGGTCGTCGCACCCTTCTGCAGGAACGTCGCCTTGGTGTATTTGGACACGTCCTCGGTGACTTCGAACTGGCCGAAGGCGCCGCCGCCCTTGGCGTGCGGCTGGCGATCCGGAATCATCTCCCGGTTGAAGGCCGCCATCTGCTCCATGAGGAAGTGATCGTGCATCACGATCGGGCCGTCGTTGCCGACGGTGAGCGAATGCTCGTCGCTCGGATACGGCTCGCCGCCGGTCGTCGTTTCGGTGTTGCGGATATTGTCTGTCAAGGTTCTGTCCTCCCGGTGGTTCGGCGCGTGACGCAGCGGGTCACGCCTTTCAAAGAATCGATCACACAGCCTGTTCGGTCGGGGTTGCATGCGAGCGACAGTCCGCGCAGACGCCCCAGAACATCACCTCCGCTTCGTCGACGTCGAAATCGTGGTCGTGGCCCGGCGAGAGGCAGGGCGCATCGCCGACCACGCAGTCGACGTCGTCGATCTTGCCGCAGCCGCGGCAGATCAGGTGATGATGGTTGTCGCCGGTGCGGCGCTCGAAGCGGGCGGGATGCCCGGCAGGCTTGATCTGGCGGACCAGATCGGCTTCCATGCAGGCCGACAGCACGTCGTACACGGCCTGCTTCGAGATGGCCCCGATCCGCGCGCCAACGCCGTCGTGCACCTGCTCGACGGTCGCATGCGGATGGTCGACCAGCCATTCGAGTACCGCGAAACGATGCGCGGTGACCCGCAGCCCGTTGTCGCGCAGTTCCTGAACCGTGGTTGCTGTGTCTCGACTCATTGCAGAAGCATAATCATTTATTTTCTTGGATGAGTCAAGAAAAGAGCTGCCTGCTCCGAGCGGCGGCGCGTCGCAAATCGCCGGTTCGCACGCCCGCCGCACGCCCGCAAGGAAATACGGCCCACTCGCGCGCACCGAAATGGTGGCCTGACGCCGGGCTCGCTATGGCCCGTGGGCCCGGCTCGGGCGGGATCTTCCGGCACCGCCGGGGCGTGCCCGGCCACCGCGCAGAAGCGCCGCGGTTCGTCGGCGCGGCACGGGCGTTACCGGTGCCGGTCGGCGTGGCGGCTGGTACCGGATTAGAATGGGCGCCCGAGTCGACCCGGAGGCCGTTGCCGCCCATGCCGATCCTGCCGCTAGACGACCAACTGATCAGCCAGATCGCCGCCGGCGAAGTCGTCGAACGGCCGGCTTCCATCGTCAAGGAACTGATCGAGAACAGTCTTGACGCGGGCGCGGCGCATATCGAGGTCGAGGTGGAACAGGGTGGTCTGCGTCGCATCGTGGTCGACGATGACGGCGACGGCATCGCGCCGAGCGAGCTGCCGATGGCGGTGGCCCGGCACGCGACCAGCAAGATCAGCAGCCTGTCCCAGCTCGAGGCGGTCGCGAGTCTGGGCTTTCGCGGCGAGGCCCTGGCGAGCATCGCTTCGGTGGCCGAGCTGACCGTGGCCTCCTGCGGACCGGGCGCCGAGCACGGCTGGGCCGTATCCCCGGGCCGCCACGACGACGCGCGGCCGGCGCCGCAGAATCGCGGCACGCGTGTCGAAGTGCGGGAACTGTTCGCCCGGATCCCCGCGCGCCGCAAATTCCTGCGCGCGCCGGCGACCGAGCTTCGGCATCTGCGGCGCGCCTTCAACCAGCTGGCGTTGTCGCGCTTCGACATCGGGTTCGTACTGCGTCACGACGGCGTCGAACTTGCGCGGCTCGCCCCGGCGGCGGACACCGCGGCGCGCCTCGCCCGGGTGGTCCGGGTGCTGGGCAAGAGCTTCGACGAACACGCCGTGGCGGTGGACGAGGCCGCGGCGGGGCTGCGTCTGACCGGTTGGGTGGCGACGCCCGGATTCTCGCGCGGCCAGGCCGATCTGCAGTACAGCTATGTCAACGCGCGGCCGATCCGCGATCGGGTCTTCAACCACGCGGTGCGCCTGGCCTATCGCGATCTGCTGCACAATCAGCGCCATCCGGCCTACGTGCTCTATCTGGAGGTCGATCCGCGGCAGGTCGACGTCAATGCGCATCCGGCCAAGGCCGAGGTGCGATTCCGCCAGTCGCGTCTGGTGCACGAGTTCGTATTCCGCAGCGTCGGCCGCGCGCTCGCGGCGGTCGAGGCCACCCCGCATCCCGCGCGGCACGTCGAGCTGCCGGTACGCGAGCCCGCAGCCGATACCGGGCCGACCGCCGCGCCCGAGCCGCCCGCGGCCGCCGGACCGCAGCCGACCCGGGGGTTCGGGTTCGACACCCGGCCGGGGGTGGGCGACGTCGCGGCGGCCTATCGGTTCCAGGCGCCGCCCGAGCCCACGCCGGCGGCGGCCGCGGCGCCCGCGCCGGAACCCGACGACACCCCCGCGCTCGGCTATGCGATCGGCCAGCTGCACGATATCTACATCCTGGCCCAGAATCGCGACGGCCTGATCCTGGTCGACATGCACGCCGCGCACGAGCGCGTGCTTTACGAGCAGCTCAAGGCGGAGTATTCCTCGGGCGAAATCGCCTGCCGGCGCCTGCTGGTGCCGGAAACACTTGCGCTCGCCGAGACCGAAGCCGCGGCCGTGGAACAGCACGGCGAGGCGTTGGCCGCGGTCGGGCTGGACATCAGCCGGAGCGGGCCGACGACGGCGCTGCTGCGCGGGGTGCCGGCGCTGCTCGCCGACGGCGATTACATCGCTCTGGCGCGGGACGTCATCGGCGAGCTCGACGACGGGCTGCGCGGCGCCGACGGCGTGCGCGACGCCATCGACGATGTGCTGGCGGACATGGGCTGCAAGGCGGCGGTCAAGGCGGGGCGGCGGCTGACGCTCACCGAGATGAACGCGCTGCTGCGCGACATGGAGCACACCGATCGCGCCGGGCACTGCAATCATGGTCGTCCCAGCTGGATCCAGGTCGATATGGCCGGGCTCGACCGACTGTTCATGCGCGGCCAGTGAAGCCGCCCGTTCTTTTTCTTCTGGGGCCGACCGCCTCCGGCAAGACCGGACTCGCGGTGGAGCTGGTCGAGCGCCTGGACGCCGAGATCGTTTCGGTCGACTCGGCGATGGTCTATCGCGGCATGGACATCGGCACGGCCAAGCCGGATGCGGCCACGCTGGCGCGCGCGCCGCATGCGCTCATCGACATCCGCGACCCGGCCGAGCCGTACTCCGCGGCCGAGTTCCGCGCCGATGCCGCCGCCGAGATCGCGCGCATCCACGCGGCCGGCCGCCTGCCGGTGCTCACCGGCGGCACCTCGCTGTATTTCCGCGCGCTCGAGCACGGCCTGGCGGACATGCCGCCCCGCGACGATGCGGTGCGCGCGCGGTTGACCGCCGAGGCGCAGGCCGACGGCTGGCACAGCCTGCACGCCCGGCTGGCCGCGGTCGATCCGCCGTCGGCGGCGCGTATCCATCCGAATGATGCGCAGCGCATCCAGCGGGCGCTGGAGATCCATGCCCTGACCGGGACCGCGCCCAGCGAACTGCATGCGCGGCAGAACGAATCCGCGCTGCCGTGGTCCATCTGCAAGCTCGTCGTGGCACCGGCGACCCGGGCCGCGCTGCACGAACGGATCGCGCGACGATTCGAGATCATGCTGGAACAGGGGTTCGCCGCAGAGGTTGAAAAGCTTTATTCGCGTCCCGATCTCAATGCGACACTTCCGTCGATACGGGCGGTGGGCTATCGTCAACTCTGGCAGGTAATGGCCGGCGAGATGCGGATGGACGAGGGGGCGCGCCGCGCCGTGTTCGCCTCCCGCCAGCTGGCCAAGCGGCAGCTGACCTGGCTGCGCTCGCTGCAATCGGCCCGGTGGCTGGAAAGCGACGCCCCGGATCTGCATGAGCAGGCGCAAAGTCATGTCAGTCAATGGTTTGGCCTCTAGTGCACGTGCTACGATAGCGTCATCTAAGATTTCTATTTGCTGCTTTTTCGGAGTCTGTCCCCATGGCAAAAGGCCAAACACTACAAGAACCATTCCTCAACGCCTTGCGCAAGGAGCGCGTGCCGGTGTCGATCTATCTGGTCAACGGCATCAAGCTGCAGGGTCAGATCGAGTCGTTCGACCAGTTCGTCGTGCTGCTGCGCAACGCCGTCAATCAGATGGTCTACAAGCACGCGATCTCCACCATCGTCCCGTCGCGCAACGTGCGCTCCGAGATGCGCGAAGAGATGGGCGAGAACGCCGGCGAGGTGGACGACGATTAATTTCGATCCGGTCACCGTGTTGACGCATGTTTGAACGGCCGCCCAGCGGTCAGGCGGCCGTCATCGTGCACATCGCCTTCGGCCTCGACGAATACGCCGAGGCCGATCGCGAATTCCATGAGCTGGTGGAGTCCGCTGGCGCCGAGGTACTCGACCACATCGGCGGCAGTCGCCGTTCGCCCGATCCGCGATATTTCGTCGGCGGCGGCAAGGTGGACGAGATCGCCGCGGCCGTGGTGGACTACAAGGCCGAGCTCGTGGTGTTCAACCACGACCTGTCGCCGAGCCAGGAGCGCAACCTCGAGAAGCGTCTGAACGCCCGCGTGCTTGATCGGGCCGGGCTGATTCTGGATATATTCGCCCGGCGGGCCCGTTCGCACGAGGGCAAGCTGCAGGTCGAACTCGCCCAGCTCCGGCATCTGGCCACCCGTCTCGTGCGGGGCTGGTCGCATCTCGAGCGCCAGAAGGGCGGCATCGGCCTGCGCGGGCCGGGCGAGACCCAGCTCGAGACCGACCGGCGCCTGCTCAACGTGCGCATCAAGACACTGCGCGAGCGTCTGGAAAAGGTGCTCGCCCGGCGCGAGCAGGGGCGGGCGTCGCGGCGGCGCGCGGAGACGCCGATCGTGTCGCTGGTCGGCTACACCAACGCCGGCAAGTCGACGCTGTTCAATCGGCTCACCGGCGAATCGATCTACGCCGCCGACCAGTTGTTCGCCACGCTCGATCCGACGCTACGCCAGCTCGAGGTGCCGGTCGGCGACCCGCTGATCGTGGCCGATACCGTGGGTTTCATCCGCGATCTGCCGCATGAGCTGGTCGCGGCCTTCCGGGCGACGCTCGAGGAAACGCGCGACGCCGATCTGCTGGTGCACGTCATCGACGCCGCCGACCCCGAGCGTCGCGCGCACGCCGCGCAGGTCAATCAGGTGCTGGCCGAGATCGGGGCCGGCGAAGTGCCCCAGATCGAGGTCTTCAACAAGGTCGACCTGCTCGACGACGAGACCGTGCGCATCGAGCGCGACGCCCACGGCGCGCCGGTGCGCGTCTGGGTGTCGGCGATGACCGGTGACGGGGTCGACGCGTTGCGCGCCGTTCTGGCCGACATCTGCAACCCGGACATGGTCACGGGCGTATTGCGGGTGCCGGCCACGGCCGGACGGCTGCGTTCGCGGCTGTTCGAGCTCGGGGTCGTCGACGATGAACGCTACGAGAGCAACGGCGATGCGCTGCTTTCCGTGACCGCCTCCGAGAGTGATCTCGCACGGCTGATCGAGCGGGCGGGGCTGACGGTTGAGGACGTGCTCGTGCAGCGGCGTGCGGCGCGCATGTCCGTTCGCGAGACCTCGGGAACGCACATACACTGACATACCGGAACGCGTGAATAGCGGCCGGCCCCGTTGTGCCCGCGCCGAACGCCGTGTGCGCGTTCGACAGGGGTCGGGCCGGTCGATAGAATCGCGGTTTCGCCAAAGGGATGATCATCAGCATGGCTTGGAACGAGCCTGGCAAGGGCCAGGATCCGTGGGGCGGCGGCAACAAGAACGGCGGCGGCCCCCCGGATCTGGAGCAAATATGGCGTCGCCTGCGTGCCCGCTTCTCCGGCCGCAAGAGCGGCGGCGGTGGCGACAACGGTAGTGGCGGCGGCATCGGCGGGCCGCCCCCGGCCGTCTTTCTGCTGATCATCCCGCTGGCGCTGGTGATCTGGCTCGCCACCGGGCTGTATGTGGTCCAGCCCGGCGAGAAGGGCGTGGTGCTGCGCTTCGGCGACTACACCTCGACCGCCGGTCCGGGCTGGCACTGGCACATGCCGTATCCGGTGGATCGCGTCTACAAGGTCGACGTGCAACAGGTCCGCCGGGCCGGCAACCGAGCGGTCATGCTCACCAAGGACGAGAACATCGTCGAGGTCGAGGTGGCGGTGCAGTACCGTATCTCGGACGCGATGAACTATCTCTTCCAGCTGCGCGAGCCGGATCAGACCGTCGAGCAGGTGCTGCGTTCGGCCGTGCGCGAGATCGTCGGCACGAGCCGCATGAATCAGGTCATTCAGGAGGGCGTTCGGGTCGAGGAACTCGAGGATCGGGCGCTGGAGAACGTGGACCTGAAGGAAGGCTCCGGCCAGCCGGCCGAACGTGATGCACTGCGGGACGTTGACGAGAAGCTGGTCGACGAGATCAAGCAGCAGCAGGAGAGCTATCCGCAGATCGACGATCGCTCGCGGGCGATGCTGCCGGAGAACGTGCGCAAGATCGTGCAGACGACGCTGACGAGCTATGAGGCGGGCGTCGACGTGGTTGCGGTGAACGTGCAGTACTCGCAGCCGCCGGAGCAGGTGCAGAGCGCCTTCGAGGAGGCCATCAAGGCCCGAGAGGAGGAAGAGCGCAAGAAGAACATCGCACGCGCCTACGCGCGTGACATCGTGGCCCGGGCCCAGGGCGAGAAGGCCCAGATTCTGCTCGAGGCGCGCGGTTACAGAGAGGAGAAGATCGCACGGTCAGAGGGTGAGGCCTCGCGCTTCTCCGAACTGCTGGCGCAGTACGAGAATGCGCCGGAAGTCACTCGCGAGCGGCTCTATCTCGAGACCATGGGCGACGTGCTGTCGTCGGCCAACCTGATTCTGGCCGAGCAGGGCGGCGAGAACGGGCCGATGATGTATCTGCCACTGGAGAAGATGCTCAACGAGTCGCGGCGCAACAAGGCCGCCGAGCGGGCCGCCAACCAGGGTATGGACGGGGCCAGCGACGGGGGTGATGGCCCGCAGACGGTGCCCTCGGATGGCGGCGCTTCCTCGTCGCCCAGCCGCACCGATAGTCTTCGCAGTCGGGATCGCAACTCATGAGTCCCAAGCACATTCTTCTCATCGTCATCGTGCTGGCGATCGTCTACACCGCATATGATTCGGCGTTCATCGTCGGCGAACGCGAGCGTGTGGTCGTCGTCCAGCTCGGCGAAATCATCGGTCAGGACTACGATCCCGGGCTTCACTTCAAGGTGCCTTACGTCCAGAAGGTGCGCTCGTTCGAGCGCCGCGTGATGACGTTCACCGAGGAGATCGAGCGCGTGCTCACCTCGGAGAACAAGAACCTCGCGGTCGATTTCTACGTCAAGTGGCGCATCCGCGACACCGTCGACTACTATCTGTCGACGCAGGGCGACGAGCAGCGCACCCGCAGTCTGCTGACGGAGATCGTGGAGAACGATCTGCTGGCCGAGTTCTCCAAGCGAACCATCCGCCAGGCGGTCGGCGACGAGCGCAACGAGATCGTCGCCGCCGTGCAGGTGCAGGCCAACCAGGACGCCCGCGAAGTCGGCGTCGAGATCACCGACGTGCGGATCATGCGCCTGGACCTGCCCGAGGAGGTCAGCGAGTCGGTCTACGAGCGCATGCGCTCCGAGCGCCAAGAGGTCATCCGCACCCTGCGCGCCCAGGGCGATGCCGCGGCCCAGGAGATCCGTTCCGACGCCGAGCGCGAACGCACCATCATCCGCGCCACGGCCTATAGCCAGGCGCAGACGATCCGGGGTGAGGGCGATGCGCGTGCCGCCGAGATCTATGCCGAGGCCTATCAGGAGAATCCGACGTTCTACAGCTTCTACCGAAGCCTGGAGCTCTATCGGAATTCGCTGGGCAGTGACGATCTGCTGCTGCTGCGCCCGCAGGGCGAGCTGTTCCGGTACTTCAACCCGAAGGCGTCGGATAGTGCGCCGCAGCCCTGATCGGCCCGATGTGGGCCGATCTGCTGCGGGCGATCGCGCTGGTGCTGGTCATCGAGGGGCTGCTGCCCTTCCTGGCCCCCGAGCGCTGGCGTGAGATGATGCTGCGGCTGTCCGACGTGGACGGCCGCAGTCTGCGGATCTTCGGCGGCGTGCTGATCGGCGTGGGTGCCGTACTGCTTCAGTTCGTCCACTAGCAACGTTCTACTTTCGGACCGTCATGCAATCCAAACGCTGGCTGCTGCCCGAGGGCGTACAGGAAATGGTGCCGCCGGAGTCGTGGCGGCTGGAAGCCGCGCGTCGCGAGCTGCTCGATCTCTACTGGCGCTGGGGCTTCGATCTCATTCGACCGCCGCTGATCGAGTATCTCGACTCGTTGCTCACCGGCGCGGGGCATGAACTCGACCTGCAAACGTTCAAGCTCACCGATCAGCTCAACGGCCGGATGATGGGCGTCAGATCCGATATGACCACCCAGGCCACCCGTATCGATGCCCATCGGCTGCAGGCCGTGGGGCCGGCACGCTACTGCTACATCGGCAGCATTCTGCGCACGCGCCCCGAGGAGCCGGGTGGCTCGCGCTCGCCGCTGCAGGTGGGCGTGGAGAAATTCGGCGATGCGCATATCGACAGCGACCTCGAAATCGTGTCGCTGATGCTGGAAACGCTGGATCTGATGGGCGTGGACAACGCCTGTCTCGATCTGGGCCATGTCGCGATCTACCGACGGCTGGTCGAACTCGCGCGCATTCCTGACGATCTCGAGCCGCAGTTGTTCGATATTGTGCAGCGCAAGTCGCGGCCTGACCTCGATCGGCTGCGCACGAGCGATCGCCTGGACGCCACCAGCCACGCGCGTCTGGCGCGCCTGATCGAACTCAATGGCGAGCCGAGCGTGCTCGAACACGCGCGCGCCGAACTGGGCGGCATCGACGATACGATCGACGCGGCCATCGGCCGGCTCGATGACATGGTGTCGCTGCTCGCCAGCCATTACCCCCAGATTCCGTTGTTTCTGGACTTGGCCGAACTGCGCGGCTATCGCTACAAGACCGGCCTGCTCTATGCCGCGTTCGCGCCCGGGCTGGGGCGCGAGCTGGCGCGCGGCGGGCGCTATGACGAGGTCGGCGCCAGCTTCGGCCGGGCGCGCCCGGCCACCGGCTTCTCGGCCGATCTCAATCTGCTCGCGGCGCTGGGGCGGTTCGAAGGCGAGGAGCGGCGCCGCGGCATTCACGCGCCCGCCGGCAGCGATCCCGAGCTGCTCGCCCGCGTGCGCCAGCTGCGCGCCGCCGGCGAGCGTGTGATCGTCGCCACGCCCGGCGAAGACACGGGCATCGCCCCGCACTGCGATCGTGTTCTCGACTACAGCGAGGGCCGCTGGCACGTGCGGCCGTTCGAACCTAGGGGATAGACATGGGCAAACGGGTCATCGTCATCGGCAGCCAATGGGGCGACGAGGGCAAGGGCAAGATCGTCGACCTGCTCACCGATCGCACCCGCCACGTGGTGCGCTTCCAGGGCGGCCACAACGCCGGGCACACGCTCGTGATAAACGGCGAGAAGACGATCCTGCACTTGATTCCCTCGGGCATTCTGCACGACGGCGTCACCTGCCATATCGGCAACGGCGTGGTGCTCGCGCCGGATGCGTTGATCGAGGAAATGGCCACGCTCGAAGCGCGCGGCGTGCCGGTGCGCAGCCGTCTGCGCATCAGCCCGGCCTGTCCGTTGATCCTGCCCAGCCACGTGGCGCTCGACAAGGCGCGCGAGGCCGCGCGCGGCAAGACCGCGATCGGCACCACCGGCCGTGGCATCGGCCCGGCCTATGAGGACAAGGTCGCGCGGCGCGCGATCCGCGTCGGCGACCTGTACCGTCGCGAGATGCTGGCGGCCAAGCTCGGCGAGGCCCTGGATTTCCACAACTTCGTGCTCAAGAACTACTTCGGCACCACGCCTGTGGACTTCCAGGAGACCCTGGACGGCTGTCTGGCGCACGCCGAGGAGATGGCGCCCATGGTGTCGGACGTGGCCGAGCTCATGCGCCGGGCCTACGTCGCCGACGAGTCGATCCTGTTCGAGGGCGCGCAGGGCGCGCTGCTGGATGTCGACCACGGCACCTATCCCTACGTCACTTCGTCGAACACCACCGCCGGCGGCGCAGCCACCGGTACCGGCGTGGGGCCGACCTATTTCGACTACGTGCTGGGCGTGGTCAAGGCGTACACCACCCGCGTCGGTTCGGGGCCGTTCCCCACGGAACTGGACGACCACTTCGGCCGCCATCTGGCCTCCAAGGGTGCGGAGTTCGGCGCAACCACGGGCCGGGCGCGTCGCTGCGGCTGGTTCGACGCGGTGGGTCTGCGCCGGGCCGCGTTCAACAACAGCCTCTCGGGGCTGTGCATCACCAAGCTGGATGTTCTGGATGGCCTGGAAGGCATCCGGCTCTGCACCGGCTACCGCTGCGACAACGAGACCATCACCGTGCCGCCGCTGGGCGCCGATGCGCTGGCCCGCTGCGAGCCGGTCTACGAAGAGATGGACGGCTGGAGCGAGTCGACCTCCGGGGTGCGCGACTACGACAAGCTGCCGCGTGCTGCGCGCGACTATCTCGATCGGCTGGCGGAGATCACCGGCACGCCGATCGACGTCGTCTCGACCGGTCCCGACCGTGCGGACACGATCGTGCTGCGGGATCCGTTCGCGGTCTGACAACCGCGACGGCGCATCGCGCGCGTCATAACGTCTGGCATATCGGGAACAAGAGGCCCGGCATCGCGCCGGGCCATCTCTTCGGAGAGAAGAGATGGTGCCGAGGAGAGGACTTGAACCTCCACGAGCGTTAGCTCACTAGCACCTGAAGCTAGCGCGTCTACCAATTCCGCCACCTCGGCGTGGAGGCGCGCAATGTAGACATTGCGGGCGCGCTTGTCAACGTTGTTTCTGGACGATTCGTTATCCGGTATCTTGAGCGCCATGGAGCGACATCTTGACTAAATCCGATACGCCCGCGGGCGACTGGCAATCCCGCGATCCCGAGTACGCACGCGAGAAAAACGCGTACGCCGAACCGGTGCCGAGCCGCCAGCTCGTGCTCAACGACCTGATGGAGCAGTCGCGGCCGATGACGCGCGGCGAACTCATCGAGTTCTACGCGCTGGCTGACGACAAGGCGCTCGAGGCCTTCGATCACCGTCTGCGCGCGATGCTGCGCGACGGCCAGCTGCTCGAGAACCGGCGCGGCGCGCTGGGGCCCATCGACAAGATGGACCTCGTACGCGGCCGTGTGCAGGGTCACCGCGACGGCTTCGGCTTCCTCATCCCCGACAACGGCGACGAGGACGACGTCTTTCTCAATCCGCGCCAGATGCGCCTGCTCATGCACGGCGATCGTGCGGTCGTGCGCATCGTCGGCCGGGACAACCGCGGCCGCCGCGAGGGTCGCGTGGCCGAGGTGCTGGAGCGCGCCAACGAGGCGGTGGTGGGCCGCTTCGTCGAGGAGCGCGGCACCTATCACGTGGTCCCCGACAACTCGCGGATCGCCCACGACATCCGCGTTCCGGATAACGCACGCGGCGGGGCGACGCACGATCAGGTCGTGACCGTGCGCATCGTCCAGCCGCCGTCCAAGCGCGCGCAGCCGATCGGCGAAGTCGTCGAGGTCATGGGCGACCGCATGGCGCCGGGCATGGAGATCGACGTGGCGCTGCGCGCGCATGGCATCCCGTTCGCGTGGCCGGACGACGTGCTCGCCGAGGCCAGGTCCTTCGGCGATGCGGTCGCCGAGGCCGACAAGGCCGACCGCGTGGATCTGCGCGATCTGCCGCTGGTGACCATCGACGGCGCGGACGCGCGCGATTTCGACGACGCCGTCTATGCCCGCGCGACGGTGCGTGGCTGGAAGCTGTGGGTGGCCATCGCCGACGTGTCGGCCTACGTCAAGCCGGGCTCCGCGCTCGACGCCGAGGCCCAGAAGCGGGCGACGTCGGTGTATTTCCCGGAAAACGTCGTGCCGATGCTGCCCGAAGCGCTGTCCAACGGCCTGTGCTCGCTCAACCCCGAGGTGGACCGGCTGGCCGTCGTCTGCGAGATGCGTATCGACCGCCAGGGCCGCACCCGCGCCAGCAAGTTCTATTCGGCGGTCATTCGTTCGCATGCACGCCTGCTCTACGAACAGGTCGCGGACTGGCTGGAGAATCCGCAGAACATGCCCGAGCGCCACCAGGCGCTGAAAAAGCCGCTCGAGGATCTCAAGGGCGTCTACGACGCGCTCATGACCGAGCGGCGCGAACGCGGCGCGATCGAGTTCGAGACCACCGACACGCAGATCGTGTTCAACGACGATCGCAAGATCGAACGCATCGTGCCCTACGAGCGCAACGTCGCGCACAAGATCATCGAGGAATGCATGATCGCGGCGAACGTGGCCACGGCCACGCATCTGTCGAAGAAGCGCATGCCGCTGCTCTATCGCGTGCACAGCGGTCCGGCCGCGGATGCGCTCGACGACCTGCGTTCCTTTCTGGCCGAGCGCGGGCTGTCGCTGCCCGGCGGCAGCGATCCGCAGGCCGCGGACTACGCCAGTGTCCTGGCGACCGTCGCCGACCGCAGCGATGCGCATCTCATCCAGACGGTGATGCTGCGCAGTCTGTCGCGGGCGGTCTATACCCCGCACAACGACGGCCACTTCGGCCTGGCGCTGGAGTACTACGCCCACTACACGTCGCCGATCCGCCGCTATCCCGACCTGCTGGTCCACCGCGCGATCAAGCATCTGGAAGCGCGCCGCAAGCCGGTGAACTTCGACTACGACGTGCCGGCCATGGAGGCGCTGGGAACCCAGTGCTCGGAAGCCGAGAAGCGCGCCGACGAGGCCACGCGCGACGTCGACGACTGGCTCAAGTGCGAGTTCATGAGCGACTCGCTGGGCGAGACCTTCGAGGGCACGGTCACCGGCGTGACCTCGTTCGGCCTGTTCGTCGAGCTCGACGGCATCCATGCTACCGGGCTCGTGCATGTCTCGAGCCTGTCCAACGACTACTATCACTTCGACGCCCAGTCGCGGTGTCTGCGCGGCGAGCGCTCCGGCGCGGTGCATCGTCTGGCCGACAAGCTCAAGGTGCGTGTGGCGCGCGTGGATCTGGACGAGCGCAAGATCGACTTCGAACTCGTCGAGCCCGACCAGGCCGCGGCCAAACGCAGCAAGCCGAAACGCTCATCCCGCAAAGGACGAGGTAAACGCCAATGACCGTCAAGCATTCCACGAAAGTCCTGCTCGCCGTGCTGTGCACGGCGCTGTTCGTCACCGCCTGTGCCGGCGACCCGAACCGCAAGACCAAGATCGGCGCTGGCGTGGGCGCCGTACTCGGCGGCCTGACCGGCTCGCAGCTCGGCGATGAGTCCGGCACCAATGTCGCCATCGGCGCGGCGCTGGGCGCGCTGGCCGGCGGCGCGACCGGCCGCTACATGGACAACCAGCAGCAGGAACTCAACGAGAAGCTGGCGGCGGAGCAGGCCCGGGATGTGCTCGACATCACCCGCCTCGATAGCGACGCCCTCAAGATCGGCGTGGCCAGCGACGCCTCTTTCGCGGTCGACAGCTCGACGCTCAGCCAGAACGCGCAGAGCACCTTCAACAAGATCGCCAACGTCCTCAAGGACTACGAGAAGACCGCGATTCACGTCGTCGGCCATACCGACAGCACCGGCAGCGAGCAGCACAACCTCGAGCTCTCGCAGAAGCGGGCGCAGTCGGTGGCCGGCTTTCTGACCGGCCGTGGCGTGGACTCGCAGCGCGTGCTGACCTGGGGACGCGGCGAATCGGAACCGATCGCCAGCAACGACACCGAGGCCGGCCGGGCGGAAAACCGTCGCGTCGACATCGTCATAAAGCCCATCGTCGAGGGGCAGGAAAAGCAGGCGTTCTCCGAGCCGCCGAATCTCGGCTCCTGAGCTAGGCGCGCGTTGAACCTGCTTGCCCGGCGGCCGGCCGCCGACGCATGACGGAAGCCGCGCAGGCCTGCATCGGCGGCTTCCACGCCGTGGAAGCCGCCCTCGGCAACGTCCCGACGCTGCGGCGCATCTGGTTGGCCGAGGGCCGCGACGATGCCCGGGCCCGCGGCGTCGCCGACGAGGCGGCGCGGCAGGGCGTGCCGGTCGAGCGGGCGCCGATGGCCCGGCTCGACGAGCTCCTGCCGGAGGTGCGCCACCAGGGTTGCGTGGCCGAGTGCGAGATCGCCCAGCCGCGCCGGGAGTCCGAACTGCCGGCGATTCTCGAGGCGGTCGAGCAGCCCTGGGTCCTCGCGCTCGATCAGGTCCAGGACCCGCACAACCTCGGCGCCTGTCTGCGCACCGCCGCGGCGGCAGGCGTCTCCGCGGTGATCGCACCGCGCAAGCGCGCGGCCGGCCTGTCGCCGGCGGTGCGCAAGGTCGCGGCCGGGGCCGCCGAGCGGGTGCCGTTCGTGCCCGTGACCAATCTCGCACGAGCGCTGGGCCGGCTCCAGACCGACGGCTATTGGGTGGTCGGTCTGGACGCGCAGGCGCCGGCATCGCTTTACGATACGGCGCTGCCGGAACGCCTCGTGCTCGTGGCGGGGGGTGAGGCCGGCGGACTGCGCGCGCTGACGCAGCGCCAGTGCGACGACTGCGTCGCCATTCCGATGGCCGCCGATGTCGAGAGTCTGAACGTGTCGGTGGCGACCGGCATCACCCTGTTCGAGGCGGTTCGCCAGCGCGCCATGGCCGGGACGACGTCAACGGACTAGAACCTGTTGATCCTCGTCGTTCCTCGCGCCACGCGTTGTCCGGCGGCATGCCAAGGCTTCGAGCGCGCCGCGCAGCCGCTGTCGCATCGGCATGCGGCAATGCCGGTGCGCATTAGCTCGTGAAATTTCCGGTGCGTCCGGCTCGTCCGGGCCGCCCCGTGTCTCATCCAACCCGGGTCTTGCGCCGTGGCGCGCCCGGCTTGTGGCGCACTACGAGCCGCGCTTGGAAGCTTGCGGGATATAATGTGCGGTCGCCCAAGCCGCGTTCGTGAGACATGTTGACAGGAGGAAGCCCTGGGGCCCTGCCATCAAGCGACGCCCTCGCGATTCGCGGAATGAATATCAGTGGTGCGGCGGGCCTACCGGTGCCCGCGATCGCGGGTCGCAGCGGTTGCGTCGTCCCGGGGAACTGCCTAGAATGTCGCGCCTTGCGGCGCTCGCCGCAGTGCCTTGCTCCACGGCGTGTCTTGCCGGGGGCTTCAAACCGAAAGGACAACCGATGCGACATTACGAAATCGTGTTCCTGGTCCACCCGGACCAGAGCGAACAGGTGCCGGCGATGGTCGAGAAGTATCGCGGCATCGTCGAGGCCGACAACGGCCAGGTGCACCGCCACGAGGACTGGGGCCGGCGCCAGCTGGCGTACCCGATCAACAAGATCCACAAGGCGCACTACGTGCTGCTGAACGTGGAGTGCTCGCAGGCCGCCCGCGAGGAGATCGAGGACGCCTTCCGCTTCAACGACGCCGTGCTGCGTCACATGGTGGTGGCCCGTCACAAGGCCGACACCGACCCGTCCCCGCTCGCCAAGAACGCCGAGAAGTCCGAGGACCGCAAGTCCGAAGACCGCAGCCCGGCTTAACGCTCGAGGAGCACTCCCATGGCCCGTTTTTTCCGCCGCCGCCGTTTCTGCAAGTTCACCGCCGAAGGCGTTGAAGAGATCGATTACAAGGATATCGAGACGCTCAAGCAGTACGTGACCGAAACCGGCAAGATCGTTCCGTCCCGCATCACCGGCACCGCCGCGCGCTATCAGCGCCAGCTGTCGACCGCGGTCAAGCGCGCCCGTTTCCTGGCGCTGCTGCCCTACACCGACCGTCACTCGTCCTAGGAGGCCGCCGTGGAAGTCATTCTGCTACAGAAAGTCCGCAATCTCGGCGACCTCGGCGACACCGTCAAGGTGCGCCCCGGCTACGGTCGCAATTTCCTGATGCCGCGCGGGATCGCGCTCCCGGCGACGAAGGCGAACCTCAGCGTGTTCGAGGAGCGTCGCGCCGAGCTGCAGGCCGCCTCGCAGGAGCGCGAGGATCGCGCCAAGGCGCGGGCCGAGAAGCTGCGCGGCCAGGAATACGTCATCGCCATGCGTGCCAGCGACGAGGGCAAGCTCTTCGGCTCGGTCGGCCCGCAGGAGATCTCGGACAAGATCACCGAGGAGACCGTCGAGGTCACCCCGCGTGAGGTCGGCCTGACCGAGGGCACGATTCGCCTGGTGGGCTACTACACCGCGCTGCTGCAGCTGCACGCCGAGGTCGAGGTCGAGGTCTCGATCGTGGTCGCCCAGCAGACCGACATGGGCGTGAACATGCCCAGTCGGGTCGAGGCGAACGCCGCCGAGCAGGACGACGTCGCCGCCACCGACGTCGAGGGCGAGCGCGTCGAGGAAGCCGGCGAGCCCGCCGACGAGACCGGTACGGAAGCCGATCCGCCGATCGACGAGCGCGAGAACGGCTAGCACGGGGGTCTGCGACGACCTGCCGACAACGCCGCCTCCGGGCGGCGTTTTTTTTGGTCCGTGCCTTGCGTAAACTTCGCGGACTCCCAGCCGCCGAGACGCGCCCCCGATGGCCGAAGCCAAGCTGCCGCCCCATTCGATCGAAGCCGAACAGTCCGTCATCGGCGGGCTGCTGCTGGCCGAAGAGGCCTGGGAACAGGTCGCCGACCGCATCAACGAGGACGACTTCTACCGCGAGGACCACCGGCTGCTGTTCCGCGGCCTCGCGGATCTGGCCAATACCGGACAGCCGCGCGATCTGGTCACGCTCACCGAGTGGCTGCGCAACAACGGCATTCTCGACAAGGCGGGCGGGGCGACCTATCTCGGCAATCTCGCGGCCGACATCCCCGGCGCGGCCAACATCAAGGCCTATGCGGACATCGTGCGCGAGCGCTCGATCATGCGTCAGCTCATTCGGGTCGGCGACTCGATCACGACCATGGGCTTCGATACCCAGGGCCAGAGCGCGGCGGATCTGCTCGAGGCCGCGGAGAAGGAGATCTTCGCGATCGCCGAGCGCGGTCGGCGCGGCGGCGAAGGGCCCAAGGGCCTCAACGCGTTGCTCAGCGACGTGGTCGACCGCATCGAGTCGCTCGTGGCCAGCGAAGGCTCGTTCTCCGGAACGCCGACCGGGCTCTACAATTTCGACAAGATGACCAACGGCCTGCAGCCGTCGGACCTGCTGATCCTCGCCGCCCGCCCGTCGATGGGCAAGACCAGTTTCGCGATGAATGTCGTGGAGAACGTCGCCATCAAGGAGAAGGTGCCGGTGGCGGTGTTCTCGCTGGAGATGTCCTCGGAGCAGATCGTCATGCGCATGATCTCCTCCTGGGGGCGGGTCGACCAGACGCGGCTGCGCACGGGCCAGCTCACCGAGGACGACTGGCCCAAGATCACCTCCGCGATCGGCATCATGAACGAGAACGCGCGGCTGTTCATCGACGACACGCCGGCGCTGTCGCCCAGCGAGCTGCGGGCCCGCGCCCGCCGGCTCAAGCGCGAGCACGACATCGGCCTGATCGTCGTCGACTATCTGCAGCTGATGCAGGTGCCGGGGACCAGCGAGAACCGCACCAACGAGATCTCCGAGATCTCGCGCTCGCTCAAGGCGCTGGCCAAGGAACTGGACCTGCCGGTGATCGCGCTGTCGCAGCTCAACCGCCAGGTCGAGCAGCGCGACAACAAGCGCCCGCGGATGTCGGACCTGCGCGAATCGGGCGGCATCGAGCAGGACGCGGACGTGATCATCTTCATCTACCGCGACGAGGTCTACAACGAGGACACCGAGGACAAGGGCGTGGCCGAGATCATCATCGGCAAGCAGCGCAACGGCCCGCTCGGCACGGCACGTGTGGCCTTTCTGCCGCATCTGACCCGTTTCGAGAACCTCGCCGAGAACTACGACGACGATTTCGAATGAGGCGGGCGCTCGCCACCATCGACCGTGCGGCGCTGGCCCACAATCTCGCTCGGGCGCGGGCATTGGCGCCCGGGCGCCGCGTCTACGCCGCGGTCAAGGCCGACGGCTACGGCCACGGCGCCGCGACGGTGGCCCACGCCCTGGCCGACGCCGACGGATTCGCGGTCTCCAGTCTGGATGAAGCGCTGCAGCTGCGCTGGGCAGGCATCGACCGGCCGGTGCTCATGCTCTCGCAGATGCTCGACGCCACCGTCTGCGCCCAGGCCGCCGAGCAGGGCTTCGAGATCGTGCTCTTTCACGACGCCCAGCTGGACGCCCTGGCGGCGTACCGCGGCCCGCCGGTCACGGTCTGGATAAAGCTCGACTCCGGCATGCACCGATTGGGTTTCGCCTGCGAGCGGGCCGGCGAGATCGCCGCACGTGTCGATACGTGCCCGCAGGCAAGCCACGGCGGCTGGCTGACGCATCTGGCCTGTGCCGACGACGCCCGCAGCCCGCTGACCCGCCGCCAGCTCGCCGCGTTCGAGGCGGCCATCGTCGGCCGCGCGGGCCAGCGTTCGATCGCGAATTCGGCCGGCGTGCTCGACTGGCCGGAGAGCCACGCCGACACGGTGCGCCCGGGCATCATGCTCTACGGCAGTTCGCCCCTGCTGGCGCGCAGCGCGGCCGACTGCGATCTGCGGCCGGCGATGACGCTGAGCGCGCCGCTGATCGCCCGTCAGACGGTCGCCGCCGGTGAGCCGATCGGCTACGGGGCGATCTCGCGCACGCCCGAATCCATGCCCGTGGGCGTGATCGGCATCGGCTACGGCGACGGCTATCCGCGTCATGCACCGCCGGGTACGCCGGTGCTTCTCGACGGCGTGCGCGTGCCGCTGATCGGACGCGTCTCCATGGACATGATTACCGTGGACCTGCGCGCTGCGCCTGCCGCCCGTGTCGGCGACCGCGCCACGCTCTGGGGCGAAGACCTGCCCGCGGACGAGATTGCAGCGGCCGCGGGCACCATCGCCTATGAACTGTTCTGCCGCCTGACGCCGCGGGTGGCTTTCGAGATCGTATAGGACGGGCGCTGGGCTCGCGCGGCGGCTCGAATCGGCCCCGATCGAGCGGCGGCGCCGGTCTTCGTCGTGTCCGCGCGATCGCGCCCGCTCCCGATGCGTTGTCGTGCAATGCGCCAGGCGACCGAAGCCGGGCGCGCCCGTTGGACGTGTTCGCTCGCCGGCTTGATCGCGCTAGAGGCCACTTCCGCGTCCACGAAGGCTGCCGCCGGCGACTGCCGATCTGCATCGGGCCGGGCGTCTGCGATCAGCGATATCCGGCGCGGCGGTTCGACAAAGGCGGTGCGGTGTCGCCAGGTCATGTCGAGATGATCGCGAGGCCGTCGGTGCCGATCGCCTACCGATAACTCGGGACGGCGCGCGGGGCCGTGCCGAAGGCCCGATTGCCGAGAGCCGGCGCAGACGTCGGGCTGTACCGGCTGTGTATCAGCCGAGCCGGATGGGGCTGCGCCCGCGTTCCTCGCGTTCGCTGTGTTGGCGTTCGCGGCGACGCTGGTCGATCGCCTGCGGCGACAGATGTTCCGTGAAGAAGGCGAGCTGGTCGGCGCTCGATGCCCGGAAGCCGGCGTCGCGATAGATATCGAAGTGGCCGATGCGATAGTGCTTTTCCACCGCCCGGCCGCGCGAATGGGCCGCGGTCGCCTCCGCCGCCCAGGGCGGGGCGACGCTGTCCTCGTCGCAGATCTGGATCAGGGTCGGGCAGGGCAGCCGGTTCGCGCGCTTGCCGGGCCGGTAGAAGGCCAGAGAGAGCGCGAACCGCGCCGCGACTTCGTTACGCCAGTCCGGCGGCGCGATGGCGTGATAGCCGTCGTAGGCGTCCGCGGTGGCCATGGTGGCCACGCCGCCCGGCCGCGCGACGATCGGTATGTAGACTGGATCAGCCCCGGCGAGGTCGCCGATGACGTCGCGGATGCCGGCCCAGCTCAGCCGCAGCAGCAGCGACAGGCCGCCGTAGGACACGGCGTTGGTCACGGCGGCCAGGCCGTCCATCATCGGGCCTTGGGCGGTCACGGCCGCGACCCGCCCGTCGTCGGCGGCGGCGGCGATCACGTGGCCGCCGGAAAAGGAGCTGCCCCATAGCGCGATCCGCTCGGCGTCGATCTCGGGCAGGCTGCGGGCCACGCGGACGGCGGTGGCCCAGTCGCGGAGCTGGCGCCGTACGGACAGCAGCTGGCGCGGCTCGCCGTCGCTGGCGCCGAAATGGCGATAGTCGAACAGCAGGACCGCGAGGCCGGCGTCGGCGAAGCGCTCGGCGTAGGGCTCGAGGCCGGCGTCGCGGGTGCCGCCGAGGCCGTGCGCCATGACCACGCAGGGGGTGCCGTCCGGGCCGCGAAACCCTTCGCTACGCGCGGGGTAGTACCAGCCGCGGCAGGTGGTGCCCCGACTGTTGAATTCGATGTCCTGGCGTTCGTGCATGGTGCTCCGGGGCCGTCTGGGCCGCGCGCCGCACGCGTTTGGCGGCCGATGGACTGCGATTGTGCGGCGGGCCGCTTCGTTGTTGCGATGGCCGCGTCGACGGGTCGCGCGGACGCCGTGGACCCGGTGCCGCCGCCCGCGGCGCCCGGATGGACGCTGGTATCGCACGAAGGACCTACACGCTCTAGTATGCCGGTTTGTCCGTTTCAGGCGTAGTCCGCATGGCGCGCAACAAGACCGTATTCGTGTGTGAATCCTGTGGCGCGAGCCACGCCAAATGGGCCGGTCAATGCGCCGACTGCGGCGCCTGGAACACGCTCACCGAAAGCGTGGCCGCGGCCCCGGCCAAGCCGGGCGCGGCGGCGCCGGCGAGCTTCGCGGACACGGCGCCGCGAGTGGAGCGGCTGGACGCCATCCGGCCGACCGAGACCGCGCGTACCGCCACGGGCATGTCCGAGCTCGATCGCGTGCTCGGCGGCGGCCTGGTGCCCGGGTCGGTGATCCTGATCGGCGGCGATCCTGGCATCGGCAAGTCAACGCTGCTGCTCCAGGTGCTCACGCAGCTTTCGTCGGCGATTCCGGCGCTCTATGTTACCGGCGAGGAATCGCTCGAACAGGTGCATCTGCGCGCCCAGCGCCTGGGGGTGGATCGGGCCGAGCTCGCGGTGCTGGCCGAGACCTGCGTGGAGCGGGTGCTGGCACTGGCCAAGCCGCAGGCGCCCCGGCTGGTGGTCATCGACTCGGTCCAGACCGTGTTCTCGCAGGCGCTCAGCTCGGCGCCCGGCACCGTCTCGCAGGTGCGCGAGTCGGCCGGCATGCTGGTGCGCTTCGCCAAGGCCACCGGCACGGCGCTGATTCTCGTGGGGCACGTCACCAAGGAGGGCACCATCGCCGGGCCGCGCGTGCTCGAGCATATGGTCGACACGGTGCTCTACTTCGAGGCCGAGGCCTCCAGCCGTTTCCGCGTGATCCGTGCGGTGAAGAACCGCTTCGGCGCGGTCAACGAGCTCGGGGTTTTCGCGATGTCGAACAGCGGCCTCAAGCAGGTGACCAATCCCTCGGCCATCTTCCTGTCGCGCCATGACCAGGCCGTGCCCGGCAGCGCGGTGATGGTGACCCGTGAAGGTTCGCGGCCGATGCTCGTGGAGGTGCAGGCGCTGGTGGACGGCTCGCAGTTGCACAATCCGCGCCGAGTCGCGCTCGGGCCGGATTCGCAGCGCCTGGCGATGCTGCTGGCGGTGCTGCACCGACACGGCGGGATCGGGCTCGGCGATCAGGACGTGTTCGTGAACGTGGTCGGCGGCATGCGGGTCAGCGAGACCGCCGCCGATCTGCCGGTGGTGCTGGCTGCGCTGTCGAGCTTTCGCGACCGGCCGCTGGGCGAACGGCTGGTCGTGTTCGGCGAGCTCGGCCTGGCCGGCGAGATCCGGCCCGTGCCGGGCGGCGAGGATCGCCTGGCCGAGGCCGCCAAGCATGGCTTCACCCGCGCGATCGTGCCCAGAGCGAACGCGCCGAAATCGGGGCGCGTCGGCGAGCTCGAGGTCGTCGGCGTTTCGCGTCTGGCCGATGCGATCGATGCCATGGGCTAGCGCGCGCCTCGATGCGGTCGGCCGAGGCGCGCGGTCGTGTAGGCTCTTAGGAGCGACAGCGCCGGTCATCGCCGCGCATTAGGCCCGGCGCCCGGCAGTGACGCCGGCCGTGGTTGGCCCGCCATCAGCGCGGCACACTCGCCGCGGCCGATCGCCGGCCCTAGTCGCGCGGGTCGGCGGGCTCGTTGTCGCTGTGCCCGGCACCGGCGCGTCGGAGTCGGCCTCGTGGCGGGCGCACGCGCACGGTCTCGACCAGATTCGCACGGGTGCGCGCGATCTCCAGCACGTAGGAACCCACGTCGAGCTTCGTGCCCGGCTGCGGGATCGTCTCCAGGTGTTCGGTGATGAGCCCGTTCATCGTGCGCGGGCCGTCCACGGGCAGCTGCCAGCCCATCGCCCGGTTGAGCGAGCGCAGCGAGGCGGTGCCGTCGACGAGGTAGCTGTCGTCGGCGTCCATATAGACGTTCTTCACCCGGGTGGCCGGGTCGGTGGTGAACTCGCCGACGATCTCCTCGAGGATGTCCTCGAGCGTGACCAGGCCCTGGATGTCGCCGTACTCGTCGACCACGAAGCCGATCCGCCGCTTCTGGTTCTGGAAGTTGAGCAGCTGCTGATTCAGCGGCGTGTTCTCGGGCACGAAATAGGGCTCGCGCGCGAGGTGGAGCAGGGCGTCCCGATCGAGCTCGTCGTTGGAGATCAGTGCGAGCACACGGCGCATGTGGACGATGCCGTGCAGCTCGTCGATGGAGCCGTCGAACAGCGGCAGCCGCGTGTGCTGGTTGTCGACCAGCTGCTGCAGGACCTCGGGCCAGGGCTTGTCGATATCGATGCCCACGATCTCGTTGCGCGGGACCATGATGTCCTCGACCGTGGCTTTCTCCATGTCGAGGATCGACAGCAGCATCTGCTGGTGTCGGCGCGGGATCATGGCGCCGGCCTCGGCGACCACCGTTCGCAGTTCCTCGCTGGACAGCGAATGCGCCGCGGCGTCCTCCGGCGAGACTCCGAACAGCCGCAGGATGCCGTTGCCGGCCATGTTCACGATCATCACCACCGGCCAGAGCACGCGCAGCAGCGGCGTGTAGACATAGGCCGCGGGATAGGCGATGCGCTCGGGGTGCAGCGCGGCCAGCGTCTTGGGCGTGACCTCGGAAAAGATGAGCACCAAGATCGTGAGCGCGACGGTGGCCACCAGCACGCCGACATCGCCGAACAGGCGGATGCCGATCATGGTGGCGACCGCCGAGGCGGCGATGTTGACCAGGTTGTTGCCGAGCAGGATCAGCCCGATCAGCCGGTCCGGACGATCGAGCAGCTTCGCCGCGCGGCTCGCGCCGCCGTGCCCGGCCTGGGACAGATGCTTCATGCGATAACGATTGAGCGTCATCAGCCCGGTCTCGGACCCCGAGAAGGCCGCGGACAGCACGAGCATGAGCAGCAGGATGCCGAACAGCACCGGCAGGGATATGGCGTCCAAGAGCTAGTCCGTGATCAAGTGGGCGCGCGCCGGGCAGGGTGATGGTGCGCCTCGCGGCGCGCGTTCACCAATGTTCTCCCAGAATGAGTTCCAGCACCAATTTGCTGCCGAAGTACGCCAGCACGAGCAGTCCGTAGCCGGCCAGCGCGCCGCGGACCGCCAGCCGGCCGCGCCAGCCGTAGCGCCAGCGTCCGAACAGCAGCACCGCGAAGCACAGCCAGGCGACGAGCGACAGGATGGTCTTGTGCGCCAGGTGCTGGGCGAACAGGTTGTCGATGAACAGCGCGCCCGTGGCGATCGCCATGCTCAGGAGGAAAAAGCCCGCGCCGATCAGCCGGAACAACAGTGTTTCCATCGTCTCCAGCGGCGGCAGCGACGTGAACATGCCCGCCGGGGGTCTACGGCGCAGCTGGCGGTGCTGGAGGGCGAGCACCACGGCCTGGACCGCGCCGAGCGTGAGCAGGCCGTAGGCCAGCACTGACAGGAGAATGTGGAGCTGCAGCGGCCAGGCCAGGGACTCGGTGGCGCTGTGGGCGTCGGGCACCAGCAGGCCGGCGATCGCGCACAGGCCGGCCACCGGGTAGATCACCAGCCCGAGCGCGCCGACGGATTCGCGCAGCGAGAACAGCCACAGCAGCAGCGCGGCCTGCCAGGCGAACATCGACAGGGCCGTCCCCAGGCCGATCACCACCATGCCGGAGTGCAGGCTCAGGTGGATCAGTGCGACGATCTGCGCGAGCAGGCCGACCGCCGCAAAGGCGGTCACCCGCCAGTAGTCGCGTCCGTCGGCCAGATGCCGCCACACCGCATGCGTGGCGCCCGCGTAGGCGAGCGCCGCGATCAGCACTTCCAGCACGACTAGCGCCATGGACTCGACATAGGGGCGTCAGGCATAGGGCTCCATTGTGCCGCATTTGTCATCCGTGGCGGGACGGGCGTGGGTGCGCGTGCCCGCACCGGCGGGCGCAGCCGTTATACTGGGCATCGGCACTCAGCGAACGCCTCCACACGATGTTCGACAGTCTCAGCGATCGGCTCAACCGCAGTTTCCAGACCATCCGCGGTCGCGGGCGGCTGACCGAGGACAACATCAAGGCCACCCTGCGCGAAGTGCGCATGGCGCTGCTCGAGGCGGACGTCGCGCTGCCGGTGGTCAAGCAGTTCGTCGACGACATCCGCGAGCGTGCGGTCGGTTCGGAGGTGATGACGAGCCTCACGCCGGGCCAGGCGCTGATCAAGATCGTGCGCGATGAGCTCACCGCGCTCCTCGGCGAATCCAACGAAAGCCTGGATCTGCGCGCCAAGCCGCCGGCCGTGGTGCTCATGGCTGGCCTGCAGGGCTCGGGCAAGACCACCTCGACCGGCAAGCTCGCGCGCTATCTCAAGCAGCGCGAGAAGAAGAACGTGCTGGTGGTGTCCACCGACGTCTATCGGCCCGCGGCCATCGATCAGCTCGAGCGCGTGGCCAGCGACGTGGGCGCGGATTTCCATCCGAGCGCGTCCACCGACAAGCCGCAGGCGATCGCCAAGTCCGCGCTCGAGGCCGCCCGGCGCGGCTTCTACGACGTGCTCATCGTCGACACCGCCGGCCGGCTCGGCATCGACGAGGCCATGATGGCCGAGATCAGCGGCCTCAACGAGACGCTCAAGCCGGCCGAGACGCTGTTCGTGGTCGACGCCATGACCGGCCAGGACGCGGCCAATACCGCCAAGGCCTTCGGCGACGCGCTGCCGCTGACCGGCGTCGTGCTGACCAAGGTCGACGGCGACGCCCGCGGCGGCGCGGCGCTGTCCGTGCGCCAGATCACCGGCCGGCCGATCAAGTTCCTGGGTACCGGCGAGAAACTGGAGGCCCTGGAGCCGTTCCATCCCGATCGCGTGGCCTCGCGCATTCTCGGCATGGGCGACGTGCTGTCGCTGGTCGAGGAGGCCGAACAGAAGGTCGATCAGGACAAGGCCGAGAAGCTCGCCAAGAAGCTCAAGAAGGGCAAGGGCTTCGACCTCAACGATCTGGCCGATCAGTTGCGGCAGATGCAGGAGATGGGCGGCCTCGGCGCGCTGATGGAGAAGATGCCCGGCGGCGGCCAGATGCCCAAGGGCATGGCCGGGGCCGCGGACGAGACCCAGGTCAAGCGCATGCTGGCGATCGTGGATTCCATGACGCCGCAGGAGCGGGCCTTTCCGGACGTCATCAAGTCTTCGCGCAAGCGGCGCATCGCGGGTGGCTCCGGCACTCAGGTCCAGGACGTCAACCGCCTGCTCAAGCAGCATGTCCAGATGCGCAAGATGATGAAAAAGCTCAAGGGCGGCGGCATGAAGAAGATGATGCGCGCCATGCAGGGCATGGGCGGTCAGGGCGGCCAGGGTGGCCTGCCGCCCGGCATGGGCGGTGGCGGCGGCAGTCTGCCGCCGGGCATGGGCCGCTGATCGGACGCAGTGCCGGTAGAAAAGATCGGCGCGACCGCGGTGCTTCCAATTTGCGTGCATCCGCGTACAATGTGCGATCTTCCACGGCGGCGTGCACGGCGCGCGGCCTGTCGCGAACCCAATTCCAAACGGCACACAACGGCTATGGTCAAAATCCGGCTGCAGCGCGGCGGCGCGAAGAAGCGTCCCTTCTATCACATCGTCGTAACCGACATGCGCAACGGGCGTGACGGGCGCTATATCGAGCGTCTCGGATTCTTCAATCCGGTGGCGATCGGCGGCGAGGTGCCGCTGCGTCTGGACGTCGAGCGCATCGAATACTGGAAGGGCCACGGTGCGCAGCTCTCCGAGCGCGTCAACAACCTGGTCAAGCACTTCAACCGTCACGGCGAAGGCGAGGCTCCGGCCCGCGCGGCGCCGCCGGTCTCGAAGGCCAAGGAAGCCGGCGGCCAGACCGTGCCGGCCGGTGCCACGGGCGACGCCGCGGCGGAGTCGGGCAAGCCCGACGACACCGTCGAGACGAGCGCACCGGAGGCCCAGGACGCGGCCGGTGAGGACGCGCCTCAGGCGTAGGCGCCGGTCTGGCGGGAGTCGACGCCGTGGCTGAGCGCGCACCGGTGGTGCTTGGCCGGATCAACGGACTGTTCGGCGTCAGTGGCTGGGTCAAGGTCTATTCCTACACCCGGCCGGCTCGCAACCTGATCGAGCACGACCAGTGGCTGATAGGCCGCCAGGGCGACTGGCGGCCTTTTCGCGTTCTGGCGGCCCGCAATCAGGCCAAGACGCTGATCGCACAGCTGGCGGATCCATCGGATCGGCCGGTGGCCGACCGCGACGGCGCCGCCGCGTTGCTGGAGTGCGATATCGCCGTGCCGCGGGCGGCGTTGCCCGAACCCGAGCCGGGGCGCTACTACTGGTTCGATCTCATGGGCCTCGACGTGGTCACCCGCGAAGGCACGCCGCTCGGCCGCGTGGCCTCGATGATGGAGACCGGAGCCAACGACGTCCTGGTCGTGGACGGCGAGCGCGAGCGTCTGATTCCCTTCGTCATGGACGAGTTCGTCGATGCGGTCGACCTCGACGCCGGTCGGATCGTGGTCGACTGGGATCCGGACTTCTAGCGCGTGCCCTGTGTCACGTCGTTAGTGAAGCGCGAAGCGC
>NZ_AYKF01000001.1 GCF_003732545.1 Salinisphaera orenii subsp. halophila YIM 95161 | reverse complement strand
TGGTCTTACTAATTTCAGCAGGTGGGTGCCGCCTCCTTCAATCGCTCATACACCAGAAATGAGCGTAGCTCTCGGCCACATCGACATCGTTGTCGTTACCGATGATACGGCTGCCGACGGCCGTGTCGGCCAGCGTGTTGCGGTTGCCGAACACGCCGGCTTCGTCGGCATCGATCGTGTTGTCGTTACCCATGGCATAGGAGCCGTCGCCGGTGACGGTAGATGGGTCGCCAATGGCGCCGGCGCCATCGCCGGAGACCGTGTTGCCCGTGCCGATGCTCAGCGACTGATCACCGCTGGCAGTCGCGCCGGTGCCCATGGCGAGTGCGTCTACGCCGCTGGCATTGGCTTCGCGGCCCAGCGAGGTGGCGCGTTCGCCGGCGGTCAGGGCTTGGGAACCTATGGCGATACCGTCTACAGACTGGACATAAGTCCCTGAGCCGTCGACCGCTGTATTCGAGCTTTCGTTGGTTGCACCGCCAATAGCGATGCCGCGCGTGGCGCCGTCTCGTACTTGGCTTCCCAAACCGACAGCCGTTGACGCATCGGCATCAGTGAGTGCCCGCCTGCCAAGCGCGGTACTGTTCTGGCTAAGCGCGTCAGCGTCCACGCCTACTGCCGTGGAGGCTTGGCCATCGGCCACCGTGTTTTGCCCAATGCTGACTCCGTAACTCCCATCCGCGCTGGCACTGCGACCCATGACGATCGTGTCAATCCCCGTCGCCGAGGCGTTGTTACCAAGTGCGAACGCGTCCGAGTCGTCGGCGTTAGCGTCTGTGCCGAAGGCTATGGAGTTGGCGCCCGTGGCTACCGTTCTAGTGCCAAAAGCTAACGAATCAGTTCCAATAGCTTGGGTGTTCTCGTTCGTATAATTCCGGTTCGACTCAGATGAACCAATGGCCACCGCTCTCGCGCCTGACGCGAGCGAGGACTGGCCTATAGCGAATGAGCCCTCGCCGGTGGCAGCAGACACATTGCCTAACGCAATGGCGTTGCGTCCCTCCGAAATCGCCTCGCGACCGATCGCCATCGCAGCGAAACCGGTTGCCGCCGATCGGTTCCCGACCACAACGTTGTTGTTATTACCGGCGTAAGAGTAGGCACCAATAACTGTCGAAGCACCGTAATTAGTCTGGGGGGCGTCCGCTATCGAGCTCGAGCCGATGACAACAGATCCGGAAGAGTTAGCCTCAGCGTTGGTGCCGATGGCAATCGCGCCAGGCACAGTCAAACCACCCGAGTAATCAATCGGGAAACCGGGGTCTGGGAGAAAAGGGTTCATCCAATACAGGGTGGTGAGTCCCGAGTCGCTGGCATTGGTGTTATCGCCAACAGTCAGCCCGTCGCCGGATCCCGATAGATTGGCATCTTTAGCAGCGAAGCTTGCAGGAGGCGCGGCTAGAGCTAACAGGATCAGCGTCGACGTTAAAGCAGAGTAATGGAAGCACCTTCCGGACAAGATAGAGCTGCCCCGCGCCGTCAAGCGCGTGGTATTCGCTCGACTATCAGACCGTTGCGTCTCGCGTTTTTTACCGTGGCCGGTTGCGCCCTTTAGCCGACTGCGCGCTAGTTCGGACGCGACGACGATTTTGCCCAGGCTGTGGCTCCAGACGAGGTTGTAGATACGGTTCATGGTGGTCCCCTAAACGGTTCGCTTGTGCGAATAGTGCTGTTTTTTTTGTGCCGGCTATGGAAAGTGCGGGTGGCGTGAAACGGATACGGGTGTAGGTGAGTGGACGCTAGTCGGCGGCCCTTCGTGATGCGATCGGCTGATTCGGCCCGGCGTTGAACAGCGGGCCGGTATCAATCACGGCCGCTGGAAACGGGCGAGGGTGTCTATTAGCCCGTGTCTGGCTCCCCCGTGCCGGCGCGGCCATCGAATAACCTATGGAACGGCGTGGCGCGAAAAGCAGCAGTGCGCCGTGCTTTACCCGGGTGCTGCATGCGCGCGCTGGCCGGTATCGCGTCGTTCGACATCGGTGCGGGACGCGTGAAGTTCGATAGTACGGCCGGTCTCGCGTCACGTTGTCGTGGCGCGCACGGATGCGCGCGATTGCGTACAGACATGATCCCTGAACCCCCGATATTTTTCTTCTTTATGTATGGGATAACAAACCCAAGGAGAGCAGCGCAAGGGGTGCAAGAATATCCGACGGTTTGAAAGCTCCCTGATCTGTGCATCTATACTTAAAAAAACTTTAATATCAATATAATGAATCCCTGCCGTGAGCTTTTCGCAATTTTTTTATGTGAAAATAAAATCGACGGTATCAAGGCGCAGAACGCCAGCGCTGCGTTGCATGCGACGTCGAACGGCTCGATATCGGAAAGGTCTGGGCCGATTGATAACGGCCGCCGGAGTCACGCGCAAGGCGTGAGTCGTCGGATGACGAAGAAGGGGGATGGAGCGGCGGACGAGATTCGAACTCGCGACCTCGACCGTGGGAGGGTCGCGCTCTACCAACTGAGCTACCGCCGCACAGGCGCATTGATAACCCGATACGGCGATGCTTTGCAAGTACGGCGTTGGCATGGCGCAACGCGGCGGCCCCGGCGCGCGTATATTGCTGGAACCCTGTTCCGCCGCCGCGCTCCGCGTTGCTAGAGTACGACCATGAAGACAGCACTCATCACCGGGGGTACCGGCTTCATCGGCCGGCATCTGTGCGCCGATCTGCGGTCGGACGGCTGGGCGGTCACGGTGGCCACCCGCGATGCCGAGGCGGCCGAGCGCGTGCTGCCGGCCGGCGTGCAGCCGGTGGAATCGCTGACCGCGGCCGATCCGGCCGATGCGGTGATCAATCTGGCCGGCGAGAATCTGGCCGGCGGTCGCTGGACCGAGGATCGCAAGCGGGAGATGCGCGAGAGCCGCCTGCGGATCACGCGCGAGCTCACCGACGTCATCACGCAGTGGGAGACGCCGCCCTCGGTGCTGGTCAGCGGTTCCGCCGTGGGCTACTACGGCGCCCGCGGCGATGACGTGCTCGACGAGGAGGAACCGCCCGGGGACGAGTTCCAGTCGGAACTCTGCCTGGCCTGGGAGCAGGCCGCGCGCCGCGTCGAGGGTGCCGGCATCCGCCTGTGCCGCATCCGTACCGGCATCGTGCTCGGCGCCAACGAAGGGGCGCTGGCGCAGATGCTGCCGCCGTTCCGGTTCGGGCTCGGCGGCCATTTCGGCAGCGGTCGGCAGTTCATGCCCTGGATCCACATCCGGGACGAGATCCGCGCGATCCGTTTCCTCATGGCCGAGCCGGGCTGCAGCGGGGCCTACAATCTGACCGCGCCGGAGCCGGTCAGCAATCGCCAGTTCAGCGCCACGCTGGCCCGGGTGCTGCACCGGCCCAAGATCGCCTGGGTGCCCGGCCCCGTGCTGCGGCTGATGCTCGGCGAGATGGCGCATCTGCTGCTCACCGGCCAGCGGGCGGTGCCTGCAGCGCTCGAGGCGGCCGGTTTCGCTTTCGAATATCGTCACCTGCAGCCGGCGCTGGCCGATCTGCTGACGGACGATCCGGCGCGCGCGGCCTGATGGCGGCACGGATTCTGGAGGCGCTCGCCGGCGTGGTCGGCGCCGACGAGGTGCTGACCGGCGACGCGGCGCAACCCTATCTGCAGGAATGGCGGGGCGCCTTCCAGCCGCGGGCGCTGGCGGTCGTGCGGCCCGCGGACACGGCCATGGTGGCGGCGGTGGTCCGGGCCTGCATCGACGCCGACTGCGCGATCGTGGCGCAGTCGGGCAATACCGGCCTGGTCGGCGGCTGCGCCGCGGACGATGCCCGTCGGCACGTGATTCTGTCGCTGGAGCGGCTGTCGGCGGTGCGTGGCATCGATGTCGACAACGCGACCCTGACGGTCGAGGCCGGCTGCACCCTGGCCGACGCGCAGCGCGCGGCCGCCGATGCGGGCCTGTATTTCCCGCTGACCCTGGCCTCGCGCGAACGCTGTCGCATCGGCGGCAACCTGGCCACCAACGCCGGGGGGCTGAATGTGGTCCACTACGGCAACACGCGGGATCTCGTGCTGGGGCTGGAAGTGGTCACGGCCGACGGGCGTGTCTGGGACAATCTCACCGGGCTGCGCAAGGACAACAGCGGCTTCGATCTCAACGATCTTTTCGTGGGCAGCGAGGGCGCGCTGGGCATCATCACCGCGGCGGTGTTCAAGCTCCACTCGCCGATTGTTCAGCAGTCTGTCGCCCTGTTCGGGCTCGATACGCCCGCGCAGGCGGTCGGCGTGCAGCGGCGGCTGACCGCGGCCTCCGGCCACAATCTCACCGGCTGCGAACTGATGTCGCGCCAGGCGGTGGCGCTGGCCTGCGAGCATATCGAAGGCTGCGCCGAGCCGTTCGAAGCGGCCAGCGACTGGTATCTGCTGGTCGAACTGGCCAGCTCGGCCTCCGGCGACTGGCTCGCCGCCGCCCTTGACGGCGCGATCGCGGATCTGCGCGCTGAGGGGTTGATCCGCTCGGTGCGTGTGGCCGCCGACACCGCCGGCGCCCGCGATCTCTGGCATCTGCGCGAATCACTGCCGCCGGCCCAGGTCGCCGAAGGCGCGTCGATCAAGCACGACATATCGCTGCCGGTGTCGCGCCTGCCGGCGTTTCTGGATCGCGCCCTGCCGGTCGTGCGCGAGGCCCTGCCCGGCGTCCGGCCCTGTCCCTTCGGCCACGTCGGCGACGGCAACCTGCACTTCAACCTGTCGAAGCCGGCCGGGAGCGACGATGCGGCCTTTCTGTCCGAGACGGCCCGGGCGAACGCCGTGGTCCACGACATCGTCGCCGAGATGGGCGGGTCCTTCGCCGCCGAGCACGGGATCGGCCGTCTGAAGGTCGCCGCGCTCGCCCGCTACAAGCAGCCGGTCGAACGCGACATGCTGATCGCGATCAAACGCGCGCTGGACCCGGACAACCGCTTGAATCCGGGCGCGGTCGTGGATCTGGACGCTCCGAGCTAGGGTCTGTTAACTCGCCATGGCAGGTCGCGGCACGGCGTTTGTCCCGAAGGGTGGAGCCTCAAATCGCGCGCTGCGGGGTTGCCAGTCTTGATCGTGGCGCGCCACGTTCCGACTCGCGTCTTGCTGCCCACGGTGTGCGGTCTCCAACGCGGGGTGTTAAACGGCCCTGGATTGCCGGCCCGGCGGCTATGACAACGATTGACCCGCCAGCGGCGCTTTTCGTGCACGCGCATGTCGCGTCGGCGCGCACTTGGTGGCGGCCGCATCGGCCCTGGAATGCGGGCGCGATATGAGTCCCCGTGGGTGCGCCCGCTGCCGGGCGCCGTCGCGGCGTCGATGCATGCGCGCGATCAGCGGCGAACCGAACCCGCTCGGGGCATGCCCCGGCATGGATTGCGGGAAATGGCCGGAAGCTCCTCGCCCCGCGGCTTCGTGAAAGGCTCCCCGCGTCGACCGCTCGCTCCGGGACAGGGCGGGCCGGCGCGGCGCGGGCCACCGCGCGCCGGCTTCGCCGCCCGTGACGATCACTACGAGCAGCCCGACGCCGACAGTCCGGCATCGGCCCCTCGCCGCGAATTGCGACGGTCGCGCGTGGTCTAGCCGCCGTTCATGACCGCGGCGTCGACGAGCGCGATCAGCGGCTGCGGATAGATACCGAACAGAATCACCGCGGCCGAGAGCAGGAGCACCATGATGCCGCCCGACTGCTGACCCCAGCCGGATACCGCGTCGCGGCGGCTCTGGCCCGGCTCGACCAGATACAGGATGATCATCACGCGCAGGTAGTAGTACAGCCCGATTCCGCTGCCGATGACGATGCCGCCGACCAGCCACCACAGCCCGCTCTGGACGCCGACCGCCAGGGCGTAGAACTTGCCGATGAAGCCGGCGGTCATCGGGATGCCGGCCAGCGACAGCATCATCACGGTCAGCACCGCGGCCAGATAGGGCCGGCGCCAGAACAGGCCGCGGTAGTGGTGCAGGGCGCCCGCGTCGGTGCCGGAGTAGGGGCTGGACACCAGCGTCACCACGCCGAAGGCGCCCAGCGTCGTGGCGACATAGGTTGCCAGATAGACGCCGACGGTCTCGATGCCGAGCTCGCCACCGGCCACCACCGCGGTCAGCAGATAGCCCAGATGCGCGATCGACGAATAGCCGAGCAGACGCTTGATGTTGTTCTGGCGCAGCGCCAGCAGATTGCCGATCAGCATCGAGGCCAGGGCGATGACCCCGATCAGCGTCAGCAGCCAGCCGTCGTCGGCCGGCGGCGCGAGGCTGAAAAAGCGTGCGAGCAGCGCGAACACGGCGACCTTGCTGACCGTGGCCAGAAAGGCCGAGACCGGGCCGGGTGCGCCTTCGTAGACGTCCGGCGTCCACAGGTGGAAGGGCACGAGCGAGAGCTTGAACGCCAGCGCGACCACCATCATGCCGACGCCCGCGAGCATCCAGGTCGAGCCGACCCCGTCGGTCGCGGCCTCGGCGAGCTCGGCGAACACCAGCGTGCCCGAGGCGGCGTAGAGCAGCGCCATGCCGAACAGGAGAAAGGCGGACGCGGCGCCGGAAAGCACCATGTACTTGAGGCCGGCCTCGAGCGAAATCCGGTCGCGATAGGTGTAGGCGACCATGCCGTAGAGGGGGACCGACAGCAGTTCGAGGCCGATGAACAGCGAGGCCATGTGGCGGGCCGCGATCAGCGCCAGCGCACCGCCGGCCGAGCACAGCAGCAGGACGTAGAACTCCTCGCGCCGGTCGGGGAGCGTCTCGAGATAGGCGTGCGCCAGGGTGGAGCAGGCCAGCGACGCCACCAGCACGATGGCGCCGAACAGGACCGAATAGTTGTCGATGATGAACAGCGGCGTCACCTCGAGCGGGGTGACCTGAAGTACGCCCAGCAGCGAGATGAGTGCGGCGTTGAGCCCCACGACCGTGATCGTCGCCGCAGTGAAGTGATGACGGCCGACCGCGATGGTGCCGATCACGGCCACGATCGTCGCGCAGATGATCAGCAGCGGCGCGAGCGCGATGGCGTTGGTGAGGAAGTCGTTCATGGCTTATTCGCTTACGGCGTCGAGGACGCGGAGACGGGTGCGGCGAACCAGTGGTTGACCTCGGTCATGGCGGTCTGCGAGACGTCGAGCACCGACTGCGGATAGAGCCCCACCAGCAGCGTCAGCACGAGCAGCAGCAGCATCATGCTGTATTCGCGGAAATCGAGCCCGCCGAGCGACGTCTCGGCCGTGGGCGTGCCCCAGTACACCCGATGCATCAGCACCAGCGAGTAGACCGCGGCCAGCACGAGGCCGAAGCTCGCGATCACGACCACCCAGGGGAAGGCCTGATAGGCGCCGAACAGGATCAGGAATTCGCCGATGAAGTTGCCGGTGCCCGGCATGCCCAGCGACGCCATCACGAACACGAGCGCGAAGCCGGGCAGTGCGCCCATGCGACCGAACAGGCCGCCCATCTCGCGCATGTTCCGGGTGTGGATGCGCTCGTAGATCTGGCCGGAAATGATGAACAGCCCCGCGGCGGAGAAGGCGTGCGCCACCATCTGGGCGATCACGCCCTGCAGCGCCAGCACGCTGCCCGAATAGATGCCGATGAGCACAAAGCCCATATGCGAGATGCTGGAGCAGGCGATCAGCCGCTTGACGTCCGTCTGGGCGTAGGCGAGCACCGCGCCGTAGTAGATACCGAACAGACCCAGCGCCATCGCCACCGGCGCGAACTGGGCCGAGGCTTCCGGAAACAGCGGAATGGCGAAGCGCAGCATGCCGTAGGCCGCGGTCTTGAGCAGGATCCCGGCCAGATCCACCGAACCCGCGGTCGGCGCCTGGGCGTGGGCGTCCGGTAGCCAGCCGTGCAGCGGCACCACCGGCAGCTTGACCGCGAAGGCGATGAAAAAGCCGAGCATCAGGACATAGGCCAGCGGACCGTCCAGAGGTGTCTCCCGCAGCACCATGTAGTCGAAGGTGAAGGTGCCGGTCTGGCCGTAGTGGGTGAACACTAGCCCCAGAATCGAGACCAGCATCAGCAGGCCGCTGGCCTGGGTGTAGATGAAGAACTTGACCGCCGCCGAGATGCGCGTATTGCCCTTCGAACCGCTGTGGCCCCACAGCGCGATCAGGAAATACATCGGGACCAGCATCATCTCCCAGAAGAAGAAGAACAGGAACAGATCCACGGCCAGGAACACGCCGATCACGCCGCCGATGATCCAGAGCAGGTTCAGATGGAAGAAGCCGATGCGGTTGGTGATCTCCTGCCAGGAACAGATCACCGCGAGCGCGCCCAGAAAGCCCGTCAGCGTGATCATGATCAGCGACAGGCCGTCGAGCGCCAGATGAAAGGAGATGCCGAAGCGATCGATCCAGGGCAGCTCGAACTCGCGGGTCCAGCTCGGCGAATCGCCGACGGCCCCGGGCAGCGAGTAGTCGCCGGTCAGCCACAGCCACAGCGAGAGCACGAGCACGATCCCCATGGTGGCGAGCGCGATCCAGCGCGGCACCTGGGACGGCGCGTGCCGGCTTTCCAGCTGCCAGCAGAGCAGGCCGCCGATGAAGGGTATGAACAACAGCCAGCAGAGGATCATCGGAGGTCCTTGAACGCGGTGATCGACATCATCATGCGCACCCCTAGCCGAACATCAGCGCCGCGAGCAGCGCGGTCGCGCCGGCCAGCACCGTGAGCGCATACCAGCGCAGGCGGCCGGTCTGAGTGGAGGACAGCGCGCCGTTGAGCGCGAGTGCCAGCGCGGGCACCGTATTGATGATCGAATTGATCCAGTCGCGCCGGTGGACGCGCGTGAGCATCAGATACGGGCGCACGAACGCGCGGTCGTACAGGCGATCGAAACCCCAGGCCTCGTGCCAGAGACGCCAGAGCGCCGCACCCCGCGGCGTCTCGCGGAGATGCCGCGCGGTCTCGCGGTTGCCGAGGAACAGCGCCGCGGCGGCGCCGAGGCCGACGATCGCGACGACGCTCGACAGGATCTCGACCGTCAGCTTGACCCAGCCGTGGCCGCTACCCTCGTGGCCCGGCAGCACATCCGCCAGCGGCGGGTGGATCCAGGCCCCGACGAAGGTGGAGAGCACGGCCAGCACGATCAGCGGCAGGTGATGGGCCACGCCGCGGCCGGCGTGGGCCTGCGTTCCGGCCTCGCCGTGGAAGGCGATGAAGATCATGCGGAAGGTGTAGAGCGCGGTCAGGAAGGCGCCCGCCAGCCCCGCGAACCAGAGCACGTAGTGGCCGTTGGCGAACGACAGCCAGAGGATCTCGTCCTTGGAATAGAAGCCGGCGGTGATCAGCGGCAGTGCGGCCAGCGCGGCGCCGCCGATCAGGAACACCGCGTAGTCCAGCTTGAGCGTCCTGCGCAGCCCGCCCATCTTGAAGATGTCCTGCTCGTGGTGGCAGGCGATGATCACCGAGCCTGCGGCCAGGAACAGCAGCGCCTTGAAGAAGGCGTGGATCATCAGATGGAAGATCGCCGCATCCCAGGCGCCGGCACCCAGCGCCAGGAACATGTAGCCGATCTGGCTCATGGTCGAATAGGCCAGCACCCGCTTGATGTCGGTCTGGCACAACGCGGCGAAGCCGGCCAGCAGCAGGGTCAGCGCGCCGATCACGCCCACCAGCATCAGCGCGATCGGGGCGAGTTCGAAGATCACGTGCATGCGCGCGATCAGATAGACGCCCGCGGTGACCATGGTGGCCGCGTGGATCAGTGCGGAGACCGGCGTCGGGCCCGCCATGGCATCGGGCAGCCACGTCTGCAGCGGCAGCTGGGCGGACTTGCCGACCGCGCCGCCGAGCAGCATGAGGGCGGCGAATGTGGCCATCGGGTCGCCCTCGGACCAGAGCTGCGGCGCGGCCTCCAGGATGCGCTGGATGTCGAGCGTGCCGAAGGCCGCGAACAGCGCGAACAGACCGATCGCCAGGAACACGTCGCCGATGCGGGTGATGATGAAGGCCTTGAACGCGGCCCAGGCATTGGCCTCGTCGCGATAGTAGTAGCCGATCAGCAGATAGCTGCACAGGCCCACGCCTTCCCAGCCCAGAAACAGCAGCAGCAGGTTCTCGCCGAGCACCAGCAGCAGCATGCTGACGACGAACAGGTTCATGTAGGCGAAGAACCGCGCCATGCCCGGGCCGCCCGCCAGGTCCTCGGTCATGTACCAGGCGGCGAACAGGTGGATGAGAAAGCCCACCCCGGTGATCACGCCGAGCATGGTCAGCGACAGGCCGTCGAGATACAGTGAGATGTCGGGCGTGAAGTCGCCCACCGCGATCCAGGTCCACAGGGTCACGGCCTCGCTGCCGCCGTCGAAACCCAGGATCAGCAGGCCGGTCATCAACGCCGCCAGGCCGATCGAGCCGGCGCCGATGGCGGTGGCCGCGCGATCGGGCATGCGCGGCCAGAACGACAGCAGCAGCGTGCCCGCGAGCGGAAAGGCGATGGTCAGGGCGAGCATGTTCATCCGTGCATCTCGCTGGCGGCGTCGATGTCGGTGGTCTTGAACCGTTTCTGCAGCTGCAGCAGCAGCCCCAGGCCGATGCTGGCCTCGGCCGCGGCGAGCGTGATCACGAGAATGAACATGATCTGGCCGTCCGGCTGGCCCCAGCGCGTGCCGGCGACGATGAAGGCCATGCCGGCGGCGTTGAGCATGATCTCGAGGCACATGAGGACGAACAGCGTATTGCGCCGCACGGCCAGGCCGACCAGGCCCAGCACGAACAGCAGCGCGGCCAGCGCCATGCCGTGCTCCAGCGGTACTCCGTTCATCGTCGTCTCCCTATGACTTGCGCGCGTTGCGGCCTTCACGGGCCGTCTTGACGTGATCCGGCGGGCGTTCCTCGCGGCCCAGATGCGCGGCCACGACGAGCGCGGCGAGCAGCACGAACGCCGCCAGTTCCACCACCAGCACGTACGGGCCGAACATCTGCATGCCGATCTCGCGCGCGTTCAGCGGCGTGCCGTCGATGTGGGCGCCGGACTCCACGCCGCCCAGCGCCACGGCCACCACGCCCAGCAGCACGAGGCCGAGCACGCCGGGTCCGGCCCAGAGTCTGGGCGCCAGCCAGCTGCGTTCGCGCTGGGTCGTCTCGGCGTTGAAGTTGAGCATCATCACCACGAACACGAACAGCACCATGATCGCGCCGGCGTAGACGATCACCTCCAGCGCGGCCGCGAACGGCGCGCCCAGCGCATAGAACACCACCGCCACCGCGAGCAGCGACGTGATCAGGTAGAGCAGCGCATGCACCGCGTTCGCGCAGGTGATCACACGCATGGTGGCGGCGACGGCGACGATGGCGGCGGTGTAGAAGGCAATTTCCATGGTCGTCGCCTACGGCAGAAGGGTCTTGACGTCGATCGGCTCGGCCTCGTTGACGGCCTCGCCCTTGTCCTTGCCGCCGACGGCCATGCCGGCGACGCGATAGAAGTTGTAGCCGGGCCGCTTGCCCACGCCCGAGATCAGCAGGTCGGATTTCTCGTAGACCATGTTCTGACGGTCGAACTCGCCCATCTCGAAGTCGGGAGTGAGCTGGATGGCGTAGGTCGGGCAGGCCTCCTCGCAGTACCCGCAGTAGATGCAGCGCGAGAAGTTGATGCGGAACGTCTCCGGATACCAGCGGCCCGTCTCGTCCTCGGTCTTGACCACGCTGATGCAGTCCACCGGGCAGGCAACGCTGCACAGGTTGCAGGCCACGCAGCGCTCGGCGCCGTCCGGGTCGCGCGTGAGCACGATGCGGCCGCGGTAGCGCGGCGGCAGATACGGCTGCTCCTCGGGATACAAGATGGTGTCCCGCTTGCGGAAGGTGTGCATGAACGTCATGCCGATGGTGCGCAGGACACTCGACGTGGCGTTCCATGCGGTCTGTGCGGCGTTCAGCATAGTCGGCTCGACGAACGGCGAAAACGAGGGTGACGGGGCGACGTGCTCATGCCATGGCCACCACGACGGCGCCGGTGATCGCGACGTTGACCAGCGCGATCGGCAGCAGGATCTTCCAGCCGAAGCTCATCAGCTGGTCGTAGCGGGGTCGCACGGTCGCCGCGCGCAGGAGCACGAAGAAACAGACGAAGAATCCGGCCTTGAGCGCGAACCAGACGAAGCCCGGCAGGATCGGCCCGAGCCAGCCGCCGAAGAACAGCACGGTGATCAGACAGGAGATCAGCACGATGCCGAGATACTCGCCCACGAAGAACATGCCGAACTTCATGCCCGAGTATTCGGTGTGATAGCCGGCGGTCAACTCCTGCTCGGCCTCCGGCAGGTCGAAGGGCGCGCGGTGGATCTCGGCGCAGCCGGCGATCAGAAAGATCACGAAGGCCGGAAACTGCGGGATGATGTTCCACATGCCGGCCTGGGATTCGACGATGACGCGCATGTCGAAGCTGCCGGCCAGCAGCACGACGCCCAGCAGCGACAGGCCCATGAAGACCTCGTAGGAGATCATCTGCGCGGCCGTGCGCATGCCGCCCAGCAGGGCGTACTTGTTGTCGGAGGACCAGCCGGCCAGGATCACCGAATACACCCCGAGCGAGCTCATCGCCAGGATGAACAGCAGGCCGATGTTCAGGTCCACCACGCCGATCGTCTCGGTGAAGGGGACCACCGCGAACGCCATGAGGGTGGTGAACATGATGATCGCGGGCGCGATCACGAACACCGTCTTGTCCGCGAACGGCGGGATCCAGTCCTCCTTGAAGAAGATCTTGATCATGTCCGCGGCGACCTGGAGGATGCCGAACGGGCCGACGCGGTTGGGGCCGTAGCGGTCCTGCCAGACGCCCAGCAGGCGCCGTTCGACCCAGATCAGCAGGGCCGCGGCGATCACCACGGCCAACAGGATCGCGATCGTCTCGAACGCGGTCAGCGCGATGTCGAGCAGCTGATCGAAGGACAGGCCGAACATCAGGGGGTGACCTCCGCGGGCAGGCGCAGGCCCTGCAGGCCCTCGAGGCCCACGGGCACGCCGACGGTCCGCTCCGGCAGGCTCGGGTCGATGCGCACCGGCAGGGCATGGCGCTCGCTGCCGATGACCAGCTCCAGCGTCTCGGCGCCGGTCACGCCGAGCGCCTTGGCGCTTTCGGGACTGAGACTGAATTCGGCCGGCGGCGTGCGTTCTGCGATCGCCGGGGCCCGGGCCGACTGCGATTCGCTGCCGAAGATGTGATAGCAGGGTACGGCCTGCCAGCCGGCAACGCGCGTGATCGCGGCCGCGGCGTAGCCGTTGCCGTCGCCGCCGGGCCGGATCAGGCGCACGCCCGGATCGCCGCCGCGCAGGTGGCCGCCGACCTCGTCCTGGAAGCGCGTGATGGCCGCCTGGTTGGAGTCCCAGCCCGGCGTCCAGGCATAGGACATCAGCGAGCCCGGCGTGTTGGAGCCCTGATAGCCCTCCATCGAGAAGGCCAGCGGCGAGTCCGGGTCCTGTTCCGGGCGGCGCTCGCGCACGTCGACGTTGGCGTAGAGCGCGGTGCGGCCGGAAAAGCGATGCGGGCTGCGCGGAAAGCGCATGCCGTCCTTGCGGAAGCTCTGCCCCGGGGCGGCGTTCTCGATGCCGGCGAACTGCGGCATGTCGGCGACGATCGCCGCGATCAGGTCGTCCATGCCCTGCCAGCCGGTGGGCTTGCCCAGGCCGCGTTCGAGATCGGCGCACCAGCGCCAGCCCTCCTGTAGCGGCGCGTCCGGGATGAAGACCTGGAAGAACCGCTGTGCGCGGCCTTCGTTGTTGATCAGCGTGCCGTCGGCCTCGGCGAAGCTGCCGGCCGGCAGCACGTAGTCGGCGTTGGCGATGGTCGCGGTCATGCTGTGGTCGAGTACGACCACGTTGCGCGCGGCCTTGATGGCGGCGTCCACCCGGGCCTTCTCCGCCCGCTCGTAGAGGTCGTTCTGCATCACCACGAGGGTGTCGGCGCGCCGGCTCTCGATCGCCTCGAGGGCGGCGTCCACGTCGGGCGCGTCCATCATCGCCAGGCCGAGGCTGTTGGCTTCACTCAGGGTGAGGAACAGGCCGGCGTCGTCGTGCGCCGACGCCAGCGCCCGCATGGCATTGCCCGCGGCGTGCAGCACGGCCGGATCGCCGAGGCTCGTGCCGGCGACGATCAGCGGCTTGCGCGCGCCCTTGAGCGCGGCGGCGATCCGCTCGGCCTGGGCGCGGGTGGCATCGTCGATGTCGTCGGGCAGCGGGGCGTCGCCGTCGAGCGCATGCGCGACCGCGAACCCGAGTGCGGCGATGCCGGCCGGGCGGTCGCGGAAGCACGCCGTGGCCACATCGTCCAGGCGCGTGGCCATCGGCGTGGCCAGATACATCGGGCTGTAGAGCTGCTGGCCCTCGTCGCGCACGGCGCGGGCGTGCCATTTCGGGATCTTGGCGGCCTCGGCCAGGTCGAGGAAGTTGTTGCGTACCGACTGCCGCAGCGACAGGGCCAGCCGCGGCGCGACCTGGGTGACGTCCTCACCGAGCACGAGCACCGCATCGCAGGATTCGACCTCGCGCAGCGTCGGCAGTCGGCCGGCGTGCTCGCGCAGCAGACCGAGGGCCGCGCGGCTGGCCTGCGCGTCGGGCGCGCTCATGCCGTTGTGGAAGCCGCTCTCGCCGACCAGATGCCGCAGGGCGAAGTTGTCCTCGAGCGAAGCCCGCGGCGAGCCCACGCCGACGATGCCGTCGGCCTCTGCCAGCGCGTCGCGCAGATCGGCGAGCATGACGTCCATATCCTGCGGCTCGAGCACGCCGTTGGCGTCGCGTTTGAGCGGCTGGCGCGGCCGGTCCTCGCGGTTGACGAAACCGGCGCCGAAGCGGCCGCGGTCGCAGAGGAAGTAGTGATTGATCTCGCCGTGGTAGCGGTTCTGGATGCGCTTGAGGATGCCCTGGCGCGAACCCGGGCTGGTGTTGCAGCCCAGCGAGCAGTGGGTGCAGATGCCGGGGGCGTTCTGCATGTCCCACTTGCGGGTGTAGGTCGCGCCCAGCGTCTTGTCGGTGAACACGCCGGTCGGGCAGACCTCGACCAGGTTGCCGGAGAATTCGCTGTTGAAGGGGCCGTCGGCCTCGCGCCCGAAATACACGTTCGAGTGCGAGCCGAGCACGCGCAGGTCGTCGCCGTCGGCATAGTCGCGGTAATAGCGCACGCAGCGGTAGCAGGCGATGCAGCGGTTCATCTCGTGGCTGATGAACGGGCCGAGATCCTGATTGCGATGGGTGCGCTTGGGCCCGCGATAGCGCCGGCGCGTGTGCCCGGTCATCAGGGTCATGTCCTGGAGGTGGCACTCGCCGCCTTCCTCGCAGACCGGGCAGTCGTGCGGGTGGTTGATCATCAGCCACTCGACGACCTGGGCGCGGAAGTCGCTGGCCTCGGTGTCGGCCACGGAGAAGCAGCCGCCATCGCTGGCCGGCGTCATGCAGGCCATCACGATCTGGCCCTGGTCGTCGTTCTCGTCCTTGTACTGCTTGACCGCGCACTGGCGGCAGGCGCCGACGCTGTGCAGCTCGGGATGCCAGCAGAAGTAGGGCAGGTCGAAACCCTTGGAGAGCGCGACCTTGAGCAGGTTGTCGGTGTCGTCCACCTCGTACTGCTTGCCGTCGATCGTGATCGTTGCCATGCCGATTAAACCTGGGAGTTCGAGGCCGTGTTCGCCGGCTCGGTCAGCGACAGCGTATCGCTATCGTCCGGAATCAGCGCGGCGAGCTCGTCGCGGAAGTACTTGAGGCCGGATTCGAGCGGGCCCATCGCGCCCGGCGCGTGGGCGCAGAAGGTCTTGCCGGGGCCGAGCAGTTTCGTGTGCAGCTCCAGCAGCTCGATGTCGCCGGGATTGCCCTTGCCGGCCTCGAGGTTGGTCAGGATGCGCTCGACCCACGGCAGCCCGTCGCGGCAGGGCGTGCACCAGCCGCAGGACTCCTGGGCATAGAAATGCTCGAGGTTCTTCAGCACGCCGACGATCGGGGTCGTCTCGTCCATGACCACCATGGTGCCGGTGCCCAGGCGGCTGCCGGCCGCGCCCACGCCCTCGTAGTCCATGGGGGTATCGAGATGGTCCGCGGTGAGCAGCGGGGTCGAGCCGCCGCCGGGCAGCAGCGCCTTGAGCCGGCGGCCCTCGCGGATGCCGCCGAAGTGTTCCAGCAGGTCACCCATCCGGGTGCCCAGCGGCATTTCCGCCAGGCCCGGCCGGTTGACGTGGCCGGAGGCGCCGAACAGCTTGGTGCCGCCGTCCTTGTGTGCGCCGAGCTGTTTGTACCAGTCCGCACCGTTGCTGACGATGTGCGGCACGTTGCAGATCGTCTCGACGTTGTTGACCGTGGTGGGCTGGCCGAACAGGCCGGAGGCGGCCGGGAAGGGCGGCTTGTGCCGGGGCACGGCCCGGCGGCCCTCGAGCGCGGACAGCAGCGCTGATTCCTCGCCGCAGATATAGCGCCCGGCGCTCATGTGCAGATAGATCTTGAGGTTGTAGCCGCTGCCGAGGATGTCGTTGCCGAGATACCCGGCCTCGGTGGCCTCGTCGATCGCCTTCTGCAGGCGCCGCTGGCACTCGACGTACTCGCCGCGCAGAAACACATAGGCGATGTCCGCGCCGATGGCGTAGCTCGAGATCGCCATCGCCTCGATCAGCTGGTGCGGATCGCCCTCCATGAGCAGGCGATCCTTGAAGGTGCCCGGCTCCATCTCGTCGGCGTTGATCACCAGATACACATGCGCCGGGCGTTCCTCGGGGCGTTCCTCGAAGCGGGGCATGAACGACCACTTCACGCCCGTCGGAAAGCCCGCGCCGCCGCGGCCGCGCAGGCCGGCCTCCTTGACCAGCTCGCCCACCTCGGTCGGTTTGAACTCGGCGAGCGCCTTCTTGAAGGCCTCCCAGCCGCCGGCCGCCTCGTATTCGGCGCGCCAGACCGGCTCGCGGCCCTCGCGGATGTTGCGGGTGAGCACCCGGGTCTCGTCCATCACTTGTACTCCGCCAGGATTGCGTCGACGCGCTCGGGCGTCAGCCGGCCGTGATAGTCCTCGCCGACCCGCATCGACGGGCCGTTGTCGCAGTCGCCCAGACAGCAGATCGGCAGCAGCGTGAAGCGGTCGTCCGGCGTGGTCTGGCCGAACTCGATGCCCAGCGTCTTCTTCAGATACGCCAGAATCTCTTCATAGCCCGTGAGATAACAGGAGATCGAATCGCAGATCATGATCACGTGCCGGCCCACCGGCTGGCGAAAGATCAGATTGTAGAAGGTCGCCACGGCTTCCATCTGCGTGGGTGTGACGCCGACCACGACCGCCGCGGCCTCCAGCGCCTCGTCGGAGACCCAGCCGCGGCGCTCCTGCACGATCTTGAGCGCCTCGATGGTCGCCGCCCCCGGGTCCTCGTAGAGGCTCATCTCGTGACGGATGGCCTCGATTTCGGTCTGGCTGAGTTCGATCATCGGTCCACGTCCGCCATCACGAAGTCGATCGAGCCGATGATCGCGACCAGGTCGGCCACCAGGCCGCCCTGGGAGATCAGCGGGATCTGCTGCAGGTGGGCGAAGCTCGGCGTGCGGATACGGGTGCGGTAGCTCACGGTGTGCTTGTCGGAGATGCTGTAGTAGCCGTTCAGGCCCTTGGTGCCCTCGACCATGGTCGCCGACTCCATCGCCGGGACGACCGGGCCCCAGCTCACGGTCAGGAAATGCGCGATGAGCGTCTCGATGTCCTGCATCGTGCGTTCCTTGACCGGCGGCGTGGTCAGCGGATGGTCCGCCTTGTAGTCGCCGGCGGGCATGTTCTTCATGCACTGCTCGATGATGCGACAGCTCTGGAACATCTCCTCGATGCGCACGTCGAGCCGATCCTGACAGTCGCCGTTGGTGCCGGTCGGCACCTCGAAGTCGAAGTTCTCGTAGCCGGAGTAGGGGCGGGCCTTGCGCAGGTCGAAGTCCACGCCGGTGGCGCGCAGCCCGGGGCCGGTGATGCCCCAGTCGATCGCCTCGTCCTGCGAGTAGGCGCCGATGTGCCTGGAGCGCTCGATGAGCACGCTGTTGCGCGCCATCGCCTTCTTGTACTCGGTCAGGCGCGTCGGGAACCAGTCCAGGAACTCCTTGACCTTGCGATCCCAGCCGTTGGGCAGGTCCATGGCCAGGCCGCCGATGCGGAAGAACGCCGGATGCATGCGAAAGCCGCAGATCGCCTCGATCACGTCGTAGGCCTTCTGGCGGTCGGAGAACATCCAGAAGATCGGGCTCATGGCGCCGATGTCCTGGACGTAGGTGCCGAAGAACATCAGGTGACTGGTGATGCGGAAGAACTCGCAGAGCATCACCCGCGCGACCTTCACGCGCTCGGGCACCTCGATGCCCAGCACCTTTTCTAGGTTCATGACGTACGGCAGCTCGTTCATCACGCCGCCGAGATAGTCCACCCGATCCGTGTAGGGGATGTAGGTGTGCCAGGACTGGCGCTCGGCCATCTTCTCGGCGCCGCGGTGGTGATAGCCGATGTCCGGCACCGAGCCGATGATCTCCTCGCCGTCGAGCTGGAGCACGATACGGAACACGCCGTGCACCGAGGGATGGTTCGGGCCCATGTTGAGGAACATGAACTCCGCGTCCTCGGATTCGCGCTTCATGCCCCAGTCCTCGGGCTTGAACTGCAGCGCGTCCTCTTCCTCGTCCTGGCGCCTGGGGTCGAGATGCAGCGGTTCGAACTCGGTCGCGCGTGCGGCGTGATCCTTGCGCAGCGGATGCCCCTGCCAGGTCGGCGGCATGAGGATGCGGCGCAGGTTCGGGTGCCCGTCGAAGGTGATCCCGAACATGTCCCAGACTTCGCGCTCGTACCAGTTGGCGTTCGGCCAGATCGCGGTAACGGTCGGCGTGTTCAGGTCCTGGTTCGACAGCGCGACCTTGAGGCGGATCTCGGCCACGGGCGACAGGCTGAGCAGATGATAGACGACGGTGAAGTCGGCGGCCGGCTGGTTGGGGCGGTGTTCGCGCACGCGCTCGTCGATCGCGGTCAGATCGAAGAGCATGCGATAGCGCGGGGTGGCGCCCTGCTTGAGGAAGGTCAGGACATCGCGGATCCGGTCACGTCCGACCCAGAAGGTCGGCATGCCGTCCGCGGTGATCTGCGGATGCAGCGTGGATTCGCCGAAGCGATCGACGAGCTGACGCTGAATGTCGACGGTATCGAGCATACAGACCCCGTCAGACCTCGTCCGGCGTGCGCAGCACGTCGGCCTGGCCGCGTTCGGTGCGCTTGCGATCGCGCATGGAGATCTTCGGTGCCCGGGTCACGCCCTGCGGCCCGATCATCCACGACAGCGGCCGCTTCTCGGACGAGATCGACTCCTGCAGCAGCAACAGACCCTCGAGGAAGGCCTCCGGCCGCGGCGGGCAGCCCGACACATACACGTCGACGGGCAGGAACTTGTCCACGCCCTGGACCACGGAGTAGATGTCGTACATGCCGCCGGAGTTGGCGCAGGAGCCCATGGAGATCACCCAGCGCGGCTCCATCATCTGGTCGTAGAGACGCTGGATGACCGGCGCCATCTTCAGAAAGCAGGTGCCGGCGATGACCATCACGTCCGACTGGCGAGGCGTGGCGCGGATGACTTCCGAGCCGAAGCGCGCCATGTCGTGTGGCGCGGTCAGCGCCGTGGCCATCTCCACGTAGCAACAGGACAGGCCGAAGTTGAACGGCCACATCGAATTCTTGCGGCCCCAGGCGATCATGTCGTCGAGCTTCGCGGTGACCACGTTGCGGGCCAGCGCGTCCTCGAGGGTGCCGCCATCCTGTCCGGCGGAGCCCGGCTTGGGGTTCTTGTCCGTACTGCTGAGAGACCAGGCCATTACAGACCGTCCTGTCGATGTTCGGATTGGAGCGCGGCGGCGCGACTCACGTGTCGCGCCCCGAGAGGTTGCGCCGCCGATTGTTCTCGATCGCGGCCAGGCGATACTGGCGCGGCGCGCGTGGCGCCCAGTCGAGCGCGCCGATGCGCCATTCGTAGATCAGCCCCAGCGTGAGGATGCCGAGGAAGAACAGGAACGCGCCGTAGCCGGGCCAGCCCAGATCGGGCGCCGCGATCGCCCAGGCGAAGATGAACACCACCTCGAGATCGAACAGCACGAAGATGATCGCCACGAGATAGAACTTCGCCGAGAAGCGCATGCGCGCGCTGCCCGTGGGTTTGATGCCGGATTCGTAGGGCTGATTGCCGAGCCGCGAACTGTGGCGGCCGCCCAGCACCGCGGAAATACCCAGCATCGCCAGAATAAGGCCGATGGCGCCGGCCGTGAAGAGCAACAGGGGCCAGAGCACGACGGCTTGTTCGGTGGCGGCTTCCATATGGGTTCCCCATTGTACGCCAGCCGTCCCGCACCGGTTGCCGGAGACGGCCGTCGATTTGCATGCAATATACAGGAAGCGGCGTCGAGCCGTCGTTCCCCTCGTGCTCGCGCCCGTATGCGCGCCTCTCAACCCTAGTGGATTTGTCTTCGCATGGCGAGGCCCCCGGGCCCCCGGGCCCCCGGGCCGCCGGGTCCGCCCGTGCGCGGAAGGTCGTAGGCGAATCGCTTTGTGATCGCGGCGCGTGACGTCTAGAGTGGCGGCATAACCTTTTCGGAGGCATCCGATGGCCAAGAACGTTGCACAGAAACTGATCGAATCGCATCTCGTCGACGGCGAGATGACGCCGGGCAAGGAGATCGCGCTGACCATCGATCAGACGCTGACACAGGACGCGACCGGCACGCTGGTCATGCTCGAGCTCGAGGCGATGCAGCTCGATCGGGTCAAGACCGAGATCTCGGCGCAGTACGTCGATCACAACCTCATTCAAGAGGACAACAAGAACCCCGACGACCACCTGTTTCTGCAGTCCGCCTGCGAGCGCTTCGGCGCCTGGTTCTCGCGCCCGGGCAACGGCATCTCCCATGCCGTGCACATGGAGCGCTTCGGCCGGCCCGGCAAGACGCTGCTGGGCTCCGACAGCCATACGCCGGCCGGCGGCTCGATGGGCATGCTGGCGATCGGCGCCGGGGGGCTGGAAGTGGCGATGGCGATGGCCGGCGAGCCGCTCTACACCAAGATGCCGAAAGTCTTCGGCGTCAAGCTGACCGGCAAGCTGCCGGACTGGGTCTCGGCCAAGGACGTGATCCTCGAGATGCTGCGTCGCCACGGCGTTTCCGGAGGTGCGGGCACCATCATCGAGTACTATGGCCCCGGGCTGGACAACCTCGAGGCCATGGACCGGCACGTGATCGCGAACATGGGCGCCGAGCTCGGGGCGACCACCACCGTCTTTCCGGCGGATGCCGAGATCAAGCGCTTTCTGACCTCACAGGGCCGCGGGGACGAATACGAGGAATGGGTCGCCGACCCGGGGGCGAGCTACGACAAGCACGACGAGATCGACATGTCGACGCTCGTGCCGCTGATCGCCAAGCCGACATCGCCCGGCAACGTGGTGCCGGTGTCGGAAGTCGCCGGCGGCGAGCTCTACCAGGCCTATATCGGCTCCTCGGCCAATCCCGGCTACCGCGACTTCGCGATGGCCGCGGAGATGGTTCGCGGCCGGCAGGCCAGCCAGAAGGTCTCATTCGACATCAATCCGTCGTCGCGGGCCATGCTCGAGACCCTGGCCCGCGACAATCTGCTCGGGCCGCTGATCGCCGGCGGCGCGCGCCTGCATCAGGCCGGCTGCAACGGCTGCATCGGCATGGGGCAGGCGCCGGCGCACAAGCGCAACAGCCTGCGTACCACGCCGCGCAACTTCCCCGGCCGCTCGGGCACCAAGGAGGACTCGGTGTTTCTGTGCTCGCCGGAGACCGCGACCGCCAGCGCCCTCATGGGCGAGATCACCGATCCGCGTACCCTCGATTTCGCCTATCCGCGGGTGTCCAATCCGGACGATCCGGTGATCAACGAGCGCATGCTCGAATCGCCGCTGCCCCTCGAGGAGGCGCGCAAGGTCGAACTGGTCAAGGGGCCCAACATCGCCTCGCTGCCGGATTTCGACGGCATTCCGGACAGCTTCGATCTGCCGGTGCTGCTCAAGGTCGGCGACGACATCTCCACCGACGAGATCATGCGGGCCGGCGCCGAGGTGCTGCCGTTCCGCTCGAACATCCCCGAGATCGCCAACTTCGTCTACGACGTGGTCGACGAGCAGTACCCGACGCGCGCCAGGGATACCGGTGACCACGCCATCATCGGCGGCTCCAACTACGGCCAGGGCAGTTCGCGCGAGCATGCCGCGATCGCGCCGCGCTATCTCGGCCTGCGCGTGGTGATCGCCAAGGACTACGCCCGGATCCACTGGCAGAACCTGGTCAATTTCGGTGTCCTGCCGCTGACCTATGCCAGCGCCGACGATCACGACCGGCTCGAGCAGGGCAGCAAGCTGCGGATCTCGGGGCTGCACGAGGCGCTGGCCTCCGGCAACACGGTCAACGTCGAGACCGAGGGCGGCGATACGGTCGAGTGCCATCACGGCCTGTCGTCGCGGCAGATCGACATCCTCAGGGCCGGTGGTCTGATCAACTGGAAGCGCGACCAGGGCTGACTCGCATGCGGACGGCGGCCGGGGCGCCATCGCCTCTCGGCTGCCGCTCGATACGATGGACATGCGATGCGATGGAACCTGATGCCCGGTCGGGTGTCCCCATGACGTGGCCGATGGATCACCGCAACCCCGCTCGAGGTCACCGCACGTAGTCGTCGGCACCGCGGAACGACGAGTACGGGGGTCTCGAGCCCGGCGGTCAATCCGGTTCCCTCGTCGCTGCAATGCATAGTCAGGATGCACCGGGGCGCAGCCGCCGCGGTTCGTCGCGCCGGGGTGATTTGAACGGTCGCTGTTGCGAGGGAGCCGGCGGGCCGTGTTTCCCGCCGCCCGGCCTGTCGCGCCGGGGGTGGGCGACGCGCGAGGGTGTGCCGGGCGTGCGGCGCTGCCGCATCGTTTTTTGTGTCCGCGCCTCGACGGGCGTATTCTGCGCACGCCAATTCGGGGCCTCGTTGTTTTGGATCACGGGAATCATTCCATGGATCAGCAATCCGTCGTTACCGCCTATCGCCGTCTGTCGCGTCAGTACGATCGTTTCTTCGGTCCGGTATTCGAACAGGGCCGCCAGGTCTCCGTTCGGGCGATGGACTGCCAGCCCGGCGACCGCGTTCTGGAAGTCGGCGTGGGCACGGGCCTGTCGCTGGATCACTATCCCGAGGGCGTCGAGGTCGTCGGCATCGACGTCTCGCCGGAGATGCTCGACTACGCCCGCTCCCGCGTGAACGGCAACGCCGATCGCGTGACCCTGCAGGTCATGGACGGGCAGTCGGTCGACTACCCGGACGACAGCTTCGACAAGGTCGTGGCGATGTATGTCGTGTCGGTCGCGCCCGACCCGAAGAAGGTCATCGACGAGATGAAGCGCGTCTGCAAGCCCGGCGGTGAACTGTTCATCGTCAACCATTTCAGCCAGGGCAAGGGCCCGATGGCATCGCTCGAGCGGCTGGCGTCGCCGCTTTCGAAGCTGGTCGGCTTCCGTCCGTCCTTTCCGATGGCGGATTTTCTCGCGATGGCGGATCTCGACGTGGTCGAGACGCGTCCGGTCAACGCCTTCGGCTACTGGACGTTCATCCACGCCCGCAACCGCTAGCCGCGACGCTCAGCCGCCGAACAGCTGCTGGCCGAGGGCGACGCGCGCGGCGGCGTCGTCCGGCACATGGGTCAGTGCCCGGATCTGTTTCAGCCGCGAGAGCAGACCCATCTGGTTGGCGAGCTGAATGTTGAGCCCCGGGCGCGCGTTGTACTCGAGCACCAGCGGGCCGTGGTCGCGATCCAGCACCACGTCCACGCCCAGATAGCCGAGCCGCGTCAGGTCGTAGGAGCGGGCGGAGAGCGTGAGCAGTTCGTCCCAGTCCGGCACCTGGATGCCGCGCACGCGATTGCCCGAATCGGGATGCGCGTCCAGCACGTTGTTGAACCACACCCCGTCCACGGTCCGGCCGCTGGCCAGATCGATGCCGGCGCCGATCGCGCCCTGATGCAGGTTGGCCTTGCCGTCGGACTGACGCGTCGGCAGGCGGACCATGCTCGCGACCGGTACGCCGCGGAAGACGATGGTGCGGATGTCGGGCACGCCCTGATAGCTGACCGCGTCGAACACCGCATGCGGCTTGACCCGGTATTCGATGATCGCCTTGTCCGGCAGCCCGCCCAGGCTGTACATGCCCGAAAGCACGTTGGAGATGAAGTGCTCCAGCTCGCTGCGCGTCACGCTCGCGCCGGAGGCGCGCAGGAAGTTCACGCCGCGCCGGTCGGCGATCACCATGATGCCGTTGCCGCCCGAGCCCTGGGCCGGCTTGATCACGAATTCGCGCCGGCCGTCGAGGATCCGGTCCAGCTCGCGCACCTGGTGCTCGATCTCCACCACGCCGTAGAGCTCCGGCGTGGCGATGCCGGCGGCCAGCGCCAGCTCCTTGGTCTTGAGCTTGTCGTCGACCAGCGGATAGTGGCGGCGGTCGTTGTAGATGCCGATGTAGTCGCCGTTGCGCTCGTTCATGCCGAGAATGCCCAGCGCGCGCAGCGTCGACGGCATGCGCAGCGGCGGACTGTGCCGCATCAGGCGCAGCCGCGCACGCAGGCGTCGCCCCAGGGTCGTCATCAGCGCTGCCGGGCGATCGCCTTCGCCGACGCCCGGAAACGCCACAGCTCGGACAGGCGATAGCCGGTGTAGCGGCCGGCCAGCAGCGTGAGCGCGAGCACGACCAGCAGCAGCTCGGGGAAGACGAAGGTCAGATACTCGGCCAGCGGATGCGTCATCACCACGAAGCCCACGGCCGCGACCGCGAGGCTGCCCAGCCCCGACATGATGGCGTCCCGGGGGCCGCTTTCGTCCCACATGATCGACATCCGCTCGATCGTCATCGCCAGGATCACCATCGGAAACAGCGCGATCGACAGTCCGTGCTCCATGCCCAGCCGATGGGCGAGCACGGAGACACCGGCCATGATCAGGATGACGATCGTGAGCATCGAGGCCAGCCGCGGGACCAGCAGCAGCTTGAGTCGCTCCAGATAGAAACGCACGAGCAGCCCCAGCGTGACGATGATCGTGAACAGGATGCTGCCCCAGATCAGTTCGGTCTCGCGGAAGGCCAGCGCGATCAGCACCGGCATGAAGGTGCCGAACGTCCGCAGACCGATGAAGTTGCGCAGGATCACCACCACCAGCGCGCCGAGCGGCACCGTGAGCAGTACCTTGTAGACGTTCTGGGTGGCGATCGGCAGGGCGAGCAGCGAGTATTCGAGAACGTCGGAATCGATCAGGCGGGCGCGCTGCTGGGCCAGCCCCATGACGTCGCGGGAAGAGCGGGTGGCCGAGAACTCGACGCGCGCGTCGTTCGCCCCCTCCAGCCGCGTCAGCGGCGCATCCCCCACGTGCCAGACCAACGCGTCGTCGGGGAAGCCGGCGTGGCCGTCACGCGGATTGAACGCCAGCCAGCGCTCGCCGTTGTAGACCTCGAGCCAGGGCTCGAGGGCGCCTTGGCGCATGCGCTCGCTCAGCCGCAGCACGTGCGCGATGCGCGTCGGGATGCGGGCGCCGGCCAGAATGTACTGCAGCTGGCGGACCTGGGCCGTGTCGTCGGTCGACTCGTTGCGAAGGACGTCCACCTCGGTATCCGGCGTCGGGTCGTTGAAGCGCCTGAGCAACTCCTGCGCGAACGAGGGCGTGTCGGCCGAACGCGAGCGCACGTTGTCGAGCAGGGCGAACACGGCGGCGCGCTCCGGGTCGGTGTACTGCGGCACCTCGGGGTAACGCGGTACCGGCGTCGTGCGTTCGCGATGCGCCTCGGGGTCCTCGGTCAGCACGAGGCGGTAATACAGCGTCTGTTCGCCGCTCAGGCTGCGTGCCGCCCACTGGGCGCTGCGATTGGCGCCGTCCGCCTCCGTCGACAGGCCGAAGCCCGAGGAGACGAAGTTCTCGTCGAGAATGGAAAAGCCCGGCGGCTCGTTGGGGATGTCGAGGCCGATCTTGGCGGCGCCTCCGCCGCCGTCGAAACGCAGCGTCGCTTCGACCGTCCACACCTGGGCCTGGCTGTCGGGCGCGAGCGGCACGCCGAGCCGATGGACCTTGTAGTAGCACAGGCCCAGCCCGCAGGCGACGAGGGCGAGCGCGAGCAGCTTGACATGCAGATTCTTCACGCCGGGCGCCGCGGCTGTCTAGGCGTCGTCGTCTTCGTCCTGCGCGACGAATTCGGAGTCGTCGTCGCAGCTCGGCTCGTTCAGAAAGGTCTCGCTGACGTCGATCAGGCCCAGGTGTTCGATGGTGCGCCGACCCAGCAGCATCGGATAGTTCATATCGCCGCGATCGCGCAGCGAGAACTGTTCCTCGTAGATCGTGTCGTTCATGCAGATCCGCAGCAGTACCACCGGGCGCTCATCGCTGCCGCCGGCCCCGGTGACCCGGAGACGGCGGAACAGCGGGCGTTCGAACTCGCGCTCGGCCATGTCCTCGTCACGCTGGTCCTCGATCCGCGTGGTGAAACGCACCCAAGTCTCGCCGTCGCGCTTGAAACGCTCGATATCGGTGGCGTGCAGCGACGAGGTCAGTGCGCCGGTGTCGAGCTTGGCCTTCGCCTCCACGCCCCATGGCTCGATGCGGGCGTTCTCGACCCAGCCGTAGATCGTCTTGTCGCTGTCCGCCGAGGCGGGTATCAGCAGGCCCGGCATCAGCGCGAGAACGAACAGGCCGGAAACGAGAAAACGGAGACGGGGCGGTCGCATGCGTATCATCCTGGAGTCGGTGGCGTGGTCGAGTGGGGGTGGGCGGAGTCTGCGGCCCGGTTCGGGGTCAGCGGTCGCGGTCGATCGCCCGATGGCCGATGTCGCGGCGATAGATCGCGCCGCGCCAGCTTATTTTTTTCACGCCAGCATAGGCGCGCGCCTGGGCCGTGGCAACGTCGGCGCCCAGCGCGCACACGCAGAGCACGCGCCCGCCGGCGGTGCGCACACGGCCGTCGTCGTCGAGCCGCGTGCCCGCGTGGAAGACCTGGGCACCGGTCGCCTCGGCCTCGGCCAGGCCCTCGATCACGTCGTCCTTGTCATACGGGCCCGGGTAGCCGCCCGCGGCCATCACGACGCCCACCGCGGCGTCGTCGCGCCAGCGTGCCTCGACCTGGTCGAGGCGCCCGGCCAGCGCCGCCTCGACGAGGTCGACGAGATCGCTGTCCAGGCGCATGAAAATGGGCTGGGTCTCGGGATCGCCCAGGCGCACGTTGAACTCGAGCACGCGAGGATCGCCCCGGTCGTCGATCATCAGGCCGGCGTAGAGGAAGCCCTTGAAGGCATGGCCGTTGGCGGCCATGCCGGCGACCGTCGGCCGGATGACCTCGGCCATGACGCGCTCGGTGATGGCCGGGGTCATCACCGGGGCCGGGGAGTAGGCGCCCATGCCGCCGGTGTTGGGGCCGGTGTCGCCGTCGAAGGCCGTCTTGTGGTCCTGGGAGCTGGCCAGCGGCAGGATGTGTTCGCCGTCGACCAGCGCGATGAAGCTGGCCTCCTCGCCGACGAGAAAGCTCTCGGCGACGATGCGGGCGCCGGATTCGCCCAGGGTGCTGTCCTCGAGCATCGCGCGGGCGGCGGTCAGTGCCTCGTCCACGGTCGTGGCCAGATGCACGCCCTTGCCGGCGGCCAGGCCGTCGGCCTTGATCACGATCGGCGCGCCCGCCGCGCGGATGTGGCGTTCGGCCGCGGCGTAGTCCGTGAACACGGCGTAGTCCGCGGTCGGGATCGCATGGCGGGCGAGAAAATCCTTGGAGAAGGCCTTGCTGGCCTCGAGCTGCGCGGCGCCGCGGTGCGGTCCGAAGCAGGCCAGACCCGCGGCCTCGAACGCATCCACGATGCCGGCGGCCAGTGACGCCTCCGGACCGACGATCGTCAGCGAGATGTCGTTGTCGCGGGCGAAATCGCGCAGGCCCGACACGTCGGCCGCATCGATGGCGATGTTGCTCACCCCGGCCATACCTGCAGTACCGGCGTTGCCCGGCGCGACACAGACGCGGTCCACGCGCGGTGATTGCGCGATCTTCCAGGCGAGGGCGTGCTCGCGCCCGCCGCCGCCGACGATGAGAATGCGATGCGCTGTCCGGCTCATGCTCCCTGTCCGGTTGAGGCCTGGCCGAGGCTGGTGACGACGGCCCGCCCCCGCAGGCCGTCCAGGCGCGGCAAGCTTAGCAAAAAGCCCTGCCGGCGCGCCGGCTTCACGGCCGTCATCGTTTCGTCATCGCAGTGTCACGCGGCCGTGATCTGGCCCGGTCATGCTGATCTCACCATGCGAGCCAGGGCCACGCCATGACCGCGAATCCGGACCAGCCGAACGCCACCCGGCGCTATCGCAGCGTGTTCGTCTCCGATGCCCATCTGGGCACCGCCGGCAGCCAGGCGGAGAAGCTGGCGGCCTTTCTCAAGCACTGCCGCTGCGATCGACTGTACCTGGTCGGCGACATCGTCGACGGCTGGCGACTCAAGTCGACCTTCTTCTGGCCGCAGGCGCACACGAACGTGATCCGGCGGATTCTGACCCTGTCCAAGCGCGGCACCCAGGTCTACTACGTGACCGGCAACCACGACGACTTCCTGCGCAAGTTCGTGGACTACGAACTGCGCATGGGCAACATCCACGTGGTCAACGACGTGGTGCACGTCACCGCGGACGAGCGCCGCTTCTTCGTGATCCACGGCGATCTGTTCGACGTGGTCACGCGCTATCACCGCTGGGTCGCGCGCATCGGCGACGTGGCCTACGTCACGCTGCTGCGGGTCAATCGCCACTTCAACAGCGTGCGCGCCCGGCTGGGTTATCCGTACTGGTCGCTGTCGGCCTACGCCAAGCACAAGGTCAAGTCGGCGGTGAACTTCATCGGCGAGTTCGAGAAGGCGGTCGCCCACGAGTGCCGGCGTCGCGGTTTCGACGGCATCGTCTGCGGCCACATCCATCACCCCGAGATCAAGACCATCGAGGGTGTGACCTACTGCAACGCCGGCGACTGGGTGGAGTCCTGCAGCGCGCTCGTCGAGCACGACGACGGCCGCTTCGAGATCGTCCACTGGGACGATCTCGTCGCCGAAGGGCCGGTGCGGACGCTGCGCGCGGCCTGAGGCCAGGCTCGGCAGGCGCGCACGGGAGCCGCTAGAATCGCGCGGTCAGTCAGCCATGCGAGCCGGATCATGCCCGCCGAAGCCATCCTTCACGACGGCGAGTTCCTGCGCCTGAAACGCCGCGACAACTGGGAATATGTCGAGCGCGCCAACGCGCGGGCGGCGGTGATCATCGTCGCGGTCACCGATGACGACGCCCTGTTGCTGGTCGAGCAGCCGCGGGTGCCGATCGGTGGGCCGGTGCTGGAGCTGCCGGCGGGGCTGGTCGGCGACATCGTCGGGGAAGAGGACGAGGCCCTCGAAATTGCCGCCGCGCGCGAGCTGGAAGAGGAGACGGGCCATCGTCCGGGCCGGCTGACCTTCCTCTGCGCCGGCCCGCCGAGCGCCGGTCTGGCCAACGAGACCATGGCCTTCTACCGCGCGCACGACCTGACCCGCATCGACGCCGGGGGCGGCGACGACAGCGAGCAGATCACGCCGCACGAGGTGCCGCTGGCGCAGATCGAGGCCTGGCTCGCCGCGCGCGAGGCCGAGGGCATACGGGTCGACCCCAAGATCTACGCGGGCCTGTATTTCCTCATGCGTGATCGGCTGCAGGCCGGTTAGCCGCGGGCCGGTCAGCGCGGCGTGATCCGGCGCGCCGGCCCAACGATCGAGCCGCCGTGCGCGGACGTGCCCGGGCCTTGGATGTCCGGTTCGCGACGAAACATGGGCCGGTCGGTGATCCGGCCTTTTATGGTCGTCTCGACCGACCGCGCGCCGAGACGCGTGATGGGCCGCCGCCCGGGTCTTCCGCCTGTCAGAGAGCGACCAGATCGATGTCGCCGATGGGCCGGTCGCTGGCCAGGCAGGCGGCATAGCCGGCCGCCAGTTCCAGTCGCCGCAGCGGCCAGTCGCGGCCGTCCAGCCGGGCGTGATCGGCGTGGAGCGTCAGCGCCTTGATGCGCGCCAGCCCGACCCGGCCGCTGGCCTTGACGGTGGCCTCGCGGGCGCACCAGTAGTCGAAGAACCGCGGCGGTTCGGCCAGCGCGACCGTTCGTTCGTCACCGCTCAGCAGCCGGGCCAGGCGTGTCGGCGAGCGCGGTCGTCGCGCTTCGACGTCCAGCCCGATCGCGGCGCCTTCCGGGGCGATGGCGCAGGCGACCAATGCCTCGCTGTGGGAGATGTTGAACGGCGGCCCGCCGTCGATCTCCGGCCGGCCGTCCGCGCTGAAGCCGAGCCGCGCGAGCGCGCCGTCGTCAAAGCCGCGGGCGCGCAGCCCGTGATCCAGCAGCCAGAGGCCGGCGAGCGTGCGCCGGCGGGCCTCGATGCTGCGCATGCGATCGAGGCGCCCACGGTATGCCGGCGGGAGGTCGGCGCGGGTGCCAAATCCATCCACTCGATCGCTGCTGCATGCATCTAGTATAGTGTATAGTACACGCATATTGGAATCTTGATATGCCGAACGTCGGTGGCAGGCCGGTGGGCCGGTCCCGCCCGATCGGCGCGGGGTCGTGCCACATGGCGAGCAGCCTATCCGAAACGTCGGCGTCGGTCGGTCTCGCCGGGCCGAGGACCGCGTTCCCGATCGCGCCGGACGCCGAGACCCGGCGCATGCTGTGTCGCTGGCATGGCGAGTACGGGGCGGTGTATCGCGTGCCCGACACGCGCGGCGGGCCGGACCACTGGGTCGTACACGATCCGCGCCTGGTCCGGCAGGTGCTCGTGAAGCGCGGTGCGGACTACGAGAAGGGCCGGGGCCTGGATCGCGTACGGCTGCTGCTGGGCGAGGGCATCATGGTCAGCGAAGGCGCCTTCTGGGCCCGCCAGCGGCGTCTGATGCAGCCGGCGTTCCGGCCCCGGGCTCTGGCCGATTTCAACGCCATGATGCTGGCCGAGAACCGTGCGCTCGCCGAGCGCTGGGCCGCTGCAGCCACAGGCGGCGCGGCCGTGGACGTGGCCGCGCATATCAGCGAGCTGACGCTGGTGATCGTGCTCAAGTCGATCTTCGGGCGCGATTACGAGGCGCTCGTGGCCGCCCACGGTAATCCCTTCGCCCTGCTGACCGAGACGCCCGAACGCGATCTGCGCTTCGCGGCGCGGTTCCATCGCCTGGCCGGGGTGGTCGCGGCCGTCGTCGAGCGGCGCCGGGCCGCACCGCGGCCGGCGTTCGATTTTCTCGGCCACATGCTGGCCGCGCGCAGCCGGACGGGCGCGTCGATGAGCACCCGGGCGCTCATCGACGAGGTCATGACACTGATCGTCGCCGGCCACGAGACCACCGCGAGCGTACTCGCCTGGGCGTGGTATCTCATCGCCACCCACGAGGACGTCTGCGCGCGGGCCCGGGCCGAGGCGGATGCCGTCGATGAGGCGGCGTTGGGGACTCGTGGGCCCGGTGCCGATCTGCCCTTCATCGGTCGCGTCATCGACGAAACGCTGCGGCTGTATCCGCCCGGCTGGCTGCTGTCGCGTCGCGCCCGCGTGGACACGGATCTCGGCGCGCATCGGTTGCCGGCCGGGTCGCAGGTGTTCATCAGCCCCTATGTGCTCCATCGGCACGATGCCCATTGGCGCGACCCCCAGCGCTTCGATCCGGCGCGCTTCGCGCGCGACGACGAGCCGGGCCACCGGTTTGCGTTCGTGCCCTTTGCCGCCGGGCCGCGCCACTGCGTGGGCGAGCACATGGCGCGCACGGAGATGGGGATGCATCTGGCGGTCATGCTGCGGCGCTTCACGCCGCGCTACGCCGGCGAGGCGCCCCCGGCGATGGAATCGCGCATCAACCTGCGGCCCGCGGCCGGAATTTATTTACAATTGACCCAGAGATAAGCAGTTCACGATCTTTCTATGCCTTCATTCCATACCCTGGCCGAGGCGCTGGACGCGCAGATCGACGGCCCCGGAGAAATCGGTTTCATCGACGGCGCCAACGACGAGCGCCGTGTCAGCTACGGCCTGTTGTCGCGGGCCGCGTTGCGGCTGCTGGCCGTGCTCCAGGCGCGCGGCGCGCAGCCCGGGGATCCGCTCGTGCTGTTCGTCGACGACAATCTTCATTTCCTCCAGTTCTTCTGGGCCGCCATCTACGGCGGGCTGGTGCCGGTGCCCATCGCGGCCGGCGCCTCGGAGGCGCACTTGGAGAAACTGGCCCGGGTCTGGGCCCATCTGGACGAGCCGCGGGTGGTCGCCGGCGCTCGCCACATGGCGCGTCTGCGCGCCTACTTCGAGGCGCGTGGGGCGGCCGATGCGGGCGCGCGCCTGGCCGACAACGCGGTGTCCGACGAGCCCTCCGCGGTGGAACGCGAGGCGGTGCGGGCCACGCCGGGGCCCGACGACACCGCCTTCATCCAGTTCTCCTCCGGCTCCACCGGCGATCCCAAGGGGGTGGTGCTCAGCCATGCCAATGTGCTCGCCAACATCCGCGCCATCAGCGAGGGCTCGCGCTTCGGCGCGCGCGAGGTGGCCGTGTCCTGGATGCCGCTGACCCACGACATGGGCCTGATCGGCTTTCACCTCACGCTGGTCTGCAACGGCTTCGATCATCATCTGGTGGCCACGGACCTGTTCGCCCGCCGGCCGCTGCTGTGGCTGGAGAAGGCCGCGGAGAAACGAGCCACGCTGTTGTGTTCCCCGAACTTCGGTTATCGCCACACGCTGCGGGCGATCGCCGCGCGGGGCCGGCCCGACGTCGATCTCTCGGCGGTGCGCCTGATCTACAACGGCGCCGAGCCGATCGCCGCGCCGCTGGTGCGCGAGTTTCTCGACACGCTGGCGCCGACGGGGCTGGCGGCCGGCACCATGTTCCCGGTCTATGGTCTGGCCGAGGCCAGCCTGGCGGCGACCTTCCCGCCGGCCGGGGGCGGGATGCGCACGCGCCGCGTGGCGCGCGGCGAGCTCGGCGTGGGCGACGCCGTGCGTTTCGACGATTCCGACCAGGCCATCGAGCTGGTCGATCTCGGCCGCCCGGTGGCGGGCACGCAGCTGCGCATCGCCGATGCCGAGGGCCAGGCCCTGGCCGACGATGTCGTCGGCCGGGTGTGGATCCGCGGCGACAACGTCACCGCCGGGTACCATCGCAACGCCGCGGCCAACGAGGCCGCGCTGATGGGCGACGGCTGGCTCGACACCGGCGATCTCGGCTTCACCCACGACGGGAATCTGCTGATCACCGGCCGGGCGAAGGAGATCATCTTCGTCAACGGCCAGAACCACTATCCGCAGGATCTCGAGAACGTCGCCCAGGCCGCGGCGGGCGTGGAACTCAACAAGATCGCCGCGGCCGGCGTGCGCCCGCCCGGCGGCGATGCCGACGAACTGGTGCTGTTCGTGGTCTTTCGCGGCCATCTCGCGGATTTCGTGCCGATGGCGCGCGAGATCGCGACCGTGATCAACCACCACACCGGGCTGGCGGTCGCCCGCGTGCTGCCGGTCGCGCACATGCCCAAGACCACCAGCGGCAAGCTGCAGCGATCGCTGCTCGCCCGCAATTATGCCGACGGCGCGTTCTCGGACGTGGCCGCGGAATTGGATGTGCTGATGCAGCCCGCGGCGGCCGATGACGACGAAATCGGCGATGGAGGCGACGTCGCCGCGGATCTCAAGGCGATCTGCGACGAGGTGGCGCCGAACAAGCGTATCGGCTACGACGATGATCTGTTCGAGATCGGCCTGTCGTCGCTGGAGCTGGCCCAGATCCACGAGGGCATCGAGGCCCGCTGGCCGGACCGGCTGGAGATGACCGATCTGTTCGACTATCCGACGATCAACGATCTGGCCGCGTTTCTGGAGCGCGAGCGCGTGGCCTGAGCGGCGCCGAAACGCGCTTCTTAGGGCTGTTGGCGTTTCGTACGCGTCCGCGCCAAGCGCTTTCCGAAAAATTGACCATGGGCGGCAAGACGAGGCGTGGTGCGCGCCATGCAGTCATTCTGCACCAGCGTGCTGCAACGCTGGATTGCCGTCGTGTCATTGATTTACCGGGCGCTTGTCTCGAAGGGTTGGGCCGCCCATGAAAGATCGACTAGGGCCGCCCGGCAGCCTTGCAAGTCTGGGTCGTGGCCCGCCCAGAGCCGGCGGCTCACGCTCTTGCCGGACACGATCTGCGGACGCCAACGCGGCGCCCGTACGAAACGTCAGCAGACCCTAGCCCTCGTCGCGCTTTCGGCCGCGCCGGCCCGGTATCGGGTTCGCGCCGGCCATGCGGTCGGCTTCGGCGCTGAGCGTGTCCAGTTGGTCGCCGAGTGCGGCCGCGCGGCTGTCCAGATCCTCGCCGCGGGCGATCGACTGCGGCGCGCCGATGACGAGCGTCACCCGCGCGAACGGCTTGGGGATGATGACCCGGTCCCAGGACTTCAGCTGCCAGTAGCGATCGGCGGAGAAGGCCAGCGGCAGCAGCGGGGCCCGTGTCATCTGCGCGAGCATCACGGTGCCGCTTTTCACCCGGTTCGCCGGTCCGTGCGGGCCGTCCGGGTGGATGATCGGCGAAATACCCTCGCGCAGGGTGGCGTAGAGCGCCCGCAGCGCCCGCGCGCCGGTGCGGGTCGCTGATCCGCGCATCACCGTCGCCCCCAGGCCGGCGACCAGACGGGCGGTGAGCTCGCCGTCGCGCGAGGGCGAGACGAGAAAGCCGGGGCGCAGGCCGCGGGCCCGGGCTTCCAGCAGATAGCTCACGCAGCCGGTCAGCCGCTGGTGCCAGCAGCAGGGCAAAAACGCCCGCTGTTCGTCGAGCAGCGCCGACAGGTGGGTCTCGCCGGCCACGTGCTCGATGCGCCAGCTCGCCCGCAGCAGGCGCGCGGCCAGCCGCAGTAGCGGCACGGCCAGCGGCATCCAGAGGCGTGTCCAGCCCGTGAGGGGCGTTGCCGAATCGTCGTCTGTCACCTGCGTCAACCGTGTCCTGTCTGGGCCGCCTCGGCGAGTTCGTTGAGTGTGTCCAGGCGTTCGCCGATCTCCCGGGCGATGCGATCGGCGTGCGCGTCGTCCGTCAGCGCGCCGATCGACCAGGGTTCGCCCACGGCGACGGTGAGTCGCGCGAACGGCTTGGGGATATGGCCGCTGTCCCAGGACTTCAACTGCCAGTAGCGATCGGCGGCGCAGCCGACCAGAAACAGCGGCGCGCCCGAACGACTCGCCAGTATGGCCGCCCCGACCTTGAACACGCCAGCCGGCCCCCGCGGGCCGTCGCCGTACATGGTCGGGGAAATGCCCTCGCCGACGGCCTGCACCAGGGCCTGCATCGCGGCCTGGCCGGTACGGCTCGACGAGCCGCGGATGGTGGTCGCGCCGTGGGCCAGCGCCACCCGCGACAGGAATTCGCCCTCGCGCGACGGGCTGATGAGGAAACCCAGCCGCAGACCGCGCGGAATCAGCGTGCGCAGGAACAGCCCGCTGGGCACGATGCGCTGGTGCCAGCCGCAGGGCACCACCGGACGACCGCCGTCGAGCGTAGCCCGAACGTGTTCGGCGCCGTGGACGACCTCGATACGGCAGGTCAGCCGGTACACCCACACCAGGACGATGCAGGCCCAGGCGGCCACGCGCATGACCATCCGCTGGCGCCAGGTCGGCGGTTTGCGGGGCTTCGACGCGCGCCGTCTGTCGCGCGCGGGGTCGGGCCGCTCGGGTTGTTCTGCCATCGACACGTCCGATGATTGTGGCCGCGGCCGGCGCTGTGGGCGAAAAAGCGCGACCTGCGATCCGGCGAGCCTATGCCCGTCGGCCACGAGTTGAAAGCGCGCACCAACGCTCGCACTGTCGTCGGACCATTCGTGCACGATCAGCCTATGGCCTTCCTGGGGCAACTCTATGGCCGCGCACCGGCGCTGCTGACCGATCTCTATCAACTGACGATGGCCTATGCACACTGGCACAACGGCGGCCACGAGCGCGAGGCGGTCTTCCACCTGTTCTTTCGCGACGCGCCGTTCGACAACGGCTTCGCCATCGCCTGCGGCGTGGAGACGGTGCTCGACTACGTCGAGCGCATGCGCTTCGAGGCCGCCGACATCGACTATCTCGCCACGCTCGAGGACACGGCCGGCAATCCGCTGTTCGCCCGCGGTTTTCTCGACTATCTGGCCGACCTGCGCTTCACCGTCGACATCGATGCCGTACCGGAAGGCACCGCGGTGTTCGCGCACCAGCCGATGCTGCGCGTGCGCGGGCCGATCCTGCAGGCGCAGCTGCTCGAGACCGTGCTGCTGAACCTGATGAACTTTCCGACCCTGGTCGCCACCAAGGCCGCGCGTATCGCCCACGCCGCCGGCGATGACCCGGTGCTGGATTTCGGGCTCCGTAAGGCCCAGGGCATCGACGGCGGCGTCTCGGCCTCGCGCGCGGCCTACATCGGCGGCTGTGCGGGCACCTCGAACGTGCTCGCCGGGCAGCTGTTCGGCATTCCGGTGTCGGGGACCCACGCCCACGGCTGGGTCATGGCCTTCGACGACGAAATCGACGCCTTCGACGCCTACGCCGACGCGTTGCCCGACAACTGCATCTTCCTGGTCGACACCTATGACACCGTGCAGGGGGTGGAAAACGCCATCCGCGCGGGCCGCCGGCTGCGCGCCGCGGGCCATGAGATGGCCGGCATCCGGCTCGACTCGGGCGATCTCGCCGAACTCTCGCGCACGGCGCGGCGGATGCTCGATGCGGCGGGTTTCGAATCGACCCGCATCGCGGCCAGTTCCAGTCTCGACGAGCGGGTGATCGCCGATCTGCGCGAACGCGGCGCGCCGATCGTGCTCTGGGGGGTCGGCACACAGCTGACCACGGCCCAGCCGGACGCCGCGCTGGACGGGGTCTACAAGCTCGCTGCGATCCGCAACGACGACGGCCGCTGGTCCTATCGCATGAAGCTGTCGGATACGCCGGGCAAGCTCACCCGGCCCGGCGTGCATCAGGTGCGCCGTTTTCTCGACGAAGAGGGCGCGCCGGTCGCCGATCTGCTGTTCGACGAAGCCGCGCCGGAGACGGCCTGGGCCGGGGACACGGCGGGCGGTGGCCGCGCCTTCGATCCCGATGCGCCGCATCGCGATCTGCTGCAGCCGGCGCTCGAGGGCGGTGCGCGCGTGGCCGAGGCCCCGGCGCTGGCCGCGGTGCGGGAGCACGCGCGTGGCGAGTTCGCCGCCTTCCGCGCGCGGCCGGATTATCCGGTGCTGGTCGATCGTTATCTCGACGAATCCACGACGGCGTTGCACGCCTGGCTGCGCGAACGCATCGAGCGCGGCGCGGCCGCAACACCCGAGTCCGAAGCCCGGGAGGTCTGACATGAAGGCACTGCTGCTGGTCGACATCCAGAACGATTTCCTGCCCGGCGGCGCGCTGGCCGTCGCCGACGGCGACGCCGTGGTGCCGGTGGCCAATCGGCTGATGCCGCGTTTCGAGCACGTGGTCGCCAGCCAGGACTGGCATCCGCCGCATCATCTGTCCTTCGCCGCTGAGCACGCCGGCTTCGATCCCTTTCAGGTCACCGAGCTCGACGGCCTGGAGCAGATCCTGTGGCCGGTGCACTGCGTGCAGGGTTCGCCCGGGGCGAGCTTCGCCTCGGCGCTCGACGTGGCCGGCATCGATCATGTCGTCCGGAAAGGTACCGACCGTCGCATCGACAGCTATTCCGCCTTCCACGACAACGGCCACCGCCAGGCCACCGGTCTGACCGGGCATCTGCGCGCTCGCGGCGTCGAGCACGTGGTGGTGGTCGGGCTGGCCGCGGACGTCTGCGTGAAGTTCACCGTCATGGACGCGCTGGCCGAAGGCTTCGGCGTGACGCTCGTGCGTGACGGCACCCGCGGCGTCGATATGCAGGCCGGCGATACCGAGGCCGCGATCGAGGCCATGCGCGCCGCGGGTGCGGTGGTCGTTGACAGCGAAAGCCTGATTACCGACGCCTAGCAGGACGTTCGGCGGGGTGGCTCATCGCGCATGGCCGCTTTGTGTTGCAAGCCGGGCGTTGTTAGATTGCTGGACTATCTTCCCTGCATGCGAGGGCTGCTATGAGCGCCGTGCCCAAGGACCTTGCGGTGTCCGCGCGTCTGGCCGACGAGATGCGCGAGCCGTTTCCCAATTCCTCCAAGATTCACGTGCGGGGATCGCGCGACGATATCCGCGTGCCGATGCGTGAGGTCGCCCAGGCCAACACGCCGGCGACCTTCGGCGTCGAGAAGAACCCGCCGATCACGATCTACGACTGTTCCGGGCCGTACACCGATCCGGCCGCGGCCATCGACCTGCGGGCCGGCCTGCCGGCGCTGCGGGCGGCGTGGATCGCCGAGCGCGGCGATACCGAGCGCCTGGCCGATTTCTCGTCCGAGTTCGGGCGCGAGCGCCATGCCGACAACGCGCTGACGCATCTGCGTTTTCCCGAGCCGCCCAAGCCGCTGCGTGCCAAGGTCGGGGCCAACCTCAGCCAGATGCACTATGCCCGCGAGGGTATCGTCACCCCGGAGATGGAGTTCGTCGCCATTCGCGAGAACGCGCGGATCGACGAAATCCGCGATTCGCGCCTGCTGCGCCGGCATCCCGGTGAGGGTTACGGCGCTAACATTCCCGAGCGCGTGACGCCCGAGTTCGTGCGCGACGAGATCGCGGCCGGGCGCGCGATCATCCCCAACAACGTCAATCACCCGGAATCCGAGCCGATGATCATCGGCCGCAATTTCCGGGTGAAGATCAACGCCAATATGGGCACCTCGGCGGTGACGTCCTCGATCGCCGAGGAGGTCGAGAAGATGGTCTGGGCGGCGCGCTGGGGCGGCGACACGATCATGGATCTGTCCACCGGCAAGCATATCCACGAGACCCGCGAGTGGATCATCCGCAACGCGCCGGTACCGGTGGGTACGGTGCCGATCTACCAGGCATTGGAAAAGGTCGACGGCAAGGCCGAGGACCTGACCTGGGAGATGTTTCGCGACACGCTGATCGAACAGGCCGAGCAGGGCGTGGACTATTTCACGATCCATGCCGGCGTGCGCCTGCCGTACGTGCCGATGACTGTGAATCGCATCACCGGCATCGTCTCCCGTGGCGGCTCGATCATGGCCAAGTGGTGTCTGGCGCATCACACCGAGTCCTTTCTCTATACCCATTTCGAGGATATCTGCGAGATCATGAAGGCCTACGACGTGGCCTTTTCGCTGGGCGACGGGCTGCGCCCGGGCTGTATCGCCGATGCCAACGACGAAGCCCAGATGGCCGAGCTGCGCACCCTAGGCGAGCTCACCAAGATCGCCTGGGCACACGATGTGCAGGTGATGATCGAGGGGCCCGGCCATGTGCCGATGCAGCGCATCAAGGAGAACATGGAAGCCGAGCTGGAAGATTGTCACGAAGCGCCGTTCTATACGCTGGGCCCGCTGACCACCGATATCGCGCCGGGCTACGATCACATCACCTCCGGCATCGGCGCGGCCCAGATCGGCTGGTACGGCACCGCCATGCTCTGCTACGTCACGCCCAAGGAGCATCTCGGCCTGCCCAACAAGGACGACGTGCGCGAGGGCATCATCACCTACAAGATCGCCGCGCACGCGGCCGATCTGGCCAAGGGCCATCCCGGCGCACAGATCCGCGACAACGCCTTGTCCAAGGCGCGCTTCGAGTTCCGCTGGGAAGACCAGTTCAACCTTGGCCTCGACCCCATGAAGGCGCGCGGCTTCCACGACGAGACCCTGCCCAAGGACAGCGCCAAGGTCGCCCACTTCTGCAGCATGTGCGGGCCCAAGTTCTGTTCCATGCGCATCTCTCAGGAAGTGCGCGAGTTCGCCCACGATCGCGGGATCCACACCGTCGAGGACGCGATCGAGGCGGGCATGGAGGAAAAGGCCGAGGAGTTCCGCGAGCGCGGCAGCCGGATCTATCAGTGAGGCTGAGGGTCCGGCCGATGATTCAGCATCGATTCATCCGCGTGGGCGACACTTGAATCTCGTGCATCGCGCCCGAGTCGACCTTTTGCGGGCGCGTCAAGCCAACGTACAAGGACCAACCCGATGACATATCCCATGATTCGCCAGACCCGCCGCGTCACGATCGCTGGTGCCGCCCTGGTCGGCCTCTGCCTCTCGAGCGGGGCGTTCGCCGATAACGATGATCTCATCACCACGGCCAGCACGGCCGGCACCACCGCCTATATCGTGGGCAAGAACGTGGACGACGACGACTTCGCCCAGGCCCACGATTTCGCCGACACCCAGGCCGTGGCGCTCAAGCGCGAAGCCGCCACCGGTGGCGGCGAGAACATCAATTCGCTCGCGGCCCTGCTCGGCGAGGACGATGCGGACGATCTGGGCGCCTGGATGCAGGCCAACTACGCGGAACTCTATGGTCGCGATGCCGGTGAGCAGAATCCGGTCGATCGGATCGTGGCGGCGCGTTGATCGCTGGCGTGCGCTAGTGCGCAAGGGCGTCGCCTCGCTCCGGGGCGGCGCTTTTTTTTGTCGATGACCGGGACAGCGGCCGTTGTCGGGCCCGACATGGGCCGAGTGTTGCAATCCCGCGGGCCGTAGTGTTCGATGCAGGGAATGTTATCCGCGAGGTCGGCGCCCGTCGCCGGCGTCGCGCCATCGGACTCTGCTGCATGACCACCGCGTATTTCAGTCACGAGGACTGCGCCCGCCACGACATGGGCGGCGGGCATCCGGAATCGCCCGGCCGGCTCGAGGCCGTCGAGAAGGGGCTCGGCGTCGTCGGCGTCGCTCAACGGGTGCAGCGGCGCGTGCCCGAACCGGCGCCGTTCGAGGCCATCCGCCGCGTTCATACGGACGCTTACGTGGACGGTATCGTCGCGGCCGCTCCGGACAGTGGTATGCGTCGACTCGACGGCGATACCGCCATGAACGCCTACAGCCTGTCGGCGGCCCGGCACGCGGCCGGTGCGGTGATCGATGCCGCCGACGCCGTGATGGCGGGCGAGGTCGCCAATGCCTTCTGTGCGGTCCGGCCGCCGGGCCACCACGCCGAGCGCGACCGGGCGATGGGCTTCTGCCTTTTCGACAGCATCGCGGTGGGCGCGGCCCATGCGCTGGCCGTGCACGGGCTGTCGCGCGTGGCGATTCTGGATTTCGATGTCCACCACGGCAACGGCACCGAAGACGTGTTCACCGACGAGCCGCGGGTGCTGTTCTGCTCGAGCTACCAGAATCCGCTGTTTCCGTTCACCTCGGACACCTCGATTCCCGGGCGCCTCATCAAGACGCCGCTGCGCCCCGGGACCGGCGGTCAGGTGTTCCGGCGGGCGATCGAGCGCGACTGGCTGCCGGCACTGGATGCCTTCCGCCCCGAGATGATATTCGTGTCGGCGGGTTTCGATGCCCACCGTTCGGACCCGCTGGCCGACCTGCAACTCGAGGCCGAGGATTTCGCCTGGGTGACCGAACGCATCTGTGAAGCGGCCGATCGCCACTGCGACGGACGCGTCGTAAGCACACTGGAGGGCGGTTACGCCCTGGATGCACTCGCCGCGAGCGCGGCCGTGCATGTGGAGGGTCTATGCGATGCAGGCGAGTGACCGGCCGCCCGGCGACGGCCGGGCGCCTGGAAGGCGGTAGGCGCGTCGTCCGCTGCGGTCTCACGGTTGGTCTGGCCCTTGCCATCGCGGGCGTGGCGCCGATCGTGAGTGGCGCGGAAGCGACCGCGGACTCGAAGATCGATAGTCAGGGGGCCGGCCGGACGAACGCCGACGGGCCCGAGGCCGGCGACGCGGCGCGCGACCATCTCGAATTCAGCAATCAGTTCGCCAGCGAGTGCATGTATCACCGCGCCGAGCTTCGACGCATCGCGAACACGCATCCGCAGCGCACTATCCGCGTCACCCTGGTCAGCTATCTGGGCAAGACCCGCAGCCAGGGCGAGAGCGTCAAGCGGCTGGCCCCCGGCGCCGATCCGGCGCCGCTGGGCTGCGATGCCAGCAGCGGCCTGGAAAGACGCTGGGAGATTGTCGACGCGGAATACGTCGACGACGCCGGTTGAGCTCGACTCCGCCTAGGTGGCCGCGCCGGTGCTGCGGCCGCGGTTGGACCAGACCACGAACGCCAGTGCCGGCAGACCGAGCACGGCCGCGATGCTCCAGAGCTGGGTCTGGGCCAGCGGCACCGGGCCGCCGCCGGGGATCGCCAGCGCGAGTCCGGCCACGATCAGGCCCAGCCGGATCGGCCACTCCAGCACGCGGTTGAGACAGAGGTTGCCGATCCCCGGCAGATAGCCCTGCATGGAACCCGCGATGAGCAGCACGCCGATCATGGCCTCGGTGAAGATGATCGCGATCTCGACCGGGCTGCCCTGGAGGATCAGCGCCGGGTTGAGCACGAACAGGAAGGGGATGAAGTAGATCACGCTGCCCAGGCGCATGGCCTGAAAGCCGGTGGCCATGGGCCGTGCGCCGGCCACGGTGGCCGCTGCGAAGGCGCCGAGGGCGACCGGCGGCGTGATGTAGCTGAGCATGCCCCAGTAGAGGATGAACAGATGCACCGAGAGCGCGTTCAGGCCGCCGCCGTTGATCAGCGCCGGTGCCAGCGCCACGGCGAGGAAGATGTAGGCAGCGGTCACCGTCATGCCGATGCCGAGCACGAAGCTCGTGGCTGCACCCATCAGGAGGAGCACCAGCGTACTGCCGCCGGCCAGATAGATCAGATCGTTGGCGATTGTGCCGGACAGGCCGGTCACCGACAGGGCACCGATCAGCAGGCCCACGCCGCAGAGTATGGAGATCAGCTCCGAGAACAGCTTGGCGGAGGCGAAGAAGAAATCCTTGACCTCGGCCCAGCCCCAGCGCTGATACGGCAGCACCTGGTTGATGATCAGCAGCAGGGCGATCGCGTAGAACGGGGCGATCGCCTCCCGGCGCAGCACGAACAGCATCCAGATCAGCAGGACGAACACGAAGATGAAGTACCAGCCTTCCTTGAGCGTCTGCTTGAGGGATGGCAGATCCTCCTGAGGCAGCCCGCGCAGGTCGTGACGCGCGGCATAGGCGTCGATCTGGATGAACAGGCCGGCGAAATACAGCACCGACGGCACCACGGCCGCGAGCGCGATCTCGCTGTAGGGGATGTTGAGAAAGCTGGCCATGATGAAGGCCGTCGCGCCCATCACCGGCGGCATGAGCACGCCGCCGGTCGACGCACAGGCCTCCACGCCGGCGGCATAGGACTTGCCGATGCCGACACGCCGCATCGCCGGGATGGAGAGCACGCCGGTGGTGAGCACGTTGGTGATCACGCTGCCGCTCATCGAGCCCATCAGGCCGCTGGAGAAGATCGATACCTTGGCCGGCCCGCCGCGAACGTGGCCGAGCAGGGCGAAGGCCAGGTTGATGAAGAACTTGCCGCCGCCGGTCTTCTGCAGCGCCACGCCGAACAGCAGAAAGCCGATCACCAGGTTGGCGAACGCCTGTAGCGGGATGCCCATGATGCTCTCGCGGCTCAAGGCGTGGTAGATGGCGGTCTGGCTCCAGCTCGACGGGAAGCCCTGGATCGGCCCGGGCATCATGTCGGCGAAGATCGGATAGATGCTGGCCAGGCCGACGATGATCGCGATCGGCAGACCGCCGGCGCGCCGGGTGGCCTCGAGCACCACCGCCCAGAACACGAAGCTCATGACGGTGGCATAGCCGGGGGCGGCATATTCCCAGCCGTAGTCCACGATCGCGGTCGCGTGGTAGACGAAGAAGCCGCAGGTACCCACCGCCACGAGAAACAGAATCACGTCGTACCACGGCGGGCTCGTGCGCTGGCTGGCGCCCCATGCAGGCCAAAGCACATAAGCCAGCGGCAGCATGAGCGCGACCACCGTATAGAAGAACTGGCTCTCGACGGAGGTGATCACCGACAGGAAGCCGAGGTTCAGCAGATAGTCGAGCGTGATCAGCGTAAGCGCCAGGGCCGCCAGCCGCGGCAGCCAGGCCCAGGCGCCGGCCAGCGGTCGTATGCCGGAGACTTCGGCCGTGTCACGTTCCTCAACGGGCGCATTCGTAGTCATGGACAACCTGTCAGGGGGTGAGCGGCCCGCGGGCCGCGATCAGAAACGAAACGCGCACGGCGCGCTTGGCGCGCCGTGCGCTGTGGGCCGCCGGTCGTCGGGTCTACTCGAAGACCGGTTCCATGTCCTCGGCCTTCAGAGCTTCGGCGCGTGCTTCCATCCAGCCTTTCTTGAACGCCTCGTCGTCGCTCGGCGCGTCGCCGGCCTTGTATTCCTTCCAGGCGTCCATCAGCACGTTCTGGCGCTTGACCAGCATGTCCTGATGCTGCTGCATCTCGTCGGTCCAGTGGCCGATTTCCTTGTAGTACTCGACCACCGCGTCGTGGAAGGGGATCACCCATTCCATGTTCTGCTTGTCCAGCGCATAGCCGGCGTTGCCCGGCGCGGCGTCCTTGTACTTGTCGAAGTCCTCGATCAGCACCTTGATCAGGCTGCGCGCGGTCTCGTCGTCGAGCCGGTCGTTGCCGATGAGAATCGGATAGGGGTAGCTGGCGCCGACCCAGGGGTTGTCCTCGCCGTAATCGCCGGCGGCGGCCGTGGCTTCGTGGGGCTGGAAGTAGGGCGCGACGGCCTGGAGTCGATCCCAGCCTTCCTTGTTATCGGGGTCGAGTCGCGGCCAGACGATCCCCCGCGGGCTCGCGGCCAGCTGCTGGGCCGGCGGCGCCACGCTCATGGTGAAGGAGGCGTCGGCCTGATTGGCGATGATGCCGTCGAACGAGCGACCGTAGCCCGGATAGTCGACGCGCTCGACGTCGTCCCAGGTCAGGCCGCCGAAGGCGAGAAAGGCTTCCGTACCCTTGTTGAGCGCGTCGTCGCCCCGGATGTAGGCCACGCGCTTGCCTTCCAGGTCGGCGGGCGTCTCCACGTCGACGTCGCCGGCGACGGCCACGCCGAGCCCGAAGCTGGCGGTGGAGCTTGCGATCACGCGGATCGGCTGCGGGCCCCAGTCGCGGCCGGCGAACATCATCACGCCTTCGAATCCGTAGTAGCTGGCGATGCCGCAGGCGCACAGCGGGACGCGGCCGACGCGCAGCGGCGTCATGCGCGAGACATCGTTCTCGCCGGGCAGGATGCGGACCGAGGTGCCATACTCGTTCTGCAGGAGGTTGCCGATGGATACCATCTGCGTGTAGCCGGCCGAACCGGTGCCGTAGGCGGTCATCGCCAGAGTGTCGGGTAGCGTCACGTCTTCGGCGGCGTGAGCGTTGGTGGCGCCCACCGCGAGTGCGGAGCACGCGAGCAGGGCAGTAAGAATGCGCATCGCAATCTCCTCAGCGGGTGTTTGTATTTTGCATAGCAAAATGAAATTTTATTTTGCTTCGACGAAGTTATCGACCCCGCCGCATACTGTCAACGAAATCCACTCTAAGACTTTTGTCGTAGTGGCCCGGGTTTCCCGGCCGGGGACAGATCTGCTCCGGATATTTTAAGTGCAATCAGTGAGATGGCGTTGTCCGGCTGCAGCGCCCGCGCCCGGACCGACCACGGGCGGGCGTATTCCCTCGGCCATGTGCGGCCCCGCGGGTTCGCCAAGCGGAAACGAAATTTTACGATGCAATATACAGTTTTAAAAATTAAGGCAATTTTATGATTTCCAGCAAAATCATGGCCTCGGTCTAAAGAAATTAATCATTCTGCCGGTGATTGCCAGCCGTGTGTCGGATGCCTAATCTTTCATCTCCTGCAATAAAAGGGAGACGAAAAATGAAGGCACTGATCACTGCGCTGGCCCTGCTGGCCGGCATCTATGCCGGCGCCGCACTGGCCGAGGTGAACATCAACACGGCGGGGGCCGACAAGCTCACGGAACTGACGGGCATCGGCCCGAGCAAGGCCGACGCCATCATTCGGTATCGTGAAGAAAACGGCGATTTCGAATCGGTCGATGCGCTGGACGATGTCAACGGCATCGGGGACAAGACCGTCGAGGGGCTGCGGGCGAACGCGACCGCAAGCGCCGCGGACGCCGACGAGGAATCCATGTAGCGCGTCCGACCACGATCGTCGATTCGAAAGGCCCGCCCCGACGCGGGCCTTTCTCTGTCAGGCGTAGGCGTAGGGGCCGCCATGCTCGAGCGCGCGCTGGTAGGCCTCCCGGGCGTGAATCCGCTCCAGGAAGGTCGCGAGTCGCGGGCAGCGCTCGGCCAGGCCACGCCGGCTCGCCGCGGCTTCCAGCGGGAAGCTCATCATGATGTCGGCCGCGGTGAAGTCGTCGCCGACGAACCAGTCGTGCTGGCGCAGCTCGTTCTCCATGTAGTCCAGATGCAGATCCAGCTGCGGTCGGATGAACTGTTTCTTCACGTTGGCGGAGATGGCCCGGGCGATCGGCCTGATCACCAACGGCGCCTTGCGCTCGACGGTATCGAAGACCAGGTGCAGCAGTAACGGCGGCATCGCCGATCCTTCGGCGTAATGCAGCCAGTAATCATAGGCCAGGCGCTCCGGCGTGCCGGGTTCGGGCGCGAGCCGGCCGTTGCCGTGGTGGGTCACCAGATAGTCGACGATGTGTCCGGTCTCCGCGACGGTGTGGCTGTCGTCGGTGATCACCGGCGACTTGCCCAGCGGATGCACCCGCCTCAGGCTGTCGGGCGCGAGCATCGTCTTCGGATCGCGCGCATAGCGCGTGATCTCGTAGTCGAGCCCGAGTTCTTCGAGCAGCCAGAGCACGCGCTGCGAGCGCGAGTCTTCGAGGTGGTGGACTGTGATCATCGTCGCCTCTCGGTCCGATCCCGTGAAGCGCTCAAGATACGCGCGTTGGCGCCGCTTTTCAGACCGGCGTTTCAGCCGCTGGCGCGCCGGCCGCCGCCGGGGCCCGGCGCGGTCGGTGGCGACCACATGTTGCGGATCGCCTGCCGGCCGCGGGTCGGGAAACTGTCGGAAAAACGCAGCCGCATATGGCGGCCGCGCCCGCGGCAAGCGATCTCGCCCCGGTCGATGCCGTGCAGGCCGGCGATGTCGCGCACGGCCGCCAGAAACGAAGCCGGCGGCCGGCCGACGACCACGTGCACGCCGTCGGCGTCGATGCGGAGCTTGTAGAGCACGCGAAAACGGCCGAGCACGGGGTCACTTCTGAACAGGATTCCATGGCACAGTCTCGCCATGAGCGAGACCGATCGCAAGCATAATGAAGCGGCTGCGCCCGTGCGCGTGGACAAGTGGCTCTGGGCCGCGCGTTTCTTCAAGACCCGCTCCCTGGCCGCGAAGGCGGTCAAGGGCGGCAAGGTGCGCATCAACGAGCACCGGGCGAAGGCGAGCACGACCGTACGCGCCGGTGATCGTGTCGATGTCACCAAGGGCGAGACGGCGTTCGAGGTGGAGGTGACCGGCCTGTCCGACCAGCGCGGACCGGCGTCGGTGGCCGAAACACTCTACGTCGAGAGCGAAGCCAGCCGGAAGCGGCGCGAAGCGCAGTCGGCCGAGCGCCGGTCGGCGAGGCTGTCGATGCCGCGACCGACGGCGCGTCCGGACAAGAAGCAGCGTCGACAGCTGCGCCGCTTCAAGCAGGGCGAGTAGCGGCGGTCAGCGGCAGCTCGCCGGCAGATAGCGCTCGGGCACGCCGTCGCTCGACGGCGCGCTGCAGCTCCAGCGGATGCTGCCGGCATCGAGACGAGCCTGGAGGAACACCAACTGGTCGTCGATCGCGCCACCGCGGTAGCGGATCTTGATCGCCGGGGCATCCGCGTTGTTGTAGAACCAGATGCGCCGGGTGTATTCGCCCTTGGCCGCGCTGTGCGAGCTGGCGTCGATGCCCAACGCCCCGAGCACGCCCATCCAATTGCTCGGTGAGATATCCGGCAGCCGGCCATGCACGCTGTAGTATTCCGCCACGGCGTACTTGACCGGCTGGGCCAGTCCGAGCCCTTCGGAGACGCGGGCGCGGGTGACGTAGTTGCGATAGCCGGGGATCGCGAGTGCGGCCAGCATGCCCACGACCGCGAGTACGATCATCAGCTCGATCAGTGTGAAGCCGTGGCTGGGATGCGGTCCGCGGCGCGCGGGGACGACGGCATCGGACATGAGCCTTGATTGCACGGTTACAGTCATCCGTGTCGTTGTTTTCCTCTCTTTCTGCGGTGTATGGTCGCCGCTGTCAAGCGCGGCACGCGAGGTCCGGGGCACGGCTGTCGGGACCTCGGTTATGGCGTGCGCGATGCGAGCCCGGCCGGGGGCCGAAGGTCGCCGCGGTCGCGCGCCACAACTGCAGGAGTGTTCATGACCGACCGCATCCGTCATCGGCTTCGTCTGGGTGTCGCCGCCGCGCTGGTGATCACCGTCATCGGCACCACGGCCTGCGGCACGGTGCTCTACCCCGAGCGTCGCGGCCAGGCCGCGGGCCGCATCGATCCGGCCGTTGCGGTCCTCGACGGTATCGGCCTGCTCTTCTTCGTCGTGCCGGGCGTGATCGCCTTCGCCGTCGACTTCGCTACCGGCACGATCTATCTGCCGGGCACCGCCTCCAACACCACGCTCGACATGGACGATGCCGACGTGGTCCGGCTCGATCCGGACACGGTCGATGTCAAAGCGATCGAACGGCGCCTGGCGCAGGCGACCGGTCGCGACATCGATCTCGCCGATCCGGCGCTGCAGGCCCGCCGGCCGGACGACGCCGAGTGGCGGTCGCTGGCTGCGGTCGTGAGTGCGCCCGAGTACGCGGCGCTGACCGGCAGGCGGATGCAGGCCGCGCGCTGAACGCGGTATTTCAGCCGCTCGCGAGCGCGGGATAGGCGATCAGCACATAGAGTGCGACGCCGCCGGCCACGGCCACGCAGGCCGCACTCGCGGCGACCAGCAGACCGAGCCGCCGGCCGCCGAGCGCGAAGGCGAGCAGACTCTTGAACAGCACGCTGCTGATCGCGGCGATCACCAGCGCCCGAACCGCGGTATCCAGCGGCAAGCCGCCCTGGCCGAGCTGTGCGACCGACAGCGTGACCGCGGTCAGGTCCCCCATCGCCGCGATCGTGGCGATGGCGTAGATTCCGGCGTCGCCGATCAGCCGGTGGCCGGCGGCGCTGGCCAGCGTGATCACGATCAGCAGCACCGCGAAACGCGCCGTATCCTTGAGCCGGAACGGCGTACCCAGCCTTCGCGGGGCGCGCAGCTGGGATGTGTCGAGCCGCAGGCGCAGCAGCAGCGCCGCGGTCAGCCCCACCGCCATCATCGCGACCAGCGGGCCCGCGGCATGTCGCGCCAGCGCCGGACTGGCCACGGCCGCCACCGCGATCATGCGGGGCATGCCCATGGCCTGGGCGAGAATGATGCCCACCGCCAGCAGCGGGTCGAGACCGCGCGTGCGTCGCGACAGGCGCGCGAAATGCAGGGTCAGCGCGGTCGAGGAGGCGAGCCCACCGAATACGCCCGTGGTCAGTATGCCCCGCGCCTGGCCCAGCAGCCGCACGGCGAAGTGACCGGCGAAGGAAATGGCGGCGACGATCACCACCAGCTGCCAGATCCGCAGCGGATTGAGCGTGTCCCAAGGCCCCATCCCGCGGTCGGGCAGCAGAGGCAGCACCAGCACTGACATCATCAACAGCTTGAGCGCGGCCAGCAGTTCCTCGCGGTCGAGGCGCGCCAGCCAGCGATGCAGCTCCGGCTTGAGGCCGAGAAGCGTGGCCGTGACCACGGCGCCGGCCGCCGCCACGGCCGGGGCGCCGGATGTGGCCAGCGCGGCCAGACCGTAGGTCGTGAACGCGGCCATCTCGCTGGTGATTCCGTACTCGCCGCGATCCTGGGAGGACATCACGTGGGCGGCGATCAGCATCGCCGCGATCGCGATGAAGCCCAGCCCCAGCACGAGCGGGCTCATGCGCTCGGCGAGCAGGCCGGTCACGCCGCCCGCCATGCCGATGATCGCGAACGTGCGCAGGCCGGCGACCCGCTGCCCGGCGCCGGCCTCGCGCTGCTGCCAGCCGCGCTCGAGGCCCACCATCAGGCCGATCGCGAGCGCGACGCCCAGATTGCGAAAGATCAGCAGCGTGGTGTCGGCGTTCATCGTGTCCCCGTGGCGCCCCGTCGATCCATTGTATGACGCACGAGCGCGGCCGCTGGCGGGCGCGGGCGCAAACAGGCAAAGTGGCCGGCCCGACCGCCGTCGAGCCTGCCATGTCCCCATCCGAAACGGTGCGTGTGCGCGTCGAGGCCGGTCGTGCCGAGGTGCGGCTGAATCGCCCCGACAAGCACAACGGCATGAACCTCGCGATGCTCGCGGCCGTGACCGACTGCGTCGCGCGTCTGCGCCGCGATCGCGGCCTGCGCTCGGTGGTCATCGCCGGCAACGGCCCGTCCTTCTGCGCCGGTCTGGACTTCGCTTCGGTCATGGCCCGGCCGCTGATCGCCGCGCCCGCACTCGCTCGACTGTGGCTGCCCCGGATCAATCGGTTCCAGCGCTGGAGCCTGGGCTGGCGCGACATCGGCGCGCCGGTGATCGCGGCCATTCGCGGTCACTGTCTCGGGGCCGGTCTTCAACTCGCCCTCGGCGCGGACGTGCGCGTGGCCCGCCCCGACGCGCGGCTGTCGATCATGGAGACGCGCTGGGGGCTGGTCCCCGACATGGGCGGCGCGGTGCTGCTGCGTGAATTGGTGGGGATCGACACCGCCAAGGAGCTGACGCTGTCCGCCCGGATCCTCGACGGCCGCGAGGCGCAGCGGCTCGGTCTGGTCACGCATCTGGCCGACGAGCCGGAAGCCCGGGCCCATGAACTGGCCGACCGGATGAGCCGGCATTCGCCCGACGCCGTGGCGGCGGGCAAGTTCCTGCTCCAGGACGCCTGGCAGGCCGGTACGGCCCGCGCCGCGGCCGCCGAGCGGCGGTGGCAACGGCGGCTGATCGGCCGCATCAACCAGCGCATCAGCATGCGTCGCAAGGATGCATCCGACGGATCGCCGTTCCGTAGAAGACGGATCCGGCGATGACTCACACCACCTCTGGAAAGCGACACACGTGATTGGAATCGAATCCCTTGGCCTGACGGCCGTAACGGCGGCCTTCGTCGTCTGTGCCCTCGTCATCGCGGTAGTCGGCACGCGGCTGACCAACGTGGCGGACGAACTCGCCGACCGAACCGGGCTGGGCGAGGCCGTGACCGGTGCGGTGCTGCTGGGTGCGGCGACGTCGTTGTCGGGCATCGTGCTGTCGGTCACTGCGGCCGCCCGTGACCAGCCCGAGCTGGCGATGAGTAACGCGCTCGGCGGCATCGCCGCGCAGACCGTGTTTCTGGCCATGGCCGATGTGGTCTACCGGCGGGCGAATCTCGAACACGCCGCCGCCTCGATCGCCAATCTGGCGCAGGCCGCGCTCCTGCTCGGCCTGCTGTCGCTACTGCTGATCGGCGCCTACAGCCCGGATGTCCACTGGCTCGGCGTGCATCCGATCACGCCGATCCTGTTCGTGGCTTATGTCTTCGGGCTGCAGCTCGTACGCAACGCCGAGGCCGCGCCGATGTGGACGCCGCGGCGCACGCAGGAAACGCGCACCGACAGTCCGGACGAGAACAACAAGGCGATGTCGCTGGTGCGTCTCTGGGGCGGTTTCTTCGTGCTGGCGGCGATCCTGGGCTTGACCGGTTACGTGCTGGAAAGCGTGGCGTCGCGCCTGGGCAGTGCGACGGGCATGAGCGACACCGCGGTCGGTGTGGTGCTCACGGCGATCTCGACTTCGCTGCCGGAGCTGGTCACCTCGATCGCGGCGGTGCGCCGCGGCGCGCTGCAGCTGGCCGTCGGCGGCATCATCGGCGGCAACGCCTTCGACTGTCTGTTCGCCGCCACCTCCGACATCGCCTATCGCGACGGCTCGATCTACCACGCCGTCTCCGGCGACACGCTGCTGTGGGTGGCGTTGTCGGTGGCGATGACGGCGGTGCTGCTGCTGGGTCTGATCCGGCGCCAGAAGCAGGGTATCGGCAACATCGGCTTCGAGAGCGCGACGCTGTTCGGTCTTTACGGCGCGGGGATCCTCATGGTCGTGCGCGGCTAGGTTCAGTCCGGGTCGGTGAACACCGGCAGATGACCGAGGGCGATCACGTCCTGCCAGTTGCCGCGCTCGCCCTCGGTCAGGATCGCCGCCTCGGCTGCGATCCGGGCGTCGGCGCGCTGCACGATCGCGCGCATGGCTTCGAGCGTGGAGCCGGAGCTGATGACGTCGTCCACCAGAACGACCCGCGCCCCGGTGACCCGCGCGCGATCCTTGCCGTCCAGAAACAGCGTCTGCGTCGTGCCTGTGGTGATCGACCGGGTCTCGGCCTGGAGCGCGTCGCCCATGTACGGCTTGTAGTTCTTGCGCAGCACCACGTAGGGCATGCCGGTCGCCACTGCGAGTGCATGGATCAGCGGGATCGACTTGGCCTCGGCGGTCACGAGCACGTCGTAGTCGATCGCCGCGAGCCGCTCGGACAGCGCATCGGCGGCGGCCGTGATCAGCGACGTATCGCCGAGGACGTTGAGCACCGCGATGCGGGTGCCGGGGGCGACCTCGAACAGCGGCAGGTCGCGGGTCAGGCCGGCGATGTCGATGCGATGGGCGTGCGGGGTGGGGCTCATGATGGCGTGGGATGGCGGGCGAGGCGCGTCATTGTGCATGAGCCCGCGGCGACCCGCGAAGGACGAACGCGGCGTATACGAATGATAGATTAACCGTGCGCCGGGTCGTGCCCGGCGCACCGTCGTTGTTCCGTCGTCCAGGAGATTGCATGCAGACTCGAGCCGCCGTACTGCGCGAAATGGCCCCGCCCCGTCCCTACGACCAGTCCCGGCCGTTGACCATCGAGACCTTCGAGCTCGGTGGGCCGCAGGCCGGCGAGGTGTTGCTCAAGGTGCACGCGGCGGGCTTGTGTCACTCTGATCTGTCGACCATCGACGGCAACCGCCCGCGCCCGGTGCCGATGGTCCTCGGCCACGAGGCCGCCGGGGAGATCGTCGAGGTGGGCCCGGGCGTGACCGACTTCGCGGTCGGCGATCACGTCGTGTGCTCGTTCGTGCCCAGCTGCGGTCACTGCGCGTACTGCGCCGACGGCCGGGCGGCGCTGTGCACCCCCGGGGCCGAGGCCAACAATGCCGGCACCCTGCTCTCCGGCAGCCGCCGGCTGAGCGAGGACGGCCGGGACGTGCATCATCATCTGGGCATCTCCGGCTTCGCCGAGTATGCGGTCGTCGCGCGCGAGTCGCTGGTCAAGGTGGACCCGACCCTCGACTACGACATCGCCGCGGTGTTCGGCTGCGCCGTGCTCACCGGTGTCGGGGCCCTCATCCACACCGCGGGCCTGCGGCTCGGCCAGACCGTGCTCGTCGTCGGGCTCGGCGGCGTCGGCCTGTCCGGCGTTCTGGGGGCGATCGCCGGCGGCGCGGCGCAGGTCATCGCCGCCGACATCGACGACGACAAGCTGGGCCAGGCCAGAGCGTTGGGTGCGACCGCGACCGTCAACACCAGGGACGACACCGCGCTCGAACAGATCCGGGACCTGACCGGCGGTGGCGTCGACATCGCCGCCGAATTCGCCGGCGCGCAGGCGGCACTGGAGTTCGCCTACGCCGCGACCGCCAAGGGCGGCACCACCGTCACCGCGGGGCTGCAGCACCCGGATGCCCGCATGCAGCTGCCCGCGCTCCAGCTGGTGGCGCAGGAGCGCACACTCATGGGCTCCTATCTTGGCGGTCATGTGCCCAGGCTCGACATCCCCGAATACATTGCTCTGTATCAGGCCGGCCGCCTGCCGGTGGATCGGCTGCTGACGCATCGGCTGTCGCTGGACGAAATCAACACCGGCTTCGAGCGGCTGGCCGCGGGCGAGGCCATCCGCCAGGTCGTGCAGCTCTGAGCACCGCCGGCGTCGTCAGGTTACGTTCAGCCGGCGACGGCGAGCATCGGAATGTGGGCCGAAGCCGTAATGGGTAGGCTCACAGGCCCGATGCGCCTCGCGATCAAACGGTGTTGCAAAACGTCCGGATTCGCTGCATGGTGCAACGACAACGAAGCAAGGAGATCCGCATGTTGAAGAAGACCCTGGCGCTCGTGATGTTCGCCGTCCTGTCCGTCTCGGCGTTCGCCGCACAGGCGAAGACGGTCGAGATCGAGGGCATGAACAGCCTGAAGTTCAGCAAGGAAAACATCACCGTCAAGCCCGGTGAAGAGGTCACGATCAAGCTGACCAACAAGACCGACCTGCCGGAATCGGCCATGGCCCACAACTGGCTCCTGCTCGATTCGGGCGCCGATGCCAAGGCCATCGACGAAGCCGCGGCCCAGGCCAAGGACAACGACTACGTTCCCGAGGACATGAGCGACCAGATCCTGGCGCACACTGGCCTCGTGGCGGGCGGCGAGACCGACGAGGTGACTTTCACCGCGCCGGAAGAGCCGGGTGACTATGAGTACATCTGCACCTTCCCCGGCCATCTCGCGGCCGGCATGAAGGGCACGCTCACGGTCGAGGAGGGCTGATACGCCCTCGTGGCGGCCCACGTCGGCCGCCGACGCGTGACCGCGGCCCCGTCGAGCGTTCGGCGGGGCTTTTTCGTGTCTGGCACCGACGACTTGATTTTTCACAATCGAACGCCATCTCCCGACCATCAGATGACCACGGCTTCAGGAGTCCTCATGGCTTTCGATCGACTGCTTTCCCCGCTGCGCTTCGGCGCGCTCGAGCTGCCCAACCGCGTGCTCATGGCCCCGCTCACGCGGGCCCGCTGCCGGGATCAGATCCCCGGCGCGATGCAGCGCGAATACTATGCCCAGCGCGCCGGCGCCGGCATGATCATCTCGGAGGCGACCAACATCTCCGAATCCGCGCGCGGCTATGTCTTCACGCCAAGCATGTTCACCGACGAACAGGAAGCCGGCTGGAAGGGCGTGGTCGACGCCGTGCACGAAGCCGGCGGTCGCATGGCGCTGCAGCTCTGGCACGTCGGCCGCGTGGGCCACGAAATGGTGCACCCGGACGGGCGCAAGCCGGTAGCACCCAGCGCGATCCGCGGCGAAGGCGCCCAGTCCTATGTCCAGTTCGAGGACGGCAGCGAAGGTCTGCAGGACTCGGCCACGCCGCGTGCGCTCGAGACCAAGGAGATTCCCGAGGTCATCGAGGAATATCGCCAGGCTGCGCAGCGCGCCAAGCGCGCCGGCTTCGACATGGTGGAAGTGCACGCGGCCAACGCCTATCTGCTGCAGCAGTTCATGGCCACGGGTTCCAACAAGCGCACCGACGCCTACGGTGGTTCGATCGAGAACCGCGCCCGCCTGCCGCTGGAAGTCGTGGACGCCGTAGTCGAAGTGATGGGCGCCGATCGTGTCGGCATCCGCATGTCGCCGTTCATCGAGATCTTCGGCCTGACCGACGACGAGCCCAAGGCGATGGCCTTCTACATGGCCGAGCAGCTCGATAAACGCGGCCTGGCCTATCTGCATATCAACGAGCCCGACTGGGCCGGCGGCGATATCAAGCTCACCGACGAGTTCCGCCAGGCCATGCGCGAACGTTTCGCCAGCGGCGCGCTGATCTTCTGTGGCCACTACACCGCAGAGCGCACCGAAGCGCTGATCGAGAAGGGCCTCGGCGACGGCGCCGCCTTCGGCCGTCCGTATATCGCCAACCCGGATCTGGTTGAGCGTTTTCGTGTCGGCGCCGAGCTCAACGAGCCGGATGCGGCCACCTACTACGGCGGCGACGAGAAAGGCTATACCGACTATCCGACCCTGAGCGAGCAGGCCAGCGCCTGATTCGACGTACGCGGTCGGTTTTCGCAGCGTCGGCGGGTTGTGCCCGTCGGCGCTTTTTCATGGCCGGCGTTTGCACAGCAGCCGATCAAGCGGGCTCTGGTCGCGCCGGCCGTGGCCGCAATCGAACGACCCATCGATAGACCGGTTCCCGGCGATCGTGGTCCTCACGTTTGCCGCATCGCTGGCCGGGGTGGGCCGCGCGATGCCCGGTACACCGCGCATGAAAGGCCGGCTGCTGCGCAGCGGCAGTGCCGCCGCGCACGATCAGCGACGTCATCATCCGGTCGTGTTCGTGCGTCTGCAACGGCAACGCCTGCGGCGGGTCTTGCCGCATCAGCTAGCGATCGTCGGCAGGGCCATCCAGGGTCTCGATGACCGCGGCGATCACGCCCTCAGCCACGGCCCCGGCACGCCCCTCACCTTGTCAGATGCGCGCTATCGACGAACGGTGTGGCGTCTCCTTCGTCGCTGAGTCGAGGCTAGAGCACCCAGTACAGCGTCAGCGGTATCACCGCCAGCGCGACCACATGGCCGACCGCCACGATCGCCGCGACCTGCTGCGGCGCGATCTCGAACTGCTCGGCGAGCATGTAGTTGAGCACCGCCGGCGGCAGCGCGCCGAACACGATCAGCAATGCGGCCAGCGGCGGCTCCGGCTGCGTGATCCACACCCACGGCACCGCCACGAGCAGACCGGTCACCGGGCAGGCGAGGCCGCCCCAGAAGCCGGCCGTCCACTGGCCCGGCGCGCCGTCGGCCAGACGCACCCCGAGGGCGACCAGCATCAGCGGAATCGAGATCTCGCCGAGCATGCGGATGCCCGGCTCGATCATCGCCGGCGCATGCCAGTCCATGACCATGAACAGCACCCCGGCGAAGGTCGCGACCAGCATCGGATTGGTGAGCAGGCGTCGCAGGCGGATGGCGTCGCCCAGCAGCCACAGCCCGAGGGTGAACTGCAGCAGGTTCTCGGTGACCAGCAGCACCACCGCCAGCGGCAGGGCGTCCTCGCCGAAGGCGAGAATCGCCAGCGGCAGGCCCAGATTGCCGCAGTTGTTGAACATCGCGGGGCCGATGTAGATCGCCGGGACGCGCCCGGTCGCGCGGACCCAGATCCAGGCGAGCAGTCCCGAACCGAGCACGATCACCGCCGCGCCGACGGCCGCGATCACGAAATCGTCGCCGCCGGCCGAGCGTTCGGTGAGCGCGTGGAAGATCAGCGCCGGCGTGAAGATGATGATGTTCAGGCGATTGGCGTCGCGCAGATCGGTCGGGCGCTTGCGCCCGTAGGCGTAGGCCAGCGCGATGACGCCGAACACCGGCACCGTGATCTCTAGAATCCGAATCAGCACGTCAGCTCCCGGCGGGCCGTGGGCGGGCGATACAAGGCGGCACAGTCTAGCTGTATTGCGCAACGAATGCCCGCCATCGACGGGCGGGCGCATGCGTATACTCGGGCGCCGTATTTCGCCATGAGAGAACGCCATGTTCATCGCCATGAACCGTTTCCGGATCAAGCCCGGCTGCGAAGAGGAATTCCTCGCCATCTGGCGCGAGCGCGACACCCATCTGCAGGACGTGCCGGGCTTTCGGCAGTTCAACCTGCTCCAGGGGGCGACCACCGACGAGCACACGCTGTTCGCCTCGCATTCCGAATGGGAATCGCGCGCGGCCTTCGAGGCCTGGACGCAGTCAGAGGCGTTTCGCAAGGCGCACGCGAACGCCGGCGCGCGCAAGGACATCTACCTCGGCCCGCCGCAGTTCGAGGGCTTCGACGTCAAGATCTAGCGGGATGAGACGCCGCCGCGGGCCGTTCAAGCGCCCGTCGGCCGGATAACGATCGTCGCCGATGTCGAGCCGGGTGGTCGGCGGGCGCCGGACGCCTCGTACCGGCAATCATCGAGACGGGAATCAATCGCCCGATGCGATCCAGCCCGGCTGGCGCGCCGCTGGGCGCCCCCGCTTATCGTTGCGCGCCCGGCGAAGTGCGTCTCGGGAAAGGACGTTCGCCCCTGCGCCGATGCGGCGCCTCGGTGCCTCGGTGCCTCGGGCCTTTGGCCGAGCCGAGCGCAGCGGGACGCCGCTCGGCCGGGACCATGCCGTCGCTAAACGCGTTCGGGCGCCGCTGCCCGGCGCCGCGCCGAGGCATGATGGACGCCTCGGATCGACGGCCACTAGTCTGCGATATGCAGCGCCACGCCCGCGCCGTGCAACGCCTCGGCGAGCGATGCCGGTGGGGCTTGATCGCAGATCACCGTGTCGATCGCGGTCAGCGCGCATACGCATTCGAGCTTGTCGGGGCCGAACTTGGCCTGATCGACGAGCAGGGTGGTGCGCTGGGCGCGTTCGATCATCATCCGTTTTACCGCCGCGAGATCGCTGCCGACCTCGGTCGGCCCGTCCGCGGTCAGCGCGCCGCAGCTCGAAAAGCAGTGGTCGGCGTTGAATCGGGCCACGAATGCGGTGCAGAGCGCGCCGTAGCCGGCGTTTTCACGCGCATCGAAACGTCCGGGCGCGAGCAGGATCTCGAAACCCGGGTTGGCAGCCAGCGACTGGGCCATGGTGGCGCTGTTGGTGATGATCGTCAGCCGGCGGCGTTCCACCACCAGACGGTGCGCCAGATGCAGACAGGTCGCGCTCGCATCCATCATCAGCACCTCGCCGTCGTGGACGCGGGCCGCCGCCCGGGCGGCCATGCGTCGGCGTGCGTCCCCGTTGAGCTCGCTGCGCTGGCCCAGGCTCGGCTCCCGCGCGGTATGCAGGGCGGCGGCGCCGCCGTAGGTGCGCGCGAGCAGGCCCTCGGCGGCCATGGCGTCGATATCGCGGCGAATGGTTTCGGCGGACACGTGAAAGCGCGCGGCCAGGGCGCCGATTCGTACCATCGGCTGCGAAGCCAGCAGCGCCCGGATATCCGCCCGGCGCCGGGCTCGGGGCGTGCGTTCGCGTGATTCGGTCGTGCTCATGCGCAGGGCCCGGGCTAACGAATGTGGTGTGTGCCACATAATAGACCGAATAGCGCACTTCTATGTGGTGTTGGTCACGCGATAGTGCAAAGACGGCTCCCGTCGCCGGCGACCTGATTCTCGGTAAAACATGGTCATACGGGACAAAACTGCTTTGGCATGTCAGTTGCTTGGGGTTTTACAGGCCCATGAATGTGGCGATCACCATGTCGATCTGCTATCAAGGACGTGTCATGAAGCAGCCGAGCAACGTCACCCGATCCCGAGGCGATCTTCCGGCGCCGGCGGCCGATCGCGCCTTCGATCAGTTGGACGCGGCGGCGCAACGCGCCCATCTCGATGATGTGGCACGGCGCGCGCTGGCCCGCTGGAATCTGCCGGCCGATAGCGCGCTTCGGCTGCTCAGCCTGTCCGAGAACGCGACCTATCGTGTGGATGCGCCCACGCTGGAGGCTCCGGCCGCGCTGCGGGTACACCGCACCGGCTATCACTCGCGTGCCGGCATCGAGACCGAACTGGCCTGGATGGCGGCACTGCGCGAGGAGGCCGGCATCGACACGCCGCAGGCGATCGCCGGTGCCGACGGTGGCTTCGTGCAGTGCGTGGACACGCCGGCACTGGCCGAGTCGCGTTTCGTCGATCTGTTTCATTTCATTCCCGGCGCCGAGCCCGACGAGAACGCGCTGGCCGGCCCGTTCGAGCAGCTCGGGCGCCTGACCGCGCGGCTGCACACGCATGCGGCGCACTGGCAGCGGCCGGACTTCTTCGAGCGTCTGGTCTGGGATTTCGACGGCTGTCTGGGCACGCGCTCGCATCTCGGCCATTGGCAGCAGGCGCCCGGGCTCGACGCGGCGGATCGCGCCGTGCTCGAGGCCACCGCCGCCTGCATCCGCGAACGGCTGGCCGGCTACGGCACCGCGCCGCAGCGCTTCGGCCTGATCCACGCCGATCTGCGCCTGGCCAATCTGCTCGTCGACGGCGACACCACCCATATCATCGATTTCGACGACTGCGGTCTGGGCTGGCATCTCTACGATCTGGCCACCGCGCTGAGCTTCATCGAGACCCGCGACGACATCGACGCGCTCGTCGCCGCCTGGCTGCGCGGCTATCGCGAGATCGGCACGCTCGACGCCGCCGACGAAGCCGAGATCCCCACTTTCATCATGATGCGCCGGATGACCCTGCTCGGCTGGATCGCCACCCATCCGAGCGCGGACATGGCCATCGAACAGGGCGAGTCGTTCGCCCGCGACACCGTCGCGCTCGCCGAGCGTTATCGCGCCCGCTTCGCCTGACCCGCCTCCGCTCGAGGAACACTGCATGACATCGGATACCAAACGCGCCTTTCTCGAACGCAGCAAGCGGGTGTGGAACCCGCACAAGACCCAGGAATGGCAGAACCGCGGCGTGGATATCGTGCTCGACGCGCGCGAGGGCTACTGCTTCAACGATCTCGACGGCGCGCGGCTGATCAACATGCATCTCAACGGCGGGGTCTACAACCTCGGCCACCGCAATCCGGAGGTCATCGCCGCGGTGACCGAGGCCATGCAGCGCTTCGACATCGGCAACCATCATTTCCCCTCCCTGATGCGCACCGAGCTCGCCGAAGCGCTGATCGCCACCGCGCCGCACCTGGACTACGCGATCTTCGCCAGCGGTGGCGGCGAGGCGATCGACATCGCCCTCAAGACCGCGCGCCACGCCACCGGGCGCCGGCGCATCGTGTCGCTGGAGAACTGCTATCACGGCCACACCGGGCTGGCGGTCCAGGCAGGCGCGCCGCGCTTTGCCGACATCTTCCTGTGCGAACCCTCGCCGGACGAGTTCACCCAGGTGCCGTTCAACGATCTGGCGGCGATGGAAGCCGCGCTCGCGGGCGGCGACGCGGCCTGCGTGATCATGGAGACGATTCCGGCCACCTACGGTTTCCCCATGCCCGAGCCCGGCTATCTCGCGGCGGTGAAGGCGCTGTGCGAGCGCTACGGCGCGCTCTATATCGCCGACGAGGTCCAGACCGGGCTCATGCGTACCGGGTCGATGTGGGCGATCACCGGCTACGGCGTCGAACCGGATCTGCTGGTGACCGGCAAGGGGCTGTCGGGCGGCATCTATCCGATCGCGGCGGTGCTCGCCCGCGCCGAGGCCGCGCCCTGGCTCAACGAGGACGGCTGGGCGCATATGTCGACCTTCGGCGGCGCGGAGATCGGCTGCGCGGCCGCGCTCAAGGTGCTCGAGATCAGCCAGCGTCCCGAGACCCGCGCCAACGTGGCGGCCCTGTCCGACTATTTCGAGCGCGCGCTCTCCGAGCTGCAGCAAAAGCACGCGGGATTCTTCACCGGCGTGCGCCGGAACGGGCTGATCATGGGCCTGGAATTCGATCACCCGCGCGGCGCCGAGCCGGTCACCCGCGCGCTCTACGAACACGGCGTCTGGGCGATCTTCTCGGCGCTCAACCCCGCGGTGCTGCAGTTCAAGGCCGGCCTGTTGATGGACGAGGCGCTCGCCGCGGACGTCATCGCCCGGCTGGATGTCGCCATCGAGGCCGCCCGCGCCGAGCTGGCCGCCGCCTGACCGATTCGTTTCAACCGGAGTCCGCCATGATTTCCTCCATCAAAGGCCGCTCGGTGCTGGTCACCGGCGCCAGTCGCGGTATCGGCAAGGGCATCGCGCAGGGGTTCGCCGCCGCCGGCGCCCGCGTGCTGATTGCCGCGCGCTCGCAGGAGGGCGCCCAGGCCGCGGTCGACGCCATCCAGGCCGAGGGCGGCACGGCCGCTGTCACGGTGGCCGACGTGACCGACCGCGACCAGCTCGTCGCCGCGGTCGATCGCGCGGTCGAACTGTACGGCGGGCTGGACGTGCTCTGTGCCAATGCCGGCATCTTTCCGGATACGAGTCTGGAGCAGATGACCGAAGCGCAGTGGGACGAGGTTGTCGATACCAATCTCAAGGGCTGCTTTCTGAGCGTGCAGGCCGCGATTCCGGCGCTCAAGCAGAGCGAGGCCGGGCGCGTGGTCGTCACCTCGTCGATCACCGGGCCGATCACCGGTTTCCCCGGCTGGACGCATTACGGGGCGAGCAAGGCCGGTCAGCTCGGCTTCATCCGGACCGCGGCGATCGAGCTCGCGAAGTACGGCATCACCGTCAACGCGGTCATGCCCGGCAACATCGTCACCGAAGGCCTCGAGGAGATGGGCGAGGACTATCTGCGCCAGATGGCCGCGGCGATCCCGCTCAAGCGCCTGGGCGGGGTGGCGGACATCGCCAACGCCGCGCTCTATTTCGCCTCGCGTGAGGCGGGCTATGTCACCGGCCAGACGCTCGTGATCGACGGCGGCCAGATCCTGCCGGAATCGTTCGAGGCGGTCGGTTAGCCAAGGCCTGTCAACGCGACATGCGAGCGCCGCCGCGTTTGAGCCGCACATCGTGTGCGGCCAGGCGCGAGTGGCCGGTCGTGGCGCCACGACGAAGACGTGTAACGCCGCGGCGCATTTAGGGGTGTTTCCTGAGCGGCCCAACCCGAAGGGCCAGGCGCTTTGGTGCGGCAATCCAGCGTCGTCGCACGCTGGCGCTGAATGCCTGCGCGGCGCGCACGACGCCCATAGTCACTTTTCAGGAAGCGCCCGGCGCGGGCTCGTGAAGCGTTAACAGGTCCTAATCGTCGGGTGCGCCGCGGGTGTCCGCTTCGGCGGCGATCTCCGGGGGCGGCCCGCCGGGCCGGCGGCGCAGAAAGCGCGCGAAGCGGGGCAGACCGTTGGCAGTCTCGCCGTTGTGGCGATAGGTGATCCAGGAACCGATCGGCGGCGGGTCGGCGCGCTGCTCGTCGGTGAAGCCGCTGCCGATGGCAAACTCGCGCCCGTCCGGCGTGACCACGTCCAGTGACCCCATCAGGCCGTCGAGCCGGCCCGCGCCGGGATTGATGCCGACGACCTTCGCCTCGGCGTCGGCGTAGGGCTTGAGTTTGAGCAGATCGTCGCTGCGACCGGCGTGATAGCGCGCGCCGCCGCGATGCAGCATCAGGCCCTCGCCGCCCCGTGCAAGTACGGCATCGAGTGCCGCGTCCAGCGCGCGACCGTCCGCGACCCTGAACTGATCGATCGCCACGACCCAGGGTTGATCGATGCGTGCGACCACCGCGCGGATCGCTGGCACGCGCGCGTCGAACGGGCCAGGATGATCCGGCAGGTCGAACACGCGATAGCTCACGTCGCGCCAGGCGGCATCGCCGGCCTCGTGGGCACGCACGATGCCGGAGACACGCGCGAAGTCGCCGCGCGCGGTCCACAGTTCGCCGTCCAGCGCGGTGTCGGGCCATCCGGCCGTGAACCAGTCGGGCGGATCGACGCGCACGCCGCCGCGGGTCAGCAGATGCTCGCCGTCCCAGTAGCCGCGCACGCCGTCGTATTTCTCGCTCACCCAGTACTCGGTCAGGTCGACGTCGCCGTCATAGGTCTCGGCGAGCGTGACGCGGGGCGGTTCGTCGGCGGCGGCCGCGCCGGCCGCCAGCAGCCCGGTGACGGCGGCCAGCAGGACGAGCGTGGCTAGCGGACGGTTCTGTATGCGACTCGACGTCATGGTCTCTGTCCCTGGGCCGTGTGGCCCGCGCGGCTGTTTTCACGGCGGCCGCTGTCGGGTGGCCGGCATGCGCTCTCTCCTGTCCTATCGGCGCGAGCGTCCGATCACTTGATGGCGGGCGCGATCTTTTCGTCCGGCACCGCGCTGGGTGGGGGCGCTGGCCTGCGCACGCGGTCTCATGGACGGGGTCGGGCTTGCCGGCCACGGTCGACGGCCTCGCGGCGTGCGCTCGCGTTCCGCTGTGCCGGCAAGGCCGCGCCGGTCGAGCCGCGCTCGCCGGCCGGCGATGCGGGCCGGGTGACGAGACGGATGATGCATCCGCCGTGCCTCACGGACTCGCCACGCAAGACCGCGACGGGCGCGCTGTCGAACGCTCGTGTCATCGACGCGGCGTGCAGGTGTTCATGTCGGCGGCTTGATCCTGTGCCCGGTTCAGCTGGCCCTGATTGACGGGTAGCGCCGCCTGGTCGCGGGTACGCGTTAGCTCGCGACTTGACGCGCACGATGGGCCTTAGCATGCCGCGTGGCGGTCGCCAGCTGCGTACCGCCTATGATCAGGCGCCGGCTTGATCACGCCCCGGGGCGGTGCCGCGAGCCCGCGGCCCGGGATGGATCGGCCTCGCGGGCCGGGCTGGCGGAGCGAGATCGGTGGGGCGCCGGGCCATGGGGGGTCGGCTGATCCCGTGCCGGGCGCGCCTATCGAAGGCTCGTGCGAGCGCCGGCTGTCCGGCTGTAGCCGTACCGCGCACGGATCGGCTTCTGGAAAATCGACGGCGACAGGCGCGATCGGGAGATTGCACCGGTAGCCGAAGCGATGCGCACCGCGCCGCCGCCGATACCGCGTCAGTTTCCGGGACTCAGCACATGGCCCAGGCCGTCGAAATGCACCAGGGGATCGGCGGCGTTGGCCACGATCTCCGAGCGGGCGAGCACGAAGCTGCGGCCGGTGATGGTGTTGTTGACCACGTCCCGCGAGCCGCCCTGGCTGACGTGCGTGAATTCGCCGATGAAGCGGGTGTCGCGCAGGGACACGGTCTCCAGCCGGTCACCGGGCTGGAGGTCGCCCTCGTGGTGCATGAGCGCGAGCCGGGCGGAGGTGCCGGTGCCGGTGGTGCTGCGGCAGATCACCCCCGGGTGGACATAGGTCGCCGAGCGCGAGCGATAATGGCCGCCGGTGACGGTCTCCACCGGGCCGAGGAAATGCAGGAACGGCAGCGGCCCGACGTCCCCGAGCTCGTAGTGGGAGAAGCCCTTCTCCTCACGGATCGCCTCGACGATGGCGTGGGCGCAGTGGGCCAGCCGGTCCTCCTCGGCGAGCGTGAGCTCGAAGCCGAGCTCGGTGGCGTCGACCAGCGCGTAGAAGCCGCCGCTGTAGGCGATGCTGTAGGTCACGTCGCCCAGCAGCGGAACGTGCACGCTCGCGCGGTAGGTGTCGATATAGCTCGGCAGGCCCTGGCAGGTGATGGCCTCGACCGTGCCGCGGTTCACGCGCGCCTCGATCTGCACCAGGCCCGCCGGTGACTCGAGGGTGAACTGCTGGCGGCCTTCCTTCTTCTCCACGATGCCGGCCTCGAGCAGGGCGGTCGCCGTGCAGATGGTGTTGGAGCCGGAATAGATGGGATACCCCATCACCTCCATGATGATGTAGCCGGCCGCGGCGTCCGGGTGGCAGGCCGGCACGACCAGGTCCACCGACATCTCCGGAATGCCGTAGGGCTCCTCCAGCAGCAGGCGGCGCAGCCCGTCGGCGTCGTCGCGCAGGTATTCCATCTGCTGGCGTACGGTATCGCCCGGCAGCGGGTTGACCCCGCCGGTGACGATGCGGCTGACATCGCCGCCGGCGTGGGTGTCCATCAACTGGAGGGTGAGCTGTTCGTTCATCGGCCGTGGTCCCGGCAGTGGTGGTCGTGTGTCCCGGCCGTGGCGGCCGGACGGCGGTCATGGCGGTGGTCGACGCCCCGGCGGCGCGCGTTGCGGATGCGCCGATCGCACAACCGTCTGGGAGCGACGTGTTCGTTTCGGTGGCCGCGGCCCTTGGCCGACGGCGTCACGGGCGCCTCAGCCCGGCAGCGCGTAGGGCGCGCCGTGCTCGGCCCACTGGGCGTCGGGCACGATCACGATCTTGCCCAGATAGCCGCTCGAGCGCTCGACGAAGTAGCGTTCGGCGGCGTGCAGCTCCGACAACGGGAAGGCGGCGTGCAGCACCGGTCGCAGTTCGCCCGAGCGGATCCAGGCGACCAGCTGTTCGGCCTCCTCGCGGGTGCCGTGGGACACGCCGAAGATCTGGACCTGATAGAGATAGATCACCGTCCAGAGGATCTCGCTGACGTTGCCGCCGCTGGCGCCGGCGATCGACAGCCGCGGGTAGGTCGAGCGCGCGTTCATGTCGAACGTCATGGCATCGATGAAGCGCAGCGTCATCTCGCCGCCGACCAGATCCATGACGGCATCCAGCGGCGCCCCGCCCGTGGTTTCGCGCACGCGCTCGACGAAGCCGTCCATGTCGGAACGATCCAGCACCGCTTCGGCGCCGAGCGCGGTCAGGGCGTCGGCCTTGTCCGGCGTGCTCAGCGCGTAGGGAATCGCGCCGACGATGCGGCAGAGCTGGATCAGCGCCGTGCCCACACCGCCGCTGGCGCCGGTCACCAGCACCCGCTCGCCCGGGCCGACGCCGGCTGAGGTCATCATGTGGTAGGCGGTCTGGTAGGAACACATGCCCATCGCCGCCAGCTCGGCGTCGGCGAGTTCCGGGTTGGCGACGGCGTGGAACTGGTCCGAGGGCACGGCGACGTACTCGGCGAAGCCGCCATCCGCGCCGTGGCCGTAGTAGTCCGGTGTGAGATTGATGTCCCGGCGCGGGCTGGCGTAGATATTGAAATCCAGCAGGCCGCGTTCGCCGATGCGGCCCGCGTCCACGCCGTCGCCGACGGCGGCCACCCGGCCCACGATGTCCGCGCCCTGGATGCGTGGAAAGGTCAGCGTCGGCGCGCCGCCGATGGCGAACGAGGTCACGTCGCCCTTGTCCCGCGTCGGATACAGCCCCTCGCGGGCCTTGCGGTCGGTGTTGTTCTTGGCGGTGGCGGTCACCCGGACCAGGACTTCGCCCGGCGCGGGTCGGGGCACGGGCACCTGCGCGTCGTGGACCAGCGCGTCGATGCCGCCGTGGCCTGTCAGCCGCATCGCGGTCATGGTGTCCGGTACGGAGTGTTGCGCCATGTTCGCGGTTCCTGTGACGGGATTCCAAAAAATCTGTCGCGACGATATCAAACGCCGTCCGCGGGCTCGTACAGAGACGATCAGCCCGCGGTTCGGCGCCGGGCGGGCCCGCGTGTCAGCGGGCGTCGATGACCAGTTCGCGCAGCCGGGCGGTCACATCCTTGCGGCGTTCGAAAGCCTCGCTTTCGGCCAGCGTCACCGCCATCGCGCGATCGTGCGCCGGCACGACCGATCGCACGTGCCGCGTCTTCTGCGTCTTGTAGTCTTCGTAGGCGCCGTAGCAGTCGGCCTGGGCGCGCATCGCGACCGCCTGCGCATCCAGCGCGGTATCAGCTGCATGTGCCATGGCGGCGCCGTGGGCACACTGCCAGTACCGCGTGAAGGCCGCGTCGGCATCCGCCTCGGGCCCGCCGGCGCAGCCGGCGAGCAGGCAGAGGGCAAGCGCGGTGCCGATGAACCGACGCATGGCGTCTCCGAAAAAGGCGATCGAACCCACAGGATACGCCAGATCCGGGGCGCTGATCGGACGTCAGTCGCGGTCGGTGGACGACGGCGTGTTCGGCGGCCTGCCGGTACGCGCGTTCTGCGTCGTCTGCGTACCGCTACCGCTGCGAAAGCGCTGATAGCGGGACCACAGCTGGCGCGCGCCGCGCTTGATCTTTTCCTGATTCTGCGGCTTGCGCAGCCAGTTGGCCGCGAAGGCGCCGATGGTGCGTTTCATGAGGGTTTCCCGATCGGTTTTGTCTATTTACCGCTCAATATGGGTGCGACGGGCGGAACGCTCAATAGCGCATGGCCGGACGATGTCGTGGTGGCGGAACCGAACGCCCCGGGCCGGGCTGCGCGCCGCGTTGCGGGCTGTAGCCGGCGCGCCGCGGCGCCGCCTTCGCCGGCAAGGGCCGAGGCGGGGCCACCGGCGGGCCGCGCGGGTGCCGTGTGGGTCGCGAGTTGCGTCCCGCCTGCGCCGGTAGCAGAGTTGCAGGCCGCATCCAAAAAACGAGAACAACGATGGGATACGCGCTGGTCGCGGGCACCTGCGACACCAAGGGCACAGAGCTGCGGTATGCGCGCGACTGCCTGCGTGCGGCCGGCGTCGAGACGCGCCTCGCGGACCTGGGGACGGGCGGGGCCGGCGACGATACCGGCGCCGAGATCACGGCGGCGCAGATCGCCGCGCATCATCCCGACGGCGTCGGGGCCGTGCTCGGCCTGGACGATCGCGGTCGTGCGGTGACCGCGATGGCGCTCGCCTGCGAGCGCTTCGTCGCGGCCCGCGACGACATCGACGGCATCCTCGGTCTGGGCGGCTCCGGCGGCACCGCGCTGGTCGCCCCGGCCATGCGTGCCCTGGCCATCGGCGTGCCCAAGGTGATGGTGTCCACGGTCGCCTCCGGCGACGTCGCGCCCTACGTCGGGCCGAGCGACATCTGCATGATGTATTCGGTGACCGACGTGGCCGGACTCAACCGCATATCGCGCGTGGTCATCGGCAACGCCGCGCACGCGCTGGCGGGCATGCTTCGGCATCCCGTCGCCGCGGGCGACGATCTCAAGCCGGCTCTGGGGCTGACGATGTTCGGTGTGACCACGCCCTGCATCACCCAGCTCACCGAGGCGCTGTCGGCCGACTACGACTGTCTGGTCTTTCATGCCACCGGCACCGGCGGCCAGTCGATGGAGAAACTGGTGGATTCCGGCGCGCTCGCCGGCGTGCTCGACATCAGCACGACCGAGGTCTGCGATCTGCTCATGGGCGGCGTGATGAGCGCCGGCGAAGGCCGGCTGGACGCCGTCGCGCGCAGCGGGCTGCCCTATGTCGGCGCCTGCGGCGCGCTCGACATGGTCAATTTCGGCGCCGTCGATACGGTGCCGGCGCGCTACCGGGACCGGAATCTCTACGAACACAACGCCCAGGTCACGCTCATGCGGACCACGGCCGAGGAGAACCGCCGGCTGGGCGAGTGGATCGCGGCCAAGCTCAACCGCTGCGACGGGCCGGTACGCTTTCTGCTGCCCGAGGGCGGGGTCTCGGCCATCGACGCGCCGGGCCAGCCGTTCCACGATCCGGCCGCCGACGCCGCCCTGTTCGACGCCCTGGAGACGCACGTGCAGCAGACCGCGGACCGGCGGCTGCTGCGCGTGCCGCACCATATCAACGACCCCGATTTCGTGGCCGCGGCGCTGGCGGCGTTCGCCGACGTCATGCCGGCCCGGCCCCTGCGACAGGAGTGACCCCGATGCCCCGATTCGAACGCAGCGCGATTCTCGACCACCTGCGGGACAAGATCCGCCGGCGCCGGCCGATCGTCGGCGGCGGCGCCGGTACCGGCCTGTCGGCCAAGTGCGAGGAGACCGGCGGCATCGACCTCATCGTCATCTACAACTCCGGACGCTACCGCATGGCCGGGCGCGGCTCGCTCGCCGGGCTGCTGGCCTACGGCAACGCCAACGAGATCGTGGTCGACATGGCCCGCGAGGTGCTGCCCGTGGTCGAGCGCACGCCGGTGCTGGCCGGCGTCAACGGCACCGATCCGTTCGTGTCCATGGACGCGTTTCTCACGCGTCTACGCGACATGGGCTTCGCCGGCGTGCAGAACTTCCCCACGGTCGGGCTCATCGACGGCACCTTCCGCGCCAACCTGGAGGAGACCGGGATGGGCTACGACCGCGAGATCGACATGATCCGCCGGGCCCGCGCGCTGGACCTGCTGACCACGCCCTATGTTTTCAGCGCCGAGGACGCCCGCGCGATGACCGCGGCCGGCGCCGACGTCATCGTCTGCCACATGGGCCTGACCACCGGCGGCACCATCGGCGCCGAGACCGGCGTCGATCTGCCGGGCGCGGCCGAGCGCGTCGAGGCCTGGGCCGCGGCCGCCCGCGAGATCCGCGACGACGTCATCGTCCTGTGCCACGGCGGCCCGATCGCCCAGCCGGCGGACGCGCAGTTCATCCTTTCGCGCTGTCCCGGTTGCCACGGCTTCTACGGCGCGAGCAGCATGGAGCGGCTGCCGGTCGAGCAGGCGCTGACCGAGCAGACGCGCCGATTCGTCGATCTCGGCTTTTAGGGCCTGTTAACACGTCATGCGAGCCCGCGCCAGGCGCTGTTGTGCGGCAAGACGAGGCGCCGTGCGCGCCGCGCAGTCCATTCTGCGTCAGCGTGCGACAACGCTGGATTGCCGCACAACAGCGCCTGGCCCTTCGGGTTGGGCCGCAAATCGCGGCCTGCGGCGTTGCCAGTCTTGATCGTGGCGCGCCACGATCGGCGACTCGCGCCTTGCAGAACACGATTTGCGGTCTCCAACGCGGCGTTCGCATGACGTGTTAACAGGCCCTAGTAGACCCCAACCCCAGGAGCGAACATGGAACGCGTATTCGTCAGCCGCGTCATCGACGCCAGCGCCGACACGGTCTGGCAGGCCGTGCGCGACTTCAACGGCATGCCCGACTGGCATCCGGCGATCGCCGACAGCGAGATCGAGGACGGCCGGGCGCCCGACGCGGTGGGCTGCGTGCGCAGCTTTCACCTGGCCGACGGCAGCCACCTGCGCGAGCAGCTCACCGAACTGTCCGACGCCTATCGGATGATGCGCTACGTCATCCTCGATTCGCCCATGCCCGTGACCGGCTACGACGCCAGCCTGCAGATCCTGCCCGTGACCGAGGGCGACGCCTGCCTGGCCTGCTGGGAGGCCGAGTTCGAGGTCTCGCAGGACGACGACGGGGCCACTGTCGACACCGTGACCAACGGCGTCTTCCGGGCCGGGCTGGAGGCGCTGGCGGCGCAGCTCGAGCGGCCCGGGTGACCGCGCGCCGCCGCGGCTGAACGCCGCGGCCGTCTCCCGTACGGCCGAGTCGGGCCCCGCATCGGTCCGGTTTCGATCAGGCCGGGCGTCGCGGCCGCGGGCCGCGGCGAGTACGCCACACGGCCATTCGCATCACCGTGCCAGCGGTTCACGTTTGGCGGCGAGCGGACTGAAGCCACGTCCATGGGCCCGGCCCGGTCGATCAGGCCGACGCGGCCCGCGCCTGGCTTCGTGCGGCGATCGTCATGCACGCGCCGGCGATCACGGCCAGCAATACACAGACGATGAGCACCACGGTCCAGCCCAGCGCGCCGTAGAGCCAGACCATCGCGCTGGAGCCGAGGGTGCCGCCGGCGAAGACCGCGGCCACGAACAGCGCGTTCACCGTCCCCGACTGGCTGCGCGCGAAATGCGCGTTGAGCATCACGATCTGGGTGGCCTGCTGGAAGACCATGCCGGCGCACATCAGCACCACGCCGATCGCCAGCGCCGCGAACGCGCCGTGGATGACCCCGGCCAGCCCGAGCGTGAACAGCGCGCCGGCAGCCAGCGTCGCCCGGGGTAGGCCGCGGCTGACGCGGGTGATCGCGGGCGCGCCGAGCGACGTCACGATACCCACCGCATAGCCGCCGTAGACGACCGCGAGCATCAGCGTGCCGCCGCGTTCGTAGCCCACTTCGAAGGGCAGACAGGTCAGTATCGTTGTCAGCACGGCGAAGGCCAGCGCCAGTCCCGGATAGGACAGGGTCACCGGGTCCATCCAGGACCGTGGCGTGGCCGGCGCCGGGGCGTTGCCCGTGCCCGCAGGCGCCAGTTCGTCGGTGACCACCGGCGGTCGGCGCAGCAGCGCCACCGAGGCGAGCAGCAGCGCGGCGATGGTCAGGCTGCCGAGCTGCCAGTGCGCCAGCGCGATCGAGGCCACCGCCAGCAGCCGGCCGGCCACGCCCCCGACGATGGTGCCGGCGGTGTAGAAGGCGAGGTCGCGCCCCCGGTTGTCGGAGTCGCGCAGGTTCGAGGCACCGGTGATCACGGCCGGGATCAGCAGCGGCAGGAGCAGCACCTGCAGCCCGCGCAGCGCGAACCAGAGGCCGGGCGAATTCGCGAATGCCTGGGCGGCGAACAGGGCCGCCAACAGCACTTCCGTGACGATCACGATCCGCATCGCCCGCGCGACGGTGATCAGGCGCCCGAACAATAGCGGCCCGGAGGTCAGCACGATGAAGGCCAGCGTCATCGGCATCGCGCCCCAGAACGGCGTCGTGTCGAAGGCCTGTTCGAGGCGCGCGGCCAGCGGCTGCGGATAGTAGATGCAGGCGGCTGCCGCGGCTCCGGCCGCGCCGAGCTTGAGGGCGTCGCGAAAAGCGGTCATGGCGCATCGGTTGGGGAGGCGGCTGGGTCCACGAGGCCGGAATCCGTCGCCGATGGCAAGCCCCGCGCCGAATGCGCGGGGCGGATGACGGCCCGTGGTCGGCCGTGCGCCGGGCTTGGCCGGCAGCGGTGCCACCACGGCACTTCCGGGCGCGCGCCGGGTCCAAGCCGGAGACGAAACGCCGGGCCGTCGGGCCCGCGCCGCACCGCAACGGAGTGACGAGTCATGACACATCCCGCGATTACGCCTGGGTCGCGCCCCCTGCAACGGCTGGCCGCGGCATGCGTGTTCTGCCTGGCCGCCGGCGCTGCGAGCGCCGCTGCCGCCTTCGAGATCCGCGGTAGCGAGGGCACCCGGCTCGAGGCCCGCGAGATCGCGACGATCGACGGCCCCTGGGCGATGACCTTTCTCCCGGACCGGTCGATGCTCGTCACCGAGCAGCGCGGGCGGCTGCTGCATGTGAGCCCGGCCGGCGAGACGACGCCGGTCGGCAACGTGCCCGAGGTGGCGTACGGCGGTCAGGGTGGCCTCGGCGACGTCGTCGCCGATCCGGACTTTGCGGACAACGGCCTCGTCTATCTGTCCCATGCCCGCATGGGCGCGGACGGCGACACCCGCGGCGGCGTGGTCGTGCGAGCGCGGCTGGACGTCTCGGGCGAGGCGCCGGTGCTGCGCGAGGTCACCGAGCTCTGGCGCCAGCAGCCGTTCGTCTCCGGCAGCGGTCATTTCTCGCACCGCCTCGCCTTCGGTCCAGCGGGCACGCCGCAGGCGGGTTATCTGTTCATCACCTCGGGCGATCGTCAGAAACAGACGCCGGCCCAGGCCATGGACGGCAATCTGGGCAAGGTCGTCCGGCTGAACACCGACGGCAGCGTGCCCGAGGACAACCCCTTCGCCGATGCGGGCGGCGTCGCGGAACAGTTCTACAGCATCGGCCACCGCAATCTGCTGGGCATCGACTTCGACGCCGACGGCGGGCTCTGGGCGCACGAGATGGGGCCGGCCCACGGCGACGAACTCAACCGCGTGGTCGCCGGCGGCAACTACGGCTGGCCCGAGGTCTCCGAGGGCGATCGCTACAGCGGCCGGTCCATCCCGGCCCACGACACCCGCGATGCCTTCGAGCCGCCGGCGGTGGCCTGGGTGCCGTCGATCGGCCCCGCGGGTCTGGTCATCTACGACGGCGGGACCTTCGCCGGCTGGCAGGGTGACGCCCTGATCGGCGGCCTCGTGGCCGAGGCCCTCGTGCGCGTGGCACTCGACGGCGCCGAGGCCCGCGAGGTCGAGCGCTACGAATGGGGCGAGCGCGTGCGCGAGGTCGAGCAGGGGCCCGACGGCGCGACCTGGGTGCTGGAGGACGGTGCCGGCGGTCGTCTGCTCCGGCTGATGCCGGCCGCCTGAGGACCTCGGCATCGACGGAGTGCGTCCGGCGGGTCGGGATCGAGGCGATCGTTTTCGTGCCGCGCCCGGTCCGGTCGTCCGCGCCGGCCCGGCGGTTCCGGTTGGCCCGCTCCAGCTGGAGCCGTGCGAAGACGACGGGCTCCGCGCCAATCGTTTATGCCCGCGCCGCGCTCTCGTGTCCGCTTGGCCGAGTCGCATCCCGGCCGCGGATGCTTGAGCAGCGCCGGGCGGTTTTTCGGTCCACGCGGGATGACAACGGGCCGCGATCGTCAGGGTCGCGGTCCTCGCCGGAGAGAATCGCCGCCGGCGGCGGACTGTCGCTCGAACGATCCCGGTCGGCCCAGATCGGCGGTCGCGATCGTCGGCTGCCGCTTCAAGGCCTCGGGCGATGCAGCGCCAGCGCGTCGCGCGACCGGCGCGCACCTCTGTAGACTACAGACTCCGGCGCCCCACGGCGCCGAAGCCCATACACCGGCCGGAATCGTCCATGACCGAAGAAAGCGCCTACACCCCGCCCGCCGTCTGGACCTGGAACAAGGACAGCGGCGGCAAGTTCGCCAGCATCAACCGCCCGGTCGCCGGGCCGACACACGACGCCACGCTGCCCGTCGGCGACCATCGCTTCCAGCTCTATTCGCTGGCCACGCCCAACGGCGTCAAGGCCACGGTGATGTTCGAGGAGCTGCTGGAGGCCGGCCACGCCGGGGCCGAATATGACGCCTGGCCCATCCGCATTCAGGACGGCGAGCAGTTCTCCAGCGGATACGTGGCCATCAATCCGAACTCCAAGATTCCGGTGATGGTCGACCACGGCCACGCCGAGCCGCGGCGGGTGTTCGAGTCCGGTTCCATCCTCGTCCATCTCGCCGAGACCTTCGGCGCCTTTCTGCCCGCCGACGGGCCGATGCGCACCGAAGCCATGAACTGGCTGTTCTGGCAGATGGGCAGCGCGCCCTATCTGGGCGGCGGTTTCGGGCACTTCTACGCCTACGCCCCGGAGAAGATGGAATACCCCATCGATCGTTTCACCATGGAGGTCAAGCGCCAGCTCGACGTCCTCGACCGCCGTCTGGCCGACAGCGAATATCTCGCCGGCAGCGACTACACCATCGCCGATATCGCCACCTGGCCCTGGTACGGCGCGCTCGCGCTCGGCCGGCTCTATGACGCCGGCGAATTCTTGCAGGTGCAGGAATACACCCACGTGCAGCGCTGGGCGCAGGCGATCGATGCGCGGCCGGCGGTGCGGCGCGGGCGCATGGTCAACCGTCTATGGGGCGACCCGGCGGAACAGCTGCCCGAGCGCCACGACGCCAGCGACTTCGAGCGGCGCACCGCGGACAAGCTCGACGCGGACTGAGTGCGCCTGGATCGGCGCCTCTCGGCATCGAGGGGATTGCTTGGATTCCTCGAAATCCATGGCCGGCCCGGCCACGATGTCTTCGGCGTCCGGGCCGGCCGCCCGATGCCGGCCCGGCGGCCAACGGCACCAGGGGGCTCGTCCCCATGGCGCCGTGCCGAGGCCTCAGCCCGAGGCGAGCGCCCGCCGGCGCCGCACCAGGCCGGCAAGACCGATCAGCCCGAAGCCCAGCAGGCCCGCGGCCGGTGCCGGCACGGGGATCGTGTCCTCGTCGACCACCCAGCGGCCGGTCCCGGCGAAACAGGGGTCGACGTAGTTGCCCGTGCAGTGACCCGTGCCGGTAAAGTAGTCGCTGTTGACGTCTGTGACCCGCCAGTACGGCCCTTGCCCGTAAGCCCGGAAATTGTGTTCTATGCCAAAGATGTACAGGCTCCCGTCCAGATAGCCGTCTTCCCGGAATCGAAGGGTGGTGCGGAGCGTCTTTTGAGCCAGGACGAAGTACGTGCTTTGCGGTGAAGCGGACGTGCCGCCGTTAGGTGAAATACTTACGCCCGCGCGGATGATCGGGCTGTCGGGGTAGGGGTCCTCAATGGTACCGGTAAAAGGATCGCCCTCTGGGCCCGGCGTATAGTTCCGGGTCAGGCTGCCCGAACGATAGGCCGCATCGGTGACGACGATCTGGCCGCCCGTGGCCTGCACGTAGGAGCCGCCCGTGCCGGCGTCGGCCTCGAAGTTGTAGACCACGCTCGCGTGCGCGCCCTGAGTCACGCAGAGTCCGACGAGTGCGGCCGCGGCCGCGCCTATGCCTTTATGCATTCCCTGTCCTTGTAGTACTGGTCGAGGTCGCTTTTTCGCAAGGCGCGTTCCAGCCGCGGCAGGACGCGCCGGGGGCGGCTTCGGGCCGGCACCGCTCATCGTGGATGTAAGGTGAGCCGACACCTATGCGGGGCGTCGCGGTGGCGCCTGCGCGCGGTCCGTGGTGGCCTCGGCACGAGCCCGGGCCGCATGGCAGGCATGACACAAGAAGGACGTCTGGGTCGTATCGTGAACCGGCTGCAGACCCGGCGGGATCGGCCGTGGAGTGTTGGTACAGGCTGGTGTCAGCTCTGATGGCGTGCGATCGAGTTTGAAGCCGCGATCGCTTGTTTCAGAGGCCCAAAGCCGGTTGTCTACGTGGCGCAATGCCTGCCGCGGATGTGCCGTTCGCCGTCGTGCGATCGGCATCACCGAACGCCGCGGGGCTCGCCGGCGGAGCAGAGGAACGGGCGGTCAGGCCCGAGCCGGACGTCCGACCCGAGCGACAGCCGGTGGATGCAGGTCGAACGCGCGTTGTTCGGCTCGTCGACGCGTAGCGTGACGGGTTGGGTTTCGGCGTCCGGTCCGATCGGCGACTGCCGCCGTGCGCCCGAGGGTCGGGTCAGTCGTCGTTACGCGGATCGTCGGCCGGATCGAGATATTCGATCTCGAAGGGGCCGCTGCAGTGGGGCGACGGTCCATTGTCGTCTTGGAGGCGAGCGTAATCGAAGTAACCGTAGCGGATCACGAGGCATGCTGGCCAGGGGCAGGCTGCAGAGGTATGTCGCGCTGGCCCCTGGAATATTATCCCGAGGAGATTCGATCGCCGTACGCCTGGAGCGCCGTGTGGCGGCAGGGCGCGGCGGCTGCGATGGCAAGCGTGTCGTGAGGGCAATGGCGAGATCGAGATCCGGCGGCCCGGTTCTGTGGATGGCCTCGTCGCGGTGGGGATCGAGTGGGTGGCCGCCTCGCATCGGTAACGGCGACCGGCCCATGGGCTGTGATCGTTGCGGCCCAGGTTCGCCGAGCCGCGCGCCGCAGCGATTGCGGCTCTCTATCGGAATGCCTCGGGCGGCAGCTCGCGCCAGGCCCCGGGCGCCAGCGACTCGAGTTCCCACTGGCCGATGCGCACGCGCACGAGCCGCAGGGTGGGCGCGCCGACGGCCGCGGTCATGCGCCGGACCTGGCGGTTGCGGCCCTCTCGGATCGTGATCTCCAGCCACGTGGTCGGCACGTTCCGGCGATAGCGGATCGGCGGTTCCCGCGGCCAGAGCGCCGGCTCGGGAATCACGATCACCTCGGCGGGGCGGGTCGGTCCGTCCTTGAGGCCGGGCCCGGCGCGCAGGGCCTCGAGCTGCTCGGCGCCGGGCGCGCCGTCGACCTGGGCCCAATAGGTCTTGGGCAGCTTGTGTTTCGGATCGGTGATGCGCGACTGCAGCCGGCCATCGTTGCTGAGCAGCAGCAGGCCCTCGCTGTCGCGGTCGAGTCGGCCGGCGGGATAGACGCCGGGCACGTCGATATAGTCCTTGAGCGTGGTGCGCCCGTCGGCATCGCTGAACTGGGTGAGTACCCCGGCCGGCTTGTTGAAGGCGATCAGTCGCGGCTCGGCCGGCGGCGGTGTCGGCTTTCGACGGGGCGCGGGCCGGCCGTCCGGGCGCCGGCGGCGGGACGACTTGCGCGGCGATCGGCTCATGGGGCGGCGCGGCATCGAAACGATGGGTGAACCGCATTCTAGGGACGGTCAGCATTTCATGCGAGCCCGCACCACAGCGCTTGGCGCTTCGGGTTGGACCGCCCGTGAACAATCGCCCCGGGGTGCGCTGCGGTATGGGTCGTATTGATCCTGGCGGGTCACGACTGGCGACTCGCGCCTTGCCGCACACGGCGTGCGATCTTCAGCGCGGTGTGCGCATGAAGTCGGGCCCTCGTACCGGCCGCACCGCGGTGCCAGTGGCTTACCGCACCTCCGGTGCGCCCGCGAGACGGGCCGAGGCGAGTGCGTCGAAGACGATGCGACGCGGCGTCGCCCGCGTGTCGTCGGTGGTCGGCGATTCGACGAGGACGGCCGTGCAGTCGGCCAGCGCCGGCAGGCCGTCGCGGGGCGTGAGCTCGCGCATGCGCGGCGTGAGCCGGCTGCGATCGAGTATGCCAACGGCCACGCCGGCTTCCACGGCCGACTCGATGGCGACCATGCTCGCACTCGTGAAGGCCGGCGCCCAGGCGCGATGGGCGGCGTCGAGGGCGTTCAGGCCGAGCTGTCGGTACGGGCAGTCCGGCGGATGCAGAGCCAGGGGCAGGGGATCGCCGGCGGCCAGCACCGCGGTCGTGCCGGCGGCCCAGATCGGGCGGGTGCGCCAGAGCGGCACGCCGCCCTGGGGCTCGGTTGCCGCCGTGACGGTCACGGCGATATCCAGCGCGTCCTCGTCCAGCAGGCGCCGCAGCGCGCCGCTGGATTCGGTACGGACCTGCAGACTCAGCTCCGGATGCGCACGGCGCAGTCGCGGCAGAAGCTCATCCAGCAGGCGCGGCGTGTACACCTCGGGCAGCCCGAGCCGGACCACGCCGCCGACGCGGTGCGCGGCCAGCCGGTCCACCAGATCGTCGTGGGCCGCGACCACCGCGCGCGAATCGGCCTGGAGCTGCAGACCCCGGGCGGTGGGTGTCACGCCCTGACGGCCGCGTTCGAGCAGGCGCCGGTCCAGCAGTGTTTCCAGGCGTTTGATCTGCTGGCTCACCGCGCCGAGGGTGAGATGCCGGCGCTCGGCGACCGCGCGCAGCGTGCCGAGCTCGCAGGCGAGGTGGAACGTGCGCAGGAGGTCGATATCGAGCTGACGATGGACCGCATTATTTAGCATTTCTAAAGCATAACGCAAATAAATATAGATTTATATTATGCGCGGGCCGGTTCAGGATCAGCGCTCGTTTCGCTGCCGGTCCGTGTCATGCCCGTTCTGTCTTCTTCGCTTTTCGTCAGCATCGGCCTCGTGCTGTGCTGGAGTTCCGGTTTCATCGGCACGCAGATGGCCGCGGATTCCCGCCTCGAGTCGCTCGCCCTGTTCTGCTGGCGCTTCATCCTCGCGGCGTCCCTGTGTCTGATGCTGCTGCTCGCGCGTCGCCGCACGCCGACCCGCGAGCCGGGCGCCGTGGCGCTGGAACTCGCCGCCGGCAGTCTCAACGTCGGTGGCTTTCTGCTGGGGGTCGTGCTCGCGATCGATCTGGGCGTGAGTGCGGGCGTGACCGCGCTCGTCACGGCGTTGCAGCCGCTGCTCGCCGCGTTGGTGATGGGGCTGCTGCACGGCGAACGCATCGGTGCGGTCGGTTGGCTGGGCAGCCTGCTGGCCGCGGCCGGCGTGAGCGTGGCGGTGGGCGGTGACATGCAGGGTCTGGGCGCGGCCCCGTGGTGGGCCTATCTGCTGCCGGTGCTGTCGGCGGCGAGCCTCACCGCGGGCAGTCTGCTGTCGACCTAGCGGCCGGCCCGGCTCGGCCTGATTGAGCGGCTCATGTGGCAGCTGCTGGCCGCGGCCGCCCTGTTCGCGCTGGCGAGTGCGCTAAGAACGGGGCACGCGCCGGCGCTGCCGCGGTTCGAGCCTGATATATGGCGCGCGATCGCTTTTCTCGTCGTGCTGTCGAGCTTCGGCGGCTACGGGTTCTATATCGCCTGCCTGCGTCAGCGCGGTGTGACCTACACGGCGGTGATGTTCTATCTCACCCCGCCCTGCGCCATGCTGTGGGCGGCGCTGCAGTTCGGCGACGGCGTGGACACGGCCGGCTGGATCGGCGGCGGGCTGGCCGCGCTGGGCGTGATGCTGGCGTTGCGCGTGGTGGGACAGCGGCGCGAGGACGCCGGGCCCGGTGCGAGCGCCGATGCGGCGGCTGGCTGAAGCCGGCGTTCGGTTGCGCTACGGCGTATGGCCGGAGGCCGCTTCGATCATCGGTCGACGGCGGCGCCGCGGGCGGCGCCGAACACACGGCCGGGACGGGGGCGCCGCCCCAGCCGTGCAGTCGCCGTTTCACTCGGGCTGCATGGCGTAGCGCAGCACCGCGGCGACGCCGGTGTCGGTGGGCATCCGGTCGCCGGGGATGAAGCGCACCTGGCCATCGAAGCGCACGACGAATTCGGCGATGGCATCAAGCACGTCATCCGTGCGTCCGTCGCCGGCGGCGCCGCGCTCGACCCGGCCGCTGTCGCCGTCGACCGTGCCTTCGACCCGCGCCTCCTCGTCGATCAGCAGCGTCTCGATCTGGCCGATCGTGGCCGCGTAAGCGACCTTGTCCAGCGCGCTTTCGCCTTCCTGGTGGGCCTGGCGCTCTTGATAGTGCTCGATCCAGCGCCCGACCTGCGTGCGCGACGCCCGTTCGGCGATCGGCCACGTCAGCTCGCCCAGCTGGCTCTGGCGGATGGCCTCGAACGGGTCCTGATCCAGCCCCGTCTCCAGCAGATTCGGGTTGCCGCTGACCTCGCGGAACAGGCCCTGATGCTCGGAGACCATCGCCAGGATCAGCGGCCGGTTGGTGCGGCCGTTGTGATGATCGCGGATGGCCTGATCGACGGCCTGGAAATACTGCTTGAGATCCGTGCTGTCGTTGCCGCTGCGGTCGAAGTCCTTGCGGTTGGCCGAGTTCTCGGTCTTGCCCAGCGCTTCGCCCATGTCGCGCGGGACATCGCTGTGGAGGTCCACTTCGGCGATGTTCTCGCGGTCGCAGTCGTAGAGGGCGACCTCCTGGAGACTCACGCACAGCACCTGATAGCGCATCCAGTTGGAGGTCTCGCGCAGGGCCGGGCGCAGGTGGAAGGAGTCCGCCACAATGCCCAGCGCCTCGTCGGGGCTGCGCATCATGCGGCGCACGAGGAAGCGCTCGGGCGAGACGAACACCGCCAGCCCGTACTGCTGATGCGTCCAGAACACCTCGTTGGTGCCCACCGATTCCAGCTGCTCGAGCAGCTCGGCGCGCACGTACTTGTCCATCTCGCGCTCGTCCAGCGCATCCCGCACCTTCTTGATCTGGTCCTTATAGAGGATGCGGTTTTCCTCGCGATAGTTGGACACCGGCGAGGTCGGCACGTAGATCGTCACACAGGGCGACTCCTCGGCCAGCGTCAGCGCGTTGATATCGCGCCATTCCAGCATCGGGGCGTTGGTTTCGTGTTCTTCGTTGTCGTTGCCACTCATAGCGGTTGTCTGAACTCCACTGACTGAAAGATTCCTGTTCCGGTCGGCTCCGGCCGTCGTGCCGCCGAGATCCCGATATTTCAAGACCGGCCGTGGTGGCGTGACGGGCCGTGCTCAGGCGCACATCGCGGTCGTGATTGGATCGGTCGACCGGCGCCGGAGGCTTCATCAAGCCGAGGCCGCCATGCTGACCGTCTCGGGCCATCGACGCTATACGGGCGTACACGGAGGCAGCGCCAGGTCCGACAGGTGGCGTGGACCGATGGAGCGGGTAAATCCGGTGGTGGGAAGTCTTTATGGGCACACGCGGCCGGAGCTGAATGGCCCTCGGCGGCGGCTGCCGACCCCTGCGCGCGATGAGCGCGGCTAGCCGGCCGCAGGCGAGGCCGTTGCGGTGTGCAGACCGAGCGCGCGTCGTACCGGTCGCAGCGCGTCTTCGGCGGGCAGGTTTGGTCCGCCGGCTTATCCGCGTCTGACACCCGACCGCCGCCGGTCGGGTGTCAGTCGCTTTCGGACGGACGCGGTGGCTGAACGCGCGTCACGCGCTCCGTTCGCTGCGGCGGGGCAGTCGCCAGTTCGGGCGCACGAAATGACAGGTATAGCCGTTCGGAAACTTCTCCAGATAATCCTGGTGCTCCGGTTCGGCTTCCCAGAAATCGCCGGCCGGCTCGACCTCCGTCACCACCGTGCCCGGCCAGATGCCGGAGGCGTTCACATCGGCGATGGTGTCCTCGGCGATGGCCCGCTGCTCGTCGTTGGTGTAATAGATCGCCGAGCGATAGCTGCGGCCCATGTCGTTGCCCTGGCGGTTCTTCGTGGTCGGGTCGTGGATCTGGAAGAAGAACTCCAGCAGTTCGCGATAGCTGATCGTGGCCGGGTCGAACACGATCTCGATCGCCTCGGCGTGATCGCCGTGGTTGCGATAGGTGGCGTTGGGCACGTCGCCGCCGGAATACCCCACGCGGGTCGAGACCACGCCGTCGTAGCGGCGGATCAGATCCTGCATGCCCCAGAAGCATCCGCCGGCCAATATCGCTCTTTCGGTTTGGGCCCGTTCGGTCGCCATCAGATGTCCTCCACTTGATCGATGTACTCGCCGTAGCCCTGCGCTTCCATTTCATCCTTTGGGATGAAGCGCAGCGACGCCGAGTTGATGCAGTACCGCAGCCCGCCGCGGTCGGCCGGGCCATCGGGAAACACGTGTCCCAGATGGCTGTCGCCGTGCGTCGAGCGGACCTCGGTGCGGCTCATGCCGTGCGAATCGTCCTGCAACTCGTTCACATGCGCCGGCTCGATCGGCTTGGTGAAGCTCGGCCAGCCGCAGCCCGACTCGTACTTGTCGCTGGACGCGAACAGGGGTTCGTCGGAGACCACGTCCACGTAGATGCCCGGTTCCTTGTTATTCAGATACTCGCCGGTGCCCGGCGGCTCCGTGCCGCTTTCCTGGGTTACCCAGTATTGGTTCTTATCCAGACGAGAGATGGCTTCGGGATCTTTTGTGTAGGCTGCCATGAGGGTCCTCGAATTTTTGCCTTGAATGAATGTATGAAGGTTGTTCGTGCAAAATCAAGCAGGTGCAGCGTACGCCCTATTCTGTGACTATGCGCGCAAAAAACAGTCTTCAGTCTTTTAGATCGTTTCCTCGTAATGCGAGTGTCGTTTGGTGCTGGCGCTTTGACGTTGTTTGAGGTTTACTTGATTCACCAAACATCGAAGTCGGGGGCATCGTGGTTAAGCAGATCTGGCTATTCGCACTATTGCTGTTTGTTTGTCTAAGCAGCGCGCACGCCGAATCCATGACGGCGGCGGAGCTCATCGAGAAGGCGCGGTCGCAGTCGCGCGAGATAGAAGAACTCAAGAAGGTAATGGAGAGCCCGGACCGGAATCTTCGCCTTTCGGCGTTTGAGTTGATGATGAATAGCGACAATCCGATCTATCGAGAACTCGCGATAGAGTCTGGCCTGGCCAGCACGGATAGTCTTCTTCGGTCTCAGGCGCTGAAGGCGACAGTCTTCAATATGGATGCGCTTTACGTCGATCTGACCGTCGACGAGAACGCACCCGACGAAGCGCAAGAGAAAGCAAAAGAGGCGCTTGCTGCAGGCGTGCCCAGATTGATCATCACGATTAGATCAAAGGATCCGAAGAACGACTCTATGGAGATATCCGCAACCAACGGTGGGAAGGCGGAAATACAGGGCGTCAACTATGTCTTCCAGACCGGTTACGAAGCAGGCACTCTCACGCTACAAGACGGTGCGCTGCTACAGGGCCCGTTAGCTTTTAAGGGCAACCGCTATATCGGTGCGGCAAAACTGCGTTAGTGAAGGGTTTTTATGCTTTTCAGCGATATGCCTTCTTGCGTCTTGGGATAGAGCACTAAACGCACGACGCGCGGCCGAGTCGGCGCGAAGCGAAGTTCGACCTCGTCGTCGGGAGAAAAAGCCAGGTTGCCGCCCCAGACACTGCGGGCGTTATGGAATTCGTCGTCGCCGGCGAGTATCAGTTCCGCCGCGCGTGGCCGTAGCGCCTGGTCGATGGACGTCGCGTCGATTGAAAGGCCGTGAATCACCGTGCCGGGTTCTACCCGAAAATCCAGGGTCACGGGGCCGTGCAAACTGGCCGTCAGCCACGGCTCGGGAGTTGATTCGGTCGCCAGTAGATTTTCGGCTCGATGTTCGGACGACGCTGCCGGCGCAGACCAGGCGGAAAGTGTCAGAAGCCGCTTCGCGCCTTCGGCACCGATTCGCGTTGCTGTTTCGTCCTCTACGCTGGATGCCTTTGTGCGCCTGTCAGCCAGTGTCGCCTCGGCCCGCTCGAGCATGCGATCCATCCGCATGACGGTGCCGACCCCGGAGTTCGTGCTTACGGAGAGAAGCATGCCGATCGGCGTATTGTCGGCGGCCATCAGCAGACTGCCGCTCATGCCCTTGCGCAGTACGCCTTGGGTTGAGGCCGGGCGCACGCGGATGAACTCTCTGCGGTCATCGTCGAGCCAGACCACGGGCTCAAAACCCAGTGAGCCGTCCCCGTTGACGAAACGTAGTGCACCCTGGGTGCTCTCCGACAAACGGGCATCGACCGCACGGCTGAATGAACCGAGGTGATGTCCGCAATCACGGCTGATGCCTCCAACGATGGTGCCCAGGCTAAGATCGTCGCCGAGCGCTATCACGTCGACGAGATTTCCCAGGTTCGACTGCTCAGTGCCGACGTATCGGAGCGATGGCGCATCGGCCTCGGCCACGACGTGCGAAGGTAGAAGGGCAATGCAACGATCCCCGTAGTGGGCGACGAACGCCTGCCCGATTTCGAGCGGAATATCTCCGAGCTTTCGAACGACCGCTTGATCCGATGCGGCATACGATAAAGCGCACCAGAGGATCAGGAAAACGGCGAAGGCGGCGTGCCGGGCGCGGGGGATGATGCTCATTGAGGAGGATCTTTCGGCTGGCGCGGCTGGGGACGTCGAATGAGCCGGGTCGCTTCGGCGAGCGTTGCCAGGATCGAGAGGCCGCCAAAAAGCACTAGCGTGAATATGACGAGCCAGTTGTTGTGCGTCAGGCGTGCCCAGAAAGTGGGTTGAAAGACGATTCCTGCTTCGCCGAAGCGTTCGATACTTACATGATTCGAGAGGCCAAAGGCGATGACCGAAATTTGTGGCCACTGCGTAGTCATGGCTTCGTGTGTAAGCCGAATGAACCCGCTCGCTGGAGCGCTTCCATCGTCGCCCGATACCTCGACTTTGTCCCCTGGTAGCAGGTTTATGGAATCTACCAGGCTGCGACCGCTGGCTTCTTCGTTCGATGCGCTGTACACATCGATCTGTCCTTCTTCCAGTAGCGCATGGCGCGTCGTCGTTACGTCCTGCCCAATACTCAACGCGCCTCTGAATGGAAAGACGAGAGACGTCTCGGGATTTCGTGAGCGCCACACCAGCGTGATGGTTCCGGGCAGCCGGGCTTGCAGATGGCCTGAACCCATGATTTCCAAGCCTTCATTTTCAGTGGATGAATTGGGGCTGACACGCGTGATCACGCGTCCGTCGCGCAGGCTGGCGAACTGCGCCAGGTAAGTGCTTCCACCAAAATGCCCGGCATCATTGAATTCCAGTGAGAGTTGCGGCGAAACGTCGGGAGTTTTTATTGGTTGGTAGGCATGCGGGCGTGATGAGCCGCACCAATCAGCCCGCGATCGCGGGTCGTCGAGGCTTTGGTAAACGTTCGATGCTTGTTCTAATTCCTGCCCCGTACAGAGAACCGCGTCCGAGATGTCCCACCGAGTCGGCTTGTTTCCGTCAAGTTCGACGCTTACGAGACGCGTTTCTGCGCGGAGAGAAAAAGGCCAGGTACCATCCTGGAATGTGGAATAAGCCGCGAAAAGGATATAAAAAAGGCTTGACCACTGCGCTAATCTCAGACCGAAAGCGGTAAAATAAAGCCATACATTGTCGCTTGCATCAATCGGGCCGTCCGTTCTGCGTTTGAACAGGTCGCAACGCTCAGCCAAGCGGGCTCGAAGTGGCGTTTTGGCTCGCATGTGATGTTGTGAGCTGAGCGCCGGATTATTCGTCGCTTTCAGCGCGCAAGTTAGACGAACTGGTCGCTACAGAGAGCGTGGCTGGAGGCAGGGGGCGGCCATACCGTTCGCGGTCAATTCGGATCTGCAAGTCGTTGTCGAGAGGCGCGGGCAGGTCGATATGGCACCAGAAGTCGAATATTGTCGTGCGGCCATCGTGGAGTGCCTGGCAGGTTCCGGTCTTGTCTATTGTCGGCGCCGAATAGAATACGTCGGTGGCGCCGAAGCCGTTGATCATCAGGTTGATGCCCGTGGAAATGTCGTTCCCCGGGCCGTAAGGTGGAAGATAAACGTCACCCGGATCCTGGCAGTTCCCGGATAGAACCGATATCGCCAGATGCTCTTTCTCGTATTCTTTCAGTAGATCGAGTGCGGTCGATTCGCTATAAGGGAGGTTGACGGGTTCGTTATCGATGCTCGGCGGTAGAATATAGGTATTCCGAGATATATAAACGCCGTCTCGCGATTGAACCGTAAGACACACTTCCTCACTGTTCATCGAGCCGGGCGGTCTGAGCTGTATGCCAAGGATGTCGCTGCCTGAAAGAAGACTGCCTGTCGTCAGTCCGACAACCACGAAGCCGCTGACATTGACATCGGGCTGAATGGATTCCCAGAACGGGTTGGCTTTAAGTTCCGCCTCCGCGCTGTAGGCAGCGTTCGCTAGCGTAATGGATACGAGTAGCGCGAGAATACGTGGACGGGAAATCTTCCAGCGTGTCATACCCGGACTCCCTGTGACCCCTGCTAGGATCATATGAGAAACGGATAGACAAAGCTACTTCGAAAGAAAGACTAGCGCGATCCGGCATTAGAATTCGCAATGCGGCCCGAGTGGCGCCACTGATGGGCCACGCCACCTGGCCTCGCATTCTTGCCTAACTGCGATGCGCAGCGCAGTGGCAAAGAAGTAGATATAAACAATTATGGGCCTTCGCCAGTCGCAAGAGCTCGGGCTCAAGTTCATGATTTAGTGAAGAACGCTCGCGGAGCGTACGAAATCAGCCCGTTTCGTCCAGCCGTCGCCGAAGTTCGGCATTCTCCGATTCCAGCTCGCTGACCCGAGCTTCCAGCTTCGCAATACGCTGCCGGGCAGACTCCCCATCCCCCCGACTAACCGCCGCCTTGTCGGCATGCGCGGCGACGTCGACCGGCCCGCACAGCTGGTGCATCAGCTCCGCTTCCTTGCGCCCCGGCGTGCGGGGCAGCTGCACGAGCAGGGCGCTGTCGTCGTCGCCGATCAGCTCGGCCACGGCGTCTGTGACGGCGGCGTTGTCCTCGAAGGTGTGCAGGCGGCCGCTGCGGGCGCGCAGTTCGCCGGGGGTCTGCGGGCCGCGCAGGAGCAGCAGGGTGAGCACGGCGTACTGGGCCGGCTTGAGCTGCAGGTCGTTGTAGGTGGTATTGCACAGGCGCTGCTTGTACTTCTCCACGCCGGTGCGGAAGTTCTCCTCGATGTGGATGAGGCTGCGGTCGCGCAGTCCGCGTGCGGTGCGCTGTACTTCGGCGGGTTTGAGCGCCATGACCGGCTCGCGGGCCGATTTCTGGTTGCAGGCGTTGGTCAGTGCGTTGAGCGTGAGCGGCATCTGGTCGGGCGTGGTGACGGATTTCTCCATCAGGCTGCCGATGAGGCGCGCCTCGACGTCGGTGAGCTTGGCAAGCATGGGCGTGGCGTTGTGGGGTCTCGCCATCATGCTAACCGCAAAGGCGGGTGCCGGCGTGACGGATGGCGGCGAGGGCGGCTGAAGTGCGCCGACCGGTTTCGCCGCTCGGCGCCACGGCGGGAAAACGCGCCCGGCCTTGCCCGGGCGCGCTGCGATCAGAGCCCCAGCCGCACGAAGAAGAAGCCCCAGAGGCCGAAGGCGACGACGAGCATCGCGGCCATGACCCACCAGACACGGCGGTATTCGCGGATGAGTGTGGCGCCGCTGGCGTCGCTGTCGAGGAAGCGGCCGATGGTGATCTCGGCCATGCGCTGGCCCTTCATCTCCTCGTAGCGGGCCAGCTCGTAGCTGCTCGGCCGACAGGCGTAGCACAGGGCGACGAGCGTGGCGGTGCCGAGCACGAAGGCGATCATCAGGTTGTCGATGCCCGCGGGGTAGCTGATGACGTCGTGGCGCTCCAGTTCACCGAAGACGATGAAGCTGATCGAGCCGACGAGCATGCAGGCCAGCGCCGCGGTGGCGTTGGCGCGGCGCCATGTCATGGCCGCGACGATCGTCGGCAGCCAGGCCACGGCGAAGATGGAGCCGGCGTAGATCGATATCCAGTAGATGCCGGCGGGCCGGGCGATGGCGATCACGCAGACGATCAGCGAAACCACGATCTGGGAGATGCGCCCGGCGAGCACGCTGCGCTTTTCGCTGAGCCGTTTCTCGAAGAGCTTTTCGTAGAGATCGCGTGCCAGCGCGAAGCCGGTGAGCACGAACAGCGTGGAGGCCGTGGACATGATCGAGGCCATCAGGCCCGCCAGGCCCACGCCGGCGAGCACCGGGTTGGTATGGTCCATGAAGCCGACGATCATGGCGCGATCGGCCGGCTCGATCCCGGGCTGGATAACCTGCATCGCGCCGGCCGCGAGATAGACCATCAGCTGCATGGCCGGGGCGAAGAACACGCCGACGATGGCCACCTTGAGGATGACGAAGTCGTTCTTCGCCGGGAACACGCGCGAGACCAGCGCCGGCGTGCAGGCAAAGAACAGGATCCACACCAGGAACTGGGAGATCGACCAGCCCAGGCTGCGGTCATCGGCGCCGGCCAGCGTCCAGTAGCCGGGCAGGCGCTCGCCCAGGCCGCGCAGGTTCTCGAGGCCGGCCTGATCGATGAGCATCGGCGAGATGACGAAGGCGATCGCCAGCAGCGTGAAGAACATCATGGTGTCGGTGTAGACCACGCCGTACATGCCCGACAGGCTGCAGAAGACCATCAGCGCGGCGGTGAAGGCGACGATGATGACCGGAAACGGCACGTCGATGATCTCGGCCAGCACCAGCCCGGCGCCGATGAGCTGGATGATGCCGTAGCCGAGCAGGCCGATGACCATCAGGAGCAGCGCGACCACGCTGACCCATTTGTTTTTGAAGCGCCGATCGAAGAAATCCATCATCGTTCGGCATTCCATGGCCTTCATCTTGCGGCCGATCCAGACCACGGCGACGAGCGTGCCCAGCCAGGCGCCGAAGGAGCCGAGCGCGCCGATCACCAGCGGCCCCTCGCTGTAGGAGATGCCGGCGATGCCCATCAGCGTGACCGCGCTCAGAAATGTCGCCGCCAGGGTGCCGGTGATGAGCACGGTCGAGCCGCGCTCGCCCATGACGTAGAAGTCCGCGCTGTTGCGGATGAATCGGGTCAGCCCCGCGGCGACGATCACGTAGGCCGCCAGCACGATGACGAAGATCCAGAGGGTGATATCCATGACCGGGCCTCAGCGACGGTCGGCGGTGTTCGTCTGCTTGAGTCGCCGGATCGTGGGCCGGTACTCGCGCAGCAGGATGACGGCGACGACGACGCTGGAGATGACCGTCGTCAACAGGGCGTTGCCGAACAGCATCAGTACGTAGGGGTTGAAGTCCATGGCGCGGGGCCTCTTGCGTGAATCGGGATGGATGCGGAGCGTGCGGCGCGCATCAGGCGCGGCCGGCGCGAGCGAGCGCGGCGTTGACCAGCACGTCCGCGCCGATACGGGCGTGCTCGGCCTCGATGGATTCGGCCTCGTGGTGGCTCAGTCCGCCCGCACAGGGGATGAAGATCATCGCCGTGGGGCAGTGGCGCGCCAGGTGGAAGGCGTCGTGGCCGGCGCCGCTGATCATGTCCTGCCAGCGGCAGTCAAGCGCCCGCGCGGCCTCGCGCACGTGGCCCACGCAGGTCTCGTCGAAGGGCAGGGCGGGGCTGCGCCAGTGCGGCTCGACGGCACAGTCCACGCCGCGGCGCTCGGCGACGGCCGCGAACCGCGCGCGCAGATCGTCGATGGCGGCGTCCACCACGGCGTCGTCGGGATGGCGCAGGTCGAGGGTGAAGCGCAGGTCGGCGGCGATGGTGTTGCGCGAGCCGTGCTCGACGTGGCACTCGCCCACGGTGGCCAGCAGACCGTCGGTCTCGGCCACGCGGCGCTCGATCGTCTGCGCGAGTTCGGCCGCGGCGAACAGCGCGTCGCGGCGCGCCGGCATGGGCGTGGTGCCGGCATGGCCGGCGCGCCCGGTGACCCGCACGTCCAGCCAGCGGATGGCCTGGCCGCCGGTGACCACGCCGATCTCGACGCCGTTGGCCTCGAGCACGGGGCCCTGCTCGATATGGATTTCGAAGAAGGCGTCGAAGTCGCGTGCCAGCGGCGTGTCGCCGGCCGCGCCGACGGTGGCCAGGCTGTCGCCCAGGGTGACGCCCTCGGCGTCGGCGCGCGCCAGCGCCTCGGCCAGCGGCATCGCGCCGGTGAACGCGGACGAACCGAGCATCGCCGGCGTGAAGCGCGCGCCCTCCTCGTTGGTCCAGTTGGCGATCTCCAGCGGCGCGCGGGTGGTGATGTCGTGTTCGTTGAGGGTGCGCACGGCCTCGAGCGCGGCCAGCACGCCGAGCACGCCGTCGAAGCGCCCGCCCCGCGGCTGGGTGTCGAGGTGGCTGCCGAGGACCACCGGCGGCACGGCCTCGGCCCCCGCGCGGCGGGCGAACTGGTTGCCGACGGCGTCGTGGTGGACGGCCAGCCCGGCCGCCTCGGCCCACTGCGCGAACAGCGCGCGCCCGGCGGCGTCCGCTTCGGTCAGCGCCAGCCGGCTGCTGCCGCCGTTGGCGGTGGCGCCGATCTCGGCCATGGCCATCAGGCTGTCCCACAGACGTGGGCCGTTGGTTGCGAGCATCTGGACTCCCGGTGCGGCGCGGACATCGCGCGAATCGCTGTCTCGGGACGGCCGCCGGGCGTTCGGCCCGCTGCGATCCCGTTCCCCTGTCTCAATCTAGCGACAGGCAGGCAGGATCAGTCAAAGCATGTAATATTATCTTGATGATTAGCGGGGGTAATAATCATGGTTTGCCCGCAGCGTGACGCCGCATGAGCGACCGGCGGCACGACGCTGACGGTTCCGGCCCCGGACCCGGGCACGGCCGGCGGACTCTGGCCGCGCGGTTGGACTGGAATCTGATTCGCACCTATGTCGTCGTCGCGCAGGAGCTCAATATCAGCCGGGCCGCCGAGCGGCTGTTCGTCACCCAGCCGGCGGTCAGCCAGGCCATCAAGCGGCTGCAGGGCCAGCTCGGCTACACGCTGATCCGGCGCCGCGGCCCGCGCATCTCGCTGACCGCGGCCGGCGAGGAGGTCTATCGGATCGCCGGCGGCGTGTTCGCCGACGTCTCCAGCCTGGAGATGCCGGCCGGCGGCGCGGCCGAGCAGATCGTCGGCCGGATCAAGCTGCTCAGCGTCAGCCGCGTGCATTCCGCGCGCTACGATCGGTTTCTCGCCGAGTTCCACCGTCGGCACCCGCGCGTCGAGCTGGAGATCGAGGTCATGCGCGGGCACGATCTGCTGGTGGCGCTGCGCCAGAACACCGCCTCGTTCGGCATCGGTCTGTGCCGCGTGCCCACGCGGCTGATCGAGCGGCGGCTGATCATCCCCCAGCGCTATGCGCTGTTCTGCGGCCGGCCGCACCCGCTCTACTCGCAGGCGCAGGTCGATGTCGAGACTCTGCTGCACGAGGATCTGGTGACCTTCACCGGCGATCAGCTCGGCGACACGCTCTCGCCGCTGACCCTGTTTCGCGAGAACCACGGTTTTCAGGGCCGGCTGGCGGCCTCGTCGTCGAATCTGGAGGAGGTCTGTCGGCTGATCCGCTGCGGCTACGGCATCGGTTTTCTGCCGGAGGACGCGTTCCGGCGCGAGGTGGAGGTCGGCGACCTGCGCAGGCTGCCGCCGGCCGAAGGCCTGGCGGATGTCGACATCCATCTGCTCTGGAACAGCGAACGGCCGCTGCGACCGGCCGAGGTGGTCTTCCGCGACGAGCTGCTGGCGGCCTTTTCGGGCGCCTGAACCGGGCTCGGCCCGTGCCTATTCGCGCGCCGCCGCGCAGTCCAGACAACGCAGTGTGGTGGGGTCGTGCCACAGGCGCGCGTTGCCGATGGGTTCGTCGCAGTCGATGCAGAGGCCGAAGTCCGGACTGTCCAGACGCCGGCGCGTGGCGGCGATGCGCTGCAGCGTCTGCTGGGCACGATTGCGCGCGGCCCGGCTCATGGCCTGGGCCTGCATGGCGTCCATCCGCGACAGCCGGCCCTGGCGCGTCTGGTCGAGCTCCACGGCGTCGTCCGCGTTGGCGCTGTCGTCGAGATAGCGCCGTGTCTCCGCCTCGAGTTCGTCCAGTCGGGCGGCCAGGCGTTCGGGAGTCGGTGGGGTTTCGCTCATGCGCACAGGGTGACGCACTTCGCAGGCCCGACAAAGTCCTGTCGTCGCGCGGGGCGGCGGCGAGCCGGCCGCTGCGCTAGGCTCGATGCATCGCCGAACAACGGGTACGGGATGATGTGTGGAATCGCTCGATCGGGTCGAATGCTCGCGCTGGCCGCGGCGGTGCTGGCGAGCGTGTTCGGGTCGGGTACGGCAGTCGCCGCCGATGCGGCCGGACTCTGGCGCGGGCTCGCGGCCGGCGAGACGGTCGCGCTCATGCGTCACGCCAGCGCGCCGGGTCTGGGGGACCCGGCGAACTTCGCGCTCGACGACTGCGACACCCAGCGCAACCTGTCCGCCGCCGGCCGCGCCGAGGCTCGCGCGATCGGCGCGCGCCTGCGCGATCACGGCATCGACCACGCGGTGGTGCGTTCCAGCCGCTGGTGCCGCTGTCTGGACACCGCGCGGCTGCTGGACGTGGGCGAGGTCGTGCCCACGCCGGCGCTCGATTCCTTCTTCGAGGATCGCGAGGCCGGTCCGGGGCAGACTCGGACCGTGCGCCGGCTGCTGGCCGATGACGCCAGCGGTCGCCCGCGCGTACTGGTCACCCATCAGGTCAACATCACCGCGCTGACCGACGTGTTCCCGGCCTCCGGCGAGATCGTGGTGGTGCGTCCCGGGCCCGAGGGCCTGGCGGTGGTGGGGCGGATCGCGCCGCCCTAGCGGCGGGCCGGCCGCGCGGCCGTTCGAGCGGCGCGATGCTGTCGGCGCTGGCGGCCGGCGCGGCGCGTGAGGGCCGCTAACGTCGCTACAGGCGGCTGCGCTGTCTGTCGCTCCAGGCCTTGAGGTCGAGCAGCAGCTGCAGGCGCTTGGGCTCGCCCTGCACGCGTTCCATCAGCCCGGCGATCACCTCGTCGTACTCGTCCAGCGTCAGGCCGCCTTCGGGCGCGAATTCGAGGCGTTTGGACAGCCAGCGATGCCAGTCGTCGCGTTCGGCCTCGGCGAGCGTGTCCGGATAGTGGCGGGCGCGGTAGCGGAACAGCAGCTCGTTGAGACGGTTGTCGGAGAAGACGATCCCGCCGTCGGCCAGTTCGGCGGCATCGGTGTGGCGGACCCGTTCGGCGAGCTTGCGGTCGGCGTCGCCCACGAAGCCGTCGTAGAGCGCGGCGTCGGCGTCGCCTTCGGGCTCGAAGGTCTGGGCGTCGAACACGGCCGTGGCCTTGGCCTCGACTTCGGCCAGCCGGTCGTGGATCGCCTTCCAGTGGCGCCGGCAGCGGGCGATGTCCAGATGCAGCCGTTCGGCCTCGGCCTCGCGCATCATCTCGAACGGCGCGAGCACGGGGCACTTGTTCAGATGCACGCCCTTGAGGGCCACGCGCGGTGCGTCCTCGGGCAGATCGGCGGCCGGGGTGAAGATGCGCTCGTGGATCTCGTCCGGCGAGAGTTCCAGCAGCGGCGCCGGGTCGACGCGCAGGTCGTAGACAATGATGCAGTTCTTGTTGGACGGATGCGGGGCGATCGGCATCACCGGCGACAGGCAGCCGTTGCTCGCCGGGAATTTGGACGAGACGTGCAGCGCCGGCTTGCGGGTTTCCATATCCAGCAGCCGGCGGGCGCTGTGCTTGTCGCGATTGGCGAGGACGTAGTCGAACAGCTTCGGCTGTCTGTCGCGGATCAGCCGCGCCAGGTCGATGGTGGCGTGGACGTCGGACAGGGCGTCGTGGGCGCGTTCCTGGGCGAGCTGGTTGGCCGCGGCCAGGTCCTCCAGCCGGAAACTCGGGGCGCCGTCCTCGCGCTGCGGCCATTCGATGCCGTCGGGGCGCAGCGCGTAGGTCAGGCGCACCATGTTGATGATGTCCCAGCGCGAGCAGCCGTTCTGCCACTCGCGGGCGTACGGATCGAAGAAGTTGCGCCAGAGCGTGTGCCGGGTGACTTCGTCGTCGAAGGCCAAGTTGTTGTAGCCGACGCTGCAGGTGCCGGGCACGGCCATCTCGGCGACGATGGTCTCGATGAACTCGGGCTCGGGCACGCCCCGCTCGAGCGCGATCTGGGGCGTGATGCCGGTGATCAGCGTCGCTTCGGGATGGCCGAGCGTGTCGGCCGTGGGCTGGCAGTAGAGCACTAGCGGCTCGCCGATGACGTTGAAGTCGGCGTCGGTGCGGATGCCGGCGAACTGGGCGGGCCGGTCGCGCCGCGGATCCGCGCCGAAGGTTTCGTAGTCGTGCCAGAAGAAGGTGGGTGTGTGGCTCACGAGGCCAGGCTCGCGTCGTCGTCGCGCCGCTCGGCCTCCAGCGCCTCGGCGTTTTCCATCCACTGCGCCTCAGCGGCCTCCAGCTGCTTGCGCAGCCGGCCCTGTTCCTGCGACAGCCGCGCGGCCTCGGTGCGGCTGGAGTAGACGCTGGGCTTGGCCAGTTCCTTGTCCAGGGCGGCGAGTTTCTCCTCGAGCGTGCTCATCTCGCGCTCGGCCTGTTTCATGGCGTTGCGCATCGGCTTCTCGCGGCTGCGCTGGGCGGCGGCGTCGCGCCGGCTGCGGCCGCTGTCGCCGCCACCGCCGGGCTTGGCCGCGGCGGCTGGGGCGGTCTCGCCTTCGGTGTTGCTGCGCTGGTTGACCAGCCACTTGGCGTAGTCGTTCAGGTCGCCGTCGAAGGGCGCCATGTGGCCGTCGTCCACGCGCCAGAGCTGCTCGCAGGTGGCGTCGATGAGATGGCGGTCGTGGGCGACCAGCACCACCGCGCCGTCATAGTTCTGGAGCGCGATTTCCAGCGCGTGGCGCATGTCCAGGTCGAGATGGTTGGTCGGCTCGTCGAGCAGCAGCAGGTTGGGCTTTTCGTGCACCACCAGCGCCAGGGCCAGGCGCGCCTTCTCGCCGCCGGAGAACGGGCCGATGGGATCCAGCGCCTTGTCGCCGCGGAAGTCGAAGCCGCCGAGGAAGTCGCGGATGTGCTGCTCGCTGGCCTTCGGGTCGGCGCGCTGCAGGTGGGTGGCCGCGCTCGCCGCGTCGTCGAGCTGTTCGAGCTGATGCTGGGCGAAGTAGCCGATGTTGAGATAGCGGTCGAGCTGGACCTCGCCGGCCATGGGCGCCAGTTCGCCGGCCAGCATCTTCATCACGGTCGACTTGCCGGCGCCGTTGCGTCCGAGCACGGCGATACGGTCGCCCGGCACGATGCGCAGCTTGATGCCGGCCACCAGCGGCGTGTCGTCGTAGCCGATGGCGGCGTTGTCGACGCGTACGAGCGTTTCCGGCAGCCGGTCGGGTGTCAGGAAACGAAACGAGAACGGCGTGTCCCAGTGAGCGGCCTCGACGGTCTCCATGCGTTCGATCTGCTTGAGCTTGCTCTGCGCCTGGCGGGCCTTGGTGGCCTTGGCGCGGAAGCGATCGACAAACGCCTGCAGTTCGGCCACGCGCTTCTGCTGGGCCTCGAAGGCGGCCTGCTGCTGCAGCTTGGCCTCGGCGCGCATCTTCTCGAAGGCGGAGTAGTTGCCGTTGTAGAGGGTCGCGCGGCCGTGCTCCAGATGCAGCGTGTGGCTGGTGACGCCGTCGAGGAAGTCGCGATCGTGCGAGATGATCAGCAGCGTCGCCGGGTGCGAGGCGAGATAGCCCTGCAGCCAGAGCACGGCGTCCAGATCGAGATGGTTCGTCGGCTCGTCCAGCAGCAGCACGTCGCAGCGGCGCATGAGCGCGGCGGCGAGATTCAGGCGCATGCGCCAGCCGCCGGAGAAGGCGTCGATGGGCGCGCCGTGGGTCTCCGGCGAAAAGCCCAGGCCGTGCAGCAGCCGGGCGGCGCGGGCGTGGGCCGCGTAGCCGTCGATCTCGGCCATGCGGCCGTGCAGTTCGGCCAGGGCGAGGCCGTCGCCCTCGGCCTCGGCGGCTTCGAGCCGGTTCTGGATGGCACGCAGCTCGGTGTCGCCGTCGAGCACGAAATCGAGCGCGGCCTGGCGGCCGGCCGGGGCTTCCTGGCGAACGGTGGCGATATCCAGGTTGGCCGGCACGTCGACATCGCCGGTATCGGGTGACAGCTCGCCGAGCAGGAGTGCGAACAGGCTGGACTTGCCGGTGCCGTTGCGGCCGACGATGCCCATGCGCTGGCCGGCGGGGATGCGCAGGTCGAGCCCTTCGATCAGCTTTTCCGTGCCACGCCGCAGCGTGACCTGTCTGAGACTAATCATGGTGTCTATTGTAAATCAGCTACCGGGCCCGATCGCGGCCGGCCCCGGTTGAATGGGGCGGCGAGGCCTTTCGGCATCGACGCCGAACGTCGCGTTGTCGACCGGCGCGCCGGGCCGTGGCCCGTCTGTCGGCCGTTGCGGCCCCGAGACGCAGGATCGCGGCGCGTGCGGTCCGCTCGTCGCCTGCCCGGCCGCGTGCCGGGTCGCCGGATATCGCACCGGCGCAGGCCGGCGGGCGCGATGCACCCACCGGCCTCGGCGCTCGCTAGGAGCTAGCGCCGCCGCCCGAACGGTTGCCGCTGCGGTTGTTGCGGCCGCCGCGCTTGCGTCGCCGCTGGCCACCGCGGTTGCCGGGGTTGGCGTTGCCGGGCGCGCCGCCGCCGCGTTTGGGCGTGCGATTGCCTCCGTCGTTGTTCTGACGGCGCGGCGGGCGCTCGTCGGCCTCGTCCTCGGTCTCCGGCGCGCGCAGGTCCACGCCTTCGACGGTCATGCGATCGATGGGATTGCCGATGAGCTTCTCGATGCCCTTGAGCAGCTTGCGCTCGTCGGGGCCGACCAGCGACACCGCGGCGCCGTCGGAGCCGGCGCGGCCGGTGCGGCCGATGCGGTGGACATAGTCCTCGGGCACGTTGGGCAGCTCGTAGTTGACCACATGCGGCAGCATCTCGATGTCGATGCCGCGGGCGGCGATGTCGGTGGCCACGAGCACCCGGACGGTGCCCTTCTTGAAGCCGTCCAGCGCCTTGGTGCGCGCGTTCTGGCTCTTGTTGCCGTGCAGCGCGGCGGCGGTCAGGCCGTCGGTCTCGAGCTGCTTGCTCAGACGGTTGGCGCCGTGCTTGGTGCGCGTGAACACCAGCACCTGCGACCAGTCGCCGTCGCGGATCAGATGCGACAGCACCGCGCGCTTGCGCGGCTTCTCGACCATCACCGCCTTCTGGACGATGCGCTCGGCGGCGGCGTTGCTGCGCGGGGCGACGTCGATCTCGTCCGGCTTGTCGAGCAGGCCGGCGGCGAGCTTGCGGATCTCCTTGGAGAAGGTCGCCGAGAACAGCAGGTTCTGGCGCTTGGCCGGCAGATACTTCAGCACGCGCTTGATGTCGTGGATGAAGCCCATGTCCAGCATGCGGTCGGCCTCGTCGAGCACCAGCGTCTGGATGTCGGACAGGTCGGCGTTGCCGTTGTTGAGGTGGTCGAGCAGACGGCCGGGCGTGGCCACAACGATGTCCACGCCCTTGTTCAGCGTGGAGATCTGCGGCTGGTAGCCGACGCCGCCGAAGATGACGGTGCTGCGGATCGGGCTCGAGCGACCGTAGGTCTTGACCGACTCGTTGACCTGAGCGGCCAGCTCGCGCGTGGGCGTGAGCACGAGCACCCGCGGCTTTTTCTGATGCGTGTCGCCGAGCCGGTGAAGCAGCGGCAGCGTGAAGGCAGCGGTCTTGCCGGTGCCGGTCTGGGCGGCGGCGAGCAGGTCGCCGCCGGCGAGCACGGCCGGAATGGCGCGCTCCTGAATGGGGGTGGGCGTGTCATAGCCGGCGGCGGCGACCGCCTCGAGAAGCGACGGCGCCAGGCCGAGTTGAGCGAAGGACATGGGGGTTCCTGTTTGGCTGCGGCGAGATTCAAGGTCACGACACCGGCTGCCGCATGGCATGATGACGTGAGATTCGCAGCCGTTCGCGCAAGTCGACAGTGCTGCGGCGGCCATACCCCGGTCGGGGTGGACACGCCGTCCGGGCGGACGGGCGGGCAAGGCCGGCCGCAAAGTATACCGGTCACGGCGGCGAACCGATAGGGTGCGCGAACCAACCCAGGCGAGATCTGTCACAGACGCTCGGCCAAGGGACCGCCACCGCGGCCCCCGCGCCACTCGATGCCTCCAGGCGATACACGACTATGGCACTGCTTTTCTTCTATCTCTTTCTGGCACTGGGCGTGTCGTTCCTGTGCTCCATCCTGGAGGCGGTCCTGCTGTCGATCTCGCCGTCCTATATCAGTCTGATGGAGAACAAGGGCGGCCAGGCCGGCGCGCGCCTCAAGCGCCTGAAGGACGACGTCGACCGGCCGCTGTCGGCGCTGCTCAGCCTCAACACCATCGCGCACACGGTCGGCGCCGCCGGCGTCGGCGCCCAGACCCAGGTGGTGTTCGGCAACCAGTACGTGGCCGTGGCCTCGGCGGTCGTGACGCTGCTGATCCTGGTGCTCTCCGAGATCATCCCCAAGACCCTGGGGGCGACCTACTGGCGCGGGCTGGCCCCGTGGGCGGCGGTGATTCTGCGCGGCATGGTCATCATGCTCTATCCGCTGGTGGTGATGTCGATGGGCATCACCCGCCTGCTCACGCCCAACGAGAAGGAGCCGAGCATCAGCCGAGACGAGTTCCAGGCGATGGCCGAGCAGGGCGAGGCCGACGGCGTTTTCGCCGATCAGGAGTCCGAGATCCTGCGCAACCTGCTGCAGGCCGACTCGCTGCGGGTCAAGGATGTGCTCACGCCACGGGTCGTGGTGATCGCGTTCAAGGACAACGCCACCGTCACCGAGGTGCTGGACACGCTCGGCGAGCGGCGCATCTCGCGGCTGCCGGTATTCTCCGACGAGACCGAGGACATCACCGGCTTCGTGCTGCTGTCGGACGTGCTCATCGAGATCGCCCGCGATCGCCACGACACGCCGCTGTCGACGCTGCAGCGCGATGTGCTGGTCGTGCCCGAGTCGCTGTCGCTGTTCGGGCTGTTCCGCAATCTGCTCACCCGTCAGCAGCAGCTGTCCGTGGTCGTGGACGAATACGGCGGCATCGTCGGTGTGGCGACCATGGAGGACATCGTCGAGACCATGCTCGGCATGGAGATCATGGACGAGGGCGACGCGGTCGAGGACATGCGGGTCATGGCGCGCCAGCGCTGGCTGCGGCGCGCCCGCCGGCTGGGCATCGTCAGCGAGGACGACGAGCGCGTCGAGCAGGCCGCGGCGCAGCCGCCGGCCTGAGCCGTCGGCGGCCGCGGTCGAGCGATTCCGCCCGGTCCAGCGCGGGGAATGGAATTCACGGGGCGGTCCGCTACGTGCTGTCGCGACGCGTCCGCGCCGGTGATCGATCCGTCGCGCGTGCGGCCGGCCGCATACGGGTGTCCCCGCATGTCGTCCGCGATCGCGGACCTGATAGATTGATGCGGTCGCCCGGCCGTCGATACTACCGCGAGGCCCGCCATGACCGACGCATTCCTGCCCCTGCAGATCGCCGTGCTCACGGTCTCCGACAGTCGCACGGAGGCCACCGACAAATCCGGACGGCTGCTGGCTGAGCGAATCGAGGCCGCCGGGCATCGGCTGCATGAAAAGGCTATCTGCCCCGACGATGTCCACGAGATCCGCGCACGGGTGGCGCGCTGGATCGCCGACGCCGCGCCGGATGTGGTCATCACCACCGGCGGGACCGGGCTGACCGGGCGCGACGTCACGCCGCAGGCCGTCGAGGTCTTGTTCGACCGGCGCATCGACGGATTCGGCGAGATGTTCCGGGTGCTGTCCTACGAATCCATCGGCACGTCCACGCTGCAGTCGCGGGCGCTCGCCGGGGTGGCCAAGGCCACCTTCATCTTCTGCCTGCCGGGCTCGTCGGGCGCCTGCGCCGACGGCTGGGACCGGCTGATCCGGGACCAGATCGACGCTCGGACCCGGCCCTGCAATCTGCACGAGCTGCTGCCGCGACTGACCGAGCGCTAGGGCCTGTTGAGGTTTCGTCCGAGCGCCGCATTGGCGTCCACAAATCGTGTCCGGCAAGGCGCGAGCCGCCGACTCTGGGCCTGACACGACCCGGGCTTGCAACGCCGTCGGGCGCCCCTAGTCGATCTTTCATGGGCGGTCCAACCCTTCGCCTTCGGGACAAGCGCCCAGAAAATCAACGACACGACAGCAATCCAGCGTTGTAGCACGCTGGTGCAGAATGACTGCACCAGCGCCCTACGCCCCGTCTTGGCGCCCATGGTCGATTTTCAAGAAGCGCTTGGCGCGGACTGGTACGAACCCTCAACAGACCCTGCGCGCCATCGGTCGTGGAGTCGGGCCGCTGTCGCCGGAACTGACGGCTCATCCGAATGCGTGATCCGAGCGGCGCTGTGCGACGGTCGGGGTGCGCATGCCGGAGGCAGCGCGCGTCAACGCGCGACGTATCCGCCGTTGGATCGAGGCCTGCCGCGCGGCGGTCCGGCTGCTGTTCCGCCAGTCCATCGACACGTCCATACGGCAGTCGCGGGCGCTCGCCGGGTGGCCCCGGTTCTCTTCCATCTTCTGCCTGCGAAGCTCGTCGGATACCTGCGCGGACGGCTCGGGCCGGCTGACCCGGAATCGGATCCACGTCCGGCCCGACCCTGCAAGCCGTCGGCTGATCCGTTGATGCGGCCCGGCCGTGAGCTAACCGGCAGATTGGGACGGCGGATTGGGACGGCCGGAGCGGCGATCGGCGCAGCCGCGCCCGGCCCGCGCTTCGTCTCAGGCGGGCGCGACCGGCAGCGTCACCGCGCGGGGCGCATCGAAATCCGCGGGTCGGTAGTCGATGCCGAAACCGGCGACGGTGTCGCCGGCCTCGGCCGCGATCCAGTCCCGGACCCGGGCCACGTGGGCGTCGTCGGCGCGATCCGCGCGCCAGCTCATCCAGATGTCGTCGACCCGGCGCAGCGCGGTCTCGAACGGCATGACCAGGCGGCCGTCGGCCAGCGCTTCATGGACCAGCAGGCGCTGGGCGATGGCCACGCCGAGACCCTCGGCCGCGGCCTGATTGGCCAGGCCCGATTCCCGGAAGGTCAGTTCATGGGCCGGGGCCAGGTGCTGGGCGTCCATGATCGCCAGCCAGCTCGGCCAGTCGAGGCGGCGATAGCGGGCCCGCAAGAGGGTGTGGGCCGCGAGATTGCTTGCCGGCGGCAGCGGGTGTGTGCCGTCGCGCAGCGCCGGGCTGCACACGGGCATGACGATGTCCGGGAGGATCGGGCGGGCGTCGTGACCGGCCTGGGGGGCGTGGCCGTACTTGATCACGATGTCGGCCCGGGCCTGCTCAAACTCTTCCGGCGTGTTGGCGGTGGTCAGGTTGAGGTTGATCTCGGGGTTCGCCGCGGTGAAGCCGCGCATCCGGGGGATCAGCCAGTGCATGGCAAACGCCTGATAGGTGCAGACCACCACCGGCGTGTCGGTGGCCGCGCGCAGCCGGCGGGCGCCGTCGGCCAGCGTGTCCAGCGCGGTGGTCACCGACGGCAGCAGGGCGCGGCCGTGATCGGTGAGCGCGATCGTGTTGGCGTGGCGCACGAACAGCGGCTTGCCGAAATAGTCCTCCAGCACGCCGACCTGACGGCTGACCGCCACCGGCGTGACGTTGAGTTCCTCCGCCGCGCGCACGAAGCTGCCGCGGCGCGCGGCGGCCTCGAAGTTGCGCAGCGGATTCAGCGGGGGCAGACGGCGTTTGCTCATGACGCCAGCTTAACAATAAGTTTGCCCGGGCCTGATCGATTGCCGCTGTCGGGCCCGCGGGCCCGTGCCTATAGTCGGGGCGTCGGCCGTTTCGAGCCGACCGCACGTTTGCCGGCCGCCCGTGTCGGGAAGGTCGGGGCAGGGTGCAGAAGGAGGAGAGCACAGCCGATGGTTTCGTTTCGTTTCGATCCGGTCACGCTGCCGGCGTCGACGCTCGCACTTCGCGACGAGGTGCGAGCGTTTCTGGCCGAGGAGCTCGCGGCGGGGCGGTTCACGCCCCACCGCAATTCCTGGGGCACGTTCGACGCCGAATTCAGCCGCCGCTGCGGCGAGCGCGGCTTCATCGGTATGCGCTGGCCGCAGCGCTACGGCGGCTGCGAGGCCAGCGCCCTGGATCGTCACGTGGTGATCGAGGAGATGCTGGCCGCCGGCGCGCCGGTGGGCGCGCACTGGATCGCCGATCGCCAGAGCGGCAACAACATACTGGCCAACGGCTCGGAGGCGGCGCGGGCGTCGATCCTGCCGCGCATCGCCGCGGGCGAGTGCTATTTCGCGATCGGCATGAGCGAGCCGGATTCCGGCTCCGACCTGGCCTCGGTCGGCATGCGCGCCACCCGCACCGACGGGGGCTGGCGGCTCAACGGCACCAAGATCTGGACCAGCGTGGCGCATCGGGCGCACTACCTGATCGCGCTGGCCCGCACGGCGCCGCCCGGCGACGATCGGCGCGCCGGCCTGACCCAGTTCATCGTCGCCATCGACGCGGCCAACGGCGTGACCACGCGCCCCATCCACAATCTCTACGGCGCCCACGAATTCAACGAGGTGCTGTTCGAGGACACCTTCGTGCCCGACGACATGATCGTCGGCGAGATCGGCGCCGGCTGGCAGATGGTCACCGGCGAACTGGCCTTCGAGCGCAGCGGCCCGGACCGCATCCTCAGCACCTTCCAGCTGCTGCGCCAGCTGGTCGCCCGGCTGGCCGAGACCGCCGACGCCCGGTCGAACGTGGCCGTGGGCCGGCTGGTCGCCCACCTGGTCACCCTGCGGCAGATGTCGTGGTCGGTGGCCGGCATGCTCGAACGCGGCGCCTCGCCCGAACTCGAGGCGGCCATGGTCAAGGATGTGGGCACGGCCTTCGAGCAGGAGATCCCCGAGATCGCGCGCCTGCTGGTGCCGGAGCAGGCCTCGCTCACCCGCGGCGATCTCTACGGCGAGGCGCTGGCGCAGAGCGTGCTGTCGGCGCCGTGTTTCACCATCCGGGGCGGCACCCGGGAGATACTGCGCGGGATCATCGCGCGGGGGCTGGGTCTGCGATGAGCACGGTCGATCCGAACAACGACGCGGGCGGCGACGACCTGCGCGACATGGTGCTGGACGCCGCCGGTCGGCTGTTCGCCGATCGCGTCGGCCGCGAACTCTGGCAGGCGACCGAGGCCGGCGAGTTCCCGCGCGCCGACTGGGATGCCCTGGTCGAGATGGGGCTGCCGCGGGCGCTGCGGGCCGAGGCCGACGGCGGCGCCGGTCTCGCGCTGGCCGACGGTCTGGCGCTGGCCGAACTCGCCGGCCACCACGCACTGCCGCTGCCGCTGGCCGAAACCCTGGTCGGCAATCATCTGCGCGCGGGCCTCGACGGCGGCGTCGACGACGGTGTGGTCACGCTGGCGGCGGCGGACTCGCGGCTGCAGCTGCGTCGGGTCGGCAGCGGCTGGCGCGTGGACGGCACGCTCGATCGCATCGCCTGGGGCCGCCACGCCGCTTACGTCATTGCCGATGCAGACGCCGACGGCGCCCCGCAGCGTGTGCTGCTGGCTGCCGACGACCTCGACTGGCGCCACGATGCCAGTCTGGCCGGTGAGCCGCGCGACAGCGCCCGGCTCGCCGACGCGCCGGTGCTGGCCGCGGCCGACTGCCCCGTACATACGCCCACCGTGCAGCACTGGGGCGCGCTGCTGCGGGCGCTGCAGGCGGCCGGGGCCATGCGTCGCGCGCTCGCGCTGGCCACCGACTACGCCAACGAACGCCGCCAGTTCGGCCGCCCGATCGCGCGTTTTCAGGCGGTCCAGCAGCAGCTCGCGGCCATGGCCGGCGAGGTGGCGACGGCCGGCACCGCCGCCGAGGCCGCCGCCCGGGCGATCGCCGCCGATCGCGACGCCGCGCTGATGATCGCCATCGGCAAGGCCCGCGTGGGCGAGGCGGCCGGCCGCAGCGCCGCGATCGCGCATCAGGTCCTGGCGGCGATGGGCTTCACGCAGGAGCACGAACTGCAGTACTTCACCCGTCGCCTGTGGTCCTGGCGCGACGAGTTCGGCGCCGAGCCCCACTGGCAGGCGATCATCGGCGAGCATGCGATCGCGGCCGGCGGCGACGGCCTCTGGCCGCTGGTGAGCGGGCTCTGACATGGGCGGATCCATTAACACCGCACACGCCGGCGACGCCGGCCGCAGCGACGATCGGCCGGCGCTGGCGCGCATGTTCGCCCCGCGCAGCGTGGCGCTGGTGGGCGTGTCCGGGCGTCCCGGCTCGACCATGGCGCGGCCGCTGACCTTTCTGGTCGAGCACGGGTTCGTCGGCGAGATCCATCCGGTCAACCCCAACTACGACGAGATCGACGGCCACCCCTGCCATCCGTCGCTGGACGCGGTGCCGGCGCCGGTCGATCTGGTGCTGGTCATGGTGCCGGCCGCGCGGGTCATCGAGGTCGTGCACCAGGCCGGGGCCGTCGGGGCGGCGGGGGTGATCGTGTTCGCCTCCGGCTTCGGCGAGACGGGCGACGCCGGTGCCGATCTGCAGACCCGGCTGCGCGATGCCGCCCGCGAGGCCGGCGTGCGCGTGCTCGGGCCCAACTGCCAGGGGCTGCTCTATGCGCCGGCCTCGCTGTGCGCGACCTTCACCTCCGCGGCCGTGCGCGCCCGCGCGCCGCGCGAGGCCGGGGTCGCCTATGTCGGCCAGAGCGGGGCCATCGGCGGCTCGATCCTGGATCTGGCCAACGAGATGGGGCTCGGCCTGACGGCCTGGGCGAGCACCGGCAATCAGGCCGATCTGGATCTGGTCGAGGTGGCCCGCGCGCTGGTCGACGACGACGCCGTGCGCGTGATCATGCTCTACGTCGAGGCCGTGGGCGACGGCGCGGCTTACACCGATCTCGCCCGCGCCGCCTTCGAACGTGGCAAGACGCTGGTGGTGCTGCGGTCGGGCCGTTCGGCCGCGGGCCAGCGCGCGGCGGCGTCCCACACCGGCGCGATGCTCGGCAACGACGCCGGTTTTCGGCTGGTCTCGCAGCGCTTCGGGGTGATCCAGGTCGAGGATCTCGACGAGCTGCTGGCGGTGGCCGCCGCACGGGCCGCGCTGGCGCCGATGCGCGGTCGACGGATCGCCGTGGTCACCACCTCCGGCGGCGCCGGCAGCCTGGCCGCGGACCGCTGCGCGGAGCACGGTCTGGCGCTGCCCGAGCTCGCTCCGGCCACGCGCGACGCGCTGGCCCCGCTGATCCCCGATTTCGGCGCGCTCGCCAATCCGGTGGACGTCACCGCCCAGATTCTGGGCAGCGACGACGCCTTCGGCGCGGTCTGCGACACGGTCGGCGCCGACGATTCGGTGGACGCGGTGCTGGTGCTGCTGACGATGGTCGTCGGCGACAACGGCCGCAAGCTGGCGCGCGATCTGGTGCGCACGGCGCAGGCGCTCGACAAGCCGATCCTGGTGGTCTGGCTGGCCGGACACGATCTGACCGCCGAGGGCCGCGCGGCGTTGCGCGCCGCCGGCATGCCGGTGTTCGCCAGCGTCGACGGGGCGGTCCGGGCCGCGGCCCGACTGGCGCAGGCCGCGGTGATCGACGCCGCGCCGTCCACGCCGCGTATCGACCGGGCGCGCCTGGATGGGGTGCTGGCCGGCGGGCGGCTCGACGGCGAGGCGCTGCTGGATGCGCTGACCGTGTCGCGGCCGCATTCGTCGATCGTGAATTCGGCCGCGGCGGCGCGGGCGGCGGTTGAGGCGCTGGGCGCGCCGGCCGCGCTCAAGCTCGCCGGCGGCGCCCTCGATCACAAGTCCGACATCGGCGGTGTGCGCCTGGGCGTGAGCGCCGAGGCGGCCGAGGCCACCTACGAGTCGCTGATGGCCGCGGCCCGGGCGAAGAACGTCCCCGTGGCCGGCGTGCAGGTGCAGTCCATGATCGAGTCCGGCGTGGAGCTGGTCATCGGCGCCACGGCGGCGGCCGAGGGTTTTCCGCCGATCGTGACCGTGGGCCTGGGCGGGGTGACCACCGAGCTCTACCGCGACACCGCCTCTGCGCTCGCGCCGATCGACGCCGATGGCGCCCGCGCCCTGCTGCGCCGGCTGCGCGCCTGGCCGCTGCTGGACGGCTTTCGCGGCGCGCCGCCGGCCGATGTCGATGCGGCCGTGGACGTGATCGTGCGCGTGTCCGAGGCGATGGCCTTCGGCGAGGGCCGCATCGGCGAATTCGAAATCAACCCCTTGATCGTGGCCGCGGCCGGTCGCGGGGCGATGGCGGTGGACGTGCTCGTCTCGCCGCCGGCCGCGGTCGATTCCCGAGACGACTGACAGGAGCTGTTCATGGGCGATATTCACTGGGCGCGCGAGGCCGGCGTGGCGATCATCACGGTCGACTCGCCGGAGGTCAAAAACGGTCTGACCCCGGAGATGGGGCGCCGCCTCGCCGCGGTCTGCGACGAGATAGACGCCGACGAGACGATCGGTGCCGCGGTGGTGCGCGGCGCCGAGGGCACGTTCTGCTCGGGCGCGGACCGTCGCCGCTGGAATCCGGGCGCCGACCAGGCCGAGGATTCGACCTACCGTGAGTTCAGCGCGATCTACAACGCCTTCCGGCGGGTCGGCTCGCTGGCGGTGCCGACCATCGCCGCCGTGCGCGGGGCGGCGGTCGGCGCCGGCATCAACCTGATGCTGGCCACCGATCTGCGCGTGGTCGCGACGGACGCGCGCATCCTGGCGGGTTTTCTGCGCATCGGAATCCATCCGGGCGGCGGCTTCTTCACGATCGCCGGGCGGACCGCCGGGCGCGAGGCGACCTCGGCCATGGGCCTGTTCAGCGAAGAGCTGGACGGCGCCGCTGCCGAGCGCACCGGCATGGCCTGGAAGGCACTGCCGGACGCCGAGGTCGAGGACTTCGCGCTCGAGCTGGCCCGGCGTCCGGCCGCCGATCCGGCCCTGGCACGCGAGGCCGTGCGCTCTTTCCGCACGGAGCTGGGCGCCTCCGGCATGGACTGGGACGCGGCCCTGCATTTCGAACGCGCGACCCAGATGTGGTCGCAGCGCCGGCGAAGCGAGGCCTGAGCGCGCGCCGGACCGCGGCGCGATCGCCGCGGTCCGGGAATCACAAGGCCGTCAGAACAACAACGACAGGAGAAACGGCATGAAGGGAATCAAGCGAATCGGGATGGCCGCGGCGCTCGCGCTGACGGCCGGTGGCGCGATGGCGGCGGAGGGCGTGGATCTGCCCTCCACGCTGGTGATGACCGCCTACGGAACCGGCTCGACCGGCTACACCCAGATGGTGGCCGTCGGCAATCTGCTGCAGAACGAGTACGACACCGCGGTGCGTATTCTGCCCGGGGAGAACGATGTCTCGCGCATGACGCCGCTGCGCACCGGCCGGGTGCCGCTGTGTGCCTGCGGCATCTCCAGCTATTTCGCCTCGGAGGGCGTGATGATGTTCAGCGGGCCCGAATGGGGACCGCAGCCGCTGCGCGTGATCACCACCTCGACGGCCAGCTTCGGCCTCGGCCTGGCCGTGGCCGGCGACATCGACGTGGATACCCCGGCCGACCTGGAAGGCAGGCGGGTGGCCTACATCCGCGGCGCCGATGCGATCAATCTCGGCACCGAGGCGTACCTGGCCTTCGGCGGCCTGACCTGGGACGACGTCGAGCGCGTCACCTATCCGGGCTACGGGGCGTCGTTCGACGACATCATCGCCGACCGGGCGGATGCCTCCTACGCCTCGACCACGGCGCCGCACGTCCAGCGGCTCGCGGCCAGCCCGCGGGGCATCGTCTGGCCGCGGCTCGACCCGGACGACGCCGAAGCCTGGGCGCGTCTGCAGTCGGTGGCGCCGTATTTCCAGCCGGCCGAGATCACCTCGGCCGCCGGCGACTACGGCCCCGAGCAGCCGTGGGCGGGGGCGACCTATCCCTACCCGATCCTGCTGGGTACGCCGGATCTCGACGACAAGACCGCCTACGGTCTGATCAAGGTGATGACCGAGGATCACGATCGCTACAAGGACGCGGCGCCGGGCAACGACGGCTACGCGCTGGAGCGCCAGAACATGGAATGGATCATCCCGTTCCACGACGCGGTCGTGCGCTATTACAAGGAGATCGGCGAGTGGAACGATTCGATGCAGGCGCATCAGGATCGGTTGGTCGCCCGCCAGGAGCTGCTGGCCGAGACCTGGCAGCGCTATAACGCAGGCGACCCGCCCGCCGATGCCGAGGCTTTCCGCGAGGGCTGGATGAAAACCCGGGCCCGCGCGCTGGAGGCCTCGGACATGCGGGTGGTCTTCCGCTAGGGCCGGGTGCCGCCGGACCGCGGGGCGGCGGGCCGTCGCCCCGCGCTAGCCGCGTGTCCGGCCAGGTTGCTGCGGCATCGATTTTTCGCTGTTTTTCGAGTACCGTATACAGTCGACAGAAAAAGCCAGAGGTCTGCTGCCGATGACGTCGCGTGCGCCCGATCCCCAAGCCGTACAGAACCTGCTCGAACCGAACGCGGTTGCCATCATCGGCGCGTCCGCGGAGCCGACCCGCATCGGTGGGCGGCCGGTGGACTATCTCAAGCAGGCCGGCTTCGCAGGCCCGATCTATCCGATCAACCCCAACCGCGATGTCGTCCAGGGGCTGATGGCCTATGCATCGGTGCTGGATACGCCGGAACGGCCGGATCTGGCGATCCTGGCCATCCCGGCGGCGGCGGTGGTCGATGCCGTGGCCGAATGCGGTCGGCGCGGCGTGCGCGCGGCGATCATCTTCAGTGCCGGTTTCGCGGAGATCGGCGCGGCCGGCGTCGAGGCCCAGCAGCAGCTGCTGGCCACGGCCCGGGAATACGGCGTGCGTCTGCTGGGGCCGAACTGCCTGGGCGGCATGAACATCTCGCGCGGGCTGATCGCGACGTTCTCCAGCTCGGTTCAGAGCGGCCTGCCCCAGGCCGGGCGGATCGGTTTCGTCACCCAGAGCGGGGCCTTCGGCTCGCACTGCTTCGCCCTCGCCCGGGCGCGCGGACTGGGCCTCAGCCGGCTGGTGACCACCGGCAACGAGTGCGATCTGGATGCCGCCGACTGCCTCGCCTATCTGGCCGCCGACGCCGATACCGACGTGATCGCGCTGCATCTGGAGGGCTGTCGCGACGGCGAGCGGATGAAGGCCGCGCTGGACGCGGTTCAGGCCAGCGGCAAGCCGGTGATCGCGCTCAAGGGCGGGGAATCGGACATCGGCGCGGCGGCCGCGATGTCGCATACCGCGAATCTGGCCGGCGCGGACGCGGCCTACGATGCGCTGTTCCGGCGTTATCCGGTGTATCGCGCCCACAGCATCCGCGAATTCATCGATGTCGCCCACGCGGCCGCCCGCAGCGCGCTGCCGCGCGGCAACCGGCTGGGGCTGATCACCGTCTCGGGCGGCGTCGGCATCATGATGGCGGACGCCGCCTCGCATCACGATCTCGACGTCGCGCCCATGCCGGAGGCCGCCCAGCGCGAGCTGCACGACATGTGGCCGAACGCGACCACGCGCAATCCGGTGGATACCACGGCGCAGCCGGTCTCGGACCCGGAGATGAACGCCAACTTTCAGCGCGTGATGCTGCGCGAAGGCAACTACGACGTCATCGTCAATTTCCTGTCCATGCTGCCGCTGGCGCCGGCGCTGGCGGCCAAGCTGCGCCCGCCGCTGCAGGCCCTGCGCCGCGAGTATCCGGACAACGTGCTGATGATCGCGGCCATGTGCACACCGGAGGCGCAGGCCGACTTCGAGGCCGACGGCTATCTGGTCTTCGAGGATCCGACCGCCGCCGTCGACACCGCCGCCGCCTTGACCGATCTCGGGCGTCGGCTGGCGCATTCGACGCCCTGGCAGCGGACCGCGGTCGACTGTCCGGCGCGGGTCGCTGCCGGGCAGCGCTACGCCGAGTTCGATGCGCTGGCGCTGCTCGCGGACGCCGGGGTGCCGGTCGTACCCGCGCGCCGCGCCGCCAGCGCCGACCATGCCGCGGCGGCCGCGGCCGAAATCGGCTTTCCGGTGGTCCTCAAGATCGCGTCGCCGGACATCCTGCACAAATCCGATGCCGGTGGGGTGGCCTTGTCCCTGCAGGACGAGGCCGCGGTGCGAGCGGCCTACGATCGCGTGATGGCCAACGCGCGCGGCTACGACGCGCAGGCGCGTCTGGACGGCGTGCTGGTGGCCGCCATGCTCTCCGGCGGTGTCGAGATGGCGGTGGGGGTGCAGAACGATCCCACCTTCGGGCCGATGGTCATGGCCGGGCTGGGCGGCGTATTCATCGAGATTCTCGAAGACGTGACCTTCGAGCTCGCCCCCTTCGGCCCGGCCGAAGCACGCGCGATGCTCCAGCGTCTGCGCGGCTATCCGCTGCTCACCGGCGCCCGCGGCGCCGCCCCCGCCGACGTCGACGCGCTGGCCGATGCCCTGGTGCGGCTGTCCGAATTCGCGGCCGCCAACGCGGCCACGCTGGCCTCGGTGGACATCAACCCGCTGCTGGTGATGCCGGCCGGTCAAGGGCTGGCGGCGGTGGACGCGGTCGTGCTCTCGACGGACGACGCCAACGCCTGAGGCGCCGTCCCGCCGGGCGAGGCGCGCAGCAAAGCCTTGTTCGACAAGGGCTTGCGGTCGCGTTCGTCTGGCGGTTCGATGCCGCGTCGTTTACTATCCCGGTTGGCGGGGCACGGCTGGCCGTGCGTGGACGCCGACGTGCAGCCTGAAAGCTGCATAAGCCAATCAATCGGGGAGCAGGGAGCATCATGCCAAGTCAACGCATTCGGGCGGGCGCCGTCCGGCTGACGGCGGCCGTCGTGCTGGCCGCGCAGCTGCCGGTCGCGGTCGCCCAGACGAGCCGGGCCGATCTGGCGGATCTCGTGCGACGCCAGGCCGCCCAGATCGAAAAACTCGAGCAGCGCGTCGAGGCGCTGGAGAGCCGCGATCGCCAGGCCGACGCCGGCGCCGGGGTACAGCCGGACTCGGGCAAGACGGCCGCCGCGCCGCAGGCGGATACCGACCCGCGTTCGGTCGCCGATCTGCAGGACGAAGTCGATGAACTCAAGCAGCGTACGGTGCAGGTCGACTGGAGCTCAGGTTCGCCGAAGTTCACCAGCGCCGACGATGAATTCACCTTCCAGCCGCTGGGACGCATCCAGTACGATTTCGGCACGACGAGCGGCTCGTCCTACGACGGCGCCGGTGTCGGCGACCGCAACATCAGCGGCACCGAGTTTCGGCGGCTGCGGCTGGGCGTGCAGGGCCAGCTCACGGATCCGATCCTGTACAAGGTCGAGCTCGACTTCGCCAACTCCGATATCGGCGTGCGCGATGCCTACATCGCCACGCAGAAGGACTTCGCGCTCGGGCAGGGCGTGGTCTATCTCGGCAACAAGTTCGCCGACCGCAGTCTCGACGGCCGCACCTCGTCCAAGTACATCTGGTTTCTCGACCGCAACGCGGTGGCCGATGCCATCAGCCCGGAATCCGGCTACTACAACATGGGTACGTCCGCGGAGTTCTACGGCGACGACGACTGGCATCTGTCGCTGGGCGTGAGCAAGGGCTCGCTGGGAGGGAGCGACAACGATTCGGACAATCTGACCGTGCTCTCGCGGGGACACTTCAATCCGCTGGTCACCGACAACAGCATGCTGCATGTCGGCGCCTGGGGGTTCTACGAGGACTTCAGTCGGGGTAAGCAGCCGAAGCTGACCGACAATCTGCGTTTCGCCTCGCACTTCAACGACAACGTCCGGGTCTACGGCGACACCGTCGAGCAGCCGGAGACCAGTACCGGCTACGGTTTCGAGCTCGCCGGTCTGACCGGGCCGGTGGCGGCGAGCGCCGAATACGGCCGGCGCGAGATCGACAGCCGGGTGGCCGCGGATACCGACTATGACGCCTACTCGGCCCAGATCGGCTATTCGCTGACCGGCGAAGCCTTCGGCTATTCGACCAAGAACGGTGTCTGGAGCGCGCCGGATATCGCCGACCCGGTGACCGATGGCGGCTGGGGCGCCTGGCAGGTCATGGCGCGCTACGACGCGCTCGACTACGAGAACAGCGGCAACTACGCCGGCGGCACCGGCCATGGCACCACGCTGGGGCTGAGCTGGTATCTCAACAACTACACCCGCTTCATGCTCAACTGGATCAACTGGGATACCCACAACCGGGTGCCGATCGTGGGTGATCCGGGCGACCGTGAGTTCATCGGCTCGGACGACGGCAACACCGTCAGTGCGCGGGCCCAGGTGATCTTCTAGCCGGCCGGAATACCGGCCAAGAAAAAGCCACCGTCCGGCCGGACGGTGGCTTTTCCTGTCTGCAGCCCGGTCAGCGGCGACCGGCCGCGGCGATCAGCCCTTGTTGTAGGCCTTGATCGACTTGTTGATCTCGGCCTTGGCCTTCTCGGCGCCTTCCCAGCCGGAGATCTTGGACCATTTGCCGTCCTCGTGGTCCTTGTAGTGCTCGAAGAAGTGGGCGATCTTGTTGCGCAGACGCTCGTCGACGTCGTCCAGATCGCGCATCGCCTTGTAGTAGTCGGTGCTGATCTTGTCGGTCGGCACGCACAGGATCTTGGCGTCCAGGCCGGATTCGTCCTCGGTGCCGAGCACGGCGACCGGGCGGCACTTGATCACCGCACCCGGCACGATCGGCTCGGGGGTGAGCACCAGCACGTCGACCGGATCGCCGTCGTCGTACAGCGTCTTCGGCACGAAGCCGTAGTTGGCCGGATAGTGCATCGCCACGTTCATGAAGCGGTCGACCATCAGGCAGTCGGTGTCCTTGTCGACTTCGTACTTGACCGAGCTCGAGCCTTCGACGATCTCGATGATGACGTTGATTTCCTCGGGCGGATTCTTGCCCGGCGTGAGTGCTTCGTAACCCATCGGTGACCCCTTGACGAATGAATGGAGCGAAAACCGGGCGTCAGTGTAACCGATGCGTCCGGCGCCCGGCAGCGGGCGCCGGTGCGCGCCCTGCTAGATCTGGAAATCGCGTCCCGTCTTCCGGGCGACCCCCTGATTCTTCAGGCGGGCGTACTGGGGCAGGCCGTCGGCGTAGGGCGGATAGGCCTCGCCGGCAATCAGCGGCTTGAGGTAGCGCCGCGCCGCGTCGGTGATGTGGAAACCGTCCTCGGAGATGAACTCGCGCGGCATCATCTTCTCGACGTTGGCGACCTGGTCGAGCGGCGCCTCGCCGATCGACCATTTGTAGGGCGAGTCGGACTCGCGCACGATCGAGACCATGATCCCGGACTTGCCGGCGACCGCGTATTCCACCGCCGCGCGGCCGACCGCATAGGCCTGCTCGACGTCGGTGGCCGAGGCGATGTGGCGGGCGGCGCGCATGAGATAGTCGGCGATGGCGTAGTGATACTTGTAGCTGAGCCTGCTCTGGATGAGCCCGGCCAGCGTCGGCGCGACGCCGCCCAGCTGCTTGTGGCCGAAGGCGTCGGTGGTGCCGGCGTCGGCCATGAACTCGCCGTCGGCATTGCGTACGCCCTCCGAGGCGACGATGGTGCAGTAGCCGTGGCGCTTGACGGTGTCGTCGACCTTGGCCAGAAACTTCTCCTCGTCGAAGGCGATCTCGGGAAACAGCAGCACGTGCGGATCCTGGCCTTCGGCCTCGCTGGCCAGGCCGCCGGCGGCCGCGGTCCAGCCGGCGTGCCGTCCCATCACTTCCAGAATGAAGATCTTGGTGGAGGTCTTGCACATGCTGGCCAGATCGAAGCCGGCCTCGCGGATCGATACTGCGGTGTACTTGGCCACGCTGCCGAAGCCGGGGGAGCAGTCGGTGTGGGGCAGGTCGTTGTCCATCGTCTTGGGCACGTGGATCGCCTGGATCGGGTAGCCCATCTTCTCGGACAGCTGGCTGACCTTGAGACAGGTGTCGGCCGAATCGCCGCCGCCGTTGTAGAAGAAGTAGCCGATGTTGTGCGCCTTGAACACCTCGATCAGGCGTTCGTACTGCTCACGGTTGTCCTCGAGCCCCTTGAGCTTGTAGCGGGCGCTGCCGAAGGCGCCGGCCGGCGTGTGCTTGAGGGCGGCGATCGCACCCGGGCTTTCCGCGCTGGTGTCGATCAGATCCTCGGTCAGGGCGCCGACGATGCCGTCGCGACCGGCGTAGACCGTGCCGATGGTGTCGGTGTGCTCGCGCGCGGCTTCGATGACGCCGGCGGCGGAGGCATTGATGACGGCGGTCACGCCTCCGCTCTGGGCATAAAATGCATTCTTCGGGCTCATGAATCCATCCTGGCTGATCGGGCGATGCCAAAGCATACGTGACTGGCCGGGGGCGATAAAATTGACTTGCCTTATGGCAACCATTAACGTCGAGCGTCCGCTCACGCTCGGCTGGTGCAACCGAGTGTCCGTTCTGCCGTCCTGTTCAGGATGCCTTTCGCGAGGAAGAAATGCTTAAGATCGTGCTGTTGGGCCCGCCCGGGTCGGGCAAGGGAACACAAAGTGAAAAACTGGTGGCCGAATACGGCGTGCCGCAGATCTCGACCGGCGATCTGCTTCGCAACGCGGTGGCCAACGGCACGGAACTGGGTAACAAGGCCAAGGCCGCGATGGATGCGGGTGAACTGGTGTCCGACGACATCGTCGTCGGCATGATCCGCGAGCGTCTGGAAGAGCCCGACACCGAGAACGGCTTCATCCTCGACGGTTTCCCGCGCAGCCTGTCCCAAGCCGAGGCGCTGGACGAGCTACTCGAGCGTCTCGGGCGGCCGCTGCAGGCGGTCGTCCACGTCAAGGTGGATCAGGAAGAGATCGTGGCGCGTCTGCTCGAGCGCGGCCGTGCTGACGACAACGAGGACACGATCCGCAACCGGTTGAAGGTATTCGAGGACTCGACTGCACCGCTGGTCGCCTACTACGAGGAGCGCGGCCTGCTGTCCGCGGTTTCAGGCATGGGCGAAGTCGACGAGATCTACGCCCGCATCAAGAACGCGCTGCCGGCCGACGCGAGAGGCTGAGGCCTTCGCCTTACGTCGGGGCATCGAGGTCGGCGGCCGCTGCCTCGATCGCCTCGACCACCGCATCGCCGGCGACCGCCGCCCGCCAGCCGGTAAGCAGCGGGGTGTCACGCTCGCCGTCGACCAGCCGTGCCACTTCGCGTCGGCTGGCGAGGCGAGCGCTGGCGATGCCGGCGCTCTCGGCACGCGCCTCGAGCCGCTCCATGCCCGCGCGGATCAGGGCTTTCTCCCGCGGTGACGGCGGGCCAGAGCTGTCGTCGAGCGGCTCCGCCGGCCGCGCGGCGGCGCGGGCGACGCAGTCGACCAGCGCGTCGCCGTGGCGGCTCGCCGTCTTGGCCGGCAGGGCCCGGATCGCGTTTAGCTTTTCGGCGTCCGCCGGCTGACGCCGGGCGATCTCCATGAGGGCGTCGTCGCCCAGAATCCATTTCCGGGGCCGATCCGTGGCCACTGCCTCGCGCTCGCGCCAGGCCGCGATCTCCGCCAGCACCTGCTGCTGACCGCCCGCCAGCCTGTGGCGGTTCTTCAGCCGCTTCCACGCCGTATCCGGCGCCGGTTCGAAGCGGGCCGGGTCCTGCAGGCGCGCGCAGTCCTCGGCCAGCCACGCCGATCGGCCCGCGGCGGCAAGGCGATCCACGAGCACGGCGTAGGCGACCGCGAGATAGCGCACGTCGTCGGCCGCGTAGCCGAGCGCGCCCTCGGCCAGCGGCCGTTTGCTCCAGTCGGTGCGCGTGTGGGCCTTGGGCAGATCGATGTCGAGCAGGGCCGCGATCAGGCGGGCATAGCCCATCTGATCGTCGAAGCCCACCAGAGCCGCGGCGATCTGGGTGTCGAACACGGGCGCGGGCAGGGCGCCGAAGCGCTGATAGAGCACTTCCAGATCCTGTTCGGCGGCATGGAAGACCTTGAGCACGTCCGGGTCTAGGAGTAGCTCGGCCAGCGGCGCGAGATTGTCGATCGCGAGCACGTCGACCAGCACGATGTGTTCGGCATCCGCGAGCTGGACCAGGCAGAGTCTGGGATAGTAGGTGCGTTCGCGCAGGAATTCGGTATCGACGGCGACCCAGTCGCATGCGCGCAGCCGCTCGATCGATTCGGCCAGCGCCGCGGTGTCGGTGATCGTGACCACGCGTTCGGGCGGCTTCGGTATCATGCCGGGTTCCTTGTTCAGGATCGCTTTCATGGGGATGGGTCGTTGATGGTCTTTGCGCGCCGGGTGATCGAATTGATGCTCCTGCGACGTGGCCCCCAGGACATGCCCGGGGATCAGACGTCGCTCGCGGCCAGCGCCGCGGTCTATTGTATCCTGCTGGTCCTGCAGGTCGGGCTGATCACCCCGCCGGGATATGCCGTGTTCCAGGCCGTGGTCGCCACCGCCCTGATCGCGATCTATGTCCGCACCGTGCTGCGCATGCGCGGGCTGGGCAACCGCTTCGCCCAGACCGCGACGTCGCTGTACGCCGCAGGGGCCACACTGACGTTGATCATGCTGGCGCCGACGCATGCGATGACGCCGTATCTCGAGGCGATCGCCCAGGCCAGCGATCCCCAGCAGGTGCCGATGCCGCCAGGCTATGTCGTGCTCGCCTATGTCGCCATGGGCGTCTGGGGGCTGGCGATCTACAGCCACATCTATCGGCATGCGCTGGACAGTTCGATCTGGCTCGGCGTCGGCGCCGCGCTGGCCTTCGAGGTACTGCTGCTCGTCGTCTTCTCCGTGCTGGGCTGAGCCGCATGCACGTTCATATCCTCGGTATCGGCGGCACCTTCATGGCCGGCGTGGCGCTGCTGGCGCGCGCGGCCGGGCATCGCGTGACCGGCTCCGACGCCGGCCTGTATCCGCCCATGAGCACCCAGCTGGCCGACGCCGGCATCGAGGTCATGGACGGCTATGCCGCGGCCCATCTCGACCCTGCGCCCGACCAGGTCGTGATCGGCAATGCCATGACGCGCGGCAATCCGGCGGTCGAACACACCCTCGACGCCGGCCTGGCGTACACCTCGGGCCCGCAGTGGCTGGCCGAGAACGTCCTTCGCGGGCGCTGGGTGCTGGCCGTCGCCGGCACCCATGGCAAGACCACGACCGCGAGCATGCTCGCCCACATTCTGCAGCACGCGGGGCTGGCGCCCGGTTTCCTCATCGGCGGCATCGCCCCGGACCTGGGCCGCTCGGCGGCCATGGGGTCGAGCGATTTCTTCGTGGTCGAGGCGGACGAGTACGACACCGCTTTCTTCGACAAGCGGGCCAAGTTCGTCCATTACCGCCCGCGGACCCTGGTTCTGAACAATTTGGAATTCGACCACGCCGACATCTTCGACGATCTCGAGGCCATCAAGCGGCAGTTCCATCACCTGGTCCGCACCGTGCCCGCGGGCGGCCAGATCGTGCACAACGCCGCCGAGCCCGCGCTCGACGACGTGCTCGCCCGCGGCTGCTGGACACCGACCGTCGCCTTCAATGGGGACGCCGGCTGGCAGGCCGAGGCGATGACCGCGGCCGGCGACCGGCTCCGGATCCGTCTCGACGGGGCCGACGTCGGCGAGCTGGCCTGGTCGCTCGGCGGGGCCCACAACCGCGATAACGCGCTCGCGGCGCTCGCGGCGGCGCGCCATGTGGGCGTCGCCCCCGAGGTCGGCATCGAGGCGCTGTCGGCTTTCGGTGGCGTGCGGCGTCGGCTCGAGCTTCGGGGCACGCCCGGCGGCATCGCCGTCTACGACGATTTCGCGCATCACCCGACCGCCATTCGCACGACGCTGGACGGCCTGCGCGCCGGTGCGCGGGACGGCCGCATTCTCGTGGTCTTCGAACCGCGATCGAACACCATGCGCCGCGGCGTCCACGCCGACACGCTCGCCGCGAGCTTCGAGCGTGCGGACGCCGTCTACGTCTATGCCGCGGATATCGACTGGGATGCCGATGCCGTGTTCGCCGGCCTCGGGGACCGGGTGACGCTGGCCGACGACATCGACCATCTGGTCGCTGCGGTCGTCGCCGCCGCGGCCCCGGGCGATACTGTCGTCGTGATGAGCAACGGGGGCTTCGGCGGCATTCACGAGCGTCTTCTCGACGCGCTCTGAGCGGTCCGCCCGGACGTCGCAAAAACGGCGCCCAAAAAAAAGACCGCCGAAGCGGTCTTTTGAATTTCGCCCGGCCGGACCGGACCACGCCGAGGCACGAGGGGGGACCGGGAGACGCCGGCCCGACCGGGCGAAAACGATGGCAGCCGGGCTGCCGTTTTGAATTTCGCTTTGACCGGGCCGGCCCACGCCGAGGCACGAGGGGGGACCGGGGAGATGCCGGCCCGGCAAAGCGAAAACCGATGGCCTCGTGTCCACCGCCTTTGAATTCGCTGCGACCGGGCCGGCCCACGCCGAGGCACGAGGGGGGGGACCGGGGAGACGCCGGCCCGGCCGAGCGAAAAAGGCTGGCAGCCACGCTGCCGAACTCCTACATACTGTTGTCCTGCTCGTTGTCCTGCTGCTTTTGCATCGACGCCATGTACTGCTTGAACTCTTCGCGCGTCACCTTGCCGTCGTCGTTCGCATCCATGTCGTCGAACTTGGCCTCCCAGGGCGTGCTCGCGACTTCCTCCGGCGACAACGCGCCATCGGCGTCAGCATCCATGGTCGCCCAGGAGGCCGAAGCGTCGGTGCCGGTGCCGCTGGCTACGAGAGAGGTCGTTGCCAGCGGGATCGCGACGGCGATCCCGGCGATTACGGCGTAGCGTTTCTTCATGATCCGACTGTGTTTCCGATCACGTGTTAATGCTGATGGAGCAACCCCCGTGCCAATCCGAATAATGTTTTTAAAAACAAAATCCTGTGACTTTTCTCTAGAGCAGGAAGGCGCCAGCACGTGCCGTAGCCTCCCGCAGCGGCACAAACCTGTTGCCGTATGGCGACAGTCAATCGCGTCGTCGCCTAAGAGATTGAAATAAAAGAAAAGACCATGTCGCCGTATGGCGACGGCTGGGGCGGGATGCCGATTCCCGCGTGTCGTCGCAGGGCAACAGGCCGCGGTCAGCGCTTGTACTCGGCGGGGTCGATGTCGTGCCGGTTGAGCAGCTTGTAGAACTCGGTCCGGTTGCGACGGGCGATGCGGGCGCTGCGCGAGACATTGCCCTCCGAGATGCGAAGCAGCTGGATCAGGTAGTCGCGCACGAAGGCGTCGCGGGCCTCGGCCAGGGGCTGGAGGGTCGCCGCCCGATCGCGGCCGCCGGACTGAGCGGCCAGTGCCTTGTCCACCGCCTGCCGTGAGACCACGTGTCCCCGGGTCAGCGCGACGTTCTGCTCGACCACGTTCGACAGCTGGCGAATGTTGCCGGGCCAGTCATGGCCGCAGAGGGTTTCCAGTGCCTCCGGTGCATAGACCTTGGCGCGGCGTTCGCTGCGCTGGGCGATGGCGTCCAGGAAATGGCGCGCCAGCGGTGCGATGTCCTCGGGGCGCTCGCGCAGGGCGGGCAGGGTGAGCGTCACGACGGCGAGGCGGTAATACAGATCCTCGCGGAAATGACCGGACGTGATCGACTCGGAGAGGTTGCGATGGGTCGCCGAAATGATCCGTACATCGACGGGCAGCGCGCGCTGGGCCCCGACCGGGCGCACTTCGCGCTCCTGGAGCACGCGCAGCAGCTTGACCTGCAGGGCGAACGGCATGTCGCCGATCTCGTCGAGGAAGACGGTACCGCCTTCGGCACTGCGGAGCAGCCCCTGCTGAGCCTGTTTGGCGTCGGTGAACGCGCCCTTCTCGTGCCCGAAGAGTTCCGACTCCAGCAGCTGTTCCGGCATGGCGCCGCAGTTGATCGCCACGAACGGGGCCCGGCCGCGCAGGCTGGCTTCGTGCAGCGTGCGTGCGAGCACTTCCTTACCGGTGCCGGACTCGCCGGTGATCAGCACGCTGGTCTCGCTGTCGGCGACCAGTCGGGCCTCGTCGAGCAGGCGGTGCATCGCCGGCGAGCGCGTCACGATGCGCGACTGCCAGAGACTCTGCCAGCGGTCGCCGGCCATGCCGGCCTGGGCCAGTGCCTGGTCGACCCGCGACAGCAGCGTGTCCTTGTCGATGGGCTTGGACAGGAAGTCCAGCGCGCCGCGCTGAGTCGCGGTCACGGCTTCGGGGATCGTGCCGTGGGCGGTGAGCAGGATCACCGGGACGGTTGGATGCGCCTGATGCAGGCGATCGAGCAGGTCGATGCCGTCCATGCCCTCCATGCGCAGATCGGTGATCACGCAGTCGGCGGCGAAGCGGTCGAGCACATTCAGGGCGGCCCTCGCGCTTTCCGCGGTCTCCACGGTATGGCCTGCGCCCTCCAGCCGAAGCGCCAGCAGGCGACGCAGGCTGGGATCGTCATCGACCAGCAGGATGTTGCCCGTGCGCGCCATCAGGGCGGACTGGAGCCCAGCCGTTCCTCGATGGTCGCCATCTCGCGCAGCTTGCGATGGGCCTCGTCGAGCTGGGCCTCGAGTTCGGCGATGCGCGCCCGGGCGTCCTCGCTGTCGTCGTCGCTCGGACTCTGCTCGGTGAGCCGGGTGTAGAAGCGTCGGTAATCCCGAAGGTACTGTCGTGCCGCAGCGTTCCAGCGCGCATCGTCGGCCTCCAGCGCGCGGCCGGCGTAGCGTGCGGCCAGATCCGGCGTGTAGCGCGTCTGTTTCGGCGCGCCGTAGGCCAGAGCCAGCCGGGCGAGGTTCCGGGCGTCGGGTGCGTCGTCGACCGCGGACCGGGCCTGCTCGACCGCCTTGGCGCGCGCTTCGGGGCTGCCCGACTGCAGCTCGTGCGCGTACAGCAGCAGGTCGATCGCGGGATCCGCGGCCTGCTCGGTCTCGTGCGCGACGTCCTCGGTCTCTGCGGCCGGTCGGTGCGCGCAGCCGGCGACCAGCAGCGCGCCGAGCATCGCCGCCACGCAGAGCGTGTGCGTCCGACGTTCAGAGTGCATGACGATCGGGGATGTGCAGGCAGAACATGGCGCCCCCCTCGCGAGCGTCTTCGACATGGATTTCGCCGCCGTGGGCCTGAACGCATTCGCGCACGACCGACAGGCCGATGCCGGTGCCGCGTACGCCGCTGTCGGCGTCGGCGCCGCGCGCGCCCTGAAAGAAGGCGTCGAAGATGGCGTCGCGTTCGTTCGCCGGCACGCCCGGCCCGGCGTCGCTCACGCAGATGCGGGTGCCGGCGTCGAGCCGCTCTACGTGAACGCCGATGGTGCCGCCCGCGGGCGAGAACTTCACCGCGTTGGCGATCAGGTTGTCCATGATCAGGTGCATACGGTCCCGGTCCGCCGTGATCTCGGTGACCTGTGCCGAGATCGCGACATCGAGCTGTTTCCCCTCGATCGTGAGCCGCTGACGGGCCACGATCGCCTCGGTGAGCGCGCGCAGATCGAAGCGCTCGTACTCCAGTTTAGCGTGTTGTTGCTGCCAGGCGGCGAAGTCGAGCAGGTTCTCGATCAGGCTGGCCAGTTCGAGACTGTTGCGCTGCAGGATGTCGGCGACCTCCGCCTGCGGCGTGCTCAATGGGCCGACCGTGCCGTCGCGCAACAGTTCCGCGCCCTCGCGAATACTGGCCAGCGGCGTCTTGAGTTCGTGCGACATGTGCCGGATGAACTGCTGTTTCTCGTTTTCGAGGGTGGCCAGGCGTCGCCGCATCCAGTCCAGCCGGGCGCCGAGGGTGTCCAGTTCGGCGGCCGGGGCGACCACCCGGATGCGCTCGGAGAAATCGCCGTCGCCGAGCCGGGAGACGCCGGCGGCGATCTGCTGCAGCGGCCGGGCGATCACGATCACGAAGAAGCCGGTGAGCAGCAGCGCCCCGGGGATCAGTGCGAAGACGCAGAGCAGCAGGAACAGCCGGGCATCGGCGGCGGTCGCCTGGAGGCGCGACAGCTCGCGGTCGACGAACAGATTGCCCTGCTCGGCGATCAGATCGATTTCGCGCTGCATGGCGGCGAGGCGCTCCGCGATGCCGCGCGACTGTTCCGGGTGCTCGGCGAGCTCGCGCGAGAGCATGCGCGACTCGCGCCGCAGCGCATCGAGATTCCAGTCCGGCAGCGTGTCGAGCTCGAGCGCGGCCAGCGAATCCAGTATTCGGTCGAACTCGTCCGACTGACGCGAGAAGCGGCCGACCAGATCGGGGCTTTCGAGCACGCTGAACTGGCGCGCACTGCGCTCCATGGCGGTCAGCAGCGTGCTCAGGCGCTGGCTGTAGCGGGTCATCTCCACGCCCTGCAGGACCAGCCGTTCGCTCTGGTTGTTCAGGCGGTCGACGTAGACCACGCTGAAGACGATGGCGACGATCAGCGGCAGCGCGACCAGTCCGAAACTGGTCAGCAGCAGCCCGGTGATCGAGCGCGGGCGAAAGAACAGACGGCGGCGCCGCGTCGTGTCCGGGGGCTGGGGGTCGGCGGCATCGGAGCGGGACATCGCGCCCAGCATACCGTGGCTGCATTGCGCGGCCATGCGCTGCGGGGCTAGGGTTCGCGCCATGCCACATCGATCGAGCGCGTGGGCGCGACCATGACCGACAACCGTGATCCGGATACACCGGCCGAAAGCCGCCCCCTGCCAACGGGACAGGCGCTGTGCGCCCAGCTCGAATCCCTGCTCGGACAGGCGCGCCGGCGCGGCGCCGATACCGCCGAGGCCGCGATCTCGGCCTCCCGCGCGCTGTCCGTCACCGCGCGCGACCGCGACCGCGAGTCGGTGGAATACGAGGGCGATCGCAGCGCCGAGATCACCGTCTATCGCGGCCAGCGCAGCGGCCGTGCCTCCACCACCGACCTCAGCGCCGAGGGCCTGGACGCCGCGCTCGAGCAGGCGCTCACGATCGCGCGCTTCACCGAAGCCGACGACTACGCCGGGCTCGCCGATGCCGCCGAGATGGCGCGGGACTGGCCGGAACTGTCGCTGTACCATCCCTGGGCGCTGACGCCGGCCGACGCGCTCGAGCGGGCATTGACCCTGGAGACGGCCGCGCTCGATCACGATGCGCGCATCCACCAGACCGAGGGCGCGACGGTGGCCACGCAGGACGCGGTCAGCGCCTACGGCAACACGCACGGCTTCGTGGCCGCCGAACAGGCCAGCCGGCACGCGCTGTCCTGTACCGCGATAGCCCGCGAGAGCGGTGGCATGCAGCGCGAGATCGCCTTCTCGCAGGCCCGCCACGCCGACGATCTCGACGATGTCGGTGACACCGGCCGGCTGGCCGCCGAACGGGCGCTGGCGCGGCTGGGCGCGCGCACGCCGCCGACCACGCAGGCGCCCGTGCTGTTCACGCCCCGGGTGGCGCGCAGCCTGTGGGGGCATCTCGTCAGCGCGATCAGCGGCGGCGCGCTGTATCGCAACGCGAGTTTCCTCAAGGACTGCATCGATCAGCCGATCGCGGCCGCTTCGGTGTCGCTGTCCCAGCATCCGCATCGACCGCGCGGGCTGGGCAGCGCCGGCTTCGACGGCGACGGGGTCGCCACCCGCGAGCGCGCCCTGGTCGCCGCGGGCGTGCTGCGAAGCTATGTACTGTCGGCCTATACCGCGCGGCGACTCGGGTTGGCCAACACCGGCAACGCCGGGGGCGTGTTCAATCTCGACGTCGCCCCGGGCGACGAGAGTTTCGAGGCGCTGGTTGCCGGCATGGGCCGCGGACTGGTCGTCACCGAACTCATGGGCCAGGGCGTGAATCTCGTCAACGGCGATTATTCACGCGGGGCCGCCGGCTTCTGGGTCGAGAACGGCGAACGCGCCTACCCGGTGGAGAATGCCACCATCGCGGGCAACCTCGCCGACATGCTTCGCGCCGTGGAGGCGGTCGGCAACGACGTCGAGCACGCCGCCATGCTGCGTACGCCGTCGGTGCTCATCGGCGGGATGACGATCGCCGGTCGGTAGCGTGTTCGAGCGGCTCGCGCATCGGCGCGAAACCCGGGCCGGCTTGCAGCTTCAGACACGCCGACGCGCCGAACGATCTTGCATGCCGGCTCCGGCCGAGTTGTGTACATGATCAAGTGAAGCGTTGACAGGTCCTAATCGAGCAGGAACAGCGTGCCCAGGCCGAGGAAGGCGGAGAAGCCGATGACATCGGTGATGGTGGTCAGGACCACGGAGCCGGCGAGCGCCGGGTCGATGTTCATCTTCTTCATCGCGAGCGGGATGCCGACCCCGGCCACGGCCGCGCCGATCTGATTGATGACCAGCGCGACGGCGATGATCAGGCCGAGCACGGCGTTGCCGAACCAGACTTCGGCGATCACGCCCACCACCGCGCCCCAGAGCAGGCCGTTGATCACGGCCACGGCCAGTTCCTTGACGAGCAGGGTGCGGGCGTTGGAAAAACCGATCTGGCCCAGCGACAGGCCGCGGATCATCAGGGTCAGCGTCTGCGAGCCGCCGATACCGCCCATGCTGGCCACGATCGGCATCAGCACGGCGAGCGCGACCACCTGGGAGAGCGTGGCCTCGAACAGGCCGACCACCTGGGCGGCCAGAAATGCCGTGAACAGGTTGGCGCCGAGCCAGACCGCGCGCCGGCGGGCGCTGCGTGCGATCGGCGCGAACACGTCCTCCTCCTCGTCGAGACCGGCCATGGTCATGATGCTGTGTTCGGCCTCATCGCGGATGACGTCGACCACGTCGTCGATGGTGATGCGCCCGACCAGACGGCCGTCGGGATCGACCACTGGCGCCGAGATCAGGTCGAGGTCCTGAAAGCGCTTGGCGACCTGGGCGGCGGGCATGTCCACGGTCAGGGCCTCGAGGTCGGTGTCCATGACCTCCGAGACGTCGCGTTCCGGGTCGAGCGTGACCAGCTTGGCCAGCGTCAGCATGCCCAGATAGCGCCCGTAGCGGGAGACGACGAACAGCGTGTTGGTGTCCTCGGGCAGCGTGCCGCGCTGGCGCAGATAGCGGCCGACCACATCGAGCGTCACGTCCGGACGCACGGTGATGGTGTCGTTGTTCATTAGACCGCCGGCGGAATCCGACGGGTAGGACATGACCGCTTCCAGGCGCTCGCGGTTCTGGACGTCCATCGAGCGCAGGACTTCCCGGGTGACCTGATCCGGCAGGTCCTCGATGAAGTCCGCCAGATCGTCGATCGGCATGCCTTCGGTGGCCGCGAGCAGGACGCTGTGGTCCATGGCCTCGATCAGCTCCGAGCGCACCTCGTCGTTGACGTGCAGCAGCGTCTCGCCGTGATCCTCCTCGGGGACGAGGCTCCAGACGACTTCGCGCTTGGCGCGCGGCACCGATTCCAGCAGCAGCGCGATCTCGGCCGGATGCAGCGCGTGCAGCATGGGCTTGAGGCGGCGCATGCGGCCGGATTCGAGCGCTTCGTCGAGATAGGCCAGCCGGGCCTCCATCTCGTTCTCTTCGGATGTGGCGGGCTCGCTCATCGCGCGCTCCGGAAGACGGGCGGATGTCTAGAAAATAGCAGAAAAATCCGGATTTTCCCGGAGTTCGAGGGTCGCCGAGGCCCGCCCGCCGGATACGTCGCCGCTATCGGGTCAGCCGACGAGGCGGTGGCTCAAGGCATCGAGGCCGTCGCGGTAGCTCTGGGCGTCGGTCAGCGCGAGGATCTCGCGCGTGGCGCGCTTCAGGTCGGCGACATCCGCGCCCATGATCGCGCGCTTGACCTCGAGGACGCTGGCCGGATGCATCGAGAATTCGGTCAGGCCGAGGCCGAGCAGCAGGGCGGTGTAGCGCTTGTCGGAGGCCATCTCGCCGCACATGGACACGCCGATGCCGGCGGCATGCCCGGCCTCGATGGTCATTCGGATGAGCTGCAGCACGGCGGGGTGCAGCGGGTCGTAGAGATAATTGATCTCGTCGTCCACGCGGTCCATGGCCAGCGTGTACTGGATCAGATCGTTGGTGCCCAGCGAGAAGAAATCGCAGTAGCGTGCGAGCTGGGGGGCCGCCAGGGCCGCGGCCGGCACCTCGATCATGGCGCCGACCGGCAGTTTCGGGTCGTACTCCAGACCGTCGCGGCGCAGTTCGGCCATGACCTCGTCGATGAGGTGGCGCGTCTGACGCAGCTCCTGGATGTTGGAGATCATCGGCAGCATGATCCGCAGATCGCCCTCCGCCGAGGCCCGCAGCAGAGCCCGCAGCTGCGTGCGGAACAGATCGGTCTCCTTCAGGCACAGGCGGATCGCGCGCAGCCCGAGCGCGGGGTTGGACGAGGTCTTGGCCTCGCGGCCGATCGTCTTGTCGGCGCCGAGATCGAGCGTGCGGATCGTGACCGGCCCGTCCACCGAGCGCAGCACCCGGCGATAGGCGGCCAGCTGCTCCTCCTCGCCAGGCGTCTCGTCGCGGTTCATGTACAGGAATTCGGTGCGGTAGAGGCCGATGCCCTCGGCGCCGACCTCGGCCGCATCCGCGCTGTCGTCGGGCAGCTCCACATTGGCCATCATGTGCACGCGCACGCCGTCGGTGGAGACCGCGGTCTCGTCCTTGAGCATGCCCAGCATGCGCCGATAGCGCTCGTCGCGCTTCTGGCGGTGCCGATAGAACTCGAGCGCGCCCGCATCCGGCGCGGCGAGCACGTGGCCGGCCTCGCCGTCGACCACGACGGTCTCGTCGTCCATGAGCATGCGCCGCGCGGCGTGCAGGCCGGCCACGGCCGGAATGCGGAGGCTGCGGGCGAGAATCGCGGAATGCGACAGCGGGCCGCCGCGTTCGGTCACGAAGGCGGCCACGCCCTGCTGGTGCAGCAGGATGATGTCCGCGGGCGTGAGGTCGTCGGCGACGATCACCGGGGGCGGGGTGTCGTCGTCGGGACGGCCCGGCTCGATGCGGCGTTCCTGCTTGAGCAGGATGCGCTGGATCCGTGCGGCCACGTGCACGACGTCGTCGCGCCGGGCCCGCAGGTAACTGTCGTCCATCTCGTCGAACACCGCGGTCAGGTGTTCGGCCTGCATCTTCATCGCCCATTCCGCGTTGCAGCGGTGGTCGCGGATGAGCGTGCTCACGGTGTCGGTGAGCGCGCTGTCCTGCATCATCAGCAGGTGGGTCTCGATGAAGGCGCCGATCTCGGACGGTGCGTTCGCGGGGATCTGTTCGCGGATATGGGCCAGCTGCGCCCGGGCATCGTCGAGCGCGGTCTCGAAGCGCTCGACCTCGGCGTCGAGCGATTCGGGATCGACGTGATACTCCGGGATGTCGAGGTCGGTGCCGTGCACGCGGTGCACCGCGCCGATCGCGACCCCGCGCGAGACGCCGACGCCGGCGAGCCAGAGACTCATAGCCGGTCCGGGCGGCTGCGAGCCTGTCCGGGGCGGCGCATGCTCACTGCCCCTCGCCGAAACGGTCGCGCACGAGTTCCTCGAGCGCGTCGAGCGCGGCCTCGGCGTCCTCGCCCTCGGCGCTCACCTCGATCCGCGAGCCGCGGGCGGCGGCCAGCATCATCACGCCCATGATCGACTTGCCCGAGACCTCGCGGCCGTCCTTGGAGACCTTGATGTCGGCCTCGTACTGCGAGGCGACGGTCACGAACTTGCTGGCGGCGCGGGCGTGCAGGCCGAGCTTGTTGACGATGGCGAATTCGCGCGTGGGCATAAGCGGTTGGGTCGGTTCGTTGTTGTCGGTCGATTACGGGCTGGGATCGGGCTGGGGACAGGGCATGACGCCGGCGCGGCCGGCCTCGATGGCCGATGCCGCGAGATCGTCCAGCGCCAGCTGCGGGTAATTGTAGACCCGCACGAGCATGGACAGATTGATGCCGGCGACGACCCGGGTGCGGTCCGGGGCGGCGGCGCGGGTGGCGATGTTGCTCGGCGTCGACCCGAAGGCGTCGGTGATGATGAGCACGCCGTCGCCGTCGTCCAGCCGGGCGAGCGCGTCCGCGGCGGCCTGGCTGCGCTCGTCCGGATCGTCGTGGCGGTGCACTTCCAGCACCTCCGTCGGCCGCGACAGGTCGCCGATCATGCCGGTCACCGTCTCCACGAAATGGGCCCCCAGGCGGCCGTGGGTGATCAGCAGTACCCCGATCATGCGATGGCCCGGCCGGCCCCGATCATGCGCGCGCTCGCGCGCCGGTCAATGCAGTTCATTGTGTCGCACCAGCGTCTGGGCATAGGTCTGTCGCAGGCGCCGGGCCAGCTGCTCGATCAGATAGACCGAACGATGCTTGCCACCCGTGCAGCCCACGGCAATCGTGACATAAGCGCGATTCTCGCGCGCGAATTCCGGCAGCCAGCGCACCAGAAAACCGTGGATGTCGTCGAGCATGTCGTGGGTCGCCGGCTCGGCCGCCAGATGCTCGGCCACGGCCGCGTCCAGCCCGGTGAGCTCGCGCAGTTCCGGCACCCAGTGCGGATTGGGCAGGCAGCGCGAGTCGAACACGAAGTCCACCGCCTGGGGCAGGCCGTACTTGAAGCCGAAGGACTGGAGCAGGATCGACAGCTCGCCGGTCCGGGTGGCGTCCACTCGATTGCGGACGATATCTCGCAGCTGATGGATGTTCGTGTTGCTGGTGTCGATGGCGACATCGGCCTTGGTGGCGATGGGCTCCATCAGGCGCCGGTCCGCGGTGACCGCGTCGATCAGCGAGGTGTCGGCGTCGGTCAGCGGGTGCTTGCGCCGGGTTTCGGAAAACCGCCGCAGGATGGTCTCGTTGTCGGCGTGGAGATAGATCACCTCGACGTCGATGCCGCCCGTGCGCAGTTCCTCGATCCGCTTGGGGAAGGCCTCGATCTCGCCGCGCCGAGCCCGGGCGTCGATGCCGACGGCCAGGCGGTCGAAGTCCAGCCCCTGGCGCTGCAGGGTGGCCACCGACACCTCGCCGAGCAGGCCCAGCGGCAGGTTGTCGATGCAGTAGTAGCCCAGGTCCTCGAGCATGTGGAGCGCGACGGATTTGCCCGCGCCGGCCAGGCCGCTCACCACGATCAGACGCACGCGCGCTCTCCTCGTTCGGCTGTGATTGCGCTCATTCTAGCCCTTCGCCCGGTGGACACGCATGCGATCCGGATCCCGCCGGATCGGCGGTGTCCGGTGCCACGCTCATGGCCGCGCGCTGGCGGTCGGCGAACTGCCGGTCGCTCTGATGCCCCTGCATGCGCAGCAGGTGATCGCGACAGGCGGCTTCCACGAGCACCGATAGATTGTGGCCGACCGCCACGGGCAGCGTGATCTCGGGGATGTCGACATCGAGTATGCGCCGGGTGGCGCGGGTACCCGCCAGCCGGTCGGCGGCGGCCAGATGCGACGACTCCGGCCGCACGAGCCGGATGATGAGCCCGAGCTGCTTGCGGCGCTTGATGGCGGCCTCGCCGAACATCGCGCGGATGTTGAGCAGGCCGAGACCGCGGACTTCGAGAAAGTCCTGCAGCAGGGCGGGGCAGCCGCCGTTGAGATCGTCCGGACCCAGCAGGGCGAACTCCGGGGCGTCGTCGGCGACCAGCCGATGGCCGCGATTGACCAGTTCCAGCGCCAGCTCGCTCTTGCCCACACCGGAATCGCCGGTCAGCAGCAGGCCGATCGACAGGACCTCCAGGAACACGCCGTGCAGCGTGACCTGGCGGGCCAGCGCCTCGCCGAGGAAGTGCCGGATCCGGTAGGCCGCCTTGTGGCCGCTCTCGCGGCTCTCGAATACCGCGATCCCGGCCCCGTAGAGGGCCTCGCGCAGCGGCGCGGCCAGGGTCTGATCGTCGGCGACCACCACCAGCCGGGTCGCGCCCGTGGTCAGGCGCTCGAGCACATGGGCGTGCTGATCCGGCTCGATGGTATCGAGATAGGCGATCTCCGGCTCGCCGATGACCTGGACCTGCGGCGGATGGATGAAATTGAGATAGCCGACGATCGGTACGCGCCGGCCGTCGATGCGGGTGGCGCCCACGGTGGCGTGGCCGCCGATCGTCGGGCGGGGCCAGTGCAGACCGAGCGAGGTCCGAAGCTCGGCGAAGACGGTCTCGACCGAGACGCGACGCGTCTCGAGGGTCTGGTCGAACTCGTCCTCGCCGGTCAGCGGCACGGTGTCCGGCCGGCTACTGCGTGACCGGATCGTGGGCCAGCAGGACGCGATGCAGGGTGGCGTCGTCGCCGGCGTCGCGCAGTTCGGCCAGCGCCTGATTCTCGGAGAACATCTCCGCCAGGCGTCGGAGCATGTTGAGGTGCGCCTCGGTGGACTGCTCCGGAACCAGCAGGCCGAACACGAGATCGACCGGCTGCTCGTCGTTGGACTCGAAATCCACCGGCTGCGGCAGACGCATGAAGGCACCGACGCAGTCGTCGGTGCCTTTCATGCGGGCGTGGGGGATGGCAACGCCGTCGCCGATGCCGGTGCTGCCGAGCTTCTCGCGTGCGACCAGGCCGTTGAAGATTTCGCTGGCGGTCAGATAGGGCGTGCCCTGGGTGAGAATCTCGGCCAGTTGCTCGAGCGCGCGCTTCTTGCTCTGGACATCCTCGGCAAGACGGACCCGCTCGGGGGCAACGATATCGGCAATATTCATGACGTTCCTTTCAACGATTGCGAAAAGCGGTCAACCGGCATCCAGATTGATGTGGCGGGCCTGCCGGTTGTGATGATCCTTCGCCTTCTCCTTGTGCCGCCGCGTCTGCCGGTCGAGCTTGTCGATCATGCAGTCAATCGCGGCGTACATGTCGTCCTGCGTGGACTCGGCGTGCACCGTGGCGCCGCGCAGCTGCATGGTCGCCTCGGCCTTGTGACGTACCTTCTCGACCTCGAGCACCACCTCGGCGTCGATGACGTGGTCGAAATGACGCTCGATACGGCCCATCTTGGATGCGACATAGTCGTGCAAGGCATCGGTCATGTCGATGTGATGGCCGGAGATGTTCAGGTTCATCGCGTACTCCTTCTCTGCTTGGGAAGAGCGTTAGCTGGCCTGACGCCGCCGCTCGTGCGACGGCGGTATCGATAGCGCCTCGCGGTACTTGGCGACGGTGCGCCGCGCCACGCGAATGCCGTTGTCGAGCAGCAGCTCCGCGAGCTTGCTGTCGGACAGCGGTTTGCCATCGGGTTCGGATGCGACCATGCGCTTGATCATCGCCTGAATGGCGGTCGCCGAGGCGGAGCCGCCATCGGTGGTCGAGACATGGCTGGAAAAGAAATACTTGAGTTCGAAGATGCCGCGCGGCGTCTGCATGTACTTGTTGGCCGTCGCCCGCGATACGGTGGATTCGTGTATTTCGAGCTGTTCGGCCACGTCGCGCAACACCAGCGGTTTCATTGCCTCCTCGCCATACTCCAGAAAAGCGCGCTGGGCTTCAACAATGCATTGCGCGACCTGGAGCAGGGTGTCGTTGCGGCTCTTGAGGCTGTTGAGGAAGAAGCGGGCTTCCTGCAGGTGCGACTTGAGCGTGGTCTGGTCGGCGGATTTGTCCGCGCGCTTGATCAGGGCCAGATATTGGCTGTTGATGCGAAGCTTCGGCGCGATCTCGGCGTTGAGCGAGACCTGCCAGCGCGACGACTGGCGCGTGACGAACACCTCCGGCACCACATAGCCGGCCTCCTGATCGCCGAAAGCCTCGCCCGGGTGCGGTTGCAGCGTCTGCACCAGGGCGATGGCGCCGTCGAGCGCCTCGGGCTCGACATCCAGCCGCTGCGCCAGGCCGGCGCGGTCGCGCGACGCCAGGCATTCCAGCGATTCGTTCTCGACGATGGCCAGCGCCAGATCGCGGTGGGCGGTGTCCGCCGGCAGCTGGCGCAGCTGGATGGCCAGACACTCGCCGAGGCTGCGCGCGGCCACGCCCGGTGGGTCGAAGGCCTGCACCACCGCCAGCACCGATTCGATGCGGGCGGCGTCGGTCTCGTACTCGTCGGTCAGGCGTTCGAGCAGCTCCGGCCAGTCCTCGAGCAGGCCGTTGTGGTTCACCGCGTCGATCAGCTGTGCGGCGATCGAGCGCTCGCCGGCGCTGAACGAGTGCATGTCCGCCTGCCAGGTCAGATGGGTGTGCAGGTCGGGGGTGCTGGTCAGATTGGCCTGGCGGTAGTCCCAGTAGTCGTCGTCCTCGCTGCTCGGCGCGGCCGGCGCCGGGCTGCTGCTGCCGGCGTAGATGTCGTTCCAGTCGGCATCGACCGGCAGATTCTCGGGGATCTCGGCGTCGCTCCCGGCGCTGTCCTTGGTCTGGCGTTCGCCGGCGCTGTCATCCGTCGTCTGGCCGGCGTCGACCTCGCCGTGGCCGTCGTCGGCCTCGAGCATGACGTTGGTCTCGAGCGCCTCCTGGATCTCGGTCTTCAGATCCAGCGTGGACAGCTGCAGCATGCGGATGGCCTGCTGCAGCGCAGGCGTCATCGTCAGGCTTTGCGATAGGTTGAGGTTCAGCGACTGCTTCATAGTCGGAAATCCTCGCCGAGGTAGACCTCCCGTACCTTGCGATCGGCCAGTACCGCCTCGCCGGTGCCTTCGGCGATGACGGCGCCGTCGCTGAGAATGTAGGCGCGTTCGCAGATGCCCAGCGTCTCGCGCACGTTGTGATCGGTGATGAGCACGCCGATGCCGCGGTTCTTCAGATGCGTGATGATGCCGCGGATGTCGCCGATCGAGATCGGATCGATGCCGGCGAAGGGCTCGTCCAGCAGCATGAAGCGCGGTTCCGCGGCCAGCGCGCGGGCGATCTCGACCCGCCGGCGCTCGCCGCCGGACAGGTTGAGCCCCGTGGAGTCAGCGATGTGCGTGATTGACAGCTCGTCGAGCAGCGCGGCCAGTTCGCGTTCGATGCCCGCGCGATCGAGATCGGAACGCACCTGCAGGATCGCGCGGATGTTGTCGGCCACGCTGAGCTTGCGGAACACCGAGGCTTCCTGCGGCAGATAGCCGATGCCGCGCTTGGCGCGCTTGTGCATGGGCATGCCCACCAGGCTCTGTTCGCCGAGGCTGATGCGGCCGGCGTCCGGCGAGACCAGGCCGACGATCATGTAGAAGGCGGTGGTTTTGCCGGCGCCGTTGGGCCCGAGCAGGCCGACGACCTCGCCCTGGCCGAGATCGAGACTGACGTCGCGCACCACCTCGCGGCCGCGATAGCGCTTGCTCAGGTGCGTGGCCACCAGGCGGTCGGCGGCCGCCGCGTGGCCGATGTCCATCGCCGCGCTGCTCATGAGCCGTCGCCGTCGTTCTGCGGCGTGATCGTGATCTGCACCCGCTCGCCGTCGTTCTCGCCGCGCGCGGCCTGGGTGCGCTGGGTGTCGAGGTTGTGGCGGATGACCTGGCTGGCGATGCGATCGCCGCCGCGGTTGACCACGGCGTTGCCGCGCATGACCACGGTCGAGTCGGCGTTGGTGTACTCGATACGGCTGGAATGGCCGGTGACGACGTCGTCGCCGGTGCGATCGGGCTGCTTGTCCAGTCGCGCGGGGGCGCCGTTGAGCACCGCTTTGACGTTGCCGCGATCGTTGAGCCGCGTGACGACCAGCTTGTCGCCGGTCAGCGTCAGGCCGCCGCGGGTGAGCACGACGCTGCCGGTGTAGGTGCTCGTGCCCTCCTGCTGGGACAGCTCTGCGCTGTCGGATTCGATCCGGATCGGCAACGGCTCCTGCTGCGCCCAGGCCGCACCGCCCGCCACCACGAGCGCCGCCGCCAGCCAGAGGCGGGCCCGGTCAATCCGGCGTGTAGGTGACTTGTACATTGCTCAACAGTCTCAGCTTGTCCGTATCCAGATCGACCTCCATGCCGTCGCCCTCCACCCGCTGCCCGGGCTGGGTCGCGGTCACGTGGGCCCGGGTGTCGATGCGATCGGCGTCGGGTCGGACCCAGGCGTTGTCGGTCTCGATGCGCACCACCGGCCCGTTCGGCCGAGGATGCACGGCCTCGACGCCGTCATAGAGGTAGATGTCGCGCTCACCGGCCGGTATCCGGCCGCGTGCCGCGGTGACGTCCCAGTAGGTTTTCGTGCCTGCGAGATAGTGTACGTCAATATCCCGAAGCCGCGCCGAGTCGTCCGGGAAGTGCAACGTCTGGCCCAGCCGCATGCGATAGGCCAGATCGCCCTGGGGATCCATCTGGTGCACGACCGCGTCGGTCATGTAGTAGTCGCTGTTCTCGGGCGTGCTCAGGCGCGGCGCGGTCGGTGTGCCGGGATCGGGCGAATCGGCCCACCGCAGGGCGATCACGCCGGCGGCGATCACGAGCAGAACGGCGATGACGCGCAGCATGACCGGGCCCGGCTAGTGCGCGTTGCGGGCGGCGATGATGAGTTCGCAGGCTTCACGCACCGCCCCTTCGCCGCCCTTGCAGTCGCTGATCCAGTGCGCGGCCTCGCGCACGTCGGGCACGGCGTCGGCGACGGCCATCGCCAGCCCGGCCCGGCGCATCAGACCCAGGTCCGGCAGGTCGTCGCCCATGACCGCGGCGCGTTCGGGCGTCAGCTCGAGTTCGGCGAGCAGCGCCTCGAAGTCCATCTGCTTGTCGTGGCTGTCGAGATAGATGTAGTCGACGCCGAGCGCATGCAGACGCGCCGCGACGGCCGGCGACGGCCGGCCGCTGATCGCGGCCACGGCCACGCCGGCGGCCTGCAGCCGCTGGATGCCCAGGCCGTCGTGCACGTGCATGGTCTTGCTCTCCTCGCCGTGGCCGTGGAGATAGAGCTTGCCGTCGGTCATCACGCCGTCGACGTCGAAGACCGCCACCTCGATGGCCGCCGCGCGCCGCCGGACGTCGTCTGTCGTGTCTTTCATATGACACCTGCCCTGAGCAGATCCTGCATGTTGAGGGCGCCGATCGGGCGCTCGTCGTCGTCGACCACCATCAGCGCGCCGCCGCCGATGCGGTGAGTCTGCAGCAGCCGTACCGCCTCGGCCGCGAGCGTATCCGCGGTGACCGTCTTGGGATCGCGCGTCATGCAGTCGGCGATCGGCGCGCGTTTGATGTCGATGTCGCGATCCAGTGTGCGGCGCAGGTCGCCGTCGGTAAACAGACCGGTCAGACGCCCCGCGGCGTCCGTCACCCCGGTCATGCCCAGGCCCTTGGCGGTCATCTCGAGCAGCGCCTCGCCGACCAGGGCGTCGTCGTCGACCAGCGGCAGGGCGTCGCCGGTGTGCATGAGATCGGCCACCGTCAACAGCAGCCGCCGGCCCAGCGTGCCGCCGGGATGCGAGCGGGCGAAGTCCTCGGCGGTGAAGTGGCGCGCCTCGAGCAGGGCGATCGCCAGCGCGTCGCCCATGGCCAGCGCCGCGGTGGTGGAGGCGGTGGGCGCGAGCTCCAGCGGGCAGGCCTCGATCGCCACCGAGACGTCCAGATGCACGTCCGAGCGCCGGCCGAGCGTCGAGCGCGCATTGCCGGTCATCGCGATCAGCGGTACGGCCAGGCGCTTGAGCAGCGGCAGGATCGTGAGGATCTCGGCGGTCTCGCCCGAATAGGACAGGGCGAGCACCGTGTCCTGGGCGGTGATCATGCCCAGATCGCCGTGGCTGGCCTCGCCGGGGTGGACGAAGAACGCCGGCGTGCCGGTGGAGGCCAGCGTGGCCGCGATCTTGCCCGCGATGTGGCCGGACTTGCCCATGCCGGTGACCACCACGCGACCGCGGCATTCGAGCATGTGCTGCGCGGCGGCGGCGAAGGCCGTGTCGATGCGCGACTCGAGGGCCGCGACCGCCGTCGCCTCGATGTCGATCACACGCCGCGCGGCGCCGATGAGTTCTCGTCGATCCATCCCCGTATTCTAGCGCAGGGCGGATCAAACGCGGCATGATTCGTGCCAGCGCGGGATCGCTGTGGAATGCAGCGTTTGCCGCAGTACGTATAATGCGCCGCCTCGCTCGCGACAGCCCGTCCGCCATGCCCCGCGCCTCGAACGACACCGCCATCGCCATAGACCGCGTCCACAAGCGCTACGGCCGCACGCACGCGCTGCGGGGCGTGTCCTTCGATATCCGGCGCGGCGAGTACTTCGGACTCCTGGGCCCGAACGGCGCCGGCAAGTCGACGCTGATCTCCATCATCGCCGGCCTGACCCACGCCTCGGAGGGTTCGATCGCGGTGCTGGGTCACGACGTGCGCTCGGATTTCCGGGCGGCACGGCGGGCGCTCGGCGTGGTGCCTCAGGAGCTGGTCTACGATCCGTTCTTTCCGGTGCGTGATCTGCTGCGGCTGCAGGCGGGCTACTACGGCTGCGGCCGGGATTACTGGCCCTGGATCGACGAGCTGCTGGAACGGCTCGAGCTGACCGACAAGCGCGACATGTCCATGCGCGCGCTCTCCGGCGGCATGAAGCGCCGCGTGCTGATCGCCCAGGCGCTGGTGCACAAGCCCGACGTGGTCATTCTCGACGAGCCGACCGCGGGGGTGGACGTGGAGCTGCGGCGCACGCTCTGGCGTTTCACCCGCGATCTCAACGACGCCGGCCACACCATCGTGCTGACCACGCACTATCTGGAAGAGGCCGAGGAGCTGTGCGATCGCATCGCCATCCTCAATCACGGCGAACTCAAGGTGCTCGAGGACAAGCGCGCGCTGCTCGATCGCCATCCGTATCGCTTCCTGTCGCTGCAGCTGACCGGCGACGGCGGCCCGCTCCCGGCGGAGGTCGAGGCGCTGGTCGAGGATCGCCACGAGGACACGCTCGAGCTCAAGCTCGAGCAGGGCCGGCACTACATCGCCGACGTGATGGAATCGATCCGTGACGCCGGCTACCGGATCGCAGACGTGCGCACGCGCGAGCCGCATCTCGAGGACATCTTCGTGGAGCTGACCATGGACAAGCCCGACGGCCGCGCGGCATGAACTGGCGCGGCTGCTACACCCTGTTCGTCAAGGAGGTCCGGCGCTTCTACAACGTGCTGGGCCAGACCGTCGGCGCGCCGGTGATCACCGCCATGCTCTATCTGCTGGTCTTCCGGCAGGTGCTGGAGGATCGCGTCAACGTCTACGAGGGCGTGTCGTACACGGCGTTTTTGATTCCGGGGCTGATCATGATGAACGTGATCCAGAACTCGTTCGCGAACACGTCGTCGAGCATCACCCAGTCCAAGGTCATGGGCAATCTGGTCTTTCTGCTGCTCACGCCGATCTCGGCGTTCGAGTTCTATCTGGCCTACATCGGCGCCGCGCTGCTGCGGGCCACACTCGTGGCCACGGTTCTCTACGTGCTCGCCCAGCTGTTCGTGACCGTGCCGATGGCGAATCCGCTGGTGGTCGCGGCGATGCTGGTCTGTGCCGGCGGCACGCTGGCGGTCATGGGCATGATCGCGGGCATCATGGCCGACAAGTTCGAGCATCTCGCGGCCTTCCAGAATTTCTTCATCATGCCGCTGTCGTTCCTGTCGGGCGTGTTCTACTCGATCCACTCGCTGCCGGCGTTCTGGCAGACGGCCTCGCACTTCAACCCGTTCTTCTACATGATCGACGGGTTCCGGCAGGGGTTTTTCGGCGTCGGGGACGTCGATCCGCTGCGCAGTCTGGCGGTGGCGGCCGGGTTCTTCGTGCTGGTGTCGATCATCGCCATCAGCATGCTCGCCCGGGGTTACAAGATCCGCGGCTAGACGATGTGCGCGGTGGCGGCGGCGGCTCGTGCTAGCATTTCGCGCCAGCTTTGAAGGAATCGACACCATGTACAGCGCCGAGGCCATACGCGAACTCATCGAGGCCGGACTGCCGGACGCCAGCGTGGAAGTCATGGGCGACGACGGCGCCCATTTCGCCGCCCGGGTGATCAGCCCCAGCTTCGAGGGCAAGGGCATCGTCGAACAGCACCGCATGGTCTACGCCACGCTGGGCGAGCGCATGGGCGGGGAGATCCACGCCCTGTCGCTCAAGACCATGACGCCGACGCAGGCGGGTGGCGTCTCCTGAATCGCGAGGTCGCGGACAACACATGATGGATCTGCTGCGTATCGAGGGCGGGCCGCCGCTCAGCGGTAGCGTTCGCGCCTCCGGGGCGAAGAACGCGACCCTGCCGATCATGACGGCCGCGCTGCTCATCGACGAGCCGCTGTTCGTGGAGAACGTCCCGCATCTGGAGGATGTGACCACAACCAACGTGCTGCTCGCGCACATGGGCGTGTCGGTGACCATCGGCGACTACATGGTGGTCGAAGCCGATGCCTCGACCATCACCCAGTGCGTCGCGCCTTATGATCTGGTCAAGACCATGCGGGCCTCCATCCTCGTGCTCGGGCCGCTGCTGGCGCGCCACGGCGAGGCCGAGGTGTCGCTGCCCGGCGGCTGCGCGATCGGCGCGCGTCCGGTGGACATCCACCTGCGCGGGCTCGAGGCCATGGGCGCCGAGATCCGCGTCGAATCCGGCTACGTCAAGGCGAAATGCAGCCGGCTCCAGGGCGCGCGCATCGCCATGGATACCGTCACCGTCACCGGTACCGAGAATCTGATGATGGCGGCCACGCTGGCCGACGGCGTGACCGTGCTCGAGAACGCCGCCCGCGAGCCGGAGGTAGTCGATCTGGCCAAATGCCTGACCGCGATGGGCGCGGAGATCGAGGGCGCGGGCACGCCGACCATCACGATCCGCGGCAAGAAGCGCCTGCACGGTACCCGGCACCGGGTGCTGCCGGATCGCATCGAAACGGGCACCTTCCTGGTCGCCGGCGCGGCCAGTCGTGGCCGGGTCCGGGTGACCCAGACCGATCCCGAGCTCGTCGACGCGATCACGGCCAAGCTGTCGGAGGCCGGTGCGACGATCACCCAGGGCAACGACTGGGTCGAGGTCGACATGCGCGGCCGCCAGGTGCGTGCGGTCGGCCTGCGCACCGCGCCCTATCCGGGTTTTCCGACCGACATGCAGGCCCAGTTCTGCGTGCTCAATGCCGTCGCGGAGGGCGTGGGCACGGTCACCGAGACCGTGTTCGAAAACCGTTTCATGCACGTCTCCGAGCTGCAGCGCATGGGCGCGCGCATCCGCCAGGAAGGCAATACCGTGATCGTCACCGGCGTCGATCGCCTCACCGGGGCGCCGGTGATGGCCACCGATCTGCGCGCCTCGGCCTCGCTGGTGATCGCGGGGCTGGTGGCCGACGGCGAGACCGACGTCCGCCGGATCTATCACATCGACCGCGGCTACGAGTGCATCGAGGAGAAGATGGCGCAGCTCGGCGGACGCATCCAGCGCCTGCCCGATCGCGCGCCGGTCACCGCGCGGGGGATCACGGCATGAGCCAGACGGTCACGCTGGCCCTGTCCAAGGGGCGCATTCTCGACGCCACCCTGCCGCTGCTGGCCGCGGCCGGCATCGAGCCCGAGGTGGATCCGGAGACCTCGCGCAAGCTCGTGTTCGAGACCAATCACCCGGGCCTGCGGCTGCTGGTCATCCGCGCCTCCGACGTGCCGACGTTCGTGGCCTACGGCGCGGCCGATGTGGGGGTCGCCGGCAAGGACGTGCTCATCGAGCACGGCGGCGCCGATCTCTACGAGCCGCTGGATCTGGGTATCGCCCGCTGCCGGTTGATGACCGCCGGTCGGCCCGGGGCGATGGATGCGGCCAGCCACCGGCCGCTGCGCGTGGCCACGAAATACGTCGAGACCGCGCGCGCCTATTTCGCACGCCTGGGCCGTCAGGTCGAAATCATCAAACTCTATGGCTCCATGGAGCTGGCGCCGCTCGTGGGCCTGGCCGACGTCATCGTCGATCTGGTGGATACCGGCAACACCCTGCGCGCCAACGGCCTCGAGCCGTTCGAGGTGATCGAGGAGATCAGCGCCCGCTTGGTCGTGAACAAGGCCGCCCAGAAGATGAAGCACGCCCCGATCGGCGAGCTGTTGTCGCTGTTCGATCAGCGCGGGCGGCGGGCCTCGTGATGCGCTGGCTCGTCAGCAGCGACGCCGGTTTCGAGGCCGCGTTCGAGCGGCTGATCGACCGGGAGACCCCGGCAGAGGCCGATGTGGACGCGCGGGTGGCGGCCATCATCGCCGACGTGCGGGCCCGCGGCGACGCCGCCGTGCTCGAATACACCCGCGAGCTCGACCGGCATCCCGCGCGCGAGATGGCCGCACTCGAGGTGCCGCACACTCGCTTGAAGGCCGCGCTCGACGCCATGCCCGGCGCCCAGCGCGCCGCACTGGACGCCGCGGCCGAGCGGATCACGCAGTTCGCCGAATCCCAGAAACTCACCGACCACAGCTATGCCGACGCCCACGGCAACCGGCTGGGCCAGGTCGTGCGTCCGATCGAGCGTGCCGGCATCTATGCGCCGGGCGGCAAGGCGGCCTATCCCTCCAGCGTGCTGATGAATGCGCTGCCCGCGCGGGTCGCGGGTGTCGGCCAGGTCGTGATGGTCTCGCCGGCGCCGGAAGGCGTGGTCAACGACTGGGTGCTGGCCGCCGCGGCGCTGGCCGGGGTCGATCGCTTCTTCACGGTCGGCGGCGCCCAGGCCGTGGCCGCACTGGCCTGGGGCACCGAAACCATCCCGGGCGTCGACAAGATCGTCGGCCCGGGCAACGCCTATGTGGCTGCAGCCAAGCGCCGGGTGTTCGGCCGCGTCGGCATCGAGTCGGTGGCGGGGCCGTCGGAGGTGCTGATCCTGGCCGACGGCACGGGCGATCCCGACTGGGCCGCGCTCGATCTGTTCGCCCAGGCCGAGCACGACGAGGATGCACGGGCTCTGCTCGTCAGCTCGGATGCCGCCCATCTGGACGCGGTCGCGGCCGCGGTCGAGCGTCTGCTGCCGGATCAGCCCCGGCGTACGATCATCGAGGCGTCGCTGGCCCGGCACGGCGCGCTGATCCAGGTCGCCGACATGGCCGAGGCGGTGGCGTTGTCCAATCGTATCGCGCCCGAGCATCTGGAGCTCGCGGTGGCTGCGCCGGGCGAGCTGCTTGACGACATTCGTCACGCCGGTGCGGTCTTCATGGGTCATTACAGCCCGGAGGCCTTTGGGGACTACTGCGCCGGGCCCAATCACGTGCTGCCGACCGGGCGCACGGCGCGTTTCTCCTCGGCGCTTGGCGTCTACGATTTCCAGAAGCGGCTGTCGATCGTCGAAGCCGGCGCGCCGGGCGCCGCGCGGCTGGCGCCCATCGCTGCCGAGCTCGCGCGCGGCGAGGGGCTGCATGCGCACGCCGCCTCCGCCGAAGCCCGCGGCGGGCGCGATCGTGGCTGAAAACGGCGATCGTGCAGCGCGCTATGCTATACTTTTCAGATCCCTGCGTGGCCACGTCGTGCCCGCAATCACACGAGTTGTAGTACAAGTCGAACCGGCATTCTTGCCCTGCTCGAAGAGGTTTAACGCATGAGCAATGAGGGGGTCGACGTCCGCAAGCGCCGATTTCTGACCGGCGCCACCGCAGCCGTTGGTGGCGTGGGTGCGGCCTTCGTGGCCACGCCGTTCATCAAGTCCTGGCTGCCGAGCGCGCGTGCTCGCGCCGCCGGGGCTCCGGTGGAGGTCAATATCGCCGCGCTCGACGAGGGCGCCTTGGTGAGCGTGACGTGGCGCGGCAAGCCCGTATGGGTCGTCCGGCGCACGCAGGAGATGCTCGATTCGCTGGACAGCGTGGCGCCCAAGCTCGCGGATCCGGACTCCAGCGCACCGCAGCAGCCCGAGTACTGCCAGAACAAGTACCGCGCCATCAAGGACCCGATCCTGGTCATGGTCGGCATCTGTACCCATCTGGGTTGCTCGCCGAGTTTCCGGCCGGATGCCTCGGAGTGGTCGATGGACGTGCCCGGCTTCTTCTGCCCCTGTCACGGCTCGCATTACGATATCTCCGGTCGCGTCTATGCCGGTCAGCCGGCGCCTCTGAACATGCAGGTGCCGCCGTATCGGTATTCGAGTGACGACCTGATCGTGGTCGGCGAGGATCCCGCCACGGGCGGCGGCGAGGAGGCTGCGTAATGGCGAGCAAGTTCATGAACTGGGTGGACGCCCGCTTTCCGGCGACGCAGCTCTGGAACGACCATGTCGGCCAGTACTACGCGCCGAAGAACTTCAACTTCTGGTACTACTTCGGCTCGCTGGCGATGCTGGTGCTGGTCAATCAGTTGCTCACCGGCATCTGGCTGGCCATGTTCTACAAGCCTTCGGCGGCTGAGGCCTTCGGGTCCGTGGCCTATATAATGCGTGAAGTGGAGTGGGGCTGGCTCATCCGCTACATGCACTCGACCGGGGCGTCGTTCTTCTTCATCGTCGTGTATCTGCACATGTTCCGCGCGCTGTTGTACGGCTCGTACCGCAAGCCGCGCGAACTGCTGTGGATCTTTGGCTGTCTGATCTTCCTGGCGCTCATGGCCGAGGCCTTCATGGGCTATGTGTTGCCCTGGGGCAACATGTCCTACTGGGGCGCGCAGGTGATCATCTCACTGTTCTCGGCGGTGCCGGTCGTCGGCGAGCAGCTCACCACCTGGATCCGAGGCGACTTCGTGGTCGGCGATGCGACGCTCAACCGTTTCTTCGCCCTGCACGTGGTGGCACTGCCGTTCGTGCTGGTAGGCCTGGTGATCGCGCACATCATGGCATTGCATCACGTCGGCTCGAACAATCCGGACGGCATCGAGATCAAGGCCAACAAAGGCGCCGACGGGCATCCCGTGGACGGCATCCGCTTCCATCCGTACTACACGGTGAAGGATCTGTTCGGGGTCGGCGTATTCCTGATCCTGTTCGCCGGGGTGATCTTCTTCGCGCCGACGTTTGGCGGGCTGTTCCTCGAGGTCGACAACTTCAGCCCTGCGGATCCGTCGGTCACGCCCGAACACATCAAGCCTTCGTGGTACTTCACGCCGTTCTACGCGATGCTGCGTGCCGTGCCCAGCAAGGGCGGCGGCGTGATCGTGATGTTCTCCGCGGTGTTCATCCTGTTCTTCCTGCCATGGCTGGATCGGAGTCGGGTGAAGTCCATCCGCTACAAGGGCATCATCTTCAAAGTTGCGCTCACGCTGTTCGCCGTCTCCTTCCTGAGCCTGGCCTATCTCGGCCTGCAGGCGCCGTCGGACGGGGTCAAGCTCTCGGCGCGCATTGCGACGGTGATTTACTTCTTGTTCTTCCTGTTGATGCCCATCTACAGCAAGCTCGACAGGACCAAGCCGGTTCCGGAAAGGGTGACGGGATGAAGCGTTCGCTGTTGTTAGCACTGCTCGTGATGCTGCCGATCTCCGTGTGGGCGGCGGAGGGCAGCGTGCCCTTTGAGTTCGATCCGAATCTGGACAACCAGGCCTCTCTTCAGCGCGGCGCCAAGCTGTTCATGAACTATTGTTCGGGCTGTCACTCGCTGCAGTACATGCGCTACAACCGTATCGCCGAGGACCTCGAGATTCCCGAGGACGTGGTCGAGAACAACCTCATCATGACTGGCGGCAAGATCCACAGCACCATCCAGGGCACCATGTCCAAGGAACAGGCAGGCGATTGGTTCGGCAAGGCGCCGCCGGATCTATCGCTGATCGCGCGCCAGCGTGGTGCGGACTGGATCTACAGCTTTCTGCTGTCGTTCTATCTGGACGACTCCCGCCCGAACGGCGTGAACAATCTGGTGATGGCGAACACCGCCATGCCGCACGTGCTGGCGCCGCTGCAGGGCTACCAGGTTCACGAGGAGGCCGGCGGGCACGGCGAGGAGAGCGAGGGTGGCCACGGTGAAGCCGGTCCGGCGCTCGAGCTCGTGCAGGAAGGTCAACTCAACCCGGCGGAGTATCGGTCCGCGGTCGGCGATATCACCAATTTTCTGGTCTACGCCGGGGAGCCGGTCAAGCTGACGCGTGCGTCGCTCGGCTTCAAGGTGATCGTGTTCCTGATTCTGTTCACCGGTCTGGCCTACATGCTCAAGCGCGAATTCTGGCGCGACGTGCATTAGCCGGAAAGCGAGACGTCCGATGGCGAGCCGCAGCTCCACGATCACGCTCTACTCGCGTGCCGACTGCGTGCACAGCCACCGGGTCCGGCTGATCATGGCCGAAAAAGGCGTGGCCGGCTACGAGGTCGTGGCGCTGCGCGACGATGAGGAGAGCGAGGATCTCCTCCAACTCAACCCGTACAATACGGTGCCGACGCTGGTCGATCGCGAGCTCGTGGTCTACGACCCACGGATCATCATCGAGTACGTCGACGAGCGTTATCCGCATCCGCCGCTGATGCCCGTCGACCCGGTGCTACGGGCGCAGTATCGACTGGCGATCTATCGCATGGAGATGGATCTCTATCCACTCTGCGACGAGCTCGAATCGACCCCCGCAGTGGCGCGCAAGGCGCGCGGTCGCATGACCGAGCTGCTGACCACGCTGGCCGCCGAATTCTCGCCGCGGACTTACATCGGCGAGGAATTCTCGCTCGTGGACTGTACACTGGCACCGGTGCTCTGGCGTCTGAACCATTACGGTGTCGAACTGCCGAAGCATCAGCACGAACGTTTGCACAGCTACGCCCGGCGTCTGTTCGCGCGACCCGCCTTCGAGCGCAGCCTGTCGCCGATCGAAGCCCAGATGGGCACCGCCGGCGCGCCCTGAAAACCCGGGAGCTTTCATGGCCGAACTGACCTCGCGCCGCCCTTATCTCATACGCGCGCTCTACGACTGGGTGCTCGACAACGATCTGACGCCGCATCTACTGGTGGCCGCCGACGCCGAGGGCGTCGACGTGCCGCATCAGTTCGTCACCGAGGACGGCAAGATCACGGTCAACATCAGCCCGGGCGCCGTGCGCGGCCTGTCGCTCGACAACGCCCTGATCAGCTTCTCGGCCCGGTTCTCGGGACAGAGCTACGACGTCAGCGTGCCGCCCGGTGCCGTGCTCGCGCTGTATGCGCGCGAGAACGGCGAGGGCATGCTCTTCGGCGAAGTCGAGCCGCCGACCCCGCCCGACGGCGGCCCGGATGGCGGTAATGACGCCGATGGCGAGAGTGGAGAGCAGACGGCCCAGAGCAAGCGCGCGCACCTGAAGGTCGTCAAGTAGTCGCCGGGTCGACCGCGGGCAGCCGCGGCTCGAACGACAGCGGTACGGACGGCCGCTCAGCCCAGCAGGTGATCCTCGATCAGCCGGCAGAGGCAGTGGATGAACAGGAGATGGATCTCCTGAATCCGCGCCGTCGTCGCGGAGGCGGCGCGCAGTTCGATATCGTCCGCTGCCATTAGCGACGCCATTCGGCCGCCGTCCTTGCCGGTCAGGGCGATTACGCCCATGCCGGCATCGTGTGCGGCCGCGATCGCCTGGACGACATTGCCCGAGTTGCCGCTGGTGCTGATCGCCAGCAGCGTGTCCCCCGGCCGCCCGAGTGCCTCGATCTGGCGCGAGAACAGGCGGTCGTAGTCGTAGTCGTTGGCGATGGCCGTCAGCGTTGAGCTTTCGGTGGTCAGCGACACGGCAGGTAGCGCGCGGCGCTCGCGCTCGAAGCGATTCACCAGTTCGGACGAGAAGTGCTGGGCGTCGCCCGCCGAGCCGCCGTTGCCGCATGACAGCACCTTGCCGCCGTGCGCCAGGCAGTCGATCAGCCGGTCGGCGGCGGTGACGATGGCGGCGTCCATCGTGGTCAAGGTGTTGCGGTTGGCGCGCACGCCGTCCTCGAACAGTGTGGCGATCAGGGCGGTGCGGTCGTCCGGGCCGGTCTCATTCGGCATAGAACGCGTTCTCTATCCAGTCGAGTTGATCGCTGTCGTCGACGCCGACGACGTCGAAGCGGATCGCGCAACGTGCGAGATCGGGCTGGCGGGCGAGCAGGTCGCGTGTGGCGGTGACGATGCGCCGCTGCTTGCGCGCGGTGACGCTGGCCGCGGCGCTGCCGTAGTCGCCACGCGAACGGTAGCGGACTTCCACCACGATGAGCTCATCGCCCGTGCGATAGACCAGGTCCAGTTCGCCGCCTCGGGCGTTGTGGTTGCGCACGACCGCACGCCAACCGCGCCGGCGTGCTGCCGTGTCGACCCGATCCTCGGCGGCTCGACCCTTGGCTAGGGTTCCCACGGCGCGGGCTCGGATGTTTCGTTGCGGACGTCGGCCTGCGAGGGCATCTCGACGAGCTGGGGCCGGCCGCCACGAAAGACGGCCCAGGCGAGATAGCGTTCGACCCGATTGTCCGGCCTGACCGCCAGAACGCCGGTCATGCCTTCGAACGTATCGCCCGTGCGCAGGCCGCCGCTGCCGATCTGGTCGGTCAGTAGCCAGGCGTCCATCCCCATCGCGAACAGCCGCGTGTAGCGCTCGGCCGTGTCTCCGTAGCGCTCCGTGGCCGCTGCGCGACGGTCGTCGAGGAAGGCGCCTTCGCCAATGACCCAAGGCAGGTCGGCGAAGCCGACGCCGTTGAGGTCGATGTCCTCGTTGGGATCGGGGGAGCCGCTGTAAATGTGCGACGTCGAGAGCATCGGCAGCCCGGTGGCGCGATAGAAGCGCAGCTGGCTGCGAATCAGGCGTGCCTGTACGGGCTGTGCGGCGGCCACGAAGATGAAGTCGGCTTCGTTGCCGGGATAGCCCGACAGTACCGACTGGATGGGGCCACGGTGATCGTGCTGGTCGCTGTTGTAGGTTGCGTAGTCGATCACGCGTCCACCCCCGGCGCTGAAGCGCTCGCGGAAGGCGTCGAACACGCGACTGCCCCAGTCGCCTTCCGGCACCAGCGCCAGTGCCCGCTCGTGGCCCTCGTCCGCGGCATGCCGCGCGACCGTACGCGCATCGTCCTCGGGTGCGAGCGCGAACTGATAGAAGCCCGGTTCCGTGATCGTCCGATCGATGCGGTTCAGGGCGACGATCGGCCGCTCCCCGGCCTGGCTGGACAGCGCCGCGACCTTCGACTTGTTCAGCGGCCCGACCAGTACACCCACATTATCCTGGCGTGCACGGCGCAGGATCGCCTCGGCGCTCATCGTGTTCGTGTCGTAGATCAGCGGCTGCCCGGGTGCGCTGCTGTCGGTCTCGTAGGCGAACAAAAAGCCGGCGCGAATGGCCTCCGCCGCTCGGGCGAAGTCGCCGCTCAGCGGCAGCGCCAGTGCGACGGTGTCGCTAGGCGGCTCCGGCGCGGGGCCGAGCTCGGCCGGCCCGGCCTGTTCTCCCGGCTCCGCCGGCTGACTCACCACCATCGTGCTGTCGTAGTCGAAGCGTTCGGGCAGTACGCTTCGGGCCGCGGGGTGGCCCTGGTATTCGTCCTCCCATTCCGCCAGCGCCCGATCGCGTTCGGCGCGGTCGGCCCAGCGGCGCTGGCCGATGGCGGCGAGTGCGAGCCAGCCGCGGGTGGTGTTGTCGGCGTTGCGTGCGGCGCGGCTGTCCGGGCCCTGGCCATAGGCGATCGCCTGCAGCGCCTTGTCATAGACGCGCGCGTCGTTGGCGGCGAGCGCGGTGTCGTCCACCAGCCAGATGCCGCGCTGGACGAGTGCGTGCATGCCCGCAATGAGGTCGTTCTGGGCGAAGTGCAGCTCGCCGCGCTTGAGCCACACGCGCTGGGCGATCTCCGGGTCGGTGCCGCTGCTCGGCGGCGGCAGTTCCGCCAGGGCGCGTGTCGGTGGCATGGCGGCGATACGCGCCAACGTGCTCGCCAGTTCGTAACGGATACGCGCGTCGTCGTTGAGGCTCGACGCCTGGATACCGTCGAGAATCTGCCGGGCCCGGGTGGCCTGGCCCGCCTGCGCGGCGTCCAGGCCGGCGGACAGGCGCAGTCGCCGGCGCTCGGCCGGGTCGTCGGCGTCCGCTGCGGCTTCCATATAGAGTTCGGCGGCGCGCGCGTGGTCGCCCTCGAGTTCCGCCTGGCGGGCCTGTTCCGTCGGTGAACGGCTCGGCTGCGATGTCGATTCGGGCCGCTGCGTCGCGGCGCAGCCGGCCAGTACGGCGGCTGCGAACAGCAGACAGAACGCGTGGATGTACGACCGGATGCTTGTCATTCGTAGAAACTCCCAGGGATTCGCGCGCCCGTGCCCCCATGCGCGCCGGTGTCACCGGCATAATATCAGCGCCGTTCGCCATCGTGCGCCGTCATGACCGCCACGCCCGCCATGCTCTGGATCGTCGCCACCCCCATCGGGAATCTCGAGGATATCGCCGCGCGGGCGGCCCGGGTGCTCTCGGAGGTGGCCGTGATCGCCGCTGAGGACACTCGCCACAGCGCCCGGCTGACCGAGCATCTGGCGATCGGCACTCCGATGCTCTCGCTGCACGAATACAACGAGGCCGAGCGCGTGCCGCAACTGATCGGTCGTCTGCAGGCCGGCGAGGCGGTCGCTCTGATCAGTGATGCCGGCACGCCCCTGATCAGCGACCCGGGTTTCGCACTCGTGCGGGCGGCACGGGCCGAGGGTATCGAGGTGCGCTGCGTGCCGGGCGCCTGCGCGGCGGTGGCCGCGTTGTCGGTGGCCGGGCTGCCCAGCGATCGCTTCGTCTTCGAGGGTTTTCTGCCGGCCAGGGCGGCCGGGCGTCGGGCCCGCCTGGCCGAACTGGCCGACGAGACGCGCACGCTGCTGTTCTACGAATCGAGTCATCGCATCGCCGCTGCGGTCTCCGATATCGCCGCCACCCTCGGCGAACAGCGCCCCGTCACCCTGTGCCGCGAGCTCACCAAGCTGCACGAGCAGAGCGTGCAGCTGCCGGCCGAGGCGCTGAGCCGGTGGCTGGCCTTCGACGCCAACCGGCGCCGCGGCGAGTTCGTCTTGGTCGTCGGCGGGGCGCCGGTCGTCGAGCGCCATGCCGTCGAGGTCACGCTGGACGGTCTCCTGGCCGAACTGCTTGCCGTGACCGGCACGAAGGACGCTGCCGGCGCCGCGGCGCGTCTGCTCGGTGTGTCGCGCAACGCCGCCTATGCCCGGGCACTCGAGCTGCAGTGATAGCATTGGGCCTCGGAGTCGGCCACGCAGTCGCGGTGCCCGCTTGCGGGCACGGAGGAAAGTCCGGGCTCCACAGGGCAGGATGCCAGGTAACCCCTGGGAGGCGTGAGCCTACGGAAAGTGCAACAGAAAGCAGACCGCCGAAGGCCTGTCCGCAGGCCTGGTAAGGGTGAAACGGTGCGGTAAGAGCGCACCGCGCGACCGGTAACGGTTCGCGGCACGGTAAACCCCATCCGGAGCAAGACCAAATAGGAGGACGACGCGCGGCCCGCGCAGTCCTCGGGTAGGTCGCATGAGGTACACGGCGACGTGTGCCCCAGATGAATGACTGCGCACGACAGAACCCGGCTTATCGGCCGACTCCGAACTCTTCTTTGAATGCCCCGTACCGTCCGGTCGGCCGCCCATGTGGAGCGACTGCCCTGCGCCGGCGGTCGCGCACCACATTGCCCCACACCCCATTTTCTCTCGTCACGCTGCTTTGGGCGACGTTCGTCAGCGCAGGCGCGGAACGTGATCGTTTAATTCATATAACGCGCCCAAACACATGGAATGAAAAGACAAAATCGCGAGCCAATCTCTTGATGAGACGCTTGTGAAAAGGCCTCGGAAATGCCTGTTTAGCCGGATTTTTCGGTCGTTTGACTCGCGCTTGACACCCCAAACCGCGGCTGCCTATAGTGGCGCTACGGGGCGAGAAGTGGGGTAAAGTGGTTTAGAGCGACGAGAGGCCGCTACGTGTTCAAGGGGTCACATCCGATCACCGTCGATGCCAAGGGGCGTATTGCGATCCCGGCATCATATCGCCAGTCGTTGATCGACGACTGCGGCGGTCGGATGGTCGTCACCCAGCACTGGGACGGCTGTCTGCTGCTCTATCCGCAGCCGGAATACCAGAAGTTCGAGGCGCAGCTGCTCGCCAAGGGCAGCCTCAACAATCAGGTGCGTGACATTCAGCGTTTCTTTCTCGGCAAAGCGCGGGACGCCGACATGGACCGACAGGGCCGCCTTCTGCTGCCGGCCAATCTACGCACCTTCGCGGGGCTGGGTGATCGTGCCGTGCTCTCGGGTATGGGCAATCTGTTCGAGATATGGGACGAGGCCACCTTCGAGGCCCGCAACGCCGATACCGCCGCCGCGCTCGCCCGGGATGCCGCCAACGGTGATCTGCCCGACGTGCTCATGGACATCAGTCTGTGATGCCTGCCCGCTGCCAGCCACGCCACTCGTAACGACGCCATGAGGACCGCCGCCGACATGCCGCAGGCCGAACATCAGCCGGTACTGCTAGACGCCGCGTTGGCCGCGCTCGAACCGCGCGAGAGTGGCATCTGCGTCGATGCGACCTACGGTCGCGGCGGGCACAGCCGGGCGATTCTCGGTGTGCTCGGTGCCGGCGGCCGGCTGGTCGCGATCGACCAGGACCCGGACGCCGCGGCCGATGCCGAGGCGCTGGCGGCCCGGGATCCGCGTCTGACCTTCGTGCGCGGTTCGTTCCGCGAACTGCGGGCCCACATCGAGGCGCTCGGCCTGCTCGGTCGGGTCGATGCGCTGTTGTTCGATCTCGGCGTGTCGTCGCCGCAGTTCGACGTGGGCGCGCGCGGATTTTCCTTTCGTCACGACGGTCCGCTGGACATGCGCATGGACCCGGATGCCGGGGCGCCGGTGTCCGACTGGCTCAACCGGGCGAGTCACGGTGAGATCGCCTCGGTCATCAAGCGCCTGGGCGACGAGCCGTTCGCCGGCCGCATCGCCGGCGCGATCGTGGCGGCCCGCGCCGAGGCGCCGGTGGCCACCACGCGGCGGCTGGCGGAGCTGGTGGTCGCTGCGGTCCCGGCCCGGGTGAGTGCCGGCAAGCGCATTCATCCGGCCACGCGCACGTTTCAGGCGCTGCGCATGCACGTCAACGACGAGCTCGCGGCGCTGGAGGCGGCGCTGGAGGCGACGCTGGACGTGCTCGCGCCGGGCGGACGACTGGCCGTGATCAGCTTTCATTCGCTCGAGGATCGGCGGGTCAAGCGCTTCATGCGCACCCAGGCGCGCCCGGCGCCGCCGCCGGTGCCGATGGCGGCGGCGCCCGATCCGGCGCTGCGTCTGCAGGGCCGGGCGGTGCGCGCCGGAGCCGACGAGGCGGCGGCCAACCCGCGTGCCCGCAGCGCGATCATGCGCGTAGCCGAGCGTACCAGCGCGCCGCGGGTGTCGGCATGAATCGCCGGAGCCTCGTCATCGCGGCGCTGATCGCGGCCAATCTGGTCAGCGCCGTTGCCGTCGTCCAGGCCAAGCACAAGGCGCGCGAGCTCGCGCATGAACTCCAGGTGGAGCGCGTCGAGCGCGACAAGCTCTCCACCGAGTGGGCGCAGCTCCAGCTCGAGGAGAGCGCCTGGGCCAATCCGGACCGGGTCGCACAGGTGGCCCGGCGCGAACTGGGCATGGTCCAGCCGCAGAACTACGTCGTGCTCGAGGAGCGCGAGCCGTGAGTGCGCCGCGCCGCAATCGCAATACCCAGCTGCCGCCGCCGGCGCGCTGGCGTGGGGGCGTCGTCCTCGGCGCCTTTGCGCTGTTCGCGCTCGTGCTCGCCGGCCGCGCCTTCGATCTCCAGGTGCTCGATCAGGCATTTCTGGCCAAGGAGGGCGACAAGCGCCATCTGCGTACGGTCTCGGTTCCGGCCGGGCGCGGCGCGATCGAGGATCGCAACGGCGAGCCGCTGGCGCTGTCGGCGCCGACCGAGTCCGTCTGGGCAGTGCCGGGCGCCGTGCTCGAGGCGCCGGAGAAACTGCCGGCCCTGGCCAAGCGCCTGAACATGTCCACCGCGGATCTCCGCAAACGGCTCGAGGACTACCGCGGCCGGCAGTTCCTGTATCTGCGGCGTCAGCTGTCGCCCTCGGACGCGCGCTCGGTGATGAACGTCGACGCGCCCGGCATCTTTCTGCAGCGCGAATACAAGCGCTACTATCCGGCCGGCGAGGCCGCGGCGCAGATCGTGGGGATGAGCAATATCGACGGCCGCGGGCAGGAGGGCCTGGAGCTCGATCGCAACGAGTTCCTCGACGGCGAACCGGGCAGCCGTCGCGTGATCAAGGACCGGCTCGGCCGCACGGTCGAGGATGTCGCCGAGTTCGAGCCGCCGCAGCCCGGTCATGATCTGCGCCTGACTCTCGACTCGCGGCTGCAGTATCTGGCCTATCGCCACATCAAGTCGGCAGTGGTCAGCAACGATGCCGCCGGCGGTCTGGTGGTCATGCTCGACCCGTCCAGCGGCGAGCTGCGCGCGGTGGCCTCCTATCCGAGCTTCAATCCGAACGACCGTGATTCGATCGATCCGGCCGGCGTTCGCGCGCGGGCGGCCACCGACGTCATGGAGCCGGGGTCCACCGTCAAGCCGATCCTGCTGTCCGGCGCGCTGGATTCCGGTCTCTACGACACCGACGACGAGATCGAGACCAAGGGCTGGTTCCAGGTGGGCCGCCTCACGGTGCAGGACTACCGCGACTACGGGGACGTCGATTTCGCCAAGATCCTGCAGAAGTCGAGCAATGTCGGCGCCGCCCATGTCGGCCTGAAGATGGGCGCGGAACAGGTCTGGCGCACCTACCACAAGTTCGGCTTCGGGCAGACCAGCGGCACCCGTTTCCCGGGCGAGCGCTACGGCGTGCTCGAGGATTTCTACGGCTGGAACGACGTCGAGACCGCGGTCGCCTCCTACGGTTACGGGCTGTCGATCACCGCACTCCAGCTGGTGCGCGCCTATGGCGCGATCGCCGACGACGGCATGCTTCGCAGCCTTCGCCTCATCCAGGGCGAGGGCGCGCAGATGCACGCGCCGCCCGAGCGTGTGATCTCCGCGGAGACCGCTCGTGCCATGCGCCGGATGCTCGAAGGCGTGGTCTCGCCGGCCGGTACGGCCTCGCGGGCCGCGATCCCGGGCTATCGCGTGGCGGGCAAGACCGGTACCGCGCGCAAGGCGGGCGGCGGCGGCTACAACAGCGATCGCCACCAGGCGCTGTTCGTCGGCATGGCGCCGGCCGAGGACCCGGCGCTGGTCACACTGGTGATGCTCGACGAGCCGAAGAAAGACGAATACTACGGCGGCGCGGTGGCCGCGCCGGTCTTCGCGGCGGTCATGCGCGACGCGCTGCGCATCCTGCGCGTGCCCCCGGACAATCCGGCGATGCTGGCGGCCAAGGCCGACGACGGCGAGGCGGGGACATGATGGGGCTCGCACCGGCCACCCCCCTGCGCCAGCCGCTGGCTCGTCTGCTGGTGGGGTTTGGCGTGGATGGCGTTCCGGATGCCGAGATCGCGCAGGTCACGATCGACAGCCGCGCGGCGCGTCCCGGCAGTCTGTTCATGGCCTACCAGGGCACGCGCACCCACGGCCTGGACCACGCCGACGACGCCGTCGCGCGCGGCGTTAGGGCGGTGGTCTGGGACCGCGAACGCGCGCCCGTGCTGGACGTGCCCCATGTCCGTGTGCCGGATCTGGCCGCCCGGGCCAGTCGCATCGCCGCGCGCGCCTACGGCGAGCCGGCGCAGCGGCTGTTCGTGACCGGTGTCACCGGGACCGACGGCAAGACCTCCTGCGCCTGGCTGCTCGCCCGGGCTCTGGATGCGCTCGGCACGCGCTGCGGCTATCTCGGCACGCTGGGTTTCGGTTTCACCGACGATCTTGCCGAGGCCAGCCATACCACGCCGGATGCCGTCGCGGTCCAGGACTGGCTCGCCCGCTTCGTCACCGCCGACGCGGCGGCGGTCGCCTTCGAGGTGTCGTCGCATGCACTGGATCAGCACCGCGTGGACGGCGTGGCCTTCGACGTGGCCGTGCTCACCCAGGTCGGGCGCGATCATCTGGACTATCACGGCGACGCGGCCGCCTACGCCGCCGCGAAACGGCGCCTGTTCACGCTCGACGGGCTGCGGTACGCGATACTCAACGCCGACGACGCCCTCGGCCGCGCCTGGCTCGAGGAGCTGGCGGATGCGGTCACGCCGGTGGCCTACGGCAGCGGCGATGTCTCGCATCTCGCCGCGCACTACGTGGGCCTGCGGGCGGTGCGGGCGCGCGCCGATGGCCTGGAGATCGAGATCGACAGCCATGCCGGCGCCGCGCGCATCGAGACCGGCCTGATCGGACGCTTCAACGCCGCCAACCTGGCCGCGGTGCTGGCCGTGCTGCTGGTGCGCGGTATTCCGGTGGCCGCGGCCGCGGCCGTGCTCGCCGAGGCGCGTACCGTGCCGGGCCGGATGGAACGAATCCCGGGGCGTGCCGACCAACCGCTGGTGGTGGTCGACTACGCGCATACGCCCAACGCCCTGGCGCAGGCGCTCGCCGCGGTGGCCGAGCACGCCGCCGGGCGCGTGTTCTGCGTGTTCGGCTGCGGCGGTGATCGCGATAGCGGCAAGCGCGCCCTGATGGGCGAGGCTGCGGCCCGGGGCGCGGACGTGCTCTGGCTCACCGACGACAATCCGCGCCACGAGGTGCCGGCTGCGATCGTCGCCGACATCCGCGCCGGCATCGCCGACGACGTCGACGTGACCGTCCGTCACGACCGGGCCGAGGCCATCGGCGGCGCACTCGCCGCGGCGCGCGACGGCGACGTCGTGCTGATCGCCGGCAAAGGGCACGAGACGAGCCAGCAGATCGGCGACACCCGCCGGGCCTTCGACGATCGGGTCGTGGCCCGCCGCGCGCTGGGGGCGGTATGAACGGTCGATTGTCACGGCTGGCCGAAGTGCTGGACGCGGACCTGCACGGCGCCGACGGCGATTTCGCCGGTGCGAGCATCGACACCCGCCGCCTGCCGCGCGGCGCGCTGTTCTTCGCCCTGGCCGGCGAGCGCGTCGACGGCCACGACTTCGTCGCCAAGGCCGCCAGCCTGGGCGCAGCCGCGGCCGTGGTCGCGCATCGTGTGGATGCGCGTCTGCCGCAGCTCGAGGTCGCCGACGTCGCGGCCGCGCTTACCCGCGCCGGTGCCGAGGCGCGGGCGCGATTCGACGGGCCGGTGGTCGGCGTGACCGGCAGCAACGGCAAGACGACGGTCAAGCAGATGCTGGCCGCGATCCTCGGGGCCGCCGGCCCGGTGCTGGCTACCGAAGGCAATCTGAACAATCACCTGGGCGTGCCGCTGACGCTGATGCGTCTGGACGGCCGGGTCGAGCGGGCGGTGATCGAGATGGGTGCCTCCGCGCCCGGCGAGATCGCCGAGCTGGCCGCGATCGCCCGGCCGAGCGTGGGCGTGATCACCAACGCCGGCGATGCGCATCTCGAGGGGTTCGGCAGTCGCGACGGCGTGGCCCGCGGCAAGAGCGAGCTCTATGCGGCGCTGGCGGACGACGGTGTGGCGGTGATCAACGCCGACGATGCCTATACGGACTACTGGCGCGAGGTGGCGGGCTCGCGTCGCGTGCTCACGTTCGGCCGCGAAGCCGAGGCCGCCGATGTGCGCGCCGTCGATGTGACCATGGACGGCCGGGGCAGCCGTTTCACGCTGGTGCTGCCCGGCGAGACCATCGCGGTCACGCTGCCGCTCGCCGGTGCCCATAACGTGTCGAACGCGCTGGCGGCGGCCGCGGGCGCGCATGCCGTGGGCGTGGACGGCGCGACCATCGCGCGTGCGCTGGCCGGGCTGGAGGCGGTGGGCGGTCGGCTCGCGATCACCGCCGGTCGGCACGGCGTGCATCTGGTGGACGACAGCTACAACGCCAATCCCGGTTCGCTGGCGGCCGCGCTCGGCTGGCTGGCGCAGCAGCCGGCGCCGCGCTGGGCCGTGCTCGGCGACATGGGCGAGCTCGGAGAGCACGCGCAGGCCGCGCACCGCGATGCCGGTCTGGCCGCGCGCGAGGCCGGTATCGACCGGCTCTGGGCGACCGGACCGCAGAGTCGGCTCTCGGTCGAGGCCTTCGGTGACGGTGGCGCCTGGTTCGCCGATCACGACGCGCTCAACGCCGCGCTGCTGGAAGCCCTCGATGGCGAAGAAGTCCCGGTGACGATTCTGGTCAAGGGCTCGCGCAGCGCCCGGATGGATCGGGTCGCCGACGCTCTACGCATCGCGCCCGAGGCGAAGGCGGGTGCGCCATGCTGATGTATCTCGCCGACTGGCTCGAACCGCTGCACAGCGGCTTTCGCGTGTTTCAGTTCATCACCCTGCGCGCGATTCTGGGCGTGCTCACGGCGATGCTGTTTTCGTTCCTGTTCGGCCCGTGGATGATCCGCAAGCTGACCTTTCACCAGATCGGCCAGCATGTGCGTGACGACGGCCCGCAGAGCCACCTGGTCAAGGCCGGCACGCCGACCATGGGTGGTTCGCTGATCATCGCCTCCGTGATCGTGTCGACGCTGCTCTGGGCCGACGTCGCCAACGGCTGGGTGTGGCTCACGGTCCTGGTGACCGGCGCCTTCGGTGCCATCGGCTTCATCGACGACTATCGCAAACTGGCCTTCGGCAACAGCAAGGGGCTGTCGGCCCGGGCCAAGTACGGGGCGCAGACGCTCGTCGGTCTGGCCGCCGGGCTGTGGCTGTATCTGGGCGCGAGCAGCGCCGCCGAGACCAGCGTGCTGATCCCGATGCTCAAGGACGTGGCCGTTCCGCTGGGGGCGGGCTATATCGTCTGGAGCTATTTCGTGATCGTGGGTTCGAGCAACGCCGTCAATCTGACCGACGGCCTCGACGGACTCGCGATCATGCCCTGCGTGCTGGTGGCCTCGGCGCTGGCGGTGTTCGCCTACGCCAGCGGCAACGCCGTGTTCGCGGATTATCTGGGCTTTTCCTACATCCAGGGGGTGGGCGAGCTGTCGGTCTTCTGCACCGCCATCGGCGGGGCGGGCCTCGGCTTTCTCTGGTTCAACGCCTATCCGGCGCAGGTCTTCATGGGGGATGTCGGCGCGCTGGCGCTGGGTGCGGCGCTCGGCGTCGTGGCCGTGATCGTGCGTCAGGAACTGGTGCTGCTCGTCATGGGCGGCGTGTTCGTGGCCGAGACGGTGTCCGTGATCCTGCAGGTGGCTACCTACAAGCTCACCGGCAAGCGGATGTTCCGCATGGCACCCCTGCATCACCATTTCGAACTCAAGGGCTGGGCCGAGCCCAAGATCATCGTGCGATTCTGGATCGTCACGCTGGTGCTCGTGCTCATCGGCCTGTCGACGTTGAAGATCCGATGAGTGGCCTGAGCCAAGAACTGGTCGACAGCCGCGTGCTCGTGGTCGGCTGCGGCGTATCCGGAGTCTCCGCCGCGCGCTTCGCTGCGGCCCACGGCGCCGCCGTGCGTGTGGTCGACAGCCGCGTCGAGCCGCCCGGCGCCGAGGCCCTGCGGCGGGACTGCCCGCAGGCCGAGCTGCAGACGGGCGCGCTGGACACGGCGGCACTCGAGGGCGTCGATCGGCTGGTCGTCTCGCCCGGGGTGGATCTGCGCGAGCCGATCGTCGCCACGGCCCGGGCGCGCGGCCTGGCCGTGGTCGGCGACGTCGAATGGTTCGCCCGGATCGCCGCCGCGCCCGTGATCGCGATCACCGGGTCCAACGGCAAGTCCACGGTCACGGCCTGGGTCGGCGAGATCGCGCGCGCGGCCGGCCTCGAGGTCGCTGTGGGCGGCAACTTCGGCACGCCGGCGCTGGATCTGCTCGCCGACGACGTCGAGCTCTATGTGCTGGAGCTGTCGAGCTTCCAGCTCGAACTGACGGAATCGCTGGCGGCGGCGGCGGCGGTCGTGCTCAACGTGAGTGCGGATCATATCGACCGCCACGGCGATGTCGAACACTACGCCGCGCTCAAGGCCCGCATCTACCGCCATGCCGGCGTGGCGCTGGTCAACGCGGACGACGCCCGGGTGGCGACCATGGACACCGGCGATGCCCGGGTGGTGCGTTTCGGCAGCGGCGCCGGCTGTGACTACCGGCTGTACCGGGATGTCGACGGCGAGTCGCTGGCCCGGGACGAGCGGCCCTGGCTGGCCTGCGACGCCCTGCGCCTGGCCGGGCGTCACAACCGCATCAACGCGCTCGCGGTCTGGGCGCTGGCCGAGGCGGCCGGGCTCCAGCCGGATGTCATCCGTTCCGGCCTGACGGCATTCTCCGGCCTGCCGCACCGCTGCGAGACGGTCGCCGAGCACCGGGGCGTAACCTGGGTCAACGACTCCAAGGGGACGAATCTCGGCGCGCTCATGGCCTCGCTCGAGGGCATGTCCGCCCCGGTGATCCTGCTCGCCGGCGGCCAGGCCAAGGACGCCGATTTCGCCCCACTCGGACCGCTGGCCGGGGCGCGCGCCCGCGCGGTCATCGTCTTCGGTCAGGACGGCGAGCGGATCGCCGCCGCCGTCGACGGCCATGTCGCGGTGTATCGGGTCGAGACGCTGCGCGAAGCCGTTCGGCAGGCCGCGGCGCTGGCCCGGTCGGGCGACACGGTACTGCTCTCTCCGGGCTGCGCCAGCTTCGATCAGTTCGCCGGCTACGCCGACCGCGGTGCGGCGTTCGTCGCCGCCGTCGGGGAGGTCGCGGCATGAACCGGCTCTTGAACTGGCTCGTCCTGCCGCGAGTGCGCCCGGATGCGGCGCTGCTCATCGGTCTGGGTCTGATCGGCTGCATCGGCCTCGTCATGGTCGGCTCGGCCTCGGTGGCGGTGGCCGACCGGATGACCGGCGAACCGATGTATTTCTTCTATCGCCAGGCGATCTACGCGCTGATCGGGCTCGTGGTGGGCTTTCTGGTGCTGCACGTGCCGTTGAAGGCCTGGGAGGCCAATACGTTCACGCTGCTCGGTGGCGGCCTGCTGCTATTGGTGGTGGTGCTGGTGCCGGGCATCGGCCACGCGGTCAACGGTGCCCAGCGCTGGATCGATTTCGGCCCGGTGTCCATGCAGGCCTCCGAGCCGGCGCGTCTGGCGCTGATTCTTTATGTGGCGGGCTATGCGGCGCGCCGGCGGCTGGAGCTGACGACCTCCTGGAGCGGTCTGTTCAAGCCCATGCTGTTCATGGTCATCGCCAGTTTCCTGCTGCTGCTCGAGCCCGACTACGGTGCCGCTGCGATCCTGATCGTGGTGGCCGGACTGATCCTGTTCCTGGCCGGGGCCAGGCTGCTGCATCTGGTCGTGCTCGCCGGGGCGGCGGGCGGCCTGCTGATCGCACTCGCGCTGTCTTCGCCGTATCGCGTTGCCCGGCTGGTGAGCTTCGCCGATCCGTGGGCGCATCCCTACGCCAGCGGCTTTCAGCTGACCCAGTCCCTGATCGCGATCGGCCGCGGCGAGGTCGCCGGCGTGGGGCTCGGCAACTCGGTGCAGAAACTGATGTATCTGCCGGAGACGCATACCGACTTCCTGTTCGCCGTCTATGCCGAGGAGTTCGGTCTGATCGGTTCGCTGCTGCTGATCGGCCTGTTCGGGCTGGTCGTCTGGCGTGGCTTCGCGATCGGCCGGCGGGCGCTGGACATGGATCGTCTGTTCGCCGGTTTCGTCGCCTACGGGCTGTCGAGCTGGCTGGCGCTGCAGGCGTTCGTGAACATCGCCGTGAACATGGGCATCCTGCCGACCAAGGGGCTGACCCTGCCGCTGATGAGCTACGGCGGCTCGAGCCTGGTGATCATGTGCGTGCTGTGTGCGCTGCTGATCCGCGTCGACATCGAGACGCGAGAGCCCGAGTCCCGGCAATCGAAATCGCGGAGGGCCGGATGAGTCGTGTCCCCCACGTGCTGATCATGGCCGGCGGCACCGGCGGCCACGTGTTCCCGGCGCTGGCCGTCGCCGAGGCGCTGATCGCCCGCGGCGCCCGGGTCTCCTGGCTGGGCACGAGCGCGGGCATCGAGGCCCGGCTGGTGCCGGAGCGCGGTCTCGAACTGCACACCATCGACGTGGCCGGGCTGCGCGGCAAGGGCGCGCTGTCCTGGCTGACCGCGCCGCTGCGTCTGCTGCGCGCCGGAGGGCAGGCGCTGGCCGTCGTGCGCCGACTGGCGCCGCAGCTGGTCGTGGGCATGGGGGGGTTCGCCTCGGGCCCGGGCGGGCTCGCCGCGCGCCTGCTTCGCCGGCCGCTGCTGATCCACGAGCAGAATGCCGCCGCCGGGCTGACCAACCGCGGCCTGGCGCGGATCGCCACGACCGTGCTGCAGGCGTTCCCCGACACCTTTACCGGCGCCGAGGCCCGCACCGTCGGCAACCCGGTGCGCCGCGAGATCCTGGCCCTGCCGGCACCGGCGGCGCGCTGGGCCGGTCGGGACGGGCCGGTGCGGCTGCTCGTGCTCGGCGGCAGTGGCGGTGCCCTGGCGATCAACGAGCGGGTGCCCGCGGCGCTGGCGCAGCTCGCGCCGGCGATCCGGCCGGTGGTGCGTCATCAGGCCGGGCGGACCCTCGACGCCGCCCGCGCGGCCTACGCCGAACACGGGGTCGAGGGCGAGGTGAGTGCGTTCATCGACGACATGGCCGCCGCCTACGGCTGGGCGGACGCGGTGATCTGTCGCAGCGGCGCGCTGACCGTGGCCGAACTGGCGGCGGCCGGTCTGCCCGCGATCCTGGTGCCGTATCCCTTTGCGGTGGACGATCACCAGCGCGCCAACGGCCGCTACCTGGTCGAGGCCGGCGCGGCCGAGCTGATCGATCAGGACACGCTCACCGTCGCGCGCCTGGCCGAGGCGATGCGCGCGCTGTGTGCCGACCGCGAACGGTTGCTGGCCCGCGCCGAATCCGCGCGCGCCGCCGCCTGGCCGCGCGCGACCGACGACATCGCCGATGCCTGCTTCAGGACGCTGGAGGCCGCATGATCGACCGTCAGCCCGCCGGTGATCGTTTCCAGCCGCTCATGCACCGGCCGATGCGGCGCGTGAGCGTCGTGCACATGGTCGGCATCGGCGGCGTCGGCATGGCCGGCATCGCCCGCGTGCTGCTCAACCTCGGCTATACCGTGACCGGCAGCGACGTCAAGGAAGGCACGGCCACGCGCGCGCTGGCCGCCCAGGGCGCCCGTATCGTCGTCGGCCACGCCGCCGAGAACGTCATCGATGCCGATGTGGTCGTCGTCTCGAGCGCGGTCTCGGGCGACAATCCCGAAGTGGCGGCGGCGCGGGAACGGCTGGTGCCGATCGTTCGTCGTGCCGAGATGCTGGCCGAGCTGATGCGCTTTCGCTATGGCATCGCCGTGGCCGGTACCCACGGCAAGACCACGACGACCAGCCTGGTCGCGTCGCTGCTGGCCGACGGCGGTCTGGACCCGACCTTCATCGTCGGCGGCAAGGTGCTGGGCGCGGGCTCCAACGCCCGGCTCGGCGAGGGCCCGTATCTGGTCGCCGAGGCCGATGAGTCGGACGCGTCGTTCCTCTTCCTGACGCCGCTGATCTCGATCGTGACCAATATCGATGCCGATCACCTGGAAGCCTACGGCGGCGAGTTCTCGCGCCTGACCGACACCTTCGTCGAGTTTCTGCACCACCTGCCGTTCTACGGGCTGGCGGTGCTGTGCGTGGACGATCCGGTGGTGCGGCGCATCCTGCCGGACGTCGGCCGGCCGATCGTGACCTACGGCATCGACAACGATGCCGACTTCCGAGCGGAGAATCTGGTCTTCGACGGCGCCGGCACGCGCTTCACGCTGCGCTACGGCGACAGCGAGGGTTTCGACGTGCGTCTGAACCTGCCCGGGCGCCACAACGTGCTCAATGCGCTGGCGGCGGCGGCCGTGGCCCACGAACTGGGCGTGGGCATGCCCGCCATCGGCACGGCGTTGACCCAGTTCGCGGGCATCGGCCGGCGCTGCGAAGTCCACGGCGAGATCAGGCTCGGCCCGGCGCAGGTGCTGCTCGTCGACGACTACGGCCATCACCCGCGCGAGCTCACCAGCATTATCGATGCGGCGCGTGGCGCCTGGCCGGAGCGGCGGCTGGTGGTGGTGTTCCAGCCGCACCGCTTCACGCGGACGCGCGACCTGTTCGACGATTTCTGCCAGGTGCTGGCCGGGCTGGACGTGCTCGTGCTCTGCGAAGTCTATGCGGCCGGCGAGACCGCGCTGGCCAACGCCGACGGTCGCGCGCTGGCTCGCGGCGTGCGCGCCCGCGGCAAGGTCGATCCGGTGTTCGTGGACGATGTCCACCGGCTGGGCGAGGTGCTGCCGGGCGTGGTCCGCGACGGCGACGTGCTGCTGACGCTCGGTGCCGGCGACATCGGATCCGTGGCCCAGGCGTTGGCGCGCGGCGTGATCGATACGGGAGGTGTCGCATGAGTGCGCGGCGTATCACCGATCCGGCCCGTTTCGGCCGCGTGGCCGTGCTGATGGGCGGCTGGTCGTCCGAGCGCGCGGTGTCGCTCGACTCCGGCGCGGCCGTGGCCGCGGGCCTGGAGCGACGCGGAGTGGACGTGACGCGTGTCGACGCCGACCGCGAGCGCGTGCTGGGGCTGGCCGCGGCGGGCTTCGATCGCGTCTGGCTGGCGCTGCACGGCCGCGGCGGCGAGGACGGCGTGGTCCAGGGTGCGCTGGAACTCCAGCGCCTGCCCTATACCGGTAGCGGCGTGCTCGCCTGCGCGCTGTCGATGGACAAGGTGCGTACCAAGGCGATCTGGGCGGCCCAGGGCATTCCCACGCCGGCGCACCGCGTGCTGGCGCCGGAGACCGATTCGGCGACCGTGGTCGAGGCGCTCGGGCTGCCGCTGATCGTCAAGCCGGTGCACGAGGGCTCGACCATCGGCATCACCCGTGTCGAGCGCCTCGAGGATCTGGAGGCCGCCCGACGCGAGGCCGCGCGCTTCGATCGCGACGTCATGGCCGAGCAGTACGTCGCCGGTCCGGAGTACACGGCCTCGATCCTCGCCGATCGCGCGCTGCCGCTGATTCGCATCGAGCCGTCCAGCGGCTTCTACGACTACGAGGCCAAGTACGTCGCCAACGACACCCAGTACCACTGTCCCTGCGAACTGCCCGCCGAGCGCGAGCGCGAGTTCTCGCGGCTGGCCCTGCGCGCCTTCGAGCTGATCGGCGCCCGCGGCTGGGGCCGGGTGGATTTCATGCTCGACGACGCCGGCCAGCCCTGGTTTCTCGAGCTCAACGCCACCCCGGGCATGACCTCGCACTCGCTGGTGCCGATGGCGGCACGGGCGGCCGATATCGATTTCGACGAACTGGTGTGGCGGATTCTCGCCGCCACCGTGTCCCCCGAGGAGAGCAACGATGAACTGGCCTGACCCACGACGCTGGCGCGACGTCGTGCTGGGCGCCGGCCTGCTGCTCGGTGTGGCCGCCTGCACCTGGCAGGGCATCAAGCCCGACGGCGAGACCACCCGGCATCTATACATCAGCGGCGAGGCCGGTCATGTCAGCGACGATCGCATCGCCGCACTCGCCGCCCCCTATCTGGACGCGCGTTTCTTCGATGTCGACATCGAGGCACTGCAGGACCGGCTCGCGGCGCTGCCGTGGCTGGCCGACGTGAGCGTGTCGCGTCACTGGCCGGACGGCGTGGTCGTGCGGATCACCGAGCATCGCCCGGTCGCCCTCTGGGGCGAGGACGGCGTGCTCGCCGAGGACGGCCGCGTGTTCCGGCCCGGCGCCGAGGCGCGGCCGCAGGGTCTGGTGCGTCTCGACGGCCCCGAGGCCAGCGCCGAGCGGGTTCAGGCGCAGTACCGGGCGCTCGCCGACATTCTGTCGGCGAGCGACGTCGAGATCGCGCGACTGACTCTGGATGCGCGCGGTTCCTGGACCGCGACGCTGGCCGACGGGCTGGAGCTGCGGTTGGGCCGCGACGGTACCGAGGCCCGGCTGCGGCGCTTCGTCGAGTATGCGCTCGGTCGCGCCGAGGCCCGTCGGGCGCTGGCGAACGCCGGCTATGTGGATTTGCGTTACAGCGACGGTTTCGCGGTCGGCGGGTCCCGTCCCGCGCCGGAAACCGGCAACGATCAGGAGAAGGTTGATGAGCAAGCGGCCTGACAAGAACCTCGTCGTCGGCCTTGATATCGGCACCTCCAAGGTGGCCTGCATCGTGGCCGAGTCCTCCGGGGGCGAGCTCGAGATCATCGGGCTCGGCAGCGCGCCCTCGCGCGGCATGAAAAAGGGGATGGTGGTCAACATCGAATCCACCACCGACTCCATCCGCCGTGCGGTGGAGGAGGCCGAGCTGATGGCCGGCTGCCGGATCCAGTCGGTGCACTGCGGGATATCGGGGGCGCATGTGCGCTCGCTGAACTCCCACGGCATCGTCGCGGTGCGCAACAAGGAGGTCACCGAGTCCGATATCGAGCGCGTGATCGATGCCGCCTGCGCGGTCGCGATCCCGGCGGACCAGAAGATCCTCCACGTGCTGCCGCAGGAATTCGCGGTGGACGACAACGAGGGCATCCAGGAGCCGGTCGGCATGTCCGGTGTGCGGCTCGAGGCCAAAGTGCACATCGTCACCGGCGCGGTGACTTCGGCGCAGAACATCCAGAAATGCGTGGGCCGCTGCGGACTCGAGGTCTCCAAGCTCTCGCTCGAGCAGCTGGCCTCCAGCTACGCGGTGCTCACCGACGACGAGAAGGATCTCGGCGTCGCGCTGGTCGACATCGGCGGCGGCACCTCGGACATCGCGGTGTTCGTCAACGGCGCGATCCGCCATACCGCGGTGATTCCGATCGCCGGCGACCAGGTGACCAACGACATCGCGGTCGCCCTGCGCACGCCGACCCAGCACGCCGAGGGCATCAAGATCCGCTACGGCTGCGCGCTGCCCGAGCTGATCGAGGACGACGACGCCATCGAGGTGCCGAGCGTGGGCGAGCGCCCGCCGCGGCGGCTGTCGCGCTACACGCTGGCCGAGGTCATCAAGCCGCGCTACGAGGAGCTGTTCATGCTGATCCAGAAGGAGCTGGTGCGCTCCGGCTTCGAGGATCTGCTGGCCGGCGGCGTGGTGATCACCGGCGGCTCCTCGAAGATGGAGGGGCTGACCGATCTCGCCGAGGAAGTCTTCCACATGTCCGTGCGGCTCGGTACGCCGCAGCGCGTCAAGGGGCTGTCAGACGTGGTCAAGAACCCGATCCACGCCACCGGCGTCGGTCTGTTGGAGTTCGGCAACCGGAGCACGCCCAGCAAGGGCATGGATCTGTCCGGCAACGACAACTCGTTCACCCAGGTCTGGGAGCGCATGAAGGCCTGGTTTCAGGGGAATTTCTAGGGGTCATCCGGCCGCCGAGCGGCCACGAAATAAAGGTTTTCCGCAAGGAAAAGCACGGCAACCAAGAGAGGTGCATCATGTCTGAAGTATTCGAATTCGCCGATCAGAAGACCGACAAGGCGGTCATCAAGGTCATCGGCGTCGGCGGCGGTGGTGGCAACACCATCAACCAGATGGTCAATGGCGGTATCCAGGGTGTGGATTTCATCTGCGCCAATACGGACTCCCAGCATCTCGAGCGCTGCGACGCCGATGTGCTCGTCCAGCTCGGTATGAACGTTACCCGCGGTCTGGGCGCGGGGGCGGACCCGGCCATCGGCCGGCAGGCTGCCGAAGAGGATCGTGACCGTATCCGCGAGTCCATCGAGGGCGCGGACATGCTGTTCATCACCTGCGGCATGGGTGGCGGCACCGGCACCGGCGCGGCCCCGGTGGTCGCCGAGATCGCCCGCGAGATGGGCATCCTGACGCTGGCAGTGGTCACCAAGCCGTTCCCGTTCGAGCGCGGCAAGCGCATGGACATCGCCAAGCAGGGCATCGAGGAGCTGGGTCGCTTCGTCGACTCGCTGATCGTGATCCCGAACGAGAAGCTGCTGACCGCGCTCGGCAAGGCCACCACGCTCAAGAACGCCTTCCAGGCGGCCAACAACGTGCTGCATAACGCGGTGCAGGGCATCTCCGACCTGATCACCCGGCCGGGCGTCATCAACGTCGACTTTGCCGACGTACGTCGTGTGATGTCGGTGCAGGGCATGGCCATGATGGGTCGCGCCACCGCGGTCGGCGACGATCGCGCCCGCGAGGCGGCCGAAGCCGCGCTGGCGAGCCCGCTGCTGGACGATCTGTCCCTGCACGGCGCCCAGGGCCTGCTGGTCAACGTCTCGGGCGACGAGAATCTCGGCATCCACGAGTTCCAGATCGTCAACGAAGTCATCGCCGACATGGGCGCGGACAACGCGGAAGTCATCGTCGGCATGGCCGAGGATCCGGAAATGGGCGACGAGATCTGCGTGACCGTGGTCGCCACGGGGCTCGGGCATCAGGCCGAGGAACGCGAGGCCGTGCGCAGCGTCAAGCGTCAGGCCGACGGCCAGATGCGCTACGAGGACCTGGATCGGCCGACGGTGATCCGCAATCGGCCGCAGCAGTCGTCGCGCGACAACGCTGCCGTCGACATGGACTACTTCGACGTGCCGGCCTTTCTGCGCAATCAGGCCGACTAGGCACCGTGTGCCGTGTGAACCGCAAGTGCCGGCCCCTCGGGCCGGCCGGCGGGGCCGTGGCCGGCCGGGGGCAGCCGTGCGTCGCCGGCCGGTCGCTATGCTATTCTAGAGAGCTTTCCGTACCGCGGACGCGGGTCGGGAAGTCGGAAACGACAGCGCGGCGGATTAAGGCGAAGTTAAGGCCCTGTCCATAGAGTGTGACCATCGATGATGACGGCTTTATGACACGGCGCGCCAGCCGTTTCAAGACTGCATAAGGACAACAACCCGATGCTCAAACAACGCACGCTGAAGAACCCCATCCGGGCCACTGGCGTTGGTCTGCATACCGGCCAGAAAGTCTACATGACGCTGCGGCCGGCCACGGCGGACCAGGGTATCGTGTTCCGTCGCACCGACTGCTGCCCGATGGTCGAGTTTCGTGGGGACGCATTCAAGGTCGGTGACACCACGCTGGCCACCACCCTGGTCAACGGTGGCACCCGGGTGCAGACGGTGGAGCATCTGCTGTCCGCGATGGCGGGTCTGGGCATCGACAATGCCATCGTCGAGCTGTCCTCCGACGAACTGCCGATTATGGACGGCAGCGCGGGGCCCTTCGTGTTCCTGATCCAGTCTGCGGGCATCCAGGAGCTGGATGCGCCCAAGAAATTCATCCGCATCAAGCGCTCGGTCGAAGTCACCGAAGACGACAAATGGGCCCGTTTCGATCCGTTCGAGGGCTTCAAGGTCAGCTTCAGCATCGATTTCGACCATCCGGCGTTCGATGCCGACACCCAGTCGGCAACCGTCGATTTCTCCACGACCTCCTTCGTCAAGGAAGTCAGCCGTGCGCGCACCTTCGGGTTCATGCGTGACATCGAGTTCCTGCGCTCGAACAATCTCGCCCGCGGCGGCAGCATGGATAACGCGGTCGTGCTGGACGACTATCGCGTGCTCAATGCCGACGGCCTGCGCTACGACAACGAGTTCGTGCGTCACAAGATTCTCGACGCCATCGGCGATCTCTATCTCCTCGGCCACGGGCTGATCGGCAGCTACTCCGGCCACAAGTCCGGGCATGCGCTGAACAACAAGCTGCTGCGCGCGCTGCTCGAGGACGCCAGGGCCTGGGAAGAGGTGACCTACGAGGATGTCGAGGACTCGCCGATCTCCTACATCAACGCGCGCCCCGTAGTCGCGGCCTGAGGCAGCGTTTTCCGTGCGCCGCTCGAATGCGGCCGCGCGGATCCCGCCGCCCTAGTCGGGGCGGCGGCCGGCCTGAGCCAGACGAGTCAGCGCCGCGGCCAGGCCCGAATCGTCGACATGGGTGGCCACTCGCCGGATGTGGTCGCGGGTGGTGTCCGACAGCGGCCGCGGCCGGGGCGCGGGTCTTGGCCGCGGGGCGTCCGGTCGCACGCGCACATCCACACCCTCGACGTGCAGACGCAGGCGCTGGGCGATCGCCTGGGTGATCGCCGGTTCCATGTAGCGCAGGCGCGTGGCCCAGCTGCCGTGGCCCACATGCAGTTTCAGCCGGTAGTGCTCGTAGCCCGCGATGCGCACGTGCTCGGCTGCCGCCGGCGGCAGAATCTCGAGCATCGCCGCGCGGATGCGCGCGAGAAAGCGGGCGCGTCCGAGCAGATCCTCGATATCCGGGGTGGCGGTATGCAGCAGGGACTGGATCGAACGCGGGGACGTCCCCATGGTCGTAACTCTGCGGGGGCGGTGAGACGACCGCTAGCCTAGCAGCGGGCCGCAGCCGGCGTCACTGAAAGCACGCGGTTGGCTACGGTATCATGCACGTTTTATCCGGCCGGGCCTCGGTTCGACCGTGCGAGACGACGAGGGTCCATGAGCAACTTCCTGACCAAACTGATCGGCAGCCGCAATCAGCGCGTCGTCAAGCGTCTGCATCGTATCGTCGACGCCGTGAACGCGCTCGAGAGCGATTTCGAGGCGCTCGACGACGACGCGCTCGTCGCCAAGACCCAGGAATTTCGCGAGCGCCTCGAGGCGGGTGCCAGCCTCGACGACATCTCGGCGGAGGCCTTCGCCACCGTGCGCGAGGCCAGCAAGCGCATTCTGGGGATGCGCCACTTCGATGTGCAGCTGATCGGCGGCCTGGTATTGCACCAGGGCAAGATCGCCGAGATGAAGACCGGCGAGGGCAAGACGCTCGTCGCCACGCTCACGACCTATCTCAACGCCCTGCCCGGCGACGGCGTGCACATCATCACGGTCAACGACTACCTCGCCAGCCGTGACGCCGAGTGGATGGGCCGTCTCTACCGGTTCCTCGGCCTCAGCGTGGGCGTGATCTACTCCGGTCAGGATCCGCAGGGCAAGCGCGCGGCCTACGCCTGCGACATCACCTACGGCACCAACAACGAATTCGGCTTCGACTACCTGCGCGACAACATGGCGTTCTCGCCGGGTGATCGCGTTCAGCGCCCGCTCAACTACGCGATCATCGACGAGGTCGACTCGATCCTCATCGACGAAGCGCGCACGCCGCTGATCATCTCCGGGCCCACGGACGACGACCCGGCGACCTCGCAGCACGTCGATCGGCTGGTCAAGCACCTGCAGCCGCAGGAGGAGGAGGAGGGCCCCGGCGACTACTGGCCGGAGGAAAAGAACAAGCAGGTCTTTCTCACCGAGGACGGCCACCAGAAGGTCGAGGGGCTGATGCGCGACGCCGGCCTGCTCGAGGCCGAGGAATCCCTCTACGACGCCAACAACGTCGCGCTCATGCACCACATGAACGCGGCCCTGCGCGCGCATGTGCTCTACCAGCGCGACGTCGACTACATCATCAACGACGGCCAGATCGTGATCGTCGACGAATTCACCGGCCGCACGATGCCGGGCCGGCGCTGGTCCGACGGTCTGCATCAGGCGATCGAGGCCAAGGAAGGGGTCAAGATCCAGAAGGAGAATCAGACCCTGGCGTCGATCACCTTCCAGAACTTCTTCCGCCTCTACGACAAGCTCGCCGGCATGACCGGCACGGCCGACACGGAAGCCTTCGAGTTCCAGTCCATCTACGGTCTGGAAGTCGTGGTGATACCGACCAACCGGCCGCTGGTCCGCAAGGACCTGCCCGACCAGATCTACATGACCGGCGCCGAGAAGTTCGAGGCCATCGCCGAGGAGGCCCGTCAGGCCAGCGAGCGCGGCCAGCCGGTGCTCATCGGCACCGCCTCCATCGAGGCCTCGGAGGTGCTGGCGCGGCTGCTGCGCCAGCGCGGCATCCGCCACGAGGTCCTCAACGCCAAGCAGCACAAGCGCGAGGCCGAGATCATCGCCCAGGCCGGCCGGCCCGGCGCGGTGACCATCGCCACCAATATGGCCGGCCGCGGCACGGACATCGTGCTCGGCGGCAACATCGAGGAGGATATCGAGGCGCTCGAGGAGGGTGACGAGGTCGGCCGCCAGCGGCTGCGCGAGGCCTGGCAGCAGACCCATGACGCCGTGGTCGAGGCCGGCGGCCTGCTCGTGATCGGCTCCGAGCGGCACGAGTCCCGGCGCGTGGACAACCAGCTGCGCGGCCGTTCCGGCCGCCAGGGCGACCCCGGCGCCTCGCGGTTCTATCTGTCGCTCGAGGACAGCCTGATGCGCGTGTTCACGCCGCCGCGGCTGCGCTCGATGCTGCAGAATCTCGGCCTCGAGAAGGGCGAGGCGATCGAGCACAAATGGGTCACGCGCGCGATCGAGAACGCCCAGCGCAAGGTCGAGTCGCACCATTTCGACATTCGCAAGCAGCTGCTCGAGTACGACAACGTCGCCAACGATCAGCGTCAGGTGATCTACGAGCAGCGCAACGAGATCATGGACGCCGACGAGGTCAGCGACATCGTCGAGAACATCTGGGGCGATGTGGTCGACAAACTCATCAGCGAGCACATCCCGCCGCAGAGCCTCGAGGAGCAGTGGGACGTCGAGGGGCTGACCGAGGCCATCCAGCGCGATTTCGGCCAGGAGATGCCGATTCAGCAGTGGCTCGACGAGGAGAAGACGCTGGACGAAGAGGGGTTGCGCGAGCGCATCGGTGCGCGGCTGAAGGAGGCCTACGATGCCAAGCGCGAGGAGGCCGGACCCGAGACCATGGCCCAGATCGAGAAGGCCGTGCTGCTCCAGGTGGTCGATTCGTTGTGGCGCGAGCACCTCGCCTCGATGGACTACCTGCGCAAGGGCATTCATCTGCGCGGTTACGCCCAGAAGGACCCCAAGAACGAGTACAAGCGCGAAGCCTTCGAGATGTTCAACGACATGCTCTCGCGGCTGAAGCACGAGACCGTCACCGTGCTCGCCCGCGGTCGGGTGCGCGCCGATATCACCGACGAGGCGCGCGAAGACCGTCGCCGGCAGATGGAGAATCTCGACTTCCAGCACGCCGAGGCCGCCAGCGCGGCCGAGCAGGCGGCCGCGGCGGCCCAGGCGCAGTCCGAAGGCGCCTCGGAGGATGCGGCCGCGGACGAGGTGGCCCGCGCCAACCTGCCGGGCACCGATGCCCCGGCCGAGCGGGTGCCGGGCGACGGTGACACGCGGCCGGAGACGTTCGTGCGCAACGAGCGCAAGATCGGCCGCAACGAGCCCTGTCCCTGCGGCTCGGGCAAGAAGTACAAGCACTGCCACGGACGCGACTGATGGCGGTCAATCTGAGCGCACCGGGGCAGCTCGCGCCGGTGGCCGGCGCGCGCTGGGCGACCGCGCCGGCCGCAATCAAGAAGCCGGGGCACGACGATCTCGCGCTGCTTCTGCTCGACGCGGGCGCGACCGTGGCCGGCGTGTTCACCCGCAACGCCTTCGCCGCCGCGCCGGTGCACATCGCCCGGGCGCGGCTGGCCGGGGCGCGTGCGCTGCTGGTCAACAGCGGCAATGCCAACGCCGGCACCGGGCGGCCCGGGCATGCGGATGCGCTGGCCTGCTGCGAGCATGCGGCCGCCGCACTCGGTCTCGAAGCCGACCAGGTGCTGCCGTTCTCCACCGGCGTGATCGGCCAGCGGCTGCCGCTCGATCGCATGATCCCGGCCATCGACCGGCTCGGGGACGAACTCAGCGAGACCGGCTGGCTGGCGGCCGCGCGCGCGATCATGACGACCGACACCGTGCCCAAGGGCGCGTCGCGTACCGTCGACATCGACGGGAAGCGCGTCGTGCTCACGGGGATTGCCAAGGGCTCGGGCATGATCCGCCCGGACATGGCCACCATGCTGGCCTTCATCGCCACTGACGCGACGATCGCCCAGGCGGATCTGGACGCGGCCCTGCGCGAGGCGATGGCGCGCTCGTTCAACAGCATCTCGGTGGACGGCGACACCTCGACCAACGACGCGTGCATGGCCTGCGCGACCGGCCGCGCGGCAGCGCTGTCGCCGACCGCTCCCGCCTGGCGCGATTTCGTCGCCGCGCTGACCGATCTCGCCGCCGAGCTCGCGCGGGCCGTGGTCCGCGACGCCGAAGGTGCGACCCGCTTCATCACCCTCGCGGTGGGCGGCGCGCGCGATGAAGCCGAAGCCCGCGCCGTGGCCTTCACCGTGGCGCATTCGCCGCTGGTCAAGACGGCCTGTTTCGCCGGCGACCCGAACTGGGGCCGGATTCTGGCCGCGGTCGGGCGCGCGCCGGTGCCGGATTTCAGCATCGACGGCGTGGCGATCGCGCTCGACGATGTCGCCATCGTCGCCGATGGCGAGCCGCGGGCGGACTACGCCGAGGCCGACGCCGCCGCGGTGATGGCGCAGGCGGAGTACACCATCGCCATCGATCTCGGGCGCGGCGATGCCGCGAGTACGGTGTGGACCTCCGATCTGTCCTACGAGTACGTGCGGATCAACGCCGAATACCGCAGCTGAGCGCCCGATCGTGGACGATACCGCGCCGGACAGTCGCTATCTGGATATCGCCGTGGGCGTGGTCGTCGATCGCGACGGCCGTCTGCTGGTCGCCCGGCGCCGACCGGGTACGCCGGGGGCCGGCCGTTGGGAGTTTCCCGGCGGCAAGCGCGAATCCGGCGAAACGATGGCCGCCTGCCTGGAACGCGAGCTCGGCGAGGAGATCGGCGTGGTCGACTGCCGCGGCGAGCCGATCATCCGGTTCGCCCACGAGCAGGGCGTGCGCCCCGTGCGTCTGCATGTCTGGCGGATCCACCGCTGGCGCGGCGAGCCCGCGGGACGCGAGGGCCAGCAGCTGCGCTGGGTCGCACCCGAGGCGCTCGCCGGGCTCGATCTGCTGCCGGCCACAGACATCATTCTCAACGCCCTGTTTCTGCCGCAGCGCTATCTGATCACGCCGGACTTCGAACCGGCGCGTGAACGGGCCTGGTTCGCCGGGCTCGACGCGGCTCTGGCGCAGGGCGTGCGGCTGCTGCGCCTGCGCGCCGGCGAACTGGACGACACGGCCTACGAGCGGCTGACCGAACGGGTGGCCCCGCGAGCGGCGGCCGCGGACGCACGCCTGCTGCTCGACCGTGACGCCGCCATGGTCGAACGCGTGGGCGCGGCCGGTCTGCACTGGCCCGCCGCTCGCGTTGCCGCAGCGGCGGCCCGGCCGATCGCGCGGCCGCGGCTGTTCGCGGCTTCCGCCCACGATGCCAACGAGCTGGCCGCCGCGGCGGCGCTGGGGGCGGATTTCGCGACCCTGTCGCCGGTTCGGGCCACGCCGAGCCATCCGGAGACGCTGGGGCTGGGCTGGGCCGGCTGGGCGGAGCGTCGCCGTGACCAGGCGCTGCCGGTCTACGCCCTGGGCGGTGTCGGTGAGCTCGATCTGGCCGAGGCCCGCGCCTGCAACGCCCAGGGCGTGGCCGCGATTCGCGCCTTCTGGGGAACCGGCGGCGGTTAGAGCGTTTCACACGTCGGCCGCGGCTTGCCGCGGCCGACGATCAGTGCTCGGATACACTAGATGCTGTTGATCCGCTTCGCGCGGGCCGCGGCGACGACGAGCGGACGTCACGCCGGCTGTGCGATTCAGCGAGCCCGGTGTAATAGTGCGCCTCGTTGGCGGTCGCGTGGCGACCCGATGGGCGCATCGACCACGATCCCGTTTTAAAAAGGTTGTGCCTCGGTTCGGTATGCAGCCGCTTCGACCGGCGCCTTCGGCCAGTTGGCCCGACTTGTTTCGCAGCGCCTCGGCTGGACGCCGCCGCAGCGCCGGCATTCGGTGATGCCGTTAGCGGTGCGGTGCCGAGGCTCGCTCTAGTGCGTCGGGTCGGATTCGTCCTCGCCGCCGGCCCAGGGCGCGCCTGAGGCGTCCGGAATGCGGTTCTCCTCGTCGAGCCAGTCGCCGAGGTCGATCAGCTTGCATCGGCGCGAACAGAACGGCCGATAGGGGTTGTCCGGATCCACCCGGGCGGGCTTGCCGCACTGGGGGCAGTCGATGGTCCGCGGCTTGGTCATGGCGTTCTAGTAGCGGCAGCAGGCCATGCGGAATTCGACTGACGTCTGGGCCTGGCAGACGCGCAGATCGGTGTTCTCGTACTGCATGAAACGAAGGGTCGCGCGATGGCGACCGGCGCTGATCTCGGGATAGACGTCGGCGTCGTCGAGCAGCACCCGGATGAGCTGGGTGCCGGTCTCGGTGTTGTGCACGAACACGCCGTTCTCGGCGGTGACCGGGCGTGGCCGGGCGCTGTCTCTGAGCAGCCGCAACAGCGTTCGCACGGCGTTCTCGAACGGCAGGATACGCTCGCACCAGCGTTCGATGTCGCCCCGGATTCCGGCGGCGTCCTGCGCGAGCCAGTGCTGATAGGCGGGCAGGTCGAAGCCGCAGCTGCCGCCGGGTATCGGCAGCCGGTTGTTGAGGCTGTTGAGCAGCTCGTTGTCGCGCAGCAGGTAGGACGCGAACTGGGGCGGCACCCGCTGCAGCTCGCGTCCGAGTGTGTCCAGTTCGTCGAGCACGTGGCGCAGCGCCTCTTCGTCGACGTCGTCGCGCTCGGCCAGACGTTCGAGACCGGCGTAGCGCTGGCCCAGCTCCTTGCTGACTTCGGTGCGGATGTCGTGACGCGACATCACGTTGAGGATGTCCAGCAGCGCGCCCATGGCCGCCCGCCGGCCCCAGACGCTCTCGTCGGCCTCGTGATAGCGCAGGCGCGCCAGCAGATGCTCGAGGCGCAGGAAGGTGCGGATGCGTTCGTTGAGTGGCTGCTCGAAGCAGAAAGCGCCGTCGTCCGCCACAGGCAGAGTCTCGCAGCAGGGATCAGGCCCACAGTCTATGCCCGGGTCGCCGGTCGGCAAAATCCCGTCGCCTTCGTGATCCACGTCGCGCGCCCGAAACGCCGTCGTCGCGGTTCAGCCCGGCAGATGCAGCGGCGGCAGATCCGCGACCTCGCCCTGGGCCAGACGCAGATATCCCGCATGCAGGGCCGCCGCCAGATCGGCGATGTCCTTGCGCGGCCCCGTGTTGATGAGCACGTCGTCGGCCATAGCCAGGCGTTCGGCACGCGCATCCTGGGCGGCGATCATCTTGCGGGCGAAGGCCTCGTCGATGTCGTCGCGCGCCATCAGCCGTTCCAGCTGGATGCTCTCGGGGGCGTCGATCACCAGCACGCGATCGACCAAGTCGAGCATGCTCGACTTGACCAGCAGCGGCACGACGAGGATGCAGTAGTCCGACTGTGCGGCATCGCGCTGGCGTTCCAGTTCGGCCCGGATGCGCGGATGGGTGATGCCTTCCAGATCGGTTCGTGCGGCGTCGTCCTCGAACACGATCTGGCGCAGCGCGCGACGCCGGAGATGGCCGTCAGCGTCGACGATATCGTCGCCGAAGCGGTCCACGATCTCGGCCAGCGCCGGCTCGCCGGGTTCGACGACGGTGCGCGCGACCGTGTCGGCGTCGATGATCTTGACGCCCATGCGCTCGAACGCGCTCGCGACCGCGGATTTGCCGCTGGCGATGCCGCCGGTCAGGCCTATGGTGAGCGTGCTCATGAGTGCGGGTCGGTCGGGGCTGCCGGCGCGGGGCCGTCCGTGAACGTCGCTGCCTCGTATGTCGTTCGGATCGCGTGGATCCGCCCCCAGATCAGACCGTCGACCGTCGTTCGCACTAGTTCAGTCCCGCCAGCGATGAATAAGCGCCGCTGATTGTATCGCCTGCAACCAGCGCCAGCCAGCCGGCCAGCGCCAGCCAGGGCCCGAACGGCATGGGCCGGCCGCGCGCGAGATGGCCGCTGGCCATGAGCAGCCCGCCGACGACGGCCCCGCCCAGCGAAGCCAGCAGCAGCGCCATCGGCAGCGCCTGCCAGCCCAGCCAGGCGCCCATCGCGGCCAGCAGCTTGAAATCGCCGAAGCCCATGCCCTCCTTGCCCGTGGCCAGCAGAAAGGCGTGAAACACGAGCCAGAGCGTGAGGTAGCCGCCGGCCGCGCCCGCGATCGCCGTGGCCGGATCGACCAGCGCCGTGCCCGCGCCGTGGCCGAGGCTTGCGAGGAGGCCGAGCCACATCAGTGCCAGTGTGAGCACGTCCGGAAGGAACTGCGTCCGGGCGTCGATCACCGCCAGCGCCAGCAGCGTCCAGGACACGATCATCGCCAGCGGCGTGAACGGGGTCGCGCCGAAACCGGCGAGGACGATCACGGCCATGACGGCGGCGGTGATCTCCACCGCCGGATATTGCCAGGAGATGCGCGCACCGCAGGCCGCGCAGCGTCCGCGCAGCAGCAGATAGCTCACCACGGGAATGTTGTGCCACGCGCGGATCGGCGTCTGACAGCTGTTGCAGCGCGAGCGCGGCCGGGCCAGCGACAGCTCCACCGGGGCCTCAGCGTCGGCCGGCTGGCCCAGGATCTCGGCGGCGCCGGCGCGCCATTGCGCCTCCATCATGCGCGGCAGACGCAGGATCACGACATTCAGGAAGCTGCCCACGATCAGCCCCAGAAGGACGACGGCGACATAGGCGAGCAGCGGCTGCTGGGCGAGGAGGTCGGCCATTCAGTGCGGATGCGCGGCGAGGATCGCGGGCGCCGTCCGGTAGTCAGTCAGGGGCATTTCGATGTCTCCACTTCTGAAGTCTATGTCGTGCGCGCTCGCGCCGGCCGGCTTCGGTTCGCGCCGGCTCGAAGGTCTGGTCTGCCGCCCGGAGCGATATGCGCCGGCTGCGTCCCGATGATAGTGCCAGCGCGCAATGACGCACGATCTGGGCGGTGGCCCCGGCCTAGACGACCGAGCCGAGCTTGAAAATGGGCAGATACATGGCGATGACGAGACCGCCGACCAGCACGCCGATGATGGCCATGATCATGGGCTCGAGCAGGCTCGACAGCGAATCGACCTGATTGTCGACCTCGTCCTCGTAGAAATCCGCCACCCGGGAGCACATCGCGTCCAGGGCGCCGGATTCCTCGCCGATGGCGACCATCTGCTGGGCCATGCTCGGAAACAGCCCCGTGTTGCTCATCGCCAGCTGCAGCTGTACGCCCGAGGACACCTGGTCGCGCATCTGCAGAATGGCTTCCTCGAACACGATGTTGCCGGCCGCGCGGGCCACCGAATCCATGGCCTCGACCAGCGGTACCCCGGCCGCGAACATGGTCGACAGGGTCCGCGCGAAGCGCGCGACCGCCGCCTTGTAGAGAATGTCGCCGATGACCGGGATCTTGAGCGCGATGCGGTCGTTCATCCGGCGGAACGCGCGCGATCGTCGCCGGGCCTGAAAGAAGCCGTAGAACGCCGCACCGATGGCGCCGATGATCGCCCACCACGAGCTCTGGACGAACTCCGAGAGGCTGATCACCAGTAGGGTGAAGGCCGGCAGGTCGGCGCCGAAGCCCTCGAACAGCGACTGGAACTGCGGCACCACGAAATACAGCAGGATGCCCATGACCACGATCGCGACCACGATCACCGCGCTCGGATAGAACAGCGCCTTGCGTACCTTGGCCTTGATCGCCTCGGTCTTTTCCTTGTACGTCGCGATCTTGTCGAGCAGGGCCTCGAGTGCGCCGGACTTCTCGCCGGCATCGACCAGGTTCACGAACAGGTCGTCGAAATGCTGCGGATGCTGGGCCAGCGCCTGGGCCAGGGTCACCCCGGATTCGATGTCGTTGCGGATCGCCGATACCAGTTCGGCCAGAGAGGGGTTGTCGGCGCCCTTGGCGATGATGTCCAGCGACTGCACCAGCGGCACGCCGGCGCTCATCATCGTGGCCAGTTGGCGTGCGAACACCGCGATGTCGGCGGACTTGATCTTCTTCTTGCGCTTGCCGCCGAGGCCGAAAATCGTGGTCTGCTTGCGCACGCGGATGGGGTTGATGCCCTGCTTGCGCAGGCTGGCCTTGACCATGGCCTCGTTCGGGCCGTCGGTGCGGCCCTTCACGCGGCTGCCGCTGCGGTCGATGCCGGTCCAGAAGAAGGTGTGCTTGTCGGTCAGCGTATCGGCCATTGCCCCTCCGGAAACCACGCCGCGGCGGACCGGGCGACTGCCGTCCGTTCCTGCCGTGCACAGGGGTTATCGGCCGTGATCGCGTTTAATTCATGCCCAGCTTGGCCAGACGGTAGCGCAGCGCCCGGAAGGTGATGCCGAGATGCTTGGCGGCCTGCGTCTTGTTGTAGTGGCAGGCCTCGAGCGCGGCCTGGATGCGCTCGCGCTCGAGCGCTTCCAGCTGGCTTTCCAGATCGGCGCTGGTATCCGGCGTCGGCGTCGACGATGCGGGGCCTGGCCGGCCGGTGCCGTTCTCGTCCGGGGCCTCGGCAGGGGCTGGAGCCGGGGACGACTCGGCCGTGGCCTCCGACAGCGGCGAGCTCAGTCGCAGATACCGGCGTTCGATGACGGCATTGTCGCTGAGCGTGACCGCGCGTTCGAGGATGTTTTCCAATTCCCGGATGTTGCCCGGAAAGCTGTAGTGCTGGAGCGCCTCCAGGGCGCGTGGAGCCAGCCGCGGTACCTGGCGCAGGCGCAGCTTGCGCGTCAGACCTTCGAGAATGCGGTCGGTCAGCGCCGGGATGTCGGCCGTGCGCTCGCGCAGCGGCGGCACGTGGACCTCGATCACGTTCAGGCGATAGTAGAGATCCTCGCGGAAACGCCCGCGGGCGACTTCGGCGGTGAGATCACAGTGGGTAGCGCAGATCACGCGCACGTCCACGGCCGTCTCCACGTTTGCGCCCACCGGCCGGATGGCCCGCTCCTGGATCGCGCGCAGCAGCTTGACCTGCATGGTCAGCGGCAGGTCGGCCACTTCGTCCAGGAACAGCGTGCCGCCGTCCGCGCGCGCGAACAGCCCCGGGGTGTCGCGCATGGCGCCGGTGAAGGCGCCGCGCACGTAGCCGAAGAATTCGGACTCCATCAGCTCCGAGGGGATCGCGCCGCAGTTCACCGGCACGAAGGCCGCGCCCATGCGCGGGCCCTCAGCGTGAATCATGCGTGCGACGAGCTCCTTGCCGGTGCCCGATTCGCCGCTGACATAGACCGGCGCCTGGCTGCGCGAGAGCTTGGAGATCGTCTCGCGCAGGCGCAGCATTTCCGCGGTCCGGCCGATCAGCCGCGGTGAGGCATCCAGCGACGGGTGCGGCGGGGCGTCGTGATCCAGACCCGCGAGCTTGAGCGCCTGACCGACCAGCGCCCGCAGCCCGGCCACGTCCAGCGGCTTGGAGACGAAGTCGAAGGCGCCGGCCTTGAGGCTGGCCACCGCGCTCTCGGCGTTGCCGTAGGCGGTGATGACCGCGACCGGGCAGTGGGGGCGGCGCTCGGCGATGAAGGCGACCAGGTCGATACCTTCGCCGTCGGGCAGACGCATGTCGGTCAGGCAGAGATCGAAGGGCTCGTTCTCGAACGCCGTCTTCGCCTGTGCCAGCGTAGCCACGGCCTTGGTGTCGATCGACATGCGGGCGAGCGTGATCTCGATCAGTTCGCGGATATCCGCTTCGTCGTCGACAATGAGGGCGTAGGCTTTGCTGTTGCTGGGCGTCATGCGCGTGCGTCGTGTATGGATGAAGTCGCCGGTTCGCCGGCGCCGGCCCAAGCCTGGGCGAAAACTATACGAAAGCAGGCGCCGTCGCTTTCTGCAACCGGAGCGAGGCGGGCACGGTTGGCCTCGCAGAGCTCGCGTGCGATGTGCAGGCCGAGCCCGGTGCCCTCGCGGGCGGTCGTGAAGAACGGTTCCATGACCCGGTCGCTGATGTCGGCGCCCAGCCCCGGCCCGTTGTCGGCGACATCCAGCCCGAACAATCCCGAACGGCTGTGATGCCCGCGCAGGCGTACACGCAGCGGCGTCTCGTCGCGGCGGGCATGACGCTGTGCGTTGTCCCAGAGATTGAACAGCACCTGGCGCAGATGGCCGGGGTCGAATTCGATGCACAGGGCGGCGTCGATGCCGATGATCTCGAAGTCGGGCGCGCGGGTATTGTACTCGCGATAGTCGTTCACGCAGCTGGCCAGCCAGTCCGCGAGCGCGATCGTCCGGCGCGTGGTCTCGGAGCGTCGCGACAGCCCCAGAATGCTGTCGATGATGTCGTCGATCCGGCGCGTGTGGCGGTGCACGATATCCAGCAGGCGCCGGCCGTCGGCGTCCAGCGTCGCGGTCTCGGCCAGCAGCTGGCCGGCGTGACTGATCGCCCCGAGCGGATTGCGGATCTCGTGCGCGATGCTGCTGGTCAGCCGCCCCAGCGAGACGAGCTTGAGCTGCTGGGCCTGCTCACTCTGGCGCAGGGCGTCCTCCAGGCTGATCAGCACCAGCGCGTCCCGCGCCGTGCCCAGGCGGGAGAACAGCGGCAGCAGCGCGCGGCCGGAAGCCTGAAGCGTGTCGATGCCGCCGGCCGACGTTTGGAGCCAGTGCGACAGCGCCTCGTCGACGGCGGGTGCGACGCGCGTAAGGGCGGCGTTCTGCGGCGCCGTCTCGGTCAGATCGAGCAGGCGTACGGCCGCGTCGTTGATCAGGCGGATGCGGCGGTCGGCGTCGACCACGATCGCGCCGATCTCCATCTGCTGGATGATATGGCGGTTGAGCGCGGCCAGATCCTGCACCTCGCCGGCCCGTTCGGCGGCCAGCGCCTCGCCCTCGCGCGCCCGGCGTGCCAGCCAGTGCGACAGCCCGACGCTGAGAAAGAACAGCACACCGAGGATGCCGGCCTGGACGAACGCGCTGCGCGCGCCCTCGATCTGCAGGGGGCGCAGCGCCTCCTGGCCGAGCACGCCGATCGCCGCGCAGGCCGCCAGCAGGAACGCCAGGCGGGCCGGCAGCAGCATGCCCGCGGCCGACAACGGGGCGATCAGCAGCATGCCCAGGCCGCCTGCGACGCCGGTGCCGGCCAGAACCAGGGTCGTGAAGAAGACCACGTCCACCGCGACCGCGAACAGCACCTGCGCTCGCAGCGGCGGCGTGCGCGTCAGCGCGGCGACCAGCGACAGCACCCAGAGCGCGAGATAGGCCAGACAGGCGCTGCGGAAGACATCCGGCATCACTACGTCGAACAGATGGCCGGCCTGGGCGAACAGCAGCAGGGTGACCAGACCGAAGCCGATCAGGCCGCGGTAGGCGTTGAGGGTGGCGATCGCGCGCCAGTCTTCGGTGTGCCGGATCAATGGCGCGCCGACGCGCCGGCTCATGACCGCGAGCGGCAGGCGTGCTCGCTGCACACGTAATCGTCACCGTCGCGCTCGGCCAGCGACAGCGGCAGATGCACGCCGCAGCGTTCGCAGCGCACCGTGCGTTCGAATTCCGGCGGCGCCTCGCGCCGGTGCATGCGCGTACGCGCCCCGCCCGCAAGCTGGCGGAATGCAAGCCAGGCGATACCGATGATCAGTAGCAGTCCGAGCAGTCGGGCCATGGGATATCCGGGTTCGAAGAGCGCGACGGGACAGCCCCGAGTGTATCCAAATCGCGTCGCCGCGGGGTCCGGGCGGGGGCCGTCGCAAGTTGTCGTGCCGGGCTACAGGCGCCACAATGCGCGGCATTACGAGTTTGATGTCTCAATCAAGGCGATGCCATGAACGTTCACGAATATCAGGCCAAGGAAATCTTTGCGCGCTATGGCGTGCCCGCCGGCGAGGGCAAGGTCGCCCGCAGCGCGGACGAGGCGGTCGAGGTCGCGAAATCGCTCGGCGGCGAACGCTGGGTGGTCAAGGCCCAGGTGCACGCGGGCGGCCGCGGCAAGGCCGGCGGCGTGAAGCTCTGTGACAGCGTGGACGACGTCAGGCAGGCCGCCTCGGATCTGATCGGCGGCGAGCTCAAGACACAGCAGACGGGCGATACCGGCCTGCCGATCCACGCCGTCTACGTCGAGAAGCCGGCCGACATCGAGTCCGAGCTGTATCTGTCCGTGCTCGTGGATCGCGCCACGCGCCGCGTGACGTTCATCGCCTCGCCCGAGGGCGGCGTGGACATCGAGGAAGTCGCCGACAAGACGCCGGAACGCATCACCCAGGTCGCGATCCATCCCGCGGCGGGTTTCCAGGCCTACCAGGCGCGCGAGATCGGTTTCTTCCTCGGCCTGGACAAGAAGCAGGTCGGCGAGTTCGTGAAGGTCATGAAGGGCCTCTACGAGATGTTCGTGGAGTGCGACGCGTCGCTGGTCGAGATCAACCCGCTGGTCACCACGAAGCAGGGCGGGCTGATCGCGCTGGACGGCAAGCTCAACTTCGACGACAACGCGCTTTTCCGCCATAAAGAGTTCGCGGACATGCGCGACATGACGCAGGAGAACGAGCGCGAGGCCAAGGCCGCCGAGCACGATCTCAACTACATCCAGCTAGATGGCAACATCGGCTGCATGGTCAACGGCGCGGGTCTGGCCATGGGCACCATGGACCTGGTCAAGCTGCACGGCGGCGAGCCGGCCAACTTCCTGGACGTCGGCGGCGGCGCGACCACCGAGCGCGTGACCGAGGCGTTCAAGCTGATCACCGCCGGTGAAGGCGTCAAGGCGATTCTGGTCAACATCTTCGGCGGCATCGTGCGCTGCGACCTGATCGCGGAAGGCATCATCACCGCTGCCAAGGACGTCGGCATCGAGGTGCCGGTGGTCGTGCGCCTGGAAGGCACCAACGCCGAGGCCGGGCGCAAGCTGCTGGACGAGTCGGATTTCGATCTCATCGCCGCGCAGGATCTGACCGACGCGGCCAAGAAGGTCGTGGCCGAGGCCCGCGGCTGATCGCGCGACCGCCACGCCGTCCACCGAATACGCTTCAGACCAGGATCAATCCATGAGCATTCTCGTCAACAAAGACACCAAGCTGATCGTCCAGGGCTTCACCGGCTCGCAGGGCACGTTCCACTCCGAGCAGTGCATCGCCTACGGCACCAACATCGTTGGCGGCGTGACCCCCGGACGTGGCGGCGAGACCCATCTCGATCGCCCCGTGTTCAACACCTGCGGCGACGCGGTGCGTGAAACCGGCGCCAACGCCACCATGATCTATGTGCCGGCGCCGTTCGCCGCCGACGCCATCCTCGAGGCCGCCGACGCCGGTATCAAGACCATCATCTGCATCACCGAGCACATCCCTGTGATGGACATGCTGCGCGTGCGTGCCGCGCTCGACGATTCCGACTCCGTGCTGATCGGGCCGAACTGCCCCGGCGTGATCACGCCGGGCGAGTGCAAGATCGGCATCATGCCGGCGCACATCCATCAGGAAGGCAAGATCGGCATCGTCTCGCGTTCCGGCACGCTGACCTACGAGGCGGTGTTCCAGACCACCCACAACGGCCTCGGGCAGAGCACCTGCGTGGGCATCGGCGGCGACCCGATCCACGGTCTCGACTTCACCGACGTGCTCGAGATGTTCGAGAATGACCCGCAGACCGCAGGCGTGGTCATGGTGGGCGAGATCGGCGGCACCGCCGAGGAAGAGGCCGCCGAATACATCAAGGCCCACATGAAGAAGCCGGTCGTGGCCTACATCGCCGGCGTGACCGCGCCGCCCGGCAAGCGCATGGGCCACGCGGGCGCCATCATCTCCGGTGGCAAGGGCACGGCGGACGACAAGTTCGAAGCCCTCGAGGCCGCCGGTGTGGCGACCGTGCGTTCGACCGCCGAGATCGGCAGCAAGATGGAGGAAATCCTGGGCTGATCGATGCGTTGATCGCATCGTCATCCGCTGGATGATTGAAGCCGGCGTCCGTTTTGGCGGGCGCCGGCTTTTTTGTGGGTGAAGGTTCGAGACCCTTGTCGCGTTTCGCGTTTTTTCAAAGCGAAGCTTGGTTCGGTTTCGGTGACCAGTGTCGAATCAACTGCTTAGGTTGATTTGGGCCTGGTGTTTCGCACTGTTGTGCGACTCACTTTCATTTGCTTGTCCAAATGAAAGTGAGCAAAGCAAAGGACACCCTGTCTTGCGTCGATGCTTCGCATCGATGCCCTGTGCTGCTCGCCCGTCCGGGGCGCAGCCGGAACTCGCCGCGCTACGCGCGACTCAGACACCCGGCTGCTTCATCCCCGGCCGTGCTCCGCTGCTCGGCGCTACGCCCAAGGGACTGGAATACAGGCAAGCTCGCTATCGCTCGCTCAAGGTCACAATTGTTGTAAGTCGGATTAGCCGAAGGCGTAAGCCGACAGGAATAATGAAGACGCGAACCGTAGAGAGAACGCGGTAGCCGATTACCACTGGATGCCCGGCGCTCGGCGCCCGTATTCGGGTCCCGTTAGTGCAGCGACGGAGAGGCGTAGCGGCCACTGGTGTCCGGCGCACAGCGCCGGTGCGGCAAGCTGTTTGAGCATCGCCAAAGCGATGATGCGAGCCTCAATCAATTATTTAGGACCGCATCCCGTCGCCGCTGCGCCTCGGCGTATCGCCCCGAGAGGCGGAGCAGGGCGCTCCCGCAGCGACGCTGTGGGATGTGATCTTCGGCGGGACGAAACCGTACGAGTCGTCGCCTCGGGGCTCGGGCCGAACGCCGGCGGTCGCATCCCAGCTACGCTGGGAAGGCCCCGCTCCTCGCTTCGTACGACACGGCGTAGCCGGCGCTATGCCGGGTGTTCTTTCCTCTGCTCACTTTCGTTTGGACAAGCAAATGAAAGTGAGTCGCACGGCAGTGCGAAACAAAAGGCACGACACACTCGTGAGCGCTGAAAGCCTCATGGTGTGAATGCTTGAATTCTTGAATGAGCTTTGCGCGTAAATTCCAGCCCGCTGATCACGCGTTCGACGTTATAGAATTACGCCTATGATACGTGCTCGAATGACGTCACAGTTCAATTGAGCACAATCGATGTGAGCCAGACCTACGACATCAGCTGCGACTGCGGCCACGTGAAGATGACGGTCCGAGGCGAGCCCAAGCTATCGCTCTACTGTCACTGCGGCAGCTGTCGCGAGCTGTACGCCGCCGACGTGCTGGGCCTGACCGGTTGGGACGAGGAAAACGTCGATCTGCCGGACGACTCCAAGCTGTTTCACCATAAGACCGACGGCAAGGAAATGCACCGCTATGGCTGCCCGAAGTGCGGCATGACCATGTACGGGCGCCACAAGCCGGGTATTCCGGTCATCCGTCATAACGTGTTCCGCAAGAACAATGGCGGCAAGCTGCCGTCTGAATTGGCACCCGCGCTGCACCTGTTCTACGGCGAGCGCGTGCTCGATATCGACGACGATCTCGACAAATGCGAGGACGGTTCGGCGGTCGGTCTGTAGCTGACGCGCTCGACTCTAATCCAAAATCGAATCGGTACGGGCCGGCTTGTCGTCGGCCCGTTGTCGTTTCGGCCGCCTGCGTCCTGGCGTATCCTTGGCGTCGCAACGCCCGCCGACGAGAGGTCGGCTTTTCTTCAGCCTCGGGAGTCCCCCGTATGGGTGATTCGTCACTTCGTATCGCGCTGGCGCAGCTCAACGTCTGGGTTGGCGATATCGAGGGCAACGCTCGCCAGATGATCAATGCCGCCATGACAGCGCGCGACGATCAGGGCGCCGACCTGGTGGCCTTTCCCGAGATGGCGCTGATCGGCTATCCGCCCGACGATCTGCTGCTGCGGCGCGGCCTGCCGCGTGCGATCGAAACCGCGCTGGAGCGGCTCACGCATGAGCTGACCGGCATCACCGCCGTGATCGGCTATCCGGAGTACGACGGCGATATCATCTACAACGCGGCGGTCGTGGTGCGCGACGGTGAGCGCCTTGCGCACTATCGCAAGCAATGTCTGCCCAACTACGGCGTCTTCGACGAACGGCGCCATTACCGGCCGGGCGATTCGCCCTGCGTGTTCGAACTCGCCGGCCGGCAGGTCGGCGTCACCATCTGCGAAGACATCTGGGAAACCGGCCCGGCCGCGCAGGCGAAGGCCGCAGGCGCGGAACTGCTGGTCAATCTCAACGCCTCGCCGTTTCACGCCGACAAGCAGCCCGAGCGCGAAGGCCTGCTTGCGAAGCGCGCCACGGCCAACGACTTTGCCATCTGCTACGTGAACTGTGTTGGCGGCCAGGACGAACTGGTCTTCGATGGCCGCTCCTGTGCGGTCGATCGGCGGGGCCAGCTGACGCTGCGCGCGCCGGCGTTCGAGTCCGGCGTCTATTGCCTCGATTGGCCGGCGCCGCAGGACGGGTCGCACGTTGTCGGTACCATCGCCGAAGACCAGTCGCCCGAGGCGCTGGTCTACGACGCCCTGGTCCGTGCGATCCGTGATTATGTCGATCGCAACGGCTTCCCCGGGGCGCTGATCGGCGCCTCCGGTGGCATCGACTCGGCGCTGGCCATGGCGGTGGCCGCCGATGCGCTGGGCGGCGATCGGGTCTGGGCGGTGTCCATGCCCTCGCGCTACACCGCCGACATCAGCAATGTCGACGCCGCCGAACAGGCCAGGCGCATGGGTGTGCGCTATGACGAGATGTCGATCGAACAGGGCTTTTCCGCGCTGCTGGCTACGCTCGGCCCGCTGTTCGGCGATCGCGCGCCCGACACCGCCGAGGAGAATCTGCAGTCGCGCATTCGCGGCGCGCTGCTGATGTCACTGTCCAACAAGTTCGGCCACGTGGTGCTGGCGACCGGCAACAAGTCGGAGATGGCGGTCGGCTATGCCACGCTGTATGGCGACATGTGCGGCGGTTTCGCGCCGCTCAAGGACATCTACAAGACTTGGGTCTACCGGCTGGCACGGTTTCGCAACACGCGTGGCGAAGTGATTCCGGCGCGCGTCATCGAGCGTCCGCCCTCCGCCGAGCTGCGCGCCGATCAGGCCGACACCGATACTCTGCCCGACTACGACGTGCTCGATCCGATCATCGAGGCCTACGTCGAACGGGGCGAGTCGATCGAGGGCATCTGCGCGCTGGGCTACGCCGAGGCCGACGTGCGCCAGGCGGCCGGCCTGATCCGCCGCAACGAATACAAGCGTCGCCAGGCCGCGCCGGGGCCGAAGGTCACCCACCGTGCCTTCGGCCGCGATCGACGCTATCCCATCACCGCCGTCTACGGCGACCTGTAGGACCGATCACGCCCGACGCGTCGGCGGCGCCGGGCGGTGGCGCGCTAGTCGCTGTCGTCGTCCTGTGACGGGCTGCCGCCGGCGGCCGAGGCGCTGCCCATGTCCGGCAGTTCATAGGCCGGTTCTTCGCCGGCGCGCTGCCGATAGAACTCGTCGCGGTGCAGGATGTAGTTGGGATAGGAGGTCTGCAGGATGGCGCGGGTGTCCTCGGCCAGATCCGCAAGTCCGAGCTGGGCGTAGCTCTCCTCCATGATCTCCAGTGCGCGCGGCACCGAATCCGAGCCCTGGAAGCGCTCGATCACGCCCTCGGCGCGCCGGCTCGCGGCCACGTAGGCGCGCCGGCGCAGGTAGTACTCCGCCACGTTAATCTCGTATTCCGCCAGCCGGTTGCGGATGTCGACCATGTGCAGCTGGGCGTCCTTGGCGTAGACGCTGTCCGGATAGTTCTCGATCAGCAGCTTGAAGTCGGTGAACGACTGTTCCAGAAAGCGCGTGTCGCGCTTGTCCGGATCGCCGCCGAGAAGGCCGCTGTCGTTGCGGCTGTAGTTGGACAGCCCGCGCAGGTAGTACACATAGTCGATGTTCGGATTGCGCGGACGCTGCTTGATGAACCGGTCCGCCGCCGACACCGCGGCCTCGTACTGCTGCGCCCGGTAGTGGGCCGTGATCGACTCGAGTTCCGCCTGGGCGGCGTAGGGCGAGAACGGAAACCGGGCCTGGACCTCGGCGTACAGACGCAGGGCGCGATCCGGCTGCTCGTCGATCATGAACTCGCGGGCGGATTCGTACAGCCGCTCGGCGTCGGCGGAATCGAGCTTGTTGCCTTCCCGGTCGATCAGCGGCTCGTCGCTGTAGCCGGTCTCGTTGATACCCTTGTCGCCGCCGCAGCCTGCGGCGAGCAGCACGAGTAGAATACAAAACGCGAGAGCGATATTCCGCATGCCAGCCCCGAGCGCGCCCAAGGGCGCGGATAGTCTGAAAACAAGCGCGGAGTATAACGGTCAAGCTCCGCCGCAGTCATACGCGCCCGCCGCGGCGCCGGATCGGCGGTCGGCGGGCCGCGGCGATGACGTGCCGCACCCGGGCGCCAGCAGCCTTCCTGCGGTGGGGTGCCGGGGCGGCTCGCTCGTTCCATGTCCGCTTGCGAAGCGGCCCACGGTGAATCAACCATGACGATGACTACGCGCATGCCGGATTTCGATGCGCCCATTCCGCCCGAGTACGCCGGACGGCGGCTGGATCGCGCGCTCGCCGACCTGCTGCCGGACTATTCGCGTTCGCGCCTGCAGCGCTGGCTGGCCGACGGCGCGCTGACCGTCGACGGCGCCACGCCGCCGGCCAAGACGCCGGTCGCCGGCGGCGAGCACGTGCGGCTGTTCGTGCCCGCCGAGGCCGACGATGGCGACGTCCGCCCGGAGCCCATCGCGCTCGAGATTCTCTACGAGGACGACGACCTGCTGGTCATCGACAAGCCGGCCGGGCTGGTGATGCATCCGGGCGCGGGCAACGCCGACGGCACGCTGCAGAACGCGCTGCTCAATCATGACCCGGAACTGGCGGCGCTGCCGCGGGCGGGCATCGTCCACCGGCTGGACAAGGACACCTCCGGCGTTCTGGTGGTGGCAAAACGCTTCGCCGCGCACCGGCAGCTGGTGGCCGATCTCGCCGAGCGCACGGTCAAGCGCGAATACGAGGCGGTGGCCGTCGGCGTGATGACCGCGGGCGCGCGCGTGGATGCGCCCATCGACCGCCATCCGGTCGATCGCAAGCGCATGGCCGTGCGCGAGGAGGGCCGCGAAGCGATCACCGAGTATCGCGTCATCCAGCGCTACCGCGCGCACACCCATATCCGCTGCCGGCTCGAGACCGGGCGCACGCACCAGATTCGCGTGCACCTCGCCCACGTGCGCTATCCGCTGCTGGGCGATCCGGTCTACGGCCGACGACTGGCGTTGCCGCCGGGCGCGAGCGCGGCCTTCAGCGAGGTGCTGCGCGGATTCAAGCGCCAGGCGCTGCACGCGCGAACCCTGGGCCTGACGCATCCGATCAGCGGCGAGGCCATGCAGTGGCAGGCCGAACGCCCGGCCGATTTCCAAGGCCTGCTGGACGCGCTGGCCGCCGATGCCGAGGCGTCGGTGCGATGAGCGTCGGTTTCCTGGCAGCGGACTGGCCGGCGCCGGCTTCGATACGCGCGGGCACGACACTGCGGGCCGGCGGCGTCAGCGCGCCGCCCTTCGACAGCCTCAATCTTGGCGATCGGACCGGCGACGACGCCGCGGCGGTCGCCGCGAACCGGGATCGCCTGCAGACGGAACTGGCGCTGCCCGGCGCGCCGGCGTGGCTGTACCAGGTGCACGGCACCCGGGTCGTCGACGCCGATGCGGCGGTGGCCGGTGAGGCCGATGCAAGTGTGGGCGCGGCGACATCGACGGTCTGTGCCGTGCTCACGGCGGACTGCCTGCCGGTGCTGTTCTGCGATCGGGAGGGCACCTGCTGGGGCGCGGCTCACGCCGGCTGGCGCGGACTGGCGGCCGGGGTGCTGGAGGCGACCGTCGCCGCGTCGCCGGCTGCGCCGGAACGGTTGCTGGCCTGGCTCGGCCCGGCGATCGGTGCGCACAATTTCGAGGTGGGCGCCGAGGTTCGCGCTGTCTTCTGCGACCACTGGGCCGACGATGCCGCCGCCTTCACGCCCGCGGCCGCCCCCGGCAAATATCTTGCTGACATCTACGCGCTGGCGCGTGCGCGTCTGCGCCGCGCCGGGGTGGCGTCGATCCACGGGGGTGGGCTGTGCACCATCGACGATCCGGAGCGCTTCTACTCCTATAGGCGCAGTCCGCAGACCGGCCGCATGGCGAGCCTGGTGTGGTCCGTGGGTTGAGGCTGCGCGAAAACGGCACCGTGGCCGCATGGCCGCGCCACCGGCCGTACGACAGATAATGCTTGCACGCGATCCTGTTGTAATCCTGTGTTTAACGTGAATAAATACGCGTAGTGCAGCATTCGGCTGCGATCAACGGGGGGTTGTCCATGGTGTTCGATCGGATATCGCGCTGGTGCGTCCTTGCGCTGTTGGTTCTCGCGCTCGCGGGATGCGGTGGCGGTGGTGGCGGCGGCAGTGACGATGACGACGACGGCAACGACGGCGCCGATCCCGGCGAGCCGAATGCCACCCTGAACGCCGATGCGGGCGACGACCGCGATGTCGTGACCGGCACCACGGTCACGCTGGACGGCTCGGACAGTACCGTCAGCGACGACGCCAGCCTCGAGTTCGCCTGGCGGCTGGTGTCGACTCCGGATGACAGCGACGCCGAAATCGCCGACGGCGACACCGCGACGCCTCGGTTCTCGGCCGACGCCGACGGCACCTATGTGGCCGAATTGACGGTCGCTGACGGCCGGGGTAACGAAGCGACCGATCGCGTCACCGTCACCGCGACCTCCGGGAACACGCGCCCCTCGGCCGACGCCGGGGCCGACCAGGCCGTGAAGACCGGCGCCGAGGTCACGCTCGACGGCACCGGCAGCCGGGACGCCGACGGCGATGATCTGAGCTATCGCTGGGCCTTCGTCTCGCAGCCGTCCGGAAGCTCCGCTTCGCTCGACGACGCCAACGCTGCCACCCCGGCCTTCGTGGCCGAAGCGGCCGGCGACTACACGCTGTCGCTGGTCGTCAACGACGGGGAACGCGACAGCCGCGAGGATCGGGTGACCGTCACGGCGTCCACGGCCAACAGTGCGCCGGTCGCCGACGCCGGTCCCGACCGGAACGTGTCGGTCAACGACACCGCGACGCTGGACGGCCGCGGCAGCAGCGACGCCGACGAGGACGACCTGAGTTACGACTGGCGGATCGTCTCCCGTCCTGATGACAGTGCCGCAAGCCTGGCTGACCCCAACGACGCACAGCCGTCGCTGACCACCGACGCGGTCGGGGACTACATCGTCGAACTGACGGTCTCGGACGGCCAGGCGAGCGATACCGATCGTGCGACGGTCAGCGCCGGGCCGGTTCTGGTGTTGTCCGTAGACCGCGGTAATCCGGTCGACGGATCGCCCGACTATACGGCTATCGACGCCAACATCTTCGCGTCGCAGCTGACCATCACCGAGATTCCGGATGGCGCGAATACGCTCGGGAGCCTCCGTGTCGGTCGCTTCCGCCTGGAGGCGGTCGGTCAGGCTTACACGATCGACGATCTTCGCTACGAGGTCGTGCGCAGCACGAGTGACGGCAACGAGCCTGACCTGTCCGTCGACGGCCTGGCCAGCGGCGACACGGTCGTGGCCGGCGACTCGCTCGCGTTCGCGACCATTGCCGAGAACATCGCGGTGCCGGGCGAGTACCGTTTCGACTTCATGTTCACGGTCCGCGAGACCGGCGAGGATTATCGGCTGACGTTCCGGGTCGACCTGACCGACGCCGACTGAATCGGGCGGGGCGAGCCGTCGTCGCCGGCGGACGGTTCGCCGCTCGTACCGACTGTGGCGCGGGCCCGCGGCCATGGCCTTGGCGACTCGTGCGATGCGCGTCCGAGGCGCCCGGAGCTGAACGCCCCGGTGCCTCGACAGGCTGTGGCTCTCCGGCGCCGCTGTTCGGTTCGCCGCCTCGCGATGCGGGCACCGTGGCGGCTCTGCCGACACGCCGCCCCTGCCGGCGTAGCGTCTCGGTCGTGTCAGGCCGGCGTGCGCGCGAGACGCGTCCGCGCGCCGGCCGCCGCTCAGGTCGAGGTGTGTCGCTTGCCGCGGGTGCTGCTCGCGCCCGTGGCGCTGCGCTTGCGTGTCTGGGACGTCTTGCTCTGGTTGCGGTCCTTCCGGGGCGGCAGGCCGGTGGGCTTGTCGTCACCGCTGGTGTTGTGGCCGGTGCCCGGCCGGGTCGCGCCCAGCATCGGCTTGAGGAAGCGTCCGGTATGGGAGGCCTCGACCGCGGCCACGTCCTCGGGCGTACCGGTGGCGATGATCTCGCCGCCCCCGTCGCCGCCCTCGGGCCCCAGATCGATCAGCCAGTCGGCGGTCTTGATCACGTCCAGGTTGTGTTCGATCACGACCACCGCGTTGCCCGCCTCGCGCAGGCGCAGCAGCACCGCCAGCAGCTGCTTGATGTCGTGGAAGTGCAGGCCGGTGGTGGGCTCGTCGAGCAGGTAGAGCGTGCGGCCGGTGTCGCGCTTGGACAGCTCGCGCGCGAGCTTGATTCGCTGGGCCTCGCCGCCGGACAGGGTGGTCGCGTTCTGGCCCAGCTTGACGTAGGACAGGCCCACGTCCATCAGCGTTTCGAGCTTGCGCCTGAGGCTCGGCACCGGCGAGAAGAAATCCAGCGCGGCCTCTACCCGCATGTCGAGCACGTCCGCGATGGTCTTGCCCTTGTAGTGGACCTCGAGCGTCTCGCGGTTGTAGCGGGCGCCGTGGCAGGTTTCGCAGGTGACGTAGATGTCCGGCAGGAAATGCATCTCCACCTTGATCACGCCGTCGCCCTGGCAGGTCTCGCAGCGTCCGCCCTTGACGTTGAACGAGAACCGGCCCGGCTTGTAGCCGCGGGCCCGCGCCTCGGGGGTGTTGGCGAACAGTTCGCGGATGGTGCCGAACAGGCCGGTGTAGGTGGCCGGGTTGGAGCGCGGCGTACGCCCGATCGGTGCCTGGTTGATGTCGATGACCTTGTCCAGATGCTCCAGACCCTCGATCGCGGTCACCGGCGCGGCCCGGGCCACGGCGCGGTTGACCTGACGCGCGGCGGCGGGGAACAGCGTCTCGTTGATCAGCGTGGACTTGCCCGAGCCGGAGACGCCGGTGATGCAGGTCAGCTGCCCCATGGACAGGCTGGTGGAGACGTTCTTGAGGTTGTTGCTGCGCGCGCCCTGGATGCGGATCTCGCGAGCGCTGTCGTAGCGCACGCGCTCGGCCGGTATGGGCAGTGTCAGCCGCGACGACAGGTACTGCCCGGTCAGCGAGTCCTCGCTGGCCTCGATCTCCGCGGCCGTGCCGCGGGCGATGACGTGGCCGCCGTGGTCGCCGGCGCCCGGGCCCATGTCGACGACGTAGTCGGCCTCGCGGATCGCGTCCTCGTCGTGCTCGACCACGATCACGGTGTTGCCGAGGTCGCGCAGCCGCTCGAGCGTGTTCAGCAGGCGCCGGTTGTCGCGCTGGTGCAGGCCGATCGAGGGCTCGTCCAGCACGTACATCACGCCGACCAGGCCGGCGCCGATCTGGCTGGCCAGCCGGATGCGCTGGGCCTCGCCGCCGGACAGCGTCTCCGCGCTGCGCGACAGGGTCAGATAGTCGAGGCCGACGTCCAGCAGGAAACGCAGGCGCTGGTTGATCTCCTTGAGGATCGGCCGGGCGATCTCGGCGCGGTGGCCCGGGATGTCCAGATGCTCGGTGATCTCGTGGGCCTCGGCGATGCTCGCGGCGTTGATATCGGGCAGCGTGCGGTCGGCCACCCGGACGTGCCGGGCCGCCTCGTTGAGCCGCGCCCCGTTGCAGGTGGGGCAGGGCTTGTCGGACAGATACTTGGCCAGCTCCTCGCGCACGGCCATGGAATCGGTCTCGGCGTAGCGGCGCTGCATGTTGTCTAGCACGCCCTCGAAGGCATGCCGGCGCCGGCGCGTGTTGCCGCGGGCGTTGACGTAGCGGAACTCGATCTTCTTGCCGCCCGAGCCGTGCAGGATCACCTGCCGGGCCTGCTCCGGCAGATCGTGCCAGGGCTGGTCGACGTCGAAGTCGTAGGTCTCGGCCAGCGATTCGATCAGGCCGAAGAAATAGGGATTGCGGCGATCCCAGCCGCGCACCGCGCCGCCGGCCAGACTCAGGCTGTCGTCGGTGATTACGCGGTCGACGTCGAACACGCTCTGCGAGCCCAGCCCGTCGCAGCCGGAGCAGGCGCCGTGCGGCGAGTTGAAGGAAAACAGCCGCGGCTCCATGTCGTTGATCGAGTAGCCGCAGGCCGGGCAGGCGAACTGCGAGGAAAACACCTCCGGCTCGCCTTCGCCGCGCCAGGGCATGATCCAGGCGATGCCCTCGGACAGCCGCAGCGCGGTCTCGAACGATTCGGCCAGACGCTGCTGGATGCCGTCGCGCACCTTGAAGCGATCGACCACCACTTCCAGATCGTGCTTCTTCTTGGGGTCAAGCTCCGGCACGCCTTCGTCGAGCTCGATGATTTCGCCGTCGACGCGCATGCGCACGAAGCCCTGGCCGCGCATCTGCTCGAAGATCTCGCGATGCTCGCCCTTGCGCGAGCGGATCACCGGGGCGAGCAGCATCCAGGCCGATTCGGCCTCCTTGGTCAGCGTCTGATCGACCATCTCCGACACGCTCTGCGCGGCCAGCGGTTCGCCGTGCTTCGGGCAGAAGGGCGTGCCGGCGCGGGCGAACAGCAGGCGCAGATAGTCGTGGATCTCGGTGACCGTGCCGACCGTGGAGCGCGGGTTGTGCGAGGTCGATTTCTGCTCGATGGAGATCGCCGGCGACAGGCCCTCGATCGAGTCCAGGTCCGGCTTCTCCATCATCGACAGGAACTGGCGCGCGTACGCCGACAGCGATTCGACGTAGCGCCGCTGGCCCTCGGCGTAGATGGTGTCGAAGGCGAGCGACGACTTGCCGGAGCCGGACAGGCCCGTGATCACGATCAACTGATCGCGGGGCAGGTCGACGTCGACATTGACGAGATTGTGCGTGCGCGCGCCGCGTATGCGGATATGGCTTTCCATGCGGAAAAGACCACCGGGCAAAGATCAAGAGGGCGAGTATACGTGGCGCCGAAAATCCATTACACAAGGCCGGCCGAGACGGCGCTGTGCTAGACTCCGCGACCGTTCGGCGGCGTCGCTTCAGGCGGTGTCGATGCCCGCCCGCACTTCGAGCCGAGGCGGGCGGTGGAGCCGGCGGTGCGCGTCGCGATCGTTCGCCGATGCGTAGTCCGGCCCTGAACCCATCACGCTCCACCAGGGCGCCCTATGACCAGCACCGAGACCCGGGCAGCGTTCTCTCTCGCAGGCATCTTCTCCCTGCGGATGCTCGGGCTGTTCATGATCTATCCGGTGTTCACCTTCTACGCCGAGCACCTGGCCGGCTCGACGCCGCTGACCGTGGGCCTCGCGCTGGGCGCCTACGGGCTCACCCAGGCGCTGCTGCAGATTCCCTTCGGGATGCTCTCCGATCGCATCGGCCGCAAGCGCATGATCACGATCGGCCTGCTGATCTTCGCCGCCGGCAGCGTGGTCGCCGCGATGTCGGGCACCATCCACGGCGTGATCCTCGGGCGCGTTCTGCAGGGCGCGGGCGCGGTGGGCTCGGTCATCCTGGCCCTCGGCGCGGACCTGACCCGGGAAACCGAGCGCACCAAGGCCATGGCGATCATCGGCATGACCATCGGTCTGTCGTTCGCGCTGTCGTTGGTGCTGGGGCCGCTGCTGGACGCGGTGATCGGGGTGCCGGGGATCTTCTGGCTGACCGCCCTGATGGCGGTGGCCGGCATCGGCGTGCTGTTCGGCGTGACGCCGCAGCCCGCGCAGCTCAAGAGCCACCGAGACACGGGCACCGTGCCGGCGCTGTTCTCGCGCGTGCTGGGCGACGCCCAGCTGCTGCGGCTGGATTTTGGCATCTTCGCCCTCCACGCGATTCTCACCGCCAGCTTCATCGCGTTGCCCAATGTCCTTCACGACATCATCGGCATCCCCCAGTCGCGGCAGTGGATGGTGTGGCTGCCGGTGCTGGCGGCCTCGGTCGTGATCATGGTGCCGATGATCATCCTCGCCGAGGCCAAGCGGCAGATGAAGGCGGTCTTCGTCGGCGCCATCGTCACGCTCGGCCTCACCCAGGTCGCGCTGCTGATCTGGCACGCCAGCCTGGTCGAGCTGGTGGTGGTCCTCACCCTGTTCTTCGCCGCCTTCAACATCATGGAGGCGAGCCTGCCGTCGCTCATCTCCAAGGTCGCGCCGGCCGAGGCCAAGGGGACCGCGATGGGGGTCTATTCCAGCTCCCAGTTCTTCGGCATCTTCATCGGCGGCACGGTCGGCGGCTGGGCCTACGGTCTGGACGGCCCCGAGGGCGTGTTCATCTTCTCCGCCCTCGCGGCGTTGATCTGGTTCTTCGTGGCGGTCACCATGACGCCACCGCGTTTCGCCAAGAGTCACATGGTCAACGTGGCCGACATGGAGCCGGACGCGGCGCGGGACAGGGCCGACCGTCTGCGGGCGGAACCCGGCGTGATCGAGGCCGTCGCCGTGCCCGAGGATGGCGTAATCTATCTCAAGGTGGACAGCGCGGTCGTCGGCGAAGACGATCTCGCACGGTTCGCCCAGCGACCGGCGCAGGCCTGATACCGGCGCGACAGGCAATCATCGACGGAGCGTGTTATGGCAAGCAGGGGCGTGAACAAGGCGATCATCGTCGGCAATCTGGGGGCCGACCCGGAGACGCGTTACACCGCGGGCGGTACCGCGGTCACGAACATCAATGTCGCGACCTCGGACAGCTGGCGCGACAAGAGCTCCGGCGAGATGCAGGAGCGTACGGAATGGCACCGCGTGGTGTTCTTCGCGCGGCTGGCCGAAGTGGCCGGCGAATACCTGCGCAAGGGTTCCAAGGTGTACGTGGAAGGGCGCATCCAGACCCGCAAGTGGCAGGGTCAGGACGGCCAGGATCGCTACACCACCGAGATCGTCGCCAACGAGATGCAGATGCTCGACTCCAAGGGTGGCGGCAGCGCGCCCTTCGGCGGTGGTGGCGGAGGCGGCCAGCAGCGCCAGCCTTCCGGCGGCGACGGCGGTGGCCAGAGCCAGCCCCAGCATCAGCAGCCGCAACGTCAGCCGGCGGGCGATCCCGGGTTCGACGAGGACTTGGACGACGATATCCCATTCTAGGCCGACGCTGCGGCCCACGTATAGAAAGCCCTCGCCCGCGAGGGCTTTTTTCGTTGGGCCGCGATTGATGCATATCAAACGGTCCAGGCCCGGGATGATCGAGAATCGCGTTTCGGTTCTTCCCCAGCGAAATGTTCTGCCATGAACGCTTGCAAAATCTCCGACCCGATTCGTCATCTGGCGGACTGGATCGAGTCGGCCAGGGCGGGAGGGGAGCGCGATGCCCACGCTGCGACGCTCGCCACCGTCGATCCGTGCCTGTCGCGGCCGAGTGTCCGGACCGTCTATGTACAGCTCGATGACGATGCCCTCGTGTTCTTTGTAAACGCCCGTGCCGGCAAGGGCGTACAGCTGCGCTGGCATCCTCATGCCGCGCTTTGTTTCTTCTGGCGCGGCCTTCAGCAGCAGGTGAATGTCGAGGGCGTTGTCGAGGTTCTCGAGGATGCGGCCGCGCAGCGGCTCTGGTCACAGCGATCGCGCGAAAGCACGCTGGTGGCATGTAGTTCCGATCAGCATGCGGTATTCGGCGATCTCGACGCGTTCGATGCTCGGCTGAAGCAGGCGCGTGACCGCTACAGCTTTGAACGCATACCGCAGCCCGACAACTGGATCGGCTATCGCCTGTTGCCAACGCGCCTGGAGTTCTGGTCGACCGGATGGCATCGGGCACGGCCACGCTATTTGTTCGAACGCGCGCCGGATGGTGGCTGGCAGCAAGCTATTCAGGAGCCCTGAAGAAATGCGCCCGTCTGAGTCAGCCGGGCGCGGCGCAGCGGATCCGTCTAGTTCGACCAGTTCCAGCCTTGGCTGGAGCGCAGTACCAGCACGGTGCAATGTGCACGTCGTACCACGCGATCGGCGGTGCCACCGAGCAGCAGGCTGGTCAATTTCGGGTCGTGCGAGGCTATGGCGATGAGCCCGGCGCCGAGATCGGTTGCGCGCTGGATGATCGTCGATGCGATCGGTCCCACGATCGCTTCGCTTTCCCAGGTCACGTCCTCGGGGTATTCAAGCGCGGCGATGTCGGAGATCTGGGTTTCGGCCTGCTTTCGGGCGTCATCCACCAAACCGCGCGGCACATATGGCCAGGCCGCCAGTTCGGCGGGGACCACCGTGACGAGGTGCAATATGGCTGAATGCTGTCGCGCGAGTGTACTGGTAGCGGAAAAGATCAGGTCGAACGCCGCATCATGCGACAGGTCGATCGGTACGAGTATTCGATTTTTCATCATGAACTCTCCGCGTGCGGCTTGGTCGGATCGAATTCAATCGGCCAGGGCATCGTGGCTGACCTCGTCGAACGCAGGCGCTGCCTCGGCCTCGGCCTGACGTACGATGAGCACGGAACGCCTCGCGTGCTTGACGACGTCGCGCGCGGTGCTGCCCAGCAGTACGTCCAAGAACACCGGGTTGTGCGACGCCATCACGATCAGGTCGGCATCGAAGTGATCGGCACGCCGTACGATGGTTCGTGCAACCGGACCCACGCGGACATCGACCTGCCATTCGAGGGTGTCGCCGAGGCGATCCGCGCCGATGCGCAGGAGTTGATTCTGTGCGCTCTCGCCAAGTTTCTTGACGTATTCGGTACCCACGTAAGGAAAGTCGCCGACTTCGGCTTGAGGAATCACGGTAAGCAGAATCAACCGGGCGGATTCCGTGCCTACAATGTTGTTGATGGCCGCGAATACACTGTCCAGCACGGCAGGCTGGTCGAGGTCCAGGGGGATGAGAATGGTCTGCGACATGTCGATCTCCTGATGCGTATGTGTCGAGGAGAAGCATGACTCGCTTGGGGTGGCGACCATTTGATATAGATCAATCGTATCGATCCGATAAGGAGGCCGACGCGTCGCGTAGTACCGACGAGGAAGGCAATCTTTGGCCCGGACCAGTCGAGTCTGAACGAAAAGCCGACAGCGCCCCGCGCGGTCGGCTTTCGGCCCCGGTCGCGATATCGGTCTTGCCGATCATCGCCCACCTTCAGGATCTGCGTGCCAGTCGCCCCGACAAGCACCATCAGCGTGGTACAGCGCGGCGCCGTTCATGCGGTGCGCCGCCACCGTTAAAGCCGGCCTCGGGCCCCGGGCCTAGGTAAGCGCCGCAGCCAACCTCTCGTAGGACAGGTGTTGCAGTCATCTTATGATTTGATTCTTAAGGCACGAATGCACCAGTGGCTCATCTATCGAAGAGCCGGGGAGAGAGTGTGCGTTGAAGCTATTCCGGGATGCACGCGCCCACCTCAACGAAGTCACTGAATATTCATGGTGCCCAGCTATCGGCTAAGCCAGGGGTTATCGAACCACTAGAACTGATCGGTGTGCATGGCGCACGACGTAAGCGGCCACGCTGCCAAAGATAATGTCCGAATTGCGCGGATTATGCGAGGCCAAAACGATTAGTTGCACATTTTGTGCATCTGCGCTATTGAGGATCCGCTTTTTCGGATCGCCCGCTTCTACTTGTGTCTGCCAATTGTAACCATCGCCAAGGCGTTCATGGCCCAGGGCGTCAAGCCGCCGCTGGGTTTCTGCAATGAGTTTTTGCATGTAGCGGTGTTCTATGGAAGGGAAATAGCCAAGATGAAGCTGCGGCACGATGGTGAGGAGCATTATCTCGCTAGTGTCGGGATCGAGAAACTCCAAGGCTGTAGCAAACAGTCCGTCGAAGACGGGCTCGTGCTCGAGGTCTATCGGAATCAATATCCTTTTTTTCATTGGGTTGCCCTGTTTTTCGGTTATTCGATTTGTTCTAAAGATGAAAGGTATGAATTAATGGCTGGATGATTCTTCTGGATATGGAATTCGTGGAAATGGGCGGGGTAGTCCGCGCTGTCAGGTCGATCTCTGCCGTGTTTTCCCGGTCCACGTCGTCGACGTGCTCCATTTCCTGGCGATGACCACGCTTTGCGCTTCGGCGTGCTTGCGGCTGGGGGTCGATGACGCGGCAAAAGACATGGCTTGTGCGCCCTTCGCAACTTCCAGCCAAGACAGCGCGGGGGAATACCGGCGCGCGAGTACCGCGTACTGACGAAGCGGATGCGATTGAACTTCGCATTACGCGGTCGTTGGCCGGAACGAATATGTGCTTCTCATCCGGGTCCCTCGGCCTGCCAGATGATGGTGGATCGGCATCATCCGGCGAGGGCGTCTCGACTCGTATCTTCGGTGTTCGGCGTCTTCGCGGATTGCGTCTGGCGCACGATCAGCACCGAGTGGCGCGCGTGCTTGACGACCTGGCTGGCGGTGCTGCCGAGCAATACATCCCAGAACACCGGGTTGTGCGACGCCATCACGATGAGGTCGGCGTCGAAGTGATCGGCGCGTAGCACGATGGTTCGCGCAATTGGGCCGACCCGGATATCGATCTGCCAGTCGGCGCTGTCGCCCAGGCGTTCCCGGCCGATGCGTTCGAGCTGGCTGCGCGCGCTTTCGCCGAGATCGCGTACGTATTCTTTGTCGACATAGGGAAAATCGCCGACGTCGATTTCGGGAATGACGGTCAGCAGGATCAGGTTCGGGAATTCGTCGCCGGCGACGTTTTTAGCGGCAGCGAACACGCTGTCGAATGCAGCGTCCTGATTGAGATCCAGCGGTATGAGAATGGTCCGCGGCATGTCGTTCTCTTCGGTGTGTGTGTCCGAGAAGAGTCTGGCGCGATTGCACCGCCGGCGACTTGATATGGATCAATCCCGCATCGCGGCTAAGACAGCCGGTTTTCAAGGTATTGAAGATATTGCGATTCGCACGAAAAAAGGGCCGACGGCGCGTTGCGCCGCCGACCCCGGCCTCCCCCTGCCGAAGACGCGGTCAGTACGGTCGATCTTGTTCGTCGTCGACCTCGAGAATCACGGTGCCGGTGGCCGCGATGAGAATCATCATCACCGTGCCCAGCACCCAGGCGAGATACCATGCGCCGGCTTCGCCGAGGACGATGGCCAGAAACAGAGTGATCAGGCCGACAAGGAACCAGAACGCGAACAGCAGAATGTTTTTCATGAGATGCTCCTGACAGGCGCTAGTAGGCGTGTTCGTCGTGTTCGATGGTCTCGGGCGTGACCTTGCCGCGCATGACCCAGAACGCCCAGCTGGTATAGACCGCCACGATCGGAATGAAGATGGCGGTGAACGCCAGCATCCAGCCCAGCGTCGTCGCGCTCGAGGAGGCGTCCCATACGGTCAGGCTATGGCCGGGGTTCGTCGACGAGGGCATGAGAAACGGAAACATCGCGGTACCCACGGTGCCGATCGTGCCCGCCCAGGCCAGCGCCCCCAGCCACCAGGCGACATGAGACAGGCCGCGACGGGCGCATGCGATGCCCGCAAGCACGCCCGCATAGACCAGCCCCGGGACCAGCCATAGCAGCGGGTAGGCGGCGAAATTGTTCAGCCAGGCGCCGGACACCTTTTGGACGGTCTTGCGCAGCGGCATGGCCGGGCCGGCCGGCTCGGCGCCGCCGGTGAGCACGTAGCCGGGCATGAGCCATACCCACAGCCCGCAAACCGTGAACAGTACGAGTGCTCCAAGCCCGGCCATCGTGAGTAGATTGCAGGCGCGCTCGCGGATGACGCCGGTACCGCGGTTCATCACCATCGCGCCGCCCTGATAGAGAGCGAGCGCGATCGACATCAGCCCGCAAAGCACCGCGAACGGGTTGAAGAGTGCGATGAAGCTGCCGGTGTAGTAGGAGACCATGTTCCACTCGAAGTGAAACGGCACGCCGCGCAGCATGTTGCCCATGGCCGCGCCGAACACGATCATCGGCACCGCGCCGGAAATGAAAAGCGTCACGTCCCAGAGATTGCGCCAGCGCTGCGAGGGCAGTTTGCTGCGGTATTCGAAGCCCAGCGGGCGCACGATCATGCTCCACAGCAGCACCAGCATGACGACATACAAGCCGGAGAAGGCGGTCGCGTAGATCGTCGGCCAGGCCGCGAACACGGCGCCGCCGCCGAGGATGAACCAGACCTGGTTGCCGTCCCAGTGCGGCGCGATCATGTTGATCACGGTGCGGCGTTCGCGGTCGGTGCGGCCGAGGTAGCGCAGGCCGGCGCCCACGCCCATGTCCATGCCAACCATGACCGCCAGGCCGATGAGCAGTACGCCGAGCAGTGCCCACCAGACGAGCTTGAGAACGATGTAGATTTCCATGGCTTAGGCTTGGCTCCACTGGGACGTGTGACCGGGGGCGGCGACGGCGGGCTCGGCGGGCGGTAGCGGTCCGTCGTCCGGGCCTTTGCGGATGAATTTCACCATCAGGAACATTTCCACGATGATGAAGATGGTGTAGATCGCCACGAAGCCCACCAGCGAGAAGATCATGTAGCCGACGGAATGAGTCGACGCCGAGATCCAGGTCGGCAGCTGGCCGTAGACCGTCCACGGCTGTCGACCGAGCTCGGCGACCACCCAGCCGGCCTCGTTGGCGATGAAGGGCACCGGAATCATCCAGGGCGCGATTTTCAGGAAGGTTCGTTTTTCGGTGATCTGGCCGCGCAGCGAATAGATCGTGGCCAGAATTAGAAAACCCAGCATCAAAAAGGCCGCGGCGATCATGATCCGGAACGACCAGAACACTGGCCCCACGGGCGGGATCGTGTCGCGTGCGGCCTGCGTGATCTGTTCCGGCGTGGCCTGAGTGACATCGGGCGCATAGCGTTTGACCAACAAGGCATAGCCGAGGTTGTCGCCGTGAATGCGAAACGTACGCAGGGCGTCGCGATCGTTCGGGTTGTCGCTAAGCGTCTCGAGGGCGACCAGCGCCGGAATCCCGTCGCGGATTCGAACCTCGGCACGGTGTACGAGATCGCGCGCGCCGGTAATGGTCCCGTCGAAGCTGTGTGTGACCAGCGGTGTGAGCACGTAGGGAATCTGTAGTGCGAAGCGATTTTCCATCGCCTCCTGATCCGGCCAGGCGATCACGTTGAAGCCGGCCGGCGCCTCGGCGGTTTCCCACAGGCCTTCCATGGCAACCAGCTTGTTCGGCTGGCCTTCGCCGCTGATGAAGCCGAGCGCGTCGCCCAGACAGATCACGCCGATACTCGCGAATACGCCGAACAGGGCCGCGACCCGGAACGAGCGCACCGCGACCGCCATATGGCGCTTGCGCAGCATGTAGAACGCGCTGATGCCGATTACGAAGATGGCCGCGGTGAGAAAACCGGCCACGCTCGTGTGCACGAACTTGGCCTGGGCCTCGTGGCTGAAGAACAGCGCCGTGAAGCTTTCCAGCTCCATGCGCATGGTGGCCGGATTGAATTCCGAGCCGACCGGATGCTGCATGTAAGCATTGGCCACGAGAATCCAGAGCGCCGACAGATTCGAACCGAGCGCGACCATGTAAGTCACGAGCAGGTGCTTGCCGCGCGAGAGCTTGTCCCAGCCGAACAGCATCAGGCCGACGAACGTCGATTCCAGGAAGAACGCCATCAGCCCTTCGATCGCCAGCGGCGCGCCGAAGATGTCGCCGACGAAGTGGGAGTACGTCGACCAGTTGGTGCCGAACTCGAACTCCATGGTCAGACCGGTGGCCACGCCAAGCGCGAAGTTGATCGCGAACAGCTTCGACCAGAACTGGGTCATCTGGCGGTAGACCTCGCGGCCGCTGATGACATAGATGGTTTCCATCGTTGCCAGCAGCACGGACAGGCCAAGCGTGAGCGGTACGAACAGATAGTGATAGAGCGCGGTCGCCGCGAACTGCGTGCGGGAGAGCGCGATGACGGTTTCCAGTTCCTGCATGGGTCGAAGCTCGTTGTCGGGCGGTCGGGGCGACCAGACGGGTTTGGCTTTGGGAAGATTAGTCGGGCGGTTCGTAGCGCTCGTTGATTTGGATCAAATGCCGATCGAGGGCGCGTCGATGGCTCATGCGAGACGTCGTATCGACAGGGGTGCGCTTGCGGGTGCAGACACCGGCGGCAGGTCGCGGGCGAAGTGCGCCCGGGTCAAGCGCCGGTAGGTATCGCAGCGCTCGGCGAGCGTGGCGGGGTCCCCGTCGGCGACCAGCCGGCCGTTTTCGAACACGAGCACCCGGGCGAAAGCACGTACGCGAGCCATGTCGTGCGAGATCACGATGAGCGTCTTGTCGGCCAGGTGGCGTTCCAGGCGCGCCCAGAGGCGCGCCGCGGTGGCCGCGTCAAGGCCTTCGAACGGCTCGTCGAGAATCACCATGGGCGCGTCGCGCAGCAGCGCCCGGGCGATACCGATGCGCCGGATCTGACCGCCCGACAGGCGCAGGCCTTCTTCACCCACGATCGTGTCATAGCCCTCCGGCAGGGCCGCGATGTCGTCGTGGATACCGGCGATCCGTGCCGCGGCGATCATCCGTTGTGCCGTGGCTTGCGGCCCGCCCACCAGCAGGTTTTCGCGCACGCTGGTATGGAACAGATACACGCGCTGCGGCACGACGGCGATACGTGCGCGCAGATCGGCGGCGCGGTACGCCGAGAGCGAGCGGTCGTCCCAGACAATGTCGCCTTGCTGGATGTCGGCGAGACGCAGCAGCAGATTCACGAACGTCGACTTGCCCGCGCCGCTGGGCCCGACGATGGCGATGTGCTCTCCGGGCGTGATATCGAGGCTGACGCCCTGCAGGGCCCAGGCGCCGGTGGCCTCGTAGCGTGCACCCACGTGCTCGAACCGAATTGCGTCGCTGGCCGGCGCGGGTGCGGGGTCGGCCGGCTCGGCAACGGCCGGTTCGCGATGCTCGAACGCGCGCAGCCGCGCGGTCGCGGCGCGCACCTGGCCGAGCGACTGCCAGGCCCCGGGCATGAGTGCGACGGCCTCGAAGCAACCCATCACGAGCATCACCAGCGGGGCGAAGTCCACCGCCTGCAGCGCGCCGCTGCGGATCAGCGGGACGACGACGGCCGCCGTGCCGGCGATCGCCAGATTCGTGAGTAGCAGCACGCCGGCGCTCGACAGGCCGTTGAGCCGCGACAGCGTTCGCTGGCGCGCGATCCAGTCGCGCGAGAGCGCCCCGATGGCCGTGCGTCGGGCCGCCGCCGCGCCGAACACCGTCAGCTCGCCGAGGCCTTCCACCCAGTCGACCGAGGCCGCCTTGAGTCGTGCAGCATCATCGACCGCGGCCGCACCCGGGCGACGGCCCAGATGACAGACCAGTCCCGGCAGCGCGACGCCCGCGATGCCGAGCAAAATGAGATTCACCAATGCGACCACGGGGCTGTACAGCCACATCACCGCGCCTGCGCCGGCCAGACACACCAGGCCGACAATGACCGGGGCAACCAGGCGCAGATAGACATGATCGAGCGTGTCGATATCCGAGCGCACCCGCGCCAGCAGATCACCGTTGTGCAGGTCGACCGTCGACAGCGGCTCGATCTGGCGATAGAACCACACCCGCAGGCCGGTGAGCAGGCGCAGCGTGGCGTCGTGGGTGATCAACCGCTCGAGGTAGCGCCCGCCGGTGCGGGTGATGGCCAGCCCGCGAATCATCGCCGCCGGGGTGAAATAATTCATATCCACGCCGGCCAGCCCGGCCGCGGCCATGCTGGCGATGAACCAGCCCGCGACGGCGAGCAGCGCCATATTGGCCGACACGGTGACGATCGATACACCGATACCGAGCGCAAACCAGCCGGCGTAGGGGCGCGCATGACGCCACCACCAGCGTAGATCGCTGCCGAGACTCCGGGGACGGTGCATCATGCGGCCAGCATCGCGGCACCCGCGGCCAGACGCGCATAGATGCCGCCGCGCGCAAGCAATTGGGCATGGCTGCCCTGTTCGACGATGCGCCCGCGATCCATCACCACGATACGATCGGTATGAATGACGCTGGCCAGCCGGTGGGCGATGAGCACCATCGTGCGGCCCCGGGCCAGGGCGGCCAGTGCCGTGATCAGACGGCGCTCGTTGTCGGCGTCCAGATGCGCGCTGATCTCGTCGACTACCACGAAACGCGCGTCGCGCACGAAGGCCCGGGCGATGGCCAGGCGCTGGGCCTGGCCGCCGGATAGCCGCAGGCCACGTTCACCGATCGGCGTATCCAGGCCCTGCGGCAGGGCAGCGACGAAGTCACGCGCCTGGGCGCGCTCGAGCGCGGCCCAGAGCGCCGTATCGTCGGCCGACACACCGCCGACACGAAGATTGTCACGCACGCTGGCGTGGAACAGCCGAGGCTGTTGTGGCACCCAGGCCAGCTGTTCGTGCCAGGCCTCGATCGCGATATCGGCCAGCGGCACTTCGTCGATACGAAGATCGCCGTGGTCGGCCTTGATCAGCCCGAGCAGGGCCAGCGCGAGCGTGCTCTTGCCCGCGCCGGAGGCGCCCACGACCGCGATGGTTTCACCGGGCGCGATAGCGAGATCGATACCGGCCAGCGCCGGGGCGTCGTTGTCGGGATAGGTATAGGTCAGACCGGCCAACGTCAGGCGCGGCGGCGCCGCGGCGAACACATCGCGGCGCGTGCCCTGCCATTCGAGGGTGGGCGCATCGAAGATCTCGACCATGCGCTCGGCGGCGGCGATCGCTTCCATGCGGGCGTGGTAGACACTGCCCATATTGCGCAGCGGTAGATAGAACTCGGGGGCGAGCAGCAGCACCAGAAAACCCGCCTCAAAGCCGAGCTGGCCCCACATCAGGCGGAACCCGATCAGCACGGCGACCAGGGCGATGCTCACCGTGGCCAGAAATTCCAGCACCAGCGACGACAGGAACGCGATACGCAACACGGCCATCGTGCTGCGGCGGTAGTCGTCGGACAGGCGCTCGATCAGCCGCGACTCGCGCGCGCCGAGGTTGAAGATGCGCAGCGTGGTCAGGCCCTGCAGCGCGTCGAGAAAATGCCCCGACAGCAGCCCGAGCCGGCGCCACTGGCGTTGGTTGAGCTTTTCGGCGCCCTTGCCGATGAAGATCATGAACACCGGGATCAGGGGCGCGGTGGCCAGCAGGACCAGCCCGGACAGCCAATCGATGGGCGTGATCACCGCGAGGATCGCGATCGGCAACAGCACTGCGATCGCGGTCTGCGACAGATAGCGCCCGTAGTACGCCTCGAGTTTTTCCACGCCGTCGGTGAGCGTTTCCACCACATCGCCGCTGGCCATGCGCCGTTGCCAGACGATGCCGAGCGCTTCGATCTGGCGAAAAAGCCGATCGCGGATTGCGGTCTTGATGGTCGCGGCGGCCTCGAAACGCGCGCGTTCGCCGGCGTAGGCGAGCAGGGCGCGCAGCGCGATGAGCGCCAGAAAAGCAAACAGCCAGGCAGTGACGTCGGCCAGCGCTGCGCCCGCGAAGATAACCGCGTTCGCGACGTGCGCGAGCACCGCGGCCTGGGCGATGAGCAGGCCGCCGCCCAGGCTTTCGATCGCGATGGCGCGGCCGACCGGGCGACGTACGACCTCGCTTTCGGCCTTGAGCCAGGCAGCGGATGGGTTACTTGTGGACATGGTTGCAGCGTCGATGGGCTCGAAGAAACGATGCTTTGGAGAGCGCCGGCGCCAGACTAGGCTGGGCGCCGGCCTCGGCGGTTGATCCAGATCAAATCCGGTTTGCCGCGCTTGCGCCAGCTAGAAGTGATAGCCCGCCGCGAGCGTGTAAACCCAGGGATCGATATCGACATCCACATGGGTCGTACCGGTGGCCGTGCGCAGTTCGGCCGTGGTTTGGATGTGCAGATAACGCACGTCGGCACTGATCAGCCAGTGATCGGTGAGCGCGTAGTCGAGCCCGACCTGGGCCGCGGGGCCGAAGGAGTCGTCGAGCTTGATATGCTGGACACTAAGAGCCCGTGCCTGATCGGATACATCCTCCGAAAAGAAGAACGTGTAGTTCAGGCCGAGCCCGACATAGGGCGTGATCGCCGACTCGGTATCGAAGCGGTACTGCAAACTCAAGGTGGGTGGCAGGTGCTTGATATCGCCGAGCGGCACGCCGTCGAGCGCGCCGCCGGCCAGCGTCAGGTCGTGTTCGAACGGGGTGGCGGCCAGCAGCTCGACCGCGAGGTTGTCGGTCAGCAGATACGCCGCGGTGACACCGAACTGCGGCTCGGAACTCACCGCGACATCGGTGCCGGCGAGCGCCGGCGCGAGCTCGCCGTTGCGGCTCGATGTGTGGTCGTTGGGCGCGACATAGGTGAGCCCGCCGCGCAGGATCCAGTCGCCGGCCTCTGCGGCGCCGGGCTGGGCGAATAGCGGTAATGGCAGGCTTGCGAGGGTGGCCGCGACAAGCGCGGGCGGGTACAGTCGGTTCATGGGAGGTTCTCCTAGTCATTGGACGGCCACCGGGATGCTGCTTTGCCGGTAAAAGTCGTTATTTGATCCAGGTCAACGACAGCGGGCGCGGTCCCGATTGTTGGTCGGCAAGTAGTTGCCCCGCAATGAAGTCAGGGCGCCATCGAAAACTGCAGGTTTCTGCGTATTGGCTAAGCTGAGCGCGGTGGAGCGCGTTACTTCGAACCGGATGCAAGGCGAGCGCATGGTGGCAACGTCCCTACAACTCGAACAGTTGGCTGAAACCTGCAGTCACTGCTCGTTGCGCTATCTGTGCTTGCCCTACGGCCTGAGCCACGAAGACATCCTCGAACTCGAGCGGCTGGTGAGCACCGGCGTGCCGATCGGCGCCAGTGACGAACTGTTCGTCCAGGGGGACCCACTCGAAGATATCTATGCCATTCGCGACGGCTCGATGAAGACCGTCGTCGTCGACGAGGACGGGCTGGAACAGATCCTGGGTTTCTATTATCCCGGCGATCTGCTGGGCCTCGACGGGTTTGCCGACCAGAAACACCACTGCACGGCGGTGGCGCTCGAACCCACGCACGTCTGTCGTATACCGGTGGCGCGTCTGGATCGGCTGGTCGACAAGTTGCCGAGTCTGCGTCATCAGCTCATGCGGTTGATGAGCCAGGCGCTTTCCGATGAAGAAAAGCTGCTGCTGACGCTCGGGCGCAAGAACAGCATGGGCCGTATCTGCAGCCTGTTGCTTACCCTGAGCCGTCGACGTGAAATGCGTGGATTGGAGCCGAGTCCGGTGTCGCTGAGCATGAAGCGTCTGGAGCTGGCCAATTTTCTGTCGATGCGCCTGGAAACGGTCAGCCGTGTGCTCACGCGCCTGCAGCGCGATGGCGTGATTCGCATACGCCACAACGACGTGGATATTGTCGACCCGGAGGCTCTGCGCGCCCGTTCGAGTCAGGGCGCCTGGGTGGCGGACCAGTGAAACCGCTACGATAGATCGAACGCCTTGCGATATCCGTTACACTATGCGGCTTGCTTGAATTCGCCCGGAATCGGGCCGGACGGGCCATGACCAGCGCGACCCAACCCAAAGTCTTCGTCCAGACCTGGGGCTGCCAGATGAACGAGTACGATTCGGCCAAGATGGTCGACGTGCTCGCGAAGCAGCGCGGCGCCGAGCGCGTGGACAGCCCGGAAGCCGCTGACATCATTCTGCTCAACACCTGTTCCGTGCGCGAGAAGGCACAGGAGAAGGTGTTCTCGCAGCTCGGCCGCTGGCGCGAATTGAAGGAAGCCCGGCCCGAGATCGTGATCGGCGTGGGCGGCTGTGTCGCCTCGCAGGAAGGCCACGCCATCCGCGAGCGCGCGCCCTACGTGGATATGGTGTTCGGCCCGCAGACGCTGCACCGTCTGCCCGAGATGCTGGACGCCGTGCAGGACAACGGCGCCGGCATCGTCGATATCGCCTTTCCGGAGATCGACAAGTTCGATCATATGCCGCCGGCCAAGGCCGAAGGCGCTACCGCGTTCGTGTCGATCATGGAAGGCTGCTCGAAGTACTGCAGCTTCTGTGTGGTGCCCTACACGCGTGGCGAAGAGATCAGCCGGCCCTTCGACGACGTGATTCTCGAAGTGGCGGAACTTGCCGAGCAGGGCGTCAAGGAAATCACGCTGCTGGGCCAGAACGTCAACGGCTACCGCGGGCCGATGGAAGACGGCTCGGTCTGTGATCTGGCGATGCTGGTCGAGTTCGTGGCCGAGATCGACGGTATCGAGCGGATTCGCTATACCACCAGCCACCCGCTGGAGTTCTCGGATGCGCTCATCGAAGCGTATGCGCGGGTGCCGAAACTGGCCAACTATCTGCACCTGCCGGTGCAGTCCGGCTCGGACGCGGTGCTCGCACAGATGAAGCGCGGCTACACGGCCGAGCATTTCCGCGAGCGCATCGCGAAGCTGCGCGCGGTGCGCCCGGACATCAGCCTGTCGACCGACATCATCGTCGGCCATCCGGGCGAGGGCGAAGAAGAATTCGAGCAGACCATGCAGCTGGTCGAGGACATCGGCTTCGACGCCGCGTTTTCCTTCGTCTATAGCAAGCGTCCCGGTACGCCGGCCGCCGATATGGCCGACGACACCCCGCGCGAGGTCAAGAAAGAACGCCTGGCGCGCCTGCAGGCGCGTATCGGCGACTTCAACCGCCAGTACATGCAGGCGATGGTCGGCACCACCCAGCGCGTACTCGTCGAGCGCGAATCCAAGCGTGGCGGCGGTCAGATGGCCGGCCGCACCGACTCCAACCGCTGGGTGAACTTCGACGGCCATCCGCGCATGGTCGGGCATTTCGTCGAAGTCGAAGTGACCGAGGCGCTGGACAACTCGCTGCGCGGGCGGGTCGCGACCCGCGAGCCCGAACTCGCGGCGGTCGTCTGATGCGGGCTGTGAAGGGACCTACGCCTTGAACGACAGCGTGCGCAAGACGCTGGAGCTGGCGCCGCCGGATACCGAGCGGCTGGCCCGCCTCTGCGGCGCCCAGGACGGCCATCTCCGAGTGATCGAGGAAAGCCTGGGCGTGCGCGTGCACAACCGCGGCCACCATTTCCAGGTCTCCGGGCCGGAGGCGGACGCCGCGGCCGCGGTCGATGCGCTCAACGAACTGTACGCGGCGACCGCCGCCGGCGAGGTCACCCCCGACAGCGTGCACGTGGTCGCCCGCTCGGCCCGGCAGGAGCGCGGCGAGTCGGCCGACGGCGGCGACGAGATCGTGATCAAGACGCGCACGGGGCTGATCCGCGGCCGGGGCCCCAATCAGCGCCGCTATCTGGCGAATCTCAAGGCCAATGATCTGAATTTCGGCATCGGCCCCGCCGGCACCGGCAAGACCTTTCTGGCGGTGGCCGCGGCGGTGGACGCGCTGGAGGCCGAGCGCGTGCGCCGCCTGCTGCTGGTGCGCCCGGCCGTGGAGGCCGGCGAACGTCTGGGTTTCCTGCCCGGCGATCTGGCCCAGAAGATCGACCCCTATCTGCGGCCGCTCTACGACGCCCTCTACGAGATGCTCGGCTTCGATCGGGTCGGCCGCCTGATCGAGCGTCAGGTGATCGAGATCGCGCCGCTGGCCTACATGCGCGGGCGCACCCTCAACGAGGCCTACATCATCCTCGACGAAGCCCAGAACACCACCGTCGAGCAGATGAAGATGTTTCTGACCCGCATCGGCTTCGGCTCGACCGCGGTGGTCACCGGCGACATGACCCAGATCGATCTGCCCGCGTCCAAGCGCTCGGGGCTGCGCCACGCCGTGGGTATTCTCGGCGGCATCGAAGGCATCAGCGTGACCCGCTTCGCCGCGCGCGACGTCGTCCGGCATCCGCTCGTCCAGCGCATCGTCCAGGCCTATGACCGGGCCGACGACGCCGAGCACGGCGAGGGCACGGAGTCCGGTCGCGGCTGAGATGATGCTCGACATCGAAGTCGCCGGCGCGGGTGCTGCCGGCGACGCCTTCGACCCCACGCGCATCGAGACGGCCGCCACGGCCGCCCTCGAAGCCGTCGCGGCCTTCGATGCCGAGACCGCGGTGGAGCTCGGCGTGCACATCGTGGATCGGGCCGAATCCGCGCGCCTCAACGGCGCCTATCGCGACAAGCCGTACGCCACCAACGTGCTCTCGTTCCCTGCGGACGTGCGATTGCCGGGCTTCGCCGCGCTGGGCGATCTGGTGATCTGCGCGCCGGTGGTCGAGGCCGAGGCCGAGGCCCAGGGCAAGACGCTGTCGGCCCACGTCGCGCACATGGTCGTGCACGGTGTCCTGCACTTGCTCGGCTTCGATCATATCGGCGACGATGAGGCGAATGTCATGGAGTCCACCGAGCGCCGCGTGCTGGCGCGGCTGGGCTACGATGACCCCTATCTCGAACGTGACTGATTGACCTGCCGCTACGGCCGGTGACACAAGGAGGGCGGCCGTAGCCGCAGAACGAGCATGAGCGAAGACGACGAATCGGAATCCAACCGAAGTAGCAGCGGCAACTGGCTGCGTCAGATCGGCATGAGCCTGGCCGGGCCGCCGCGCGATCGGGACGAGCTGGTGGCCGTGCTCACCGAAGCCCAGGAGAACGAACTGCTGGACGTGGACGCGCTCTGGATGATGCAGGGGGTGCTCAAGGTCTCGGAGCTGCAGGTGCGCGACATCATGATCCCGCGCTCGCAGATGGTGGTGGTCGAATCCGACGCCGACATCGCCGAGGTGCTGGCCACGGCGATCCAGTCCGGCCACTCGCGATTCCCGGTGATCGGCGAATCGCGCGACGAGGTCGCCGGCATCCTGCTGGCCAAGGACATGCTCCAGCTGGCCGAGTCGCCCGGCGGGCGCGCCGAGTTCGAGATCGGCGACGTGCTGCGGTCGGCGGTCTATGTGCCGGAGTCCAAGCGCGTCAACGTGCTGCTCAAGGAATTCAAAGCCTCGCGCAATCACATGGCGATCGTGGTGGACGAATACGGCGGCGTCGCCGGGCTGGTCACCATCGAGGACGCACTCGAGCAGATCGTGGGCGACATCGACGACGAATACGACCAGGCCGAGGGCGCCTATATCCTGCGGCAGGAGAAGAACCGCTTCCAGGTGCGCAGCCTCACGCCGGTCGACGAGTTCAACAAGTACTTCGACACCGATTTCTCGGACGAGGACTTCGACACCATCGGCGGCCTCGTGGTGCACGAGTTCGGGCACATGCCCAAGCGCGGCGAGACCACGACCATCGACCGTTTCCAGTTCAACGTCCAGCGCGCCGATTCGCGCCGCATCCATCTGTTCCAGATGACGATTCTGCCGGAGGCCGCCGAGTAGCGCCGAGGCTGCAGCCCGCCTCCGTCGGCTAGGGAGACCGTTGTGACGACACCATCCAGCATCGCACCGCCGGCCGCCGGGCGCGTTTCGTCGCCGGACCGGGCGTGCCGGCTCGGCGGGCGCTAGATGGCGTCTCGTATTTCCGGCCGGGCTCTGCTGCTCGATGTGCTGGCGCCGGCGCTGCTCGGCGGCGCGGCGACGCTCGGCTTCGCGCCGTTCGGCTACTACGGGCTGACGCTGGTCGCGCTGGTTGGCCTGGTGGCGCTGTGGTGGCGGGCCAGCGCCCGGCGCGGCGCCTGGCGGGGGTTTGTGTTCGGGCTCGCCCATTTCGGCAGCGGCATCTACTGGACATTCGTCTCCACCTATTACTACGGCGGCGCACCGCTGATCATGGCCATCGGCCTGGTCTGCCTGCTGACGATCTATCTGGCGCTCTACCCGATGCTCGTGGGCGCCTTCGCGGGCGCCACGCGGCGGCTGCCGCGCACGCTCTGGGCGCTGGTCTTCGTGCCGGGCGCCTGGCTGCTGGCCGAACTGGTGCGCAGTTGGGTGATGACCGGTTTCCCCTGGCTGTCGCTCGGCTATTCGCTGATCGATGCGCCCGTCACCGCGATCGCGCCGCTGGGCGGCGTGTATCTGCTGGGTTTCCTGATGATGGCGGCGGCGGGCACCATCGCGCTGCTGTTCGCGGGCACCATCGCGGGCCGGACGGTCGCGGTGCTGCTGATCGCGATCGCGCCGGTGGCGCTGTGGTGGCTGCCGGCGGCCGGGCACTGGACACAGCCGAGCGGTGAGCCGGTGCGGGTCGACATCCTGCAGGGCAATTTCCCGCAGGAGGTCAAATGGCGGCGCGACACGCTGGCGAAGACGCTGTCGCGCTACCGCGACATGACCGAGGCCAGCGACGCGCCCCTGGTGGTCTGGCCCGAGGTCGCGGTTCCCGCGCCGGCCGATCGCGTGCGCGACTATCTGGACGATATCGCAGCGCTCGCGGCCGGGCGCGATCAGACCGTGCTTGCGGGCACGCTGGTGCCGGATGACGCCACCGGCGCCTACTACAATGCAGTGCTCGCCCTCGGCGCGGGCGAGGGGCGCTACTACAAGCGCCACCTGGTGCCCTTCGGCGAGTATTTCCCAGTGCCCGGGTTCGTCAAGGACTGGCTCGACGGCATCGACATGCGCTTTTCAGATCTCGGTTTCGGCCCCGACGAACAGGCGCCGATCGAGGCCGCCGGTCTGCGCCTGGGGCTGTCGATCTGCTTCGAGGACGCTTTCGGCTACGAGATCGCCCGGGCGCTGCCGGCGGCCGGGGTGCTGGTCAACGTGACCAACGATGCGTGGTTCTCCGGCACCACCGCCGCGCCGCAGCATCTGGAGATCGCCCGCATGCGGGCGCTCGAGGCGGGCCGGCCGATGCTGCGCGCGGCCAATACCGGCATCTCTGCGATCATCGACGCCGAAGGGCGCGTGCGCGAACGCACCGATCAGTTCACCGTGGCGACCATCGAGTCCACGGTGCAGCCGCGTGACGGGCTGACGCCCTACATGCGGCTGCGCGACCGGCCGCTGTGGCTGGCGGCCTTCGTGCTGGTCGCAGCAGGCCTGGCGCTGACCGCGATCCGGCGGCGGGCGCGGTGACCCGGACGGGGGTTCTCGGGTGACGTGCGGGCGTCGCCTCGCGGCCGCACCTCGCTGCCGACAGGCGTGGTGCGCCGGCCGTGGCGGGGCCTGATCGAGGCGCGCGCCGACCCACGGCGTGATTCGCGGCCCGAGGCTTGCCCACAGGCGCCGTTCCCGGCGATCCAACGTTGCGGCGCGCTGGCGCGCAATTGCTGCGCGCCTCGTGTCGTCGCCGGGCAGCGCCTGTCGCGGGCTCGCACGAAAACGCCACACCGCCTAGACTAGCGGGCTGTTTCGACCCGATGTCGCTGCGCCCGCGAGCGACGAGACGATAATACCGCCCATGGATGCCACCTACCGTTTCGAGGCGATCGAGGCCGACGTGCAGTCGCGCTGGACCGCGGCGCGCGCCTTCGAGGTCGTCCGCGACGATCGCGACAAGTTCTACTGTCTGTCGATGTTCCCCTATCCCAGCGGCAAGCTGCACATGGGGCACGTGCGCAACTACACCATCGGCGACGTCATCTCGCGCTACCAGCGCATGTGCGGCAAGAACGTACTCCAGCCGATGGGCTGGGACGCCTTCGGCCTGCCGGCCGAAAACGCGGCGATCAAGAACGGCGTGCCGCCGGCGAAATGGACGCGCGAGAACATCGCCGCCATGCGCGAGCAGCTTGCCCAGCTCGGCTTCGCCTACGACTGGTCGCGCGAGTTCGCGACCTGCGACCCGTCCTACTATCGCTGGGAGCAGTGGCTGTTCACGCGGCTGTTCGAGAAGGGGCTGGTCTACCGCCGCGAATCGGTGGTCAACTGGGATCCGGTCGACCAGACCGTGCTCGCCAACGAACAGGTGGTCGACGGTCGCGGCTGGCGCTCGGGGGCGATCGTCGAACAGCGTGCGATTCCGCAGTGGTTCGCGCGCATCACCGACTATGCCGACGAACTGCTGGACGATCTCGACAAGCTCGACGGCTGGCCGGAGGCGGTCAAGACCATGCAGGCCAACTGGATCGGCCGTTCGACCGGTCTGGAGATCGATTTCGAGGTGGCCGGCCAGGACGAGCCGCTGACGGTCTACACCACGCGCCCCGACACGCTGCACGGCGCGACCTACATGGCGCTGGCGGCCGATCATCCGCTGGTCGCGGCCGCCGCCGATACCGACGCCGAACTGGCGGCGTTTGTCGAGGAATGCCGCGCCGGCGGCACCGCCGAGGCCGGGCTGGAAACGCGCGACAAGAAAGGCTATCGCCTGCCGGTCGAGGCGATTCACCCGCTATCGGGAGAGAAGCTGCCGATCTTCGCGGCCAATTTCGTGCTGATGGGTTACGGCACGGGCGCGGTGATGAGCGTGCCCGCGCACGATCAGCGCGACTGGGAGTTCGCCACCGCCTACGGCCTGCCGATCGTGCCGGTGGTCGCCGATGCCGAGGGCAACGCGCCGGATATCGGTCGCGGCGCGAGTGCCGACAAGGGCGTGCTGATCAACTCGGGCGAGGACGACGGCAAGGACTTCGACGCCGCCTTCAACGCCATCGCCGACCGGCTGGAGGCGCGCGGCGTGGCCCGCCGCAAGACCCAGTACCGCCTGCGCGACTGGGGCCTGTCGCGCCAGCGCTACTGGGGCGCGCCGATCCCGATCATCCACTGCGACGACTGCGGCGCGGTGCCGGTGCCGGAGGCCGATCTGCCGGTGGTGCTGCCGGAGGACGTCACGCCCGAGGGCGCGGGCTCGCCGCTGCCGGACATGCCCGAGTTCGTGAACTGCGACTGCCCGGCCTGCGGCAAGCCGGCCCGGCGCGAGACGGACACCTTCGACACCTTCATGGAGTCGTCCTGGTACTTCGCTCGTTTCGCCTGCCCGGACGCCGACGTCATGCTCGACGACCGGGCCGGCTACTGGCTGCCGGTGGATCAGTACATCGGCGGGGTGGAGCACGCCATTCTGCATCTGCTGTATGCGCGTTTCTTCCAGAAGGTCATGCGCGACGAGGGCCTGAGCCACGCCGACGAACCGTTCTCGCGCCTGCTGACCCAGGGGATGGTGCTGTCCGACGGCGCCAAGATGTCCAAGTCCAAGGGCAACACGGTCGATCCGCAGGCGCTGATCGAGACCTACGGCGCGGACACCGTGCGCCTGTTCACCATGTTCGCGGCGCCGCCGGATCAGTCGCTGGAATGGTCGGATGCCGGCGTCGAGGGCGCGCATCGCTTTCTCAAGCGGCTCTGGCGTCTGGTCGCCGACCACGTCGACCGCGGCGTGGTGGCACCGGCGGGCACCGCCGAAGGCGAGGCCGGGGCGCTGCGTCGCAAGCTGCACGAGACCATCGCCAAGGTCGGCGACGACGTCGGCCGGCGCTACACGTTCAACACGGCCATCGCCGCGATCATGGAACTGTGCAATGCGCTGGGCCGCGTCGACGACGCCGATCCGGCGCAGCATGCGGTGCGCCAGGAGGCGCTGGAGGCGATCGTGCGGATGCTGGCGCCGATCACCCCGCATGTCTGCGACGTGCTCTGGCGCGAGCTCGGCCACGACGATCTGTTGCTGGACGTGGCCTGGCCCGAGGCCGACGAAGGCGCGCTGACCCGAGACAGTCTCACCCTCGTGGTGCAGGTCAACGGCAAGGTGCGTGCCCGCATCGAGGTGCCGGCCGACGCCGATCGCGATACGGTGGCCGCGGCCGCGCGGGCGGACGACAACGTCGCCCGTTTCGTGGACGGCCAGCCGATCAAGAAGACCATCGTGGTGCCGGGCAAGCTCGTCAATCTCGTGGTATAGATCGCTCCGTAACGCCAAGGACGTGCCGCTATGAAACGCCCATCGCCGACCGCCATCAGCCCGCGCCGCCGGGCCTGGCCGCCCCTTCTGGCGGCGCTCGCCGTGCTGGTGTCGCTGGCCGGCTGCGGTTTTCATCTGCAGGGCGCCTCGCCGCTGCCGAGCGGCGTCGAGCGCATGCACGTCAGCTACAGCGACGATTACCGCGTGGGCGACCCGCCGTTGGTGCAGACGCTGGAGCAACGGCTGCGCGAGCGCGGCGTGCTGGGCGAGTCGGGTGCCGCCGCCCAGCTCGACATCGCCGAGATCGACAACAACCAGCGCATCGTGTCCGTGAGCCCGCGCGACGGCCGCGTCGCCGAGTACGAGCTGACCACCCGCGTGCGCTTCGACTACAGCGTCAACGGCGCCACCCAGCTGTCCGGCGAGACCCTGTCGGTCACCCGCAACTACAGTTTCGACGACACCGAGCGACTGGCCGCCGAAGCCGAACAGCGGGATCTGCTGACCAGCATGCACCGGGAGCTGGCGGACCTGATTCTGCTGCGCATCGCCGATGCCAACGATCGGCTCGGCGCGGCCGCCGGCGACAAGGGCGCCTGAGGCGATGGTCGACCGCGCCGCCCTCGAGGCCAGCCCGATAGAGCCGGCCGACGCCGCGCGCTTTTTGCGCGGGCGCCGCTCGGTGGATCAGTTCCGCGACACGGTGCCGGACCCCGCGCTCGTGCGCGAGGCGATCGAGATCGCGCGCTGGGCGCCCAACCATCACGAAACCCAGCCGTGGCGCTTCTATCTCATCGGCCCCCGCACCCAGGCCGACATCGTCGAACTCAACGCGGCGCTGGTGGCCGAGCGCAAGGGCGACGACGTGGCCGCCACCAAGCGCGAGCGCTGGCGCCGTGTCCCGGGCTGGCTGGCGGTGACCTGCGTGCGCGACGACGACCCGGTCACTGCGCAGGAGGACTACGGCGCCTGCGCCTGCGCGATCCACAACCTCTCACTGTATCTGCACAGCGCCGGCGTGGAGAGCAAGTGGACGAGCGGGACGGTCACCCGCGAGACGCGTTTCCTCGAGATGCTCGGCGCCGATCCGGCCCGCGAATACTGCGTGGGCCTGATCTGGTACGGTTACCCGAAACGGCGTCCACGCACCCAGCGCCGCGACCTCGGCGAGATCGTTTTCTCCTGCCCGTGAATCGGCCGCGCGGCGGCGTTGCAAATCCGGCGCGCGCGCATTAGAATTGCGCGCTTTCCGCAGCCACGGGTGGCTGCACGTTCGCGTTCGCTCCAGGATATGCAATGAAGACGTTTTCCGCGAAAAAGGACGAAGTGCCCGGCGACTGGTTCGTCGTGGACGCTGCCGACAAGACGCTCGGTCGGCTCGCCTCCGAGGTCGCCTTCCGTCTGCGCGGCAAGCACAAGCCGGAGTTCACCCCGCATATGGATGTCGGCGACCACATCGTGGTCATCAACGCCTCGCAGGTGAAGGTCACCGGCAAGAAGCCGCAGCAGAAGGTCTATCACCGTCACACCGGCTATGTGGGCAACCTGAAGTCGATCACGCTGGAAGACCAGCTGGCGACCCACCCGGAGCGCGTGATCGAGAGCGCGGTCAAGGGCATGCTGCCGAAAAACCCGCTCGGCCGGCAGATGGGCCGCAAGCTGCGCGTCTATCCGGGCGCCGAGCATCCGCACGCCGCACAGCAGCCGCAGACGCTGGAGATTTAAGCATATGGCAACCGAACAGTCGTACGGCACCGGCCGTCGCAAGACCGCCACCGCGCGCGTTTTCATCAAGCCGGGCAGTGGCCAGATCACGGTCAACAAGAAGACGCTGGACGAATACTTCGGTCGGCCGACGTCGCGCATGATCGTGCGTCAGGCGCTCGAGGTGACCGATTCCACCAATCGTTTCGACATCAACATCACGGTCAACGGTGGTGGTCCGAACGGTCAGGCCGGCGCCATCCGCCACGGCCTGTCGCGCGCCCTGGTGCAGTACGACGAAATGATGCGCGCCCCGCTGCGCGCTGCCGGGTACATGACCCGCGACGCGCGCAAGGTCGAGCGCAAGAAGATCGGCCTGCACAAGGCGCGCAAGTCGCCGCAGTACTCCAAGCGCTAGCGACGAGACACGGCCGGGCAGCCCCGCGTTGCCCGGCCGGCCCAGGTTACTGGGGGATCGTCTAATGGTAGGACTACGGACTCTGACTCCGTCAGTGGGGGTTCGAATCCCTCTCCCCCAGCCAGACCAGAAGCCCGCCTATCGGCGGGCTTTTTTTGTCTGGCCGGAAGAAAGCGCTTGTGGGAACCGCTCGATTCGATGGGCGAATCCGGGACTGGTGAGGACGGTCGGGCGGCGCGGCTGCGAGCCATCCGGCCCTCGAGCCCCCGGCCTGTCGTCAGCGTTACGTAGTTTGAGCCCGCCTATCGGTGGCTTTCTGTCTGCCGGCGAACAGGCGCTGATTGGCGACCCCTCGGTTCGATGGGCGTACGAAGGGCTCGATATAGGGTCGGGCGATGGTGCGTTCGCGCCGCCGGGCCGGGTGAGCGCAGTGCAGGCGCGACCGAATCTGTCTGCGAGCACGCTGGAGCGTCGCGACGGCGGCGCCGAACGGGCGCGCGGCGCCGGCCGGGGATGACTCCAATCGAATATTGCATCATCTCAGCGTGCCGCGATGTTGAATCCGCCTCGCCGCCGGCTCGCGCGGTGTGCGGGAGTCATCCTCGAGAGACGGCTTCGGCCTGGCGCGAAGCCCAAGATCGGCGCAGCGATGGGCAAGGTGTTTCGTGGGGCCCGGATATGCGGTTGGCAACGACGACGAGCCGCGCATCGGCCAGGCGCCCGTGCTGAGGCCGTTTTCGATCATCGAACGATCCCGCGCTCGGCGGCCCTGGGAGACGAACCGGCCCTGCCGGGCGTTGCCCGATCGTGTCGGCCCCGTTGGGCCGGCTTGCCGTGACGGTTAGACTATCGCCTCGACACACTGGGTTTTAACACTATGAAACGTAATCTGACGGACTGGGATACGCTCGAACGGGATGCGGACCGCGGCTTCGAGATTCTCGGGCGCGAAGTGGATGGCGGCTGGGAAGTCGAGGTGCGCTTCGACGACAACACCGAACCGCAGCGCTCCACCGGCTCGCGCACGCCCCAGACACGAGAGGAGGCCATCCAGATGGGTCGCGAGATGGCCACAATGACGGGGTGAAGCGCTATCCGTGAGGGGGACTTCGAGGCCCCTTCGCCTGGGAGCGGGGCCGGTTCGCACAGCCAGCCGCGACCGGCCCCAGTCATCGATGCCAGTCCCGGACGGCGCGGTACGAACCCGCGACGCGTGGCCCCAATGAGGCCGCGTTGCTCGAAACACCCGGTCGGCGGCCGCGTGTAGCCGCGCCGGTGTCTGTGGTGCGCGTGATTCCGAACGTGAACGCTGGGCGACGATCCGCTCGCATCGAGTCGAGCGTGACCCGACGTCAATCACATCGGTCGTAGCCCGCGTACGAGGCGACGCCGACGATCTCCGACGAGCGCCCCGTGAAGAGCGTACCGGCGCGCGCCATGCCATCACAGCGGCCGCGGGGCGATACGCCTGCAACCGCTCGCTTCCACGGCCCGTTGCGCGACCGTGGCCCGTTGCCGTGCGTTCTCCCGCCGGAAGGAAGCCTTCAAGGGTCTCCGCTGTTCCCAGCACGCCGTCGACCGACTCACGGGCTGTTGCCGGACGAGGCTGGTTCGGTCTCCCCGCGTGCTGAATCACGACAGGAACGGCAGACGGATCGCCGCGGCTGACCCGCAAGAGCCCGGCTTCCGCGGTGACGCGATCCGCACCGATACGCTTGCGGACCCGGCTGGTCGAGTGGTTCGCGTCTGCCCTCGTGGCTAATGCGCCTCGCGAATAGACGGGCTATCGCATCGACGTCGTCAGCAGGTGCCGATGACTCCATCTGGCATGCGGTCGGGGTTTGCTGGCATGCGTGGGGCGGTTGACCGGCTGACACCGTCTCTGTCGACGCCCGGATGATGTCGGTAGCGGGGTACGTGTCGATCAGCCGGTCTGGGCGGACGCCGTCCGTCGGCGTCGGTGCGGCCGAGCCGGCGGGCCGGCCTCAGTCGGTCGAACGCGGCGCGTCGGCGTGCGTAGGCTTCTTAATACGGTGGTAGGCCAGCTCCGCGTCGAGCCGCGTACGGCGGCGGGCGTGGCGTCGATAGGTCAGCGCCGCGCCGGCGGCAGTGGCCACGATGCAGGCGACGCTCAGACTGGCAATGAGCATAGGGCGGCAAATGTATTGTAGGCCACATTATTGTGTAGTCATTCGGGCGCTATTTCAACAGGCGATATTGTATTTTGCATTCGCTCGATAAGCGTCCTGCACATCGATTGCGTCATGCACGATGGAATGTCGGCTGCGGCACGAGCCATACGCAGCTCTGCATGGCAGGATCGACCGCTGGTGCCGGAGCGCGGGAGATGCGTGATGTCGAGAACGGAATACGGAAGGCCGGGGCGCCGGGTCCGGCGGGAGGCGCTGGCGGTTATCGGCGCCCTGTTGCTGTGCCTGGGCCCGGTATCGGCGGCGATCGCCGCATGTGATGTCGAGCGGCATGTGTTCAGCTGGTCGACGCTGGACGATTGCGCGCCCGCGGCGCGCGGCGGCACGTCCGCCGGCGCGCCGGTGGAACTGGCCGACACGCCGAGCGCCGCCTGGGCGCGGTTGCAGGCCCCGAACCTGAGTCGCTTCGAACGCGACCGGCGCGCGATCCTGGCGCTGGCCGGTGACTACCGGGTCGATTTCGAGTTTGTGGAAACGATCGGCTACGCGCCCGGCTACGAGCGCGCCGCGCCGTATCGATCCTGGGCGACCGAGCGCGTGCGGGTGATCGCCGACGACGGCGATTTCATCAGCCTGCAGCATCTCATGGTCATGTACTACGAAGCCCCGGACGAGGACACGGGCGAAACGCGTCTGCAGGGCCCCGTCGTGATGAAGCACTGGCGGCAGGACTGGCGCCACGAAGATCGCGACCTGTTCGTCTTCGCGGGCGAGCGCCGATGGGCGCCGCGTCGCGTGGCCGCCGATCGTGCCGCCGGACGCTGGACCCAGGCGGTCTACCAGGTCGACGATGCGCCGCGCTACGAAGCCGCCGGGCGCTGGCATCACGACGACAGTCGGTCCGTGTGGCAGAGCGATCGCACCTGGCGGCCGCTGCCGCGGCGCGAGTCCGGCGTGCGCGGCGACTACGACGTGCTCGTGGGCACGAACCGCATCACCGTGCTGCCCACCGGCTGGGTGCACGGCCAGGACAACGAGAAGGTCGTGCTCGACAAGGCGGGCGAGCCGGCCGATCGCCTGGCCCGCGAGCAGGGCGTGAACCGGTATCGACGCATCGTCGACTTCGACTTCTCGGCCGGCGCGCGGTACTGGCGGCGTACCGCGCCGTTCTGGGCCGAGGTGCGTGCCTACTGGCGCTGTCTGGAGACGGATGCCGACGCGGTCTCGATCCGTCGGCATCGCGACGGCACGCCCCGTTTCGCTCCGCTGTTCGACTACGCGCAGGCGCTCGCCGAGGGCCGGACCTACGACGCCGAGGCGGCGCGGCGCTTCATCGACCGTACGCTCGGGCGCTACGTGCAGAGCGATCCGAGCGGCTGAGACGGCCGATCATGCGCGCCCGCCGGACGGGCCGGCTCGGCGTGGCATGTTTGTTGCTCCAGCAGAACACGTCGGTTAATCGGACGATGGCCGTGGCCCTACGCGTACTGCTTGTGGATCGCCGGTCGGCGCGCCTGTCGACGCTGCGAGCCGTCATCGCGGATGCCGGCTATGACGTCGTGGATGTCGTCAGCGACGAGGCCGATCTCTACGATGCGATGGAGCGGCTGGCGCCCGATGCGGTGATTGTCGGCGCCGACTCGCCGTCGCGCGACGTGCTCGAGGACGTCGCCACGCTGGGCGAGCGTTATCCCAAACCGCTGCTCATGCTTTCCTCGCAGGACGATCGGCGGCTGATGGCCGAGGCCTCGGCCGCGGGCATCAGCGCCTATGTCATGGAAGGGCTCTCGCCGGCGCTGGTGAGATCGCTCGTGGACGTGGCCGTGCGCCAGTTCCAGCAGGTCGAGACGTTGCGACGCGAGCTGGCCGAAACCCGCGAAACGCTGGCCGACCGTCAGGTGATCAACCGCGCCAAGTGCCTGCTGATGGAGCGCGAGGCGATGAGCGAGCAGCAGGCCTATGCGCGCCTGCGCAAGACGGCCATGGACCACAGCCTGCCCCTGGCCGAGATCGCCCGCCGCGTGATGACGCGGGCGGCCGAGTAGGCGTCGCCGCTGCACGGCATCGGTGCAGGCTGCACGTCGACAGGGCAGCGTGATCGGGCGGAGGCGGGCTGTGACGCGGCGGCGATGCTGGCGCCCAAAGCTTTCTGAAACAGGGCTCTGAGGCATCTGAGGCGGTCTGGCACGGTTGCTGCATCAGTCCCACTAAGCCGCGCCGGCATGTCTCCGATCAATGGCGGTCGGGGCCGAAAGAGGCCCGCATCCGGCCCGGCGCGAAACAATCGGTTGGGGGGCAAGGGAGCCCGGTGACGCCGCATGGTGACTGCATGCAGCGAGCCGGGCTTTTTTGTGTCCGCGACCGGCGGACACGACACCCAGGCCCGGAACGCGATGAAGCCATCCCGATCACACCGCCCGCTCGAGCGCAGCGCCCTGACTCTGGGCTTCGTGCCGCTGACCGATTGCGCGCCCCTGATCGCCGCGCAGAGCGCGGGTTTCTTTGCCGAGGAGGGCCTGACGGTCACACTCTCGCGGGAGGCCTCGTGGGCGGCCATCCGCGACAAGGTGGCCTTCGGCCTGCTGGACGGCGCCCAGATGCTCGCGGGCATGCCGATCGCCGCGACCCTCGGTGTCGGCGCGCCGCCACAGGCGATGGTCACGGCGCTCTCGTTGGGCCTCAACGGCAACGCGATCACTGTCTCCGAGGCGCTGTATGGCCGCTTGGTGGCGGCCGACCCCGAGGCGATGAGCGAGCGTCCGTGTACGGCGCGGGCGCTCAAGCGGGTGATCGACGCCGATCGCGAAGCGGGGCTGGCGCCGATGACCTTCGCCATGGTGCATCCGGCCTCGGCCCACAACTATCAGCTGCGCTACTGGCTGGCCGCGGCCGGCATCGATCCGGATCGCGACGTGCGGCTGATCGTCGTGCCGCCGCCGCGCATGGTCGCGAATCTGGAGGCCGGACGCATCGCCGGCTACTGCGTGGGCGAACCCTGGAATCAGATGGCGGTGCGCGCCGGCCTCGGCCGCGTGCTGATCACCGGTTACGAGATCTGGCGCAACGCCCCGGAAAAGGTGCTCGGCGTGACCCGCGACTGGGCCGAACGCCATCCGAACACGCATCGTGCGCTGGTGCGGGCCCTGGTGCGGGCCGCGCGCTGGCTGGATGAGCCGGCCAACCGCCGCGGCATCGTGACGCGGCTGGCTGCGCCGGATCGCCTGGATGCGCCCGCCGAGGCCATCCGGGGACCGCTCGTCGGCGAATTTCGCCACGCGCGGGAGGCGACGAGCGTGTCGCTGCCCGATTTCAATGTCTTCCATCGCTACGCCGCCAACTTTCCCTGGTGCTCGCAGGCGATGTGGTTCATCACCCAGATGCTGCGCTGGGGCCAGATTGTCGGCGCGCTGGACATCGCGGCGACCGCCGCGGCCGTCTACCGACCCGGCATCTATCGCGAGGCGGTGGCCGACATCGGCGTGGCCTGTCCGGACACGGACACCAAGTCCGAAGGCCGGCATGCCGAGGGCTGGGCGCTGGCGACCAACGACGGCGCCATCGCCATGGGGCCTGATCGCTTCTTCGACGGGCGCGTCTTCGATCCCGCCGACTGTCTCGGCTATATCGCCGAGACCCAGCCGACCGCGCGCACGGCGCGGCTCGCCGAACTCGCACAGGTCAATCCCTCGAACCGTTCATCCGTCGCCGGCTAGGAGATCGTCATGGAACTCGCCAACAAGGCCACCCGCATCCGCCTGTTCGACTTCAAGTCGGTGCAGATGCGGGCCTTCCACATGAGCTGGCTGGCTTTTCACCTGTGCTTCTTCGGCTGGTTCGGCATCGCGCCGCTCATGGCCGTGGTGCGCGAGGATCTGAATCTGGATAAGTCGATGGTCGGCTCGACCATTATCGCCTCGGTGGCGATCACGGTGCTGGTGCGCCTGCTCATCGGCCCGCTGTGCGACAAGTTCGGACCTAGAAAGACTTATTCCACGCTGCTCATCCTTGGCTCGATCCCGGTGATGTGTATCGGCTTCGCCGACAGCTTCGAGACGTTTCTGTTCGCGCGCTTGTGCATCGGCGCGATCGGCGCGTCGTTCGTGATCACCCAGTACCACACCGCGGTCATGTTCGCGCCCAATATCGTGGGCACGGCGAATGCGACCACCGCGGGCTGGGGCAACCTCGGCGGCGGCACCACCCAGCTGATCATGCCGCTGATCTTCACCATGATCGTATCGCTGGGCGTGACCGAGGCCGTGGGCTGGCGGCTGGCGATGGTGGTGCCCGGCATCATGCTGTTCGTGCTGGGGCTGGCGTATCTCAAGTTCACGCAGGACGCGCCGGACGGCAATTATTCCGACCTGCGCGCCGCCGGCAAGATTCCGCCGGCCGACCGCGAAAACGGCGGCATGGCCAGCTTCAAGAAGGCCGCGGCCGACTATCGCGTCTGGGCGCTGTTCGTGGTCTATGCGGGCTGTTTCGGCGTCGAGCTGACCATCAACAACGTCGCCGCGATCTATTTCTTCGACAACTTCGATGTCGATCTCAAGACCGCCGGCCTGATCGCGGGCCTGTTCGGTCTGATGAACATCTTCGCGCGCACCCTCGGCGGCTTCTTCTCGGACCTGTCGGCGCGTTATATGGGCCTGACCGGACGCGTGCGTTTTCTGTTCGCGGCGATGCTGATCGAGGGCATCGCGCTGGTGGCCTTTTCTCAGATGGAGGTGCTGGCCACGGCCATCACCACCATGATCGTGTTCAGCCTGTTCGTGCAGATGTCGGAGGGCGCGACCTTCGGGCTGGTGCCGTTCATGAATAAAAAGGCGCTCGGCGGCGTGAACGGCATCGTGGGCGCGGGCGGCAACGCGGGCGCGGTGCTGGCGGGCTTTCTGTTCAAGGCGGAATCGTTGAGCTACGCCCAGGGGCTGATGTTTCTCGGCTTCGCGGTGATGGTGTGCTCGCTGTTCACCTTCTTCGTGCGCTTCTCGCCCGAGGTGCTGGCCGAGGAGAAGGCGGCCTTCGATACCGCCTCATCCGGCGACGACCCGATCAAGGCGCGTGGCGGCAAGCCGGAGCCGGCTTAGGCCGGGTTTCGCAATGCGTGAGACCGCCACCCAACCGAAGCTCGATCTGGTCGTGATCGGCAACGGCATGGCCGGCGTGCGTACGCTCGAGCATGTGCTCGAGGCCGAGCCCGAGCGCTACAACGTCACCGTGTTCGGCGCCGAGCCGCATGCCAGCTACAACCGCATCATGCTCTCGCCGGTGCTGGCGGGCGACAAGGCCTTCGAAGAGATCGAGACCCACGGCCGCGACTGGTACGACGACCACGGCATCGCCCTCTACACGGGCGAAGCCGTGGTCGCGATCGACCGGCGCCGGCGTATGGTCGTCTCCGACACCGGCCGCGAGATCGGCTACGACCGGCTGCTGCTGGCGACCGGTTCCACGCCGTTCATCCTGCCCGTGCCCGGCCATACGCTCGCAGGGGTGATCAGCTTTCGCGATATCGGCGATGTGCATCGCATGGTCGAGGCGAGCGAAAAGGGCGGCAAGGCGGTGGTCATCGGTGGCGGGCTGCTGGGCCTGGAAGCCGCCTACGGTCTGCATCGGCGCGGTATGGACGTGACCATCGTGCACCTGATGGAAACGCTCATGGAGCGCCAGCTCGACCCGATCGCGGCCGACCTGCTGCAGTATTCGCTGGCCCAGCGCGGACTGTCGTTTCGTATGGGCGCCAAGACCGCGGCCATTCTCGGCGACGAGGCCGGCCGCGTGATGGGCCTGAAGTTCGACGACGCCGACGGCTCCACTCTGGATGCCGATATCGTGGTGATGGCGGTCGGCATTCGCCCGAACGTCGAACTGGCGAAAACGGCCGGGCTGTACTGCGAAAAAGGCATCGTGGTCAACGACACCATGCAGACCTACGACCCGCGGATCTATGCGGTCGGCGAATGCGTGGAGCATCGCCATTCGGTCTATGGCCTGGTCGCGCCGCTTTGGGATCAGGCGAAGGTCTGTGCCAATCATCTGGCTCAACGCGGGCACAGCCACTACGGCGGCTCGACGACCGCCACCCAGCTCAAGGTCACCGGTATCGATGTCTATTCCGCGGGCGATTTCGCCGACGCCGAAAGTACCGAGGCGCTGACTTTTTCCGACGTCCGCCGCGGCGTCTACAAGCGCATCGTGCTGCGCGACGATCGTATCGTCGGCGTCGTGCTCTATGGCGATACCCGCGACGGCGGCTGGTATTTCAAGCTCATGCGCGAGGGCGTGGACGTCTCCGACTTTCGCGATCTGCTGCTGTTCGGCCCGGCCTATAGGCCGCAGAACGCGTGCGCCGACGCGGAGGCGGCCTGATGAATAGTGTGACCACGCGCACGACCTGTCCGTATTGCGGCGTGGGCTGTGGCGTGAACGCCGTGGTCGAGAACGGCGCCGTGAGCGTGGCCGGCGACGCGGCGCATCCGTCCAATCTCGGCAGCCTGTGTTCCAAGGGGACCGCCCTGGCCGACACGGTGGGCCTCGACGGGCGATTGCTGCACCCGATGGTAGACGGCCGGCGTGCGAGCTGGGACGACGCCCTCGACGAAGTCGCGGCCCGCTTTGGCGAGATCATCGCCGAACACGGTCGCGACGCGGTGGCGTTCTATGTCTCCGGCCAGCTGCTCACCGAGGACTACTACGTCGCCAACAAGCTGATGAAAGGCTATATCGGCTCGGCGAATATCGATACCAACTCGCGGCTGTGCATGTCCTCGGCCGTGGCCGGTCACAAGCGCGCCTTCGGCGAGGACGTGGTGCCGGGCTGCTACGAGGATCTGGAAATCGCCGATCTCGTGGTGCTCGTCGGCTCCAACACCGCCTGGTGCCATCCGGTGGTCCATCAGCGCATCGTCGCCGCACAAGAGCATGACCCGAACAAGAAACTCGTGGTCATCGATCCCCGCCGTACGGCCACGGCCGAAGGCGCCGATCTGCATCTGCCGCTCGCGCCCGGCACGGACGTGCACTTGTTCAACGGCCTGCTGGCCCATCTGGCCGAGCGCGGTTTTGCGAGCGATCTGCCCGGCGCAGAAGACGCGATCGACGAAGCGCGAAACCTGGGCGGTATCGATACGATCGCCGAAGCCTGCGGGATCGACGCCGACACCGTGTCGGCCTTCTTCGAGCTGTTCGCGGCGACCGAGCGCACGGTCACCGTGTTCTCTCAGGGCGTGAACCAGTCGTCCGCCGGCACGGATAAGGTCAACGCGATTATCAATTGCCACTTGCTGACCGATCGTATCGGCAAGCCCGGCGCCTGCCCGTTCTCGATCACCGGCCAGCCGAATGCCATGGGCGGGCGCGAGGTGGGCGGGCTGTCCAGCACGCTGGCCGCGCATATGGGCTTCGACGGCGCCGATCGTGTCCAGCGTTTCTGGGATTCGCCCACGATCGCGCGCGAGCCGGGCTTGAAGGCGGTCGAACTGTTCGAGGCGATCGAGCGCGGTGAGATCAAGGCGGTCTGGATCATGGCCACCAATCCGTTGGTGAGCCTGCCGCATGCCGATCGCGCCAAACGCGCGCTCGAGGCCTGCGAGTTCGTGGCCGTGTCGGACTGTATGCGCCATACCGATACGGTCGATCGCGCCCATGTGCTGCTGCCGGCCGCCGCCTGGGCCGAGAAGAGCGGCACGGTCACCAACTCCGAGCGCATCATCTCGCGCCAGCGCGCCTTCTTGCCGATGCCCGGCGCCGCACGGGCCGACTGGGACATCGTCTGCGACGTCGCGCGCCGGATGGGCTTCGACGGCTTCGATTTCGACAGCCCGGCGGCGATCTTTCGCGAGCATGCCGAACTCACCGCGTTCGAGAACGACGGCCAGCGCGTGCTCAATCTCGACGGGCTGGCCGATCTCGCCGACGACGATTACGACATGCTCGAGCCGCTGCGTTGGCCGGTGTTTAGCACGCAGGCCCTGCGCGCCGCCGGCGCGATGCCCGTTCAGCAAGACAGCCGGCGCCTATTCGCCGACGGCGTCTATCCGACGAGCGACGGCAAGGCCCATCTGGTCGCGGTCACGCCGCGAGGCCCGGCGAACGCCGTCAGCGATCAATGGCCGTTGGCGCTGAATACCGGCCGCGTGCGCGATCACTGGCACACGATGACGCGCACGGCCAAGTCCGCGCGGCTGGCCGCCCATATTCCCGAGCCGTTCGTGGAAGTACATCCGCGGGATGCCGAGCGGTATGGCGTGGCCGACGGTGCGCTGGCGGCGGTCTCGACCACGCTGGGCGAGGCGCATGTACGCGTGATCGTCACGGCCGGCCAGCGCGAGGGGTCGCTGTTCGTGCCCATGCACTGGAACGACCAGTTCGCGGCCCGCGCCCGGGTCGGCGCGCTCGCCAATCCGGCGGTCTGCCCGATCTCGGGCGAGCCGGAGTTCAAGCACACGCCCGCGGCCATCGCACCGTTCGAAGCCGCTTGGCACGGCTTCATTCTCGCCAGCCGCCCGCTGTTGCTGGCGGCCGAGGCGAGTATCGACTATTGGGTGAAAGTGCCGGGCGAGCGTTTCTATCGCTACGAAATCGCCGGCCTGCACACACCGGGCGACTGGGCCGCGACCGCACGCAGCTGGATCGGCGTGGGCGAACGCACGGCCGACTGGCTGGAAGCCGCGGATACGGCGGGCGGGCGCTATCGCGCCGCGCATATGGACGCCGGCCATATCGAGGCCTGCGTGTTCGTCGCCCCCGAGCCGGCCGCGCTGCCCGATCGCAGCTGGCTGGCCAGCCTGTTCACCGGCGAGCCGGTCGCCGAAGACGAACGCATGGGCCTGCTCGCCGGGCGCCCGGCCGACCCCGGCGCCGATCCCGGCCCGCAGGTGTGTTCCTGCTTCGGCGTGGGGCGCAACACGATCGTGCGCGCGATCAACGAACAGGGGCTGGACTCGGTAGCCGCCGTTGGCGAAGCACTCGAAGCCGGCACGAACTGCGGTTCCTGCAAGCCGGAGATCGCCGCGCTGATAGAAGCGCAGGCGGGCGAATGATTTATCCCGATTTCATCGACAACCGTTCGACCACACGGATCGACCCATCATGAGCACACAGGATTTCGACGAAGAACAGCAGCGCTATCTCAAGGGCGTGACCGCCGGGCTGCATATCGCCCGCGGCGTGCCCGGGATGACCGGCCTGACCACCGGCAAGCGCCTGCGCCCGGACGATTTTCATAGCCAGGCGCGCATTCGGGCCCAGGCCATGGGCGGCGAGCTGACGAGCCAGGAGACCGCCAAGGCCGATCTCAACCCCAACGACATGTGGAACGAGATGGTGGCGCTCGCCAATCTGGGCGAATACCCGAAAGGCGACGATGTGTTCCTGATGAAAGGCCGCGGCATGTTCTATGTCGCACCCAATCAGGACAGTTATATGTGCCGGCTGCGCATGCCGGGCGGCATCTTCTCGTCGCACCAGTTCCGCGCCGTGGCCGATCTGGCCGAGACCTACGGCGGCGGCTATACGCACGTGACCACGCGCGCCAATCTGCAGATTCGCGAGATCGGCCCGAAAGACCCGGTCAACGTACTGATGGGCCTGCAGGATGTCGGCATCCTCAACCAGGGCAGCGGCGGCGACAACGTGCGCAACATCACCGGCAGCCCACTGGCCGGCATCGATCCCGACGAGCTGATCGATGTCACGCCCTACTGCCGGGCCATGCATCACCACATCATCAATCACCGCGAACTCTACGGCCTGCCGCGCAAGTTCAATATTGCCTTCGACGGCGGCGGGCGCATCAGCGCGCTCGAAGGCACCAACGATATCGGCTTTTCGGCCGTGCTGCCGAAGGCCGACGGGCCCCTGCCGAGACGCCCGTATTTCCGCATGGGCCTGGGCGGTATCACCGGCCACCAGGATTTCGCCCGCGATACCGGCGTCATGCTCAAGCCCGAGGAATGTGTGGCCGTCGCCCACGCGGTGCTGCACGTGTTTCTGGCGAGCGGCGATCGCACCAGCCGCGACAAGGCCCGGCTGAAATACGTGCTCGATCGCTGGGGCTTCGACAAGTTCATGCGTCAGGTGCAGAAGCAGCTGCCGTTCACGCTGCGGCGTTATCCGCTGTCGCGCTGCGAGACACGCGCCCCGGTCGACAAGGCCGGGCATGTGGGTATCCACGATCAGGGCGACGATAAACAGTATGTCGGCGTCGTGCTGCCGGTCGGCAGACTGACGATTCCGCAGATGCACGGCCTGGCCGATCTCGCCGATCGCCATGCGGATTCCAAGATGCGCACCACGGTCTGGCAGAACCTCGTGCTCGGCAATGTGAAGAAGTCGGACATGAAGGCGCTGGTCGCCGGCATCGAAAAACTTGGTCTGCATGTGAATGCCAGCCCTGCGCGGACAGGCATGGTCGCCTGTACCGGCAGCTTCGGCTGCAAGTTCGCCAATGCCAAGACGAAAGCCAACGCCCTCAAGCTGGTCGATCATCTCGAGGACACACTCGAGCTGGACGAACCGCTCAATATCCATATGACCGGCTGCCCGAATTCCTGTGCCCAGCACTATGTCGGCGATATCGGCCTGCTCGGCGCGCGCGTGGCCGACCCGGACGCCGACGACCCGGAAGAGGCCGATCAGGTCGACGGGTTTCATGTCTATATCGGCGGCGGCTACGAAGACGAGCAGGGCATCGCCCGCGAGCTGGCGACGGCTATTCCGGTCGTGCACCTGAACGCCTATCTGGAAAACCTGCTCGGGCTTTATCTCGACGAGCGCCGCGCCGGCGAGCGCTTCGTGGCCTACGCGCGCCGGCAGGATATCGACGAACTCAAGGCCCGGCTCGCCGAACGCTCGGAGAAAGCGGGCAAGGCACAGCGCGAATCCGAAGAGAAAGCCTATTCCGAAGCCGAAGCCCGGGCCGACACGCCCGAAGCGGTCAAGAGCGAACGCGACGACGCGGCCACGGATGATTACGACCGTACGCCGGACGACGCCAGCGAAGATACGCAACGCACGGCCTGACTTTGAAAATCGATCAATCGTTCTTGGATGAACGCAGACGAAGACGACAAATGGTCGCGAGAAGCGCTTTTGCCGGCTGTATGCGTAGGTCGGATTAGCCGAAGGCGTAATCCGACAACAGCCTGTTAGCGAGCCGCTGTCGAGATGAATATCACCGCTTTCAACTCTGTGTCCATCTACGAAAATGTTTGAAGCGGGCACGAGACAAGGCCCCAGCACGAGGTAGAACATGCCCACACAAGTCGATCTGATTCCCGAGGACGCGCCGTTCGAAGCCGAGCAGCGCGAATGGCTCAACGGCCTGATCGCCGCGCTCGCCGGTTGGGAAGGTTCGCTCGGCGGCGCCGAGCAGGGCGGCGGCGAGGCCAAGGAATCCTTTCCCTGGCACGACCCGGCCATGGAAATGGACGAACGTATGGAACTGGCCGAGGGCAAGCCCCACGAGCGCCAGCTCATGGCCGCGATGGCCCAGCTCGACTGTGGCCAGTGCGGCTATCTGTGCAAGACCTACGCCGAGGCCATCGCCTTCGAGGGCGAGGATCTCAATCGCTGTGTACCCGGCGCCAAGGAGACCGAGCGCAAGCTCAAGGAACTCGTCGCCGAACGCGAGGCGAACGCGAGCAAGGCCGATGCGCCGGCGGAAGAGGCCAAACCCGCGCCCAAGCCGAAGAAGAAAGGCCCCCTCGGCACGCGCGACAACCCGTACATGGCCAAGCTCAAGGCGAGTACGCCGCTCAACGCCGAAGGCTCGAGCAAGGACACCCGCCACGTGGTCATCGATCTGGGAGATTCCGGCATCAAATACGAAGCCGGCGACTCGATGGGCATCTATCCCGAGAACGACCCGCGCACCGTGGATGCGATCCTCGCCGATATCGAGGCCTCCGGCGGCGAGAAGGTCAAAGCCCCTGACGGCGACAACAAGCTGCTGCGCCAGGTGCTGCTCAAGGAAGTCGATATCACCAAGCCGAGCGACGAAGTGATCGCGTTGCTGGCTGCCTCCGCCAGCGACGCGGAAGAAGCGGACGACCTGCGCATGCTCTCCGAGCGAGGCGCGGAGGAAGGCCAGAGCCTGCTCGAACTGCTGCGCGTGTACCCGAGCGCACGCCCCGACGTGCAGAAACTGGTCGACGAACTCGGCCCGCTACAGCCGCGGCTGTATTCGATCGCCTCCTCGGCGCGTAAATACCCCAACGAGATCCATACCACCGTCGCGGTGGTCAAGACCGCGGTCTACGGGCGTGGCTACAAGGGCGTGGCCTCGACGTTCCTGGCCAAGCGCCTGTCGCGCAACGGCGAAGTGCCGGTCTATATCCAGCGCTCCGACGAATTCCGCGTCAACGCCGACCCCGATCACCCCGCGATCATGATCGGCCCGGGCACCGGCATCGCGCCGTTCATTGCCTTTCTGCAGGAGCGCGAGGCGCGCGGTGACGCCGGGCGCAACTGGCTGTTCTTCGGCAACCCGGAAAGCGCGAAGGACCACATCTATCGCGACCAGCTCGAAGCCTGGCGCCACGACGGCTTGATCAGCCGCCTGACGCTGGCCTTCTCCCGCGACCAGGAAGACAAGGTCTATGTGCAGAACCGCATGCGCGAACAGGCGCGCGAGTTCTGGGCCTGGCTGGAAGCCGGTGCCGTGATCTATATCTGCGGCGACGCCGAGCGCATGGCCAAGGACGTTGATGCGGCCCTGCACGACATCGTGGCCGAACAGGGCGGCATGAGCGAGGCCGACGCGAAGCGCTATGTCGCAACGCTGTCATCGGAGCATCGTTATCTGCGCGACGTTTACTAGGACTGCTGTTCACCTGAGGGGAATCGAACACGCGTAGCACCGCACCCGCTATCGGCCGAGCAATATCGCGGAGGCAGGCGCAGCTCGGGCCGGCAACGGCCGACGCCCGCCTCACGGGCCGTGACGACGAGGCCCGTGACGCCGGTTCGACCGCGTGGCGAGTCGATACCGCCGGTGGCGATTGGAGGTTGCCGGGCGGCCGAACACACGATCCAACCGGCAGACGCTGGCGTCGGGTTGGGGTACGAAAGCGATGCGCGTATTCGTCAGGCGAAGGCCCGCGACGGCGTCCGAACCAGTCCGACCAAGTGCCGGGTCGTCGGGCCAGATGTAAAAACAAGGCGCGCGGCGGTTGTTTGGATCTCGGGGGGCCATAACCGGCCGATACCAAGCGCAGCCGTATGTACCCGCGCCGCCGCTTCTGCGCCTGCACGGTGGGTATAGCACGCCCCGGATCGAGGAGCCGCAAAGCGCCGGGTGGCGCCGCGCGGCGTGACGACCCGGCGCTAGCGCGCGAACGCGTACTCCACCGCCAGCCGCAGGGTACGGTCAGCGGCGTCGTCGTCTAGGCCGAACAGCAGGCCGAGCTGGTAGTCCAGCTGTGCGTCGCCGCCCATCGCCAGCTCGCCGAACAGCGCCGGGCCGGCACGATGGCCCGGCGCGTAACGCGGCGCATGTGGGTTCTCGTCCTCGTCGTCCTCGGCCAGGAACTCGTGTTCGCCGAAGCCCTGCACGCCGAGATCGAGCGGCCCGGCGGGCGGGTGCCAGCGGGCCTGCCAGCCATAGCTCAGACCCACGTCGGGTGCGCTCACCATGGCCCGGTCGAGAAATATGTTGGCGCTCAGCAGCCAGTGAGCGAGCCGTTTCTCGAACACCGGGCCGAGCACGAGTTCATCCTCGGAATCGTCGATGGTGCCGATCTCATAGGACAGGAACAGTCCCGTGTTCGGCCAGAGGCCGTCGCCGTTGCCGGGCAGGGCGAACACGTTTTCGATCTGGATCTGGTGCAGGTGAGTCGCCGAGCGCGGGCCGTTGACGAGGACCGGCGATACGCTCGCACGCCAGAAACCGGTCGGACTATAGCCGATCTCGGGGCGGGTTTCGTGGGTTTCGTGGATTGCGTTCGCACCGTCGCCCGCGCCCTGGCCGTTGCCACTGAGGTCGTAATAACGCACGCCCACCTCGAACTCGCCGGCCTCGACCCGCGGCGAATAGATTTCGTCGTCCGGGCCGACGTCCGCGCTGGCCGGGCTGACCAGGTCGGCCACGGCCAGGCATACGGCCGCGCCGGCCAGACACGCGCGCAGGCGTGAGCGGCGAATGTGGAAGTGGTTCACAGTAATTCGTTGTTGTTCTCCCCGCTGGCATAGTGCGCGCGGGGCGCGGCCGTCGCAACGCGGGCGCGTAGGGTTCGCGCCTTCGCTCAGTTCGCGGCGTCGGCTCCTGGAAAGCGGGGGTCATGCCAGACCGCGGGCAGGCCACCCGGCAGTGCGCGCAGCCGGCCGAGGCCGAGCCAGAACTGCTCGGGCGCATGGAAGTCGGAGCCCGCCGAGCCCGCGAGGCCATGCTGCGCGGCGTCGCGGGCGGCGGTGATTTCCTGCTGGCGGTCGGTGGTGCCGGTACAGATCTCGAGCGCGTCGCCGCCGGCCTGTGCGAAGGCCGCGAGAGCGCGCCGGCGCCAGGCCGCGGAAAAGCCGTAGCCGAAAGGGTGGGCCAGCACCGCGATGCCGCCCGCGCCCTGAATCCAGGCCACCGCGTCGTCCAGCGATGCCCACTCGACCGTGACGTGGGCGTCGCGCCCCGGACGCAGATGTTTCTTGAACGCCTGGTTGTTATTGCGACAGACGCCGTCCTCGATCAGCAGACGGGCGAAATGCGGGCGCGTGATCTGGCCGGCCGCGGCCAGCGCCTGCGCGCGGCTCCATGCATCGGCGACGCCGAGTTTCTCGATCTTGGCCGCGATACGTTTGGCGCGATCGCGCCGCACTTGTTGCAGCGTCGCCAGGCCCTCGGTAAGGGCGGCGTTGCCGCGGTCGAACGCCAAGCCGACCACGTGCAGGGTCCGACGCTGCCAGGTCACCGAAACCTCGACGCCATCGATGAACGTGATGTCGTGCGTATTGGCGGCTGTTCGGGCCTCGTCCAGGCCGTCGATCGTGTCGTGATCGGTCAGCGCGAAAGTCGTCACGCCGGCCTCGGCCGCACGGGCGACGAGCGCGCCCGGCGTCAGGCGGCCGTCGGAACGGGTGGAATGGGCGTGCAGGTCGATCACCGGCGCATGGTCGCATGCGGATGGCCCGCGCCCACAAAAAAGGCGCCGCGTGGGCGGCGCCTTCTCGACGGATTGCCGGGGCTGGCCGGCCGCGTGCGGTGTTCAGCCCTGGTAGTCCTCGGCGTGGTCCGCGTGCAGCACCCAATCCGCGGCGCTGAAGCGATCGGAGGCGTGCAGCGCCTGGTGCCAGTAGGGATAGAGCAGATGCGGCCGGCTGACCTTCTCGATCGCCGCGTGTTCATCGTCGCTGAGCTCGAGCTCGGCGCTGGCGAGATTGTCTTCCAGCTGATGTGCCTTGCGTGCGCCGATCACGGCGGTGGTCACGCCCGGACGGGCGGTGATCCAGGCCAGCGCGACCTGGGCTGCGGATACGCCGTGGGCGTCGCCGACTTCCACGAGTGTCTCGATCAGGTCGAACAGGCGCGTTTCGTCGTGAATCGGCGGCTCGTCCCAGCCTTCGGAAATACGCGTGCCTTCGGGCGTGGCCTGATCGCGGCGGTACTTGCCGGAGAGCAGACCGCCGGCCAGCGGGCTCCAGATCATGGTCCCCAGCCCGGCGTCGTGGGCCATCGGCATGAGTTCGTACTCGGCCTCGCGTGCCTGCGGCGTGTAGTGGATCTGCTGGCTGATCGGCTTGGTGAAGCCTTCGCGCTCGCAGACGGCCATCACCTTCATCGCCTGCCAGGCCGAGAAGTTGGAGATGCCGTAGTAGCGGATCTTGCCGTGGCCGACGAGCGTGTCGAGCGTCTGCAGCGTTTCCTCGAGCGGCGTCACGCCGTCCCACATGTGCATCTGGTAGAGATCGATATGGTCGGTGTTCAGTCGCTTGAGGCTGGCCTCGACCTGATCGCGGATATGCAGGCGCGACAGGCCGCCATCGTTGGGCCCGTCGCCCATGGGGAAGCGCACCTTGGTGGTGAGCAGCACGTTGTTGCGCTTGTCGCCGAGGGCCTTGCCCAGGATCTCTTCGGACAGCCCCGCCGAATACATGTTGGCGGTATCGAAGAAGTTCACCCCGCGGTCGATGCTCTGGTCGATCAGCCGGCGGGCGCCGTCGACGTCGGTGTCGCCCACCTTGGCCATGAAGCCTTCGCCGCCGAAGGTCATGGTGCCGAGGGTGAGCTGTGAGACGCGCAGGCCCGAGTTGCCGAGGGTGCGGTACTGCATGGAATGCTCCGTGGATAGCTGTATGGCCCATACGTTAGTGCGACCACGTCGGGATTCAATCAGGCGATCCGATCGCGGCAAGCTAAAATGACGCCTTTTCGGATAAGCCCTGGGGGATGCAACGGCATGGCTTCGTCGATCACCGCGGTCCGGGACCGCGTCGCCACACGGCTCAGGCGCAGCGGGATGCGCCTCGAACACGCATGCCGGTATCTGTTCGATCGCGGCTCACTCATCGAGGCCGGGCAGACGCCGTTCACCGTGATCCATTCGCGGGGGACGGTGCGCCTGCGCTACTACCCGCCGTTGGCGGCCTCCGGTATCGAAGGCCTCGGCAGCCGGCAGCCGGCGGCCCGGCAGGGGCCTCGCACGCCGCTGGTGCTGGTGCCGCCCCTGGCGGTCAACATGCGGGTCTACGATCTGTTCCCACAGCGCAGCCTCGTGCGCTATCTGCGTGCCCGCGGCTTCGAGCTGTATCTGGTGGACTGGGGCGAGCCCGGCCGGGCCGAGGACCGGCTCGGCCTCGCAGACTATTTCGGGACGCTGCTGCCGGCCATGCTCGAGCGCGTCCGCGCGCACAGCGGCGTGCGCGCGGTGTCCCTCCACGGCTGGAGCTTCGGCGGCCTGTTCAGCCTCTGCCACGCGGCGCAGGCGGCACCCGGCGATATCGCGAATCTGGTGTTGGTCGGCACGCCCGTGGACTATCATGACAACGGCGTCCTCGGCGAACGTTACCGGGCGCTGTCGCGGCGGGCGCGATGGCTGCGACGCTGGACCGGCCTCGATGCCCATCGGCTGCCGCCGGGGCTGCTGCGATCCCCCGGCTGGCTCAACGCACTGGTGTTCAAGGCCACCAGCCCGGCGGCCAGCGCGAAGAGTTATCTTCGGCTGCTGCGCAATCTGGATGACGAAGCGGCGGTGCGAGCGCATGCCACGCAGGCCGCCTTTCTGGACGACATGGTCGCCTACCCCGGCGGCGTGGTGGCGGACTTCATCGATCGGCTCTGGGTGGACAACGTACTGGGTTCCGGGCGGCTGCCGGTGGCGGGCGAGGCCCCGACGCTGGCTGCGGTCGACGTGCCCATCTACAACATCACAGGCCGCGGCGACGCGATCGTCACCCCGGCGTGCAGCCGCGCGATGACGCGTTTCGTGGCCAGCCCGGACATCACCTGCGAGACCGTTCGCGGCGGCCATGTCGGCATCGTCTGGAGCGCCACGGCACGGACCGAGACCTGGGGCCGGATCGCCGACTGGCTGATCGCGCGTGACTAACGGCGCGGATCGGCGCGATACACTCGCGGCGAGCGGGCGCGGCGACAGGGAGACAACCGCCATGGCAACCACAGTGGATGCGATCGTCGTCGGGGCGGGCCTGGCCGGTCTGGTCGCGGCCGCGGAACTGGCCGATGCCGGCCGGCAGGTGCTGATCGTGGAGCAGGAAGGCGCGAATTCAGTGGGCGGCCAGGCGCACTGGTCGCTCGGCGGGCTGTTTCTCGTCGACAGTCCGGAGCAGCGCCGGATGCGCATCCGCGACAGCGCCGAGCTCGCCCTGCAGGACTGGCTGGGATCCGCGGCCTTCGACCGGCCGGTGGACTACTGGCCACGGCGCGCCGCCGAGGCCTTCGTCGACTTCGCGGCGGGCGAGATGCGCCCCTGGCTCGCTGCCCAGGGCATGCGCTGGTTTCCGGTCGTGGGCTGGGCGGAGCGCGGCGGCGGCCTCGCACACGGGCACGGCAATTCCGTGCCGCGTTTTCACATCACCTGGGGCACCGGGCCCGGCGTGGTCGCCCCGTTCGAGCGTCGCGTGCGTGCCCACGAGGCCGAGGGGCGACTGCGGCTGGCGTTTCGCCATCGTGTCAGCCGATTGCTCACGACCGCCGGCCGCGTCACGGGCGTGGCCGGTGAAGTGCTGGCCGACGACGGCGTGGCCCGCGGCGAGCGCTCCAGCCGCGATGTCGTCGACACCTTCGAGTACGCCGCCGGCGCGGTGATCGTGACCTCGGGCGGCATCGGCGGCAACCACGAGCTGGTGCGCCGTCACTGGCCGGTCGAGCGGCTCGGCGCGCCGCCGCGGCACATGCTCTCGGGCGTGCCGCACCACGTCGACGGGCGCATGCTGGAGGTCGCGCGGGCGGCCGGCGCCGAGGTGATCAACGGCGATCGCATGTGGCACTACACCGAGGGCATCGCCAACTGGAACCCGATCTGGCCGGCCCACGGCATCCGCATCATTCCGGGGCCGTCGTCGCTGTGGTTCGACGCCGACGGCGCGCGCCTGCCCGCGCACTGCCTGCCGGGCTTCGATACGCTCGCCACGCTCAAGCACATCCTGGCCACCGGCCACGACTATTCCTGGTTCGTGCTCACCCAGAAGATCATCGAGAAGGAGTTCGCGCTCTCCGGCTCCGAGCAGAATCCGGACATGACGTCGCAGCGGTGGTCCGAAGTGCTCAAGAGCCGTCTGTCGAAAGGCGCGCCGGCGCCGGTCGAGGCCTTCAAGCGGCACGGCGAGGATTTCGTCGTCGCCGACAACCTGGATGAGCTGGTGGCCGGCATGAGCCGGCTGGCGGGCAACGATCGCATCGACCGCGACGCGCTGGCGCGCCAGATCGCCGCCCGGGACCGCGAGATCGACCATCCCTATTCGAAGGACGCGCAGATCACGGCCATCCACGGCGCGCGCCGCTATATCGGCGACCGGCTGTTCCGCACCGCCACGCCGCACAAACTGCTCGATCCCGCCAACGGGCCGTTGATCGCGGTGCGCCTGCATATCCTCACGCGCAAGACGCTCGGTGGGCTGCACACCAACGTGGACGGCCAGGTGCTGGATGCCCACATGACGGCGATACCGGGGCTCTACGCCGCCGGCGAGGTGGCCGGCTTCGGCGGGGGCGGCCATCACGGCTACAACGCGCTCGAGGGTAGCTTTCTCGGCGGCTGCATCTTCTCGGGGCGCTGTGCGGGGCGCCACGCCGCGGGACAGGTCTAGCGCCTGGTAACACGTCATACGAGCGCCGCATTGAGAGATCGCACATCGCGCGCGGCAAGGCGCGATTCGCCGATCGTGGCGCGCCCCGATCAAGACGGGCAACGCCGCAGCGCGCCCCGGGTTGATTGTTCATGGGCGGTCCAATCCGAAGGGCCAAGCGCTGTGGTGCGCCAACCCAGCGTTGTAGCCCGCTGGCGCAGACGACGCCTCGTCGTGCCGCCCAACCTGGCCTCGCGCCGCACGATCGAATCACGGACAAGCGCTACCCATGCGGCGGAAGACGGCGGATGAGCCGGTCGAGCGCTACCGCGCCTCGCGCCCGGTCCGGCATGCCGCGTTGACCGAGGCCAGTGCACTGGCAGGTCCGGGGTCGCCAGCCGAGAGGGTGTCCGACGCCGGGCCAGGCGGTGTCGCCGCTGCGAAACGCCGTGGCGATAGGCGACAGGGACGGCACGACACGGCCCGGCGTCGTGGTGCCGGGTCGTGACGGACGCCGCATTCCGGCCCGGCAGAGCGGATCGCCCGACGTCGCAGCATCGCCCCCCGTTCGCGGTGGCGAGCCGCCGTGTCAGAAGATGGCCGGCGGGCCCGCCCACCCCTGCGGGCCGGCGCGTATCGATCGCGCCTAGCGGGGCGCGGTTGTCCCGCGGGTTCAGTCGATACGCCGCAGCTCCACGGTCGCCACGCCGCTTTCGATCATGCCAAGCCGTTCGGCGGCCGCGCGCGACAGGTCGATGATGCGGCCGTCGGCATAGGGGCCGCGGTCGTTGATGCGCACGGTGACGGTGCGTCCGTTGTCGACGTTGGTCACCCGCACGCGTGTGCCCAGGGCGAGACGGCGGTGGGCGGCGGTCAGTGCCCGCGGGTCGAAGGCTTCGCCACTGGCGGTCGTGCGCCCGGCGAAACGGGCGCCGTAGTAGGTGGCCTCGCCGGATTGATAGACGGGCGCGGCGGCCTCGGCTGGCGGCTCGGCAACGCCGTCCGGCGTTGGCGCTGGGCGCGGCCCCGCACAGCCGGCGAGGACGGTGACGACCAGCATCCAGACCCGGATGCGGCGCGCACCGAAGCCGCGGACGGGCCCGCCGGCGGGTCGGTGCTGGCGGCCGCCCGCCCGCGCCCGGCAGAATCGGCCGGGTTCTTGCTTATGAGCGAACAGGCCGGGGGGCCGGAGCGCGCGCGTAGACAACACAAAGCGTCCTCCCCAGTTCGAGGGCGTCCGACAGGTGCGTATGCAACACAAGGTACTATTGTTCGATCTGGACGGCACGCTGACCGACCCGCGCGAGGGCATCACGCGCTGCGTGCAGTTCGCGCTGGCGCGCCAGAACATCCGGATCGACGATCTGGCCCGGCTGGAGTGCTTCATCGGGCCCCCGCTCAAGGATGCGTTCATGCAGTTTTACGGCATGGACGATGCCTGCGCCTGGCAGGCCGTGACGGACTACCGCGAGCGTTTCGCCCGCGACGGCATGTTCGAGAACCGCCCCTACGACGGCATCCGCGATCTGTTGGCCGCCCTCAAGCGGGGCGGGCGCCAGCTGTTCGTGGCCACCTCCAAGCCCTGGTTCTTCGCGCGCAAGATCGTGGCCCACTTCGATCTCGATGGGTTCTTCAGCAACGTTTACGGCAGCGAGCTCGACGGCCAGCGGGCCGAGAAACACGCGCTGATCGCCCATATCCTGCGCGAGGAAAAACTGCGGGCCGCCGACGTGCTCATGATCGGCGACCGCCGGTTCGATCTGATCGGTGCGCACCACAACGGCATCGCCAGTGCTGCGGTCGGCTACGGCTACGGCAGCCGCGAGGAGTTGCTGGCCGAGCATCCGGCCTATTTCTTCGAGTCGCTCGCCGAGATGCGGCGCACGCTCGTGGTATAGGGGCTGCTGAGGTTTCGTACGCGTCGGCGCCAAGCGCGTCGCGTCCTGAAAAATAGACCATGGGCGGCAAGACGACGCGTCATGCGCGCCGAGCAGTCACTCTGCACCAGCGTGCTACAACGCTGGATTGCCGTATCTTGTTGATTCGTGGTCGCTTGTTCCGGCGAGTTGGACCGCTCATGCAATGACCATGGGCGGTTGGCGGCGTTGCGAGCCCGGGTCGTGGCACGCCACGATCCGGACGGGCAACGCCGCAGTGCGCCCGGGGTCGATGGTTCATCGGCGGCCCGCCCCGACGGGCCGGGCGCCGTGGTGCATCTGGGCCCGCGCGCGCGGCTGCGCTAGGCTAGCGCGCTTTGCCCACTTCGACCGGGAGTCGACTGCATGAGTGAATCCGCCGAGCGCACGCCACTGTCCGAACTGCTGGCCGGGTTTACGGCCACCGAGAGCGGCCATCGAGTGCAGGTCCCCGCGGACTGGCTGCAGGGGCGCGCGGTCTATGGCGGCCTGTCCGCGGCGCTGGCGCTGCACTCGGCCCACGGTGCGCTCGACGCGCTGCCGCCGCTGCGCTCGGTCCAGCTCACGTTCATCGGGCCGGCGGGCAGCGACGTGGAGCTGCGGCCGGTCCTGGACCGGCGCGGCAAATCCACCGCATTCGTGAGCGTGGATATCGTCAGCGACGGTCGGCTCGCCGTGCGTGCGGCGTTGTGCTTCGGTGCGGCGCGGGATTCGCGCCTGGCCGCGGGCGGCCCGCTCGCGCCGGCCGTCAGCGGGCCGGAAACCAGCGATCCCTTCTTTCGTCGCGGCGTCGACGGCCGCCATCTCGGCCCCAACTTCGCGCAGCATTTCAACAGCCGACATGCGGCCGGCGGCCTGCCGATGTCCGGTGCGGACGCCGCCGACTTCACCGTCTGGCTGCAGCACAAGGACACGGCCATGGCGGATTCGCTCGTCGGCCTGGTGGCGCTGGCCGACGCGCTGCCGCCGGCCGCCATGGCCAGCTTCGTCGAGCCGGCGCCGATCAGTACCATGACCTGGATGTTCGATCTGCTCACCGGCGATCCGCGCACCGACGACGGCTGGTGGCTGTGCCGGAGCACCGCCGATGCCACGCGCGACGGTTATTCCTCGCAGGCGATGACGATATGGAATCGAGCGGGCGAACCGGTGGTGGCCGGCCGCCAGAACGTGGCGATCTTCTATTGAACGCCGCGCCCGTGGCTTGAGCGGCACGCCGGCCGCCGCGGCGCATCGGGAATAACGCGTATAGGCGTCTCCGCGGCCACGACCTAGCCTTGGACGGACCTTTTCGCAATCGAGGTTCGCCCCATGAGTGACAAGCAGTTCCCCGCCCAGTCGCAGCAGACCCAGCCCGGCGACGAGGGCGAGATGACGCCCGAGCCGGAGTACATCCGCGCCGACTATCAGGGCACCGGCCGGCTGCAGGACCGCGTGGCCGTGATCACCGGCGGCGACAGCGGCATCGGCCGCGCGGTGGCGGTGCACTATGCCGCCGAGGGCGCGGATGTGGTGCTGGTGTATCTCGACGAGGACGACGACGCGCGCGAGACCGGGCGGCTGGTCGAGGCGCGCGGGCGCCGCTGCGAACTGCTGCGCGGCGATGTGGGCGATGCGGCCTTCTGCCGCGAGGTGGTCGAGCGCACGCTCGAGCGCTTCGGCCGGATCAACATCCTCGTCAACAACGCGGCCGAACAGTACGACTGGAACGACGTCACCCGGATCCCCGAGGACCAGCTGCTGCGCACCTTCCAGACCAATATCTTCAGCCATTTCCACATGGCCAAGGCCGCGGTGCCACATATGGGCGAAGGCGACACCATCATCGCCACCTCCTCGGTGAACGCCTTCAAGGGCAGCGACACCCTGATCGACTATTCGGCCACCAAGGGCGCGATCCAGGGCCTGGTGCGGTCGCTAGCGCAGTCCTTGGTCGATGAGGGCATCCGCGTGAACGCGGTCGCGCCCGGGCCGGTCTGGACGCCGCTCATACCCGCCAGCTTCGGGCCCGAGAAGACCGCGCACTTCGGCGGCCAGGTGCCGATGGACCGGGCCGCCCAGCCGAGCGAGATCGGCCCGGCCTACGTCTATCTCGCCAGCCGGGAATCGTCCTACATGACCGGTCAGACGCTGCATCTGAACGGCGGCGTGATCCTCAACACCTGAGCGCGCGGCCGGCGCGGCGATCCAGCCCCGCGGGCCCGGTGCCCGCCTATCGGCAGGCGCCGAGCCCGGGTACAGCGCGCCCCACGGTTGCGAATACGTCTTATTTGACCCATGCGTACGGTTTAAATAATAATCATTCTCATTATCACGCGGCCCGGCCGATCGTCCTGATGGGGCCGGGCTCGCTCACCAGGGAGAATGGGGATGTATACGGTAGAGTTTGGTCGCGATCACGCGGGGGCGCGGCCGTGGGTTCGCGTCCTGGCATGCGGTGCACTCGGGCTTGGCATGTCGGCGCTGCCCGTGCTCGCGCTCGCCCAGGTGGGCGACACGGACGGCGACGCCCAGCGCACCGAGTCGCTGGGCGAAATCGGTAGCGGCGGCTCGGGCGCTGCGACGAACGACCGTCTGGGCTCGCAGTCCCTGGATCCGCTCATGGTCCAGGGCGAGGCGATCAACAGCGCCGATGCGCCGACCACCGGCTATTCGGCCGACGCCACCCGCGCGGCCACCAAGACCGACACGCCGCTCATCCAGACCCCGCAGGCCATCGACGTGGTCCCGCGCGAACAGGTCGAGGACCAGGGCGCGCGCACCATCAACAACGCGCTGCGCTACACCCCCGGCGTGTTCACCGGCCTGGCCGGTTCGTCCTCGCGCCAGACCACCATCGCGCTGCGCGGCTTTCCCGGCGGCGACGTGAACAACACCTTCCTGGACGGCCTGCGCCTGGCCAACGATCCGGGCGCCTATTCCAATATCCAGATCGACCCGTTCTTTGTCGAACGCATCGACGTCATCAAGGGCGCGCTGTCGGCGCTCTACGGCCGCGCGCAGCCCGGCGGTCTGGTCAACTACGTGACCAAGAAGCCGCTGGCCGAGCAGCAGGGCCTGGCGCGCGTCTACGGCGGCAGCTTCGGCACCTACGGCGCCGGTCTGGATCTGACCGGGCCGCTGCCGAATCCCGAGATCGGCAACTACCGCGTGACGGTCAGCGGGGAGACCAGTGACACCCAGTACGACGTGGTCGAGCGCGAGCGCTTCACGATCATGCCGCAGGTGGACTTCAATCTCGCCGACGACACCTCGCTGCTGCTCCAGGCCTATGTCCAGCGTGATCCCGAGGGCGGTTTTCACGGCTCGGTGCCCTACGACATCAGCGTCGACGGCGGGCGTTTCGGGCGCACGGTCGATGATGAATGGGTCGATGCCGCACGCAATTACGAAACCTTCGATCGCGATATCAATATGTTCTCCTTCCACCTCGACCACGAAGTCAACGACAACGTGACGCTGACCTCGAAGGGGCGTTATGCCGAGGTCGAAACGTCGCTGGAACAGGTCTATCAGAACGGCTTTCTTGCCGATGTGCCGCAGGCAACGCTGGATTTCCGCGAGGACAATACGCCCGGAATCCCGGCCGGCTATTACGACCAGTTTTCACCCAACGCTCTCGATCGCTTCTACTCCCGCGCGGAAGAGGATCTGACTTCGATCAGCTTCGACAACTACGCCGAGTTCGGTTTCGATACCGGTGAGATCGAGCACCGGATGGTGGCCGGTTTCGGCTACGAAGAACGCGAAAACTCGGTTCGCTACGCCAGCGGCTACCTCGCGAGCCCGCTCGAGTCGTTCGATCCCGATTACGGCGGCGATCCGATCCTCGATGACGACAGTCTCGCGCCGGCCAACGATCGAAAGACACGCCAGGTCGGCCTCTATCTGCAGGATCAGATGGAATGGAATCGCTTCCATCTGGTCCTCGGCGGTCGTCAGGACTATCTCAAACGTGAATACACCACCGGCTCGACCGGCGAACGCCTCGAGCGAAGCGACGACGCCTTCACCGGCCGCGCGGCGTTGCTGTATCAATCGCAGATCGGCTTGTCGCCGTACGTGTCGTACAGCGAAGGATTCAACCCCAGCGCCTATACGCCGTTCAACGGCGAGATCGCGTCGCCGGTCGAAAGCCACCAGTACGAGGCGGGTTTGAAGTACCAGCCGCCGGGCGTCGACGCCATGTTTACGCTGGCGGTCTACGACCTGACCCAGGAAAACGTGCAGCAGCGATTCCAGGTGGAACCGGCGCGCTTCGACAGCGTGGGCGATGTGGAATCCCAGGGCATCGAATTGTCGGCGCGGGCGGATATCACCGACCGCATCAACGTGATTGCCTCCTATTCGCACAGCAACGTCGAGTATGCCGACAACTTCCCCGACCTGGGCGTGATCGAAGGCAACACCTTCACCCGCACGCCGGACGACCTGGCCTCGGCCTGGGCGAAATACGATCTTACGCCTGCGATCGACGTGGGCGCGGGCGTGCGCTATGTCGGCGAAAGCTATGCCGATAGCGCGAACACGCTGACCGTGCCCGATTACACGCTCGCCGACGCCATGGTCAGCGTGAAGCTCGGCGAATTCGCGCCGTCGATGGACGGCGCCACGCTGCGGCTCAACGCCAACAACGTCTTCGACAAGGAATATGTCGAAGCCTGCTTCAGCCAGACGAACTGCTACTACGGCTACGCCCGCGAGGTGATCGCGACGCTGGATTATCAGTTCTAGGCGGTAGTCGGCCGCAGGGCCGCGGCCCGCTGTCGTCACGGCGGCGGGCGCGGTTCGGATATCGAAATAAGAACGAGGGGCAGGGCCTGCGCGCCGCGGCGCGCGGGGCGAAGTGTTTTTATCTCGACACGGAGGGTGGCGCCATGCGCACCTCGACCCCGGTACCGTCGATACATGACGGTGCCGATGCCACGGGCGATCCGGAGATCGCCCGTTCCGCCCAGCTGTTCAACGAACACAATCTCGACCTTTATCGCGATCAGGTCCACCAGGCGGCGGACGCGGTCGCGGCGGCCCTGCGTCGGGCGCGGCATGTGCACAGCGGCGTGCGGCCCGACGAGCTGGCGCCCGATTTCGAGGCGCTCGATCTGGATACGCCGCCGGGCGATATGCCGGCCGCGCTCGACGAGCTGCGCCGGCTCTATCTCGACCACGCGGTGTATTTTCATCATCCGCGCTATGCGGCGCACCTGAACTGCCCGGTGCTGGTGCCGTCGGTCGCGGCCGAGGTGGTGCTCAGCGCGATCAACTCGTCGCTGGATACCTGGGACCAGAGCGCAGGTGCGACCTTCATCGAGCAGAAGCTCATCGCCTGGACGGCGGCCCGGGCCGGCCTGCCGGAGGCCGCCGACGGCGTGTTCACCAGCGGCGGCACGCAATCGAATCTCATGGCCGTGCTGCTCATGCGCGATGCCTGGTGCGCGCGCGAATATGGCCACGGCCGCGTGCAGACGCACGGGCTGCCGGCGGCGGCCTCGCGCCTGCGAATCTTCGTCTCCGAGGCGAGTCATTTCAGCCTGGCCAAGGCCGCCGCGCTGCTGGGCCTGGGCCACGAGGCGGTCGTGGGCGTGGCCTGCGACGGCGCCCGGCGCATGGACGTGGCCGCGCTCGAGCGTGCGATCGCGCACAGCCGCGAGCAGGGTGATATCCCGATCGCCGTGGTGGCCACGCTTGGCACCACCGACTTCGGCAGCCTGGACGATCTCGGCCCGATCGGCGCGGTCTGCGACGCGCAGCATCTCTGGCTGCACGTGGATGCGGCCTACGGCTGCGGGCTGCTGGTGTCGATCGCGCATCGGGCGCGCATCGCCGGGCTTGAACGCGCGGATTCGCTGACCGTCGACTATCACAAGTCGTTCTTCCAGCCGGTCAGCTGCAGTGCGTTCATCGTCGCCGACGGCGCGCAGCTCGGTCTGGTCACCCATCATGCGGACTATCTGAACCCGCGCGAGGCGGCCGCGGCTGGCACGCCCGATCAGGTCAACAAGTCGCTGCAGACGACCAAGCGCTTCGACGCTCTCAAACTGTGGCTGACCCTGCGCACGGTCGGCGCGGACGCGGTGGGCGCGGCCTTCGACGGCGCGATCGCGCTTGCACGGGCCACCTGCGAGCTCATGCTCGCCGAGCCGCGCCTGGAACTGCTGCATCGGCCCGAGCTGAGCACGATCGTGTTCCGCTACCGGCCGTGCCTGACCACGTCCGAGGCCGAACTCGACCGCCTCAACGGCGCGATCCGGGCGCAGCTCGCGCGCGACGGCGAGGCCATGATCGCGGCGACCCGGGTCGGCGGCCGGCGCTATCTCAAGTTCACGCTGCTTAACGCCGCGACCACGGTCGAACAGATGCGCGAGATCGTCGATCTCGTGCTCGAATATGGCCGGGCGAACGAGGTCGGCGCGGTGCCGGGCTCGGCCGCCGTCAACGCGCAGTGGCGCCGTCATGGTTGAGCCCGCCATGCACATTCACGACGTCGCCGGCATCGGCATCGGGCCGTTCAATCTGGGCCTGGCTGCGTTGTCCGCGCCCATCGACGATCTCGACGCCGTATTCATCGACGAGAACGATCACTTCGATTGGCATCCCGGGCTGCTGCTGGAGGGCGCGACCCTGCAGACGCCGTTCATGGCCGATCTGGTCACACTCGCCGCCCCGACCAGCGACTACAGCTTTCTCAACTATCTCAAGCAGACCGGGCGCATCTACGCGTTCTATATCCGCGAGCAGTTCCATATGCTGCGCGCGGAGTACAACCAGTACTGCCGCTGGGTCTGTGAACGCCTGGACAATCTGGTGTTCGGCACGCGCGTGGTGGCGCTTGCCCACGACGCCGCGGCCGGCTGCTACACGCTCACGTTGGAAGATACGGCCACCGGCGCCCGCCGCGAACTGCGCGCCCGCGCGCTGGTGCTGGGCACCGGGCCCGACGTGCATGTGCCGGCCTGCTGCCGCGAACTGGGCGGGCGCGTGGTGCACGCCAGCGCCTTCGCCCACGAGCGCGCACGCCTGCAGGCCGGCGAGTCGATCACCGTGGTCGGCAGCGGCCAGAGCGCGGCCGAGGTCTTCCATGCGCTGCTGGCCGAACAGCCGCGGCACGGCTACCGGCTCGACTGGTTCACCCGTTCGCCGCGCTTTTTCGCGCTCAACTACGACAAGCTCACCCTGGAGATGACCTCGCCGGAGTACGTCGATTATTTCCACGGCCTGTCGGAACACCGCCGCCACCGGCTCGGCGAGGACCACAAATCGCTCTACAAGGGCATCGACGAGTCGCTGATCAACGCCATCTACGACCTCATGTACGAGCGCGATGTGGCCGGCACCCTGGACGTCGGCCTGCAGGCCAACGTCGAACTGCGCGACGCCCGCCACGACGCCGTTCGAGACACGATCGAACTGGATTTCGTTCAGCACGAGCAGGGCGCGGGTTTCACCCATCGCAGCGCGTCGCTGGTGCTGGCCACCGGGTTTGCGTATCGCGTGCCGGACTATATCGACGGCATCGCCGATCGGATCCGCTGGGACGAGCAGGGGCGCTTCGACGTGTCGCGCGATTACGCCGTCGACCACGCGAACGCCGAGATTTTCGTTCAGAACGCCGAGATCCATACCCACGGCTTCGTCACGCCGGATCTGGGCATGGCCTGCTATCGCAACGCCTGCATTCTGCGTGCGCTCACCGGCGTCGAGCATTACCCGATCGAGCGGCGTATCGCCTTTCAGCAGTTTGCGGTGCAAACGCCGGATACGCCGGCCGTGAATCGTCGCCGTACGCCGGCCTGAATCGCCTCGCCGCGCGGCACTGACTGCATGCCCTGACAGGAGACGAGCTTGACCGACACCCGCGTTATACAGGCGTGCCGGATTCCCGGTATCGGCGAACTGGCAATCACGCCGTTCGATATCGAGCGCCACGTACCGACGGCCCATGACTGGCTGCGCAGCGACCACGCCCGCTTCTGGGGTATGCAGTCGCTGACCGCGCCGCAGGTTCGCGACTACTTCCTGCGGCTCGCCGCGTCGTTCGACTTCGATGCCTTCATCGGTCTGCATGACGGCGTGCCGGCATTTCTCATGGAGCGCTACGCCCCGGCTGCCGAGGCCATCGGCGCGCACTACGACGTCCAGCCCGGCGATATCGGCATGCACGTGCTCGTCGCCCCGGCGGACAGGCGCATTCCCGGTTTCACCTGGGCGGTGTTCGTCCAGATCATGGATTGCCTGTTCGCCGATGCGCAGGTCGAGCGGGTCGTGGTCGAGCCGGACGTCGCCAACGAAGGCATTCATCCGATCAACCGCCGCGCCGGTTTCGTCTATCACCGCCGCGTCGAACTGCCCGGCAAGACCGCGTGGTTCGCCACCTGCACCCGTGCGGACTATGCCGCCGCGCGGGCCCACCCGCACAACGCCCCCGCCGCCGCAGCAAGGACCCGCTCATGAGCCGCATGCCTATCGTCGCAACCGAACAGGCCATCGCCCATCTCGATGCCGGCACCTGGGCCCGCGCGAACGCCCGGTTGGTCGTGAAGATGCTCGCCGAGTTCAGCCACGAGCTACTGATCGCCCCCGTACCCGAGACCGAGCCGCACGCCGCGGATTCGGCCGTCTACACGCTGACCACCCACGATGCGCGGGTGCGCTATCGTTTTCGTGCCACGGTGCGCGCACTCGAACACTGGCATATCGAGCCCGCGACACTGGAAAAGACCGTCGACGGCGCCCCCGCGCCGCTCGACGCCGTCGAACTCGTGCTGGAACTGCGCGCGCAGCTGGGCATCGGCGATGCGGCCCTGCCGACGTATCTCGAGGAGATCACCGCCACCCTCTACAGCCTGGCCTGGAAGCTCGCCGCCGGCGGGCTACGGGCGCGCGATGTCGTCGATGCCGACTTCCAGCAGATCGAGGCGGCGATGACCGAGGGCCATCCCGCCTTCATCGCCAACAGCGGGCGCGTGGGTTTCGACAGCATCGACTACCGCGCCTATACGCCAGAGGCCGCCGCGCCGATACGCCTGGTCTGGGTCGCGGCCCACGTCAGCCGTGCACAGTTCACGTGCAGCGCGGACCGCAGCTACGCCGAGCATCTCGCCGGCGAACTGGACGCCGCCGATCGCACGGCCTTCGCCGAGCGCCTCGAAGCGCGCGGGCTGGACGCCGACGACTATCGCTTTATGCCCGTGCATCCGTGGCAGTGGCACAACCGCATCGTCTACGCCTTCGCCGGCGAGATCGCGGCCGAGCGGCTGGTGTACCTCGGCTTCAGCCAGAATGCCTACCAGGCACAGCAGTCCATCCGCACGCTTTTCAACCGCGACGCGCCCACGCGCTGCTACGTGAAGATGGCGCTATCGATCCTCAACATGGGCTTCACCCGCGGGCTGTCGCCGTACTACATGCGCGGCACGCCCGAGATCAACGACTGGATCGATCGTCTGCTGCGCGGCGATGCCTACCTGTGTGACAAGGGATTCACGATCCTGCGCGAAGTCGCCGCCATCGGCTATCGCCATCCGCATTTCGAAGCCGCCGCGCCCAGTACCGACGGCGCCAACAAGATGCTCGCGGCGCTCTGGCGCGAAAGCCCGTACAACCAGGTCGAGGCCTCGCAGCGGCTCATGACCATGGCTGCGCTGCTGCATCGGGACGCCGAAAGCGCCTCGGTGATCGGCGAGCTCGTCGACGCCTCGCCGCTGGATATCGACGCCTGGCTGGCGCGCTATCTCGACGCTTACATGAGCCCGTTGCTGCACTGCTTCTATGCGCATGATCTCGTGTTCATGCCGCACGGGGAGAACATCATTCTCGTGCTGGAGGACAACGTGCCGGTGCGCGCGATCATGAAGGACATCGCCGAGGAGGTGGGCATCATGAACACCGACGTCGAACTGCCCGGCGAGGTCGCCCGCCTGGCGGTCGAGGTGCCGGAAGAGCTCAAGGTGTTGAGCTTGTTCACCGATCTGTTCGATCTGATCTTTCGCTATATCGCGGACATCCTCGCCGACGAGCGCGGCTATCCGCCGCAGGCGTTCTGGCAGCGGGTGGCCGACTGCGTGCGCGCCTACCAGGCCGCGCATCCCGAGTTCGCCGACAAGTTCGCGCGTTACGACCTGTTCGCGCCCGCGTTCAAGCGCTCCTGTCTCAATCGGCTGCAGCTGCGCAACAACGCCCAGATGATCGATCTCGACGATCCGGCCGGCCATCTGCAGTTCGCCGGCACGCTGGCCAATCCGATCGCCGATCTCTAGCCGGCCGCGTGTCCGACCGGCGCCCGGCGCCGGTTAACGAGCGCTTGGCTCGTGGGTCGGACATGGGATAATGCCGGTCTGGTCGATCGGCACAAACGCATACCATGGCCGAACACAGTCTCTGGCAGATGACTCTCGGCGAATTCCGCGACGCGATCGAGTCGCGCTCCATGCCCGGCTGCGGCGCGGCGGCGGCCAGTTCCGCAGCGATCGGCCTGGCGCTCGTGCTCAAGGGGCTGCGTATCAGCGAGTCCAAGGCGGCCTGGGCCGAGCGCGCACGGCTGATCGAGCGCGCCGACGCCCAGCTCGCCGCGCTCGGCGATTACGCCGATGAGGACGTGCAGGCGTTCAACGCCTACCTCGCGGCGCGCCGGGACACGGCGGGCGAGGGCGCGCTGCAGGCGGCCGTCGAACGCATCAACCGCGTACCGGTGGATACCGCTCGCTGCTGTCTGGAGGCGCTCGAACTGGCGGTGGCCGCGCGCGGGCTCACCCGCGAGAGCCTGCACAGCGATACCGACGCCGGCGCACGCCTGCTGCATTCCGGGCTCGCCGTGGTGTTGCTGAACGTCGACGCCAACGTGCGTAACCTCGACGATGCCGGCGAACGCGAGGCGCTCGCACGCACACGCGAACAATTACAGACGGCCGCGGATCACGCGCTGGAGCGTTTGTCGGCAAGCGGTTAAGCTTCGCGTCCTCGCCCGGATCCGGGCATCGGTGCGTGATCGCCGTCCACGTACAGTATTTTGCGAAAACGACGCCGCATCTGCCGTGGCGCCGGTCAGAGGGTGAAGACGATGGGACAGCAAGGCCTCGAGTACCGTCTGCGCCAGCAGTCCCTGGTATCCGATCTGGGGCTGTATGCGTTGAACAGCCACGATTTCGCAGTGCTCGCCCAGGAGGCGACCCGCATCGCCGCCGAGGGCGTGCAGTCGAATCTGGCGAAAGTGCTCAAGTACGAGCCGGATGACGAGTGGCTGCGTGTCTATACCGGCATCGGCTGGCAGCCAGGCGTGGTCGGCCGTGCCACCGTGGGCGCCGGCATGGACTCGCCGGCCGGCTACGCGCTGCGCACCGGCGAGCCGGTCGTCAGCAACCATCTGTCCAGCGAGGAACGGTTCCGCACCCCTGAACTGTTGATCGAACACGGGGTGACCCGCGCGATCAACGTCATCATCCAGGGCACGGGCGAGCCGTTCGGCGTGCTCGAAGCCGACGCCTCCGCCGACGGCACCTTCGACGAGGACGACGTCGACTTTCTGCAGTCGCTGGCCCATGTGCTCGCCTCCGGCATCGAGCGGGGGCGGATCGAGTCCGAACTCGAACAGGCGCTGCGCGAGAAGGACGCGCTGATCGAGGAGAAGAACACCCTGCTCGACGAGCTCAACCACCGCGTCAAGAACAACCTGCAGGTCGTGAGCAACCTGCTGGCGGTCGAGACCGCGCGTCTGGACGATGCCAACGCCAAGGCCCGTCTTCGAGCCGTCGGCAACCGTGTGGCCGCGCTCGGGCGCATCTACAACCGTCTCTATCGGGACGGGCAGACACGCGACATCGAGTTCGGCGGCTATCTGCACGAGATCTGTGGTGAACTTGACGCCTTCTACAGCAACGACGACCACCCCGTGCGCGTGCGCTCGTCGGTCGACGCCGTGTTCGTCGACCTCGATCGCGCCATTCCGCTGGCACTGATGGTCAACGAACTCATCGCCAACAGCGCCCGGCACGGCTTTCCCGATAGCTCGGGCGGCGAAGTGCACGTCACCCTCGAGCACGCCGACGGCGACATCCTCGTGGTCGTCGCCGACAACGGTCGCGGCATGCCCGACGACGCTCCGCAGGGCCTCGGCCGCGAGCTCATATCCTCGCTCGGCGACCAGCTCGGCGCTCGGATCGAGATATACGAGAACAACGGCACCACCGTCCGAATCCGCGTGCCCGAAACAGCAATGCAAGCCCACGATTCCGGCGACTCGTAGGCCGGGCCCCGGCGCGGCACGAACCCGATTCGCCCGAATCATCGCCAAAGGTGCTGCTTGGCGATGCGCCCCGTGATGGTCGAGGATTGTCTTAGCAAGGAACAATAACCCGCTGTGCTGGCGGTCTTTCGATTAGCCGTACGTCGGCACGGTTTGCGGCCTTGCGTAGGCCTGATGTTTAACAATCGGAAATGATCAATAACTGATCAGTTTGTCTGGTGGAAAATTCAGGGTCTGTTTTCAATAATATAAACAGCCGTTTACATTTAGACCGTTCCCCGCATGCGCGGGGATGAACCGTGCGTCCGTCGGCCCGAATCGCAGCGGCCACGCCGTTCCCCGCATGCGCGGGGATGAACCGAACACGTTTACCGGCGGCCAACTATCGAGCGCCCGTTCCCCGCATGCGCGGGGATGAACCGTGGCTTGCGGCCTCAGGTACGGCACAGAGTGGCCGTTCCCCGCATGCGCGGGGATGAACCGATGTAATGGCCGTCGCGCTGCGGATTTACACGCCGTTCCCCGCATGCGCGGGGATGAACCGTAATAGTGCTTCGAAGGGCGCTGATAGACGGTCCGTTCCCCGCATGCGCGGGGATGAACCAGATCGAAATATTGCCCTACGAAGAATGCGACGCCGTTCCCCGCATGCGCGGGGATGAACCGAAAGACGCACAGGCCCAGAGTAAAGCCTGGATCCGTTCCCCGCATGCGCGGGGATGAACCGTTCACTTCACTACCGAACTAGGCGACCAGCAGCCGTTCCCCGCATGCGCGGGGATGAACCGGCACATTTACTCGCGATATCGCCGAGAAATCGCCGTTCCCCGCATGCGCGGGGATGAACCGGAGCTGATCCAGCAGAATGCCGCCAAACTGGTCCGTTCCCCGCATGCGCGGGGATGAACCGTATTAGTGAAACTCGGGACACGATATCGGGCTCCGTTCCCCGCATGCGCGGGGATGAACCGATCCCGCATGCGATGCGGACGCAATACCTTGACCGTTCCCCGCATGCGCGGGGATGAACCGGAATGCGCGAGGCAATTCGATGCAATCTGTCGCCCGTTCCCCGCATGCGCGGGGATGAACCGGGCGGCACCGATCTGGGCAGCGGCGTGTATCGCCGTTCCCCGCATGCGCGGGGATGAACCGCTCGTAGTAGCCCGCGAGCTGCGGCACATCGACCGTTCCCCGCATGCGCGGGGATGAACCGGCTCTCGCCGCATCCGCAAACTGTGTGCCCCTCCGTTCCCCGCATGCGCGGGGATGAACCGCATGCTGCCTAGTCATCCCCACCCCAGCGATGCCCGTTCCCCGCATGCGCGGGGATGAACCGCGATCCCGGTCTTGTCGATTTGCGCTACAGCGCCCGTTCCCCGCATGCGCGGGGATGAACCGGCGCCGTGCGCGGGTTGCAGCAGGCGTCCGGCCCGTTCCCCGCATGCGCGGGGATGAACCAAGCTGCGCGGCGACGGCCCGGGCCGCCTGCACCCGTTCCCCGCATGCGCGGGGATGAACCGCCCCTGTAAAAACAGGGGCCTAACTGGTGGAGCCGTTCCCCGCATGCGCGGGGATGAACCGCCACGCAAAGCGGCCCACGACTAGACCATTGGCCGTTCCCCGCATGCGCGGGGATGAACCGCCACTTTGCATGCTTGGTGTCGGCCAGGTCGTCCGTTCCCCGCATGCGCGGGGATAAACCGCGAGCCTTGGAAAACGAGTTGAAATTCTCGTTTCAATTCGTATGATTTACATGTAAATCATACGGGGTGCGACTATGAGCCGAATGATCAATTTCCGTGCTGACGACGAACTGGATGCACGGCTAGCTCGGTTGGCGCAGCTGACCGGGCGAACGAAAACGTTTTACGTGCGCCAAGCCGTTGAAAGCCAGATCGAGGATCTGGAAGATATTTATTTAGCTGATCAGGTGATGACCCGTCTCGAAGACGGTAGCGAGGCCACCTACGATCTTGACGATATAGAGCGTGATCTTGGCCTGGCGGATTGAGCTGACCGAGACCGCGCGCAAGACTCTGGAGAAGCTCGATCCGCCAACAGCGCGGCGGATCTCTAATTACTTGCGCGAGCGTGTGGCTGTAGCGGATGAGCCCCGCCACTTAGCAAAAAGTCTTCAAGGCGAATTGCGGGAATACTGGCGATTTCGCGTCGGCGACTATCGACTTGTATGTGATATTCAGGATGACGTCCTTCGCGTTCTGGTTGTTCGTATTGCGCATCGGAAGCATGTTTATCGGCCGCGCTAAACCGCTGTCGCCGCATGCGCAGCGGAATAATAGGTAGCTGGTTCGCTAACCAAATGCTTGCCTCGAAGGCTGAAAGTGATCGCCGTTGTCGGCGTGGAACGTCTCTTGAGCCAGTCAAGCTCGTTAGGATGGAAAGCTGCAACATCCCAACCTAGTGGCTGATGGGCAATTATTTTCTCTACTGGGGTAAGACGCGACGTAACGATGGTCCTGGAGCGCCGTGTCATCTGTTGCCTTATCACAATCTGGATGTGGCGGCCGTCGGGTGGCAATTGCTGGCACCACAAGCGCCTCTTTTGCGCGAATTGGCGCATCGGCTCCGGATAGAGCCGGGTCGTCTGCGCCGATTGCTGGTGTTTCTGCTGGGTTTGCACGATATCGGGAAATTCGCACGTTCCTTCCAAGGGCTGGCGGTCGTTTCGGGCGTGTCATTGGTGCCACCGCTCGAGCGTTACGAAAACACGGTGCGGCATGACTGCCTTGGGGCGGTTCTCTGGCAAGCGAACCAGCGGCGCTGGCGTCGGGAGGGCGTACTGAGGTGGCCGGATGTTCGCGTCGATCGACAAAGTCGCGCGCAGATGAGTGCCGGCTTGTCACATCTGGTTGCGCCGATTTTTGGCCATCACGGCCAGCCTGTGGACGCTGCGAACCATCGCGTCGAGCGTTTCTTTGCCAACGATGAATCGGCTGACGACACGAACGCCGCCACAAGTTTTGTCGAACACTGGGCCGAGCTCATGGCGCCGGAATGGCCGGTCGAGCAACTGTTGGACCCCAACTGGTGCGAGCAGTGGAATCGACAGAGCTGGCGGATTGCCGGCTGGGCAGTCGCGAGCGATTGGCTCGGTTCCAACGAGGACTTCTTCGATTTTCAGGCCAACGAGATCGCGCTATCGGATTACTGGCGCGATTTCGCATTGCCGCAGGCGGCCAACGCGGTGCGCGCCAGTGGACTGGATTGCGCGCCGGAGCCGGTGCCGTTTACCGGATTGAACGCCTGGTTCGACGGCTCGAACATCGTGCCGACACCGTTGCAAAAACAGGCGGAGCAGTATCCGGTCGGTGGTGGCTCGCAGCTTTTCGTTCTCGAGGATCTGACTGGCTCCGGCAAGACCGAAGCGGCCTGTATTCTCGCCCAGCGCTTGCTCGATGCCGGTGACGCGCGGGGGCTGTTTTTCGCCCTTCCGACGATGGCCACGTCGAATGCCATGTACGCGAGGCTTGGTGCCTTGCACCGACGGTTTTTTACCGCCGAATCGGCACCGTCATGCGTGCTTGCGCATGGCGCGCGAGAGCTCAACGAGGTTTTCCAACACGCCGTCGACAAGGTGCTGGCAGGCACGGGAGATCACGCCAGCGGCGAGCCCAGCAACGCCGCCGCCTGTAATCGCTGGCTGGCGGATTCACGAAAGAAAGCGCTTCTCGCGGACGTCGGTGTCGGCACCATCGATCAAGTGCTAATGGGCCTGCTCGCGTTCCGACATCAGTCGCTGCGACTGTTCGGCTTGGCCGGCAAGGTGCTGGTCATCGACGAAGTGCATGCCTACGACGTCTACATGCAACGGCTGTTGGAAACGTTGCTCGAATATCACGCCGGCGAGGGTGGCAGCGCTATCCTACTGACAGCTACGCTGCCGCAGTCCATGCGAGCCGCGCTGGTTGCGGCGTGGCAGCGCGGCTGCCAGGCATCGCTGTCGGCACCGCGCGCGGATGATTTTCCCTTATTCACCGCCGTCGGATCGGATGGTGCAATCGCGGAACAACCGCTGACGACGCCCGATGCCGCACATCGACACGTCGCCGTAGCTTGGCTTGCCGATGAGCAGGCAGCGCTCGATGTCGTGATGGCCGCGGTCGAGCGGGGCGAGTCGATCGCATGGGTGCGCAATACGGTGGACGACGCCATTCGGGCCTATGAGCTGGTTCGCGGCGCTCACTCAGACTCCGAGCGCTGCACGCTGTTCCATGCGCGCTACGCCATGATCGATCGTCAGCGCATCGAGCAGCAGGTGCTGGATTGCCTCGGCAAATCGTCAACGCCGGACGAGCGATCTGGACGGGTGCTGGTCGCCACGCAGGTGTTCCAGGAATCCCTCGATTGTGACGTCGATCGCCTGATCAGTGACCTGGCCCCGATCGATGCACTGATTCAGCGCGCCGGACGCCTGCAACGGCACGGTCGCGGCGAACGCGCCGCGCCCACGATGCACGTGCTGGCACCGAGCTGGGCCGACGATCCGGATGCGGAATGGCTGCGTCGCGGCTTGCCGGGCACGCATGCCGTCTATCGAGACCCGGGGCTGTGCTGGCTCACGCAACGCGTACTGCGCGAGTGTCATGGCCTGCATCTGCCGCGCGATGCGCGAAAACTAATCGAGGACGTCTACGGTGAGCCGGCCGAAACATGGCTGCCAGAGGGGTTGCGCGAGGCCAGTGACGAACGCGAAGGCAAGGCGATGGCGGATCGCAGTATGGCCCGCTTCAATGCACTCGATCTGCCCGCCGGCTACGGCGGCAATCCGGATCGGTGGCAACCCGAGCGCGAAATCGGAACGCGGCTCTCCGATGAGCCAAGCCGACAGGTCGTGCTGCTTCGCGAGGAATCGGGTGAGCTAGTGCCGTGGGCGGGTGCGGTCGCACACGCGGCGACGCTGAGCCAGATCCGCTTGCGCGAGAGCCAAGTCGCTAAGCTGGCCGAGTTATCGTCGGTGCAAGAGCCGGCCTGGGAGCGACTTGTCCAACGATATCGATCGTTGGCGTTCGCTCGGCCCTGGGTCGTCGCCGATGATCCCTCGAATGCTTACGATGCCGTATACGGACTTCGACTTTCGATTATTCCCTAGTGAGGAACAGGGAGATCCGTGCCTGCATCGAGGGCGGCGGTTGCCGGACGTTTCTCGTGACCGAATGCTAGTGCCTTGGTCAGCCTTGTTGATGAGGTCGCGTGCTCAGGCCTAGAACGCTGTTTGTTCAAAGACTTTGATTGACTCGAGTTTCTAATCACTCCGGCTCGTTCTCTGGCTTTCCACATAAGACATAAACCTCGTCATAACCATAGCTGTTCGGTGCGTTAATTGCGGATTTAAGACCCCGCTGGTGCGGGGAACGGTTGACTATGGCTGCCGCAGACATGCCATTCGTCGGTTCATCCCGCTTAATTACGGGAACGTTCGTATAGTGCGTGACCTACAGCTGAGAATCAAGCCGCAGATATACCATTCGTCTTATTATTGTGAGATGATCTTCGTGCTTGGTACGTTGAAGGTATGGGGGCGAGGCTTATGAATCTGATATGCGACCAGTGGCTTTTCGCGGAGCGAAGAGATGATCTCGTTTTAAGAGTCGAGCCTTGTCAGCTATCACGCCCCGACTTGACTGACATCGTTATGCCGCGCGCGGACTTCCTCGGCGCGACATATCAGTTTTTAATCGGATTGCTGCAGACTGCTTTATCGCCCGAGGGCGAAGCTGAATGGCTAGATCTTTACGAGTCACCACCGTCGCCAGAGAAGCTGGCCGAGCTATTCACCCCATTTGCAGGCGCTTTCAACCTTGATGGTACTGGCCCGCGCTTCATGCAGGATAGAGATCCGCTCGACAGCGCCTCGTTGTCGTCGGTATCGAGCCTGCTAGTCGACGCGCCCGGCGCGAACGGCATAAAGAACAATACCGATTTCTTCATCAAGCGAGGTGTCGCCGAGCGGCTCTGCCCGGATTGCGCGGCGATCGCGCTGTACACGATTCAAGCCAGCGGCCCAGCTGGTGGAGCGGGGTTTCGAACCGGTATGCGCGGTGGCGGCCCGTTGACAACGCTCGTGCTGCCGGACGACCCGGATAGTTCGCTATGGCAGAAGCTGTGGCTGAATGTCGTGCCAAAGGCGCAGATCACCCAGAAAGGGCAGCAGTTCACCGCGCCGCAAGCCGACGACGCGACCGTCTTCCCGTGGATGGGCGCAACACCGACCAGCGAGAAGGCCGGATCTGCTCAATACCCGGAAATGCTGCATCCGCTGCACGTCTATTGGTCGATGCCGCGCCGGTTCCGTTTGTTGTTCGAAGAGCACGCTGCGGTCTGCGACATCTGTGGCGGCGAGAGCGAAACGACGGTCGCCGAAGTGCGTGCCAAGAATTACGGTATCAATTACGAAGGCCCGTGGCGGCATCCGCTAACCCCGTATCGCCACGATCCCAAGAAGCCGGATACGACGCCCTGGTCGCAGAAAGGCCGCCCCGGCGGCATCGATTATCGTCACTGGAGCGCCTTCGTTTTCGATGATGACGAGCGCGTTGGCGCATTGCCTGCGGTCGTGGTTCGCGACTATATCGGCGCGAAGTACCCGTTCTATTGGGAAGAGTTCGAGGACGGCAAGACTGACACTGTGTTATCGCGACAGGCGCGCTTGTGGGTTCACGGTTTCGACCTCGACAACATGAAGGCGCGCGGCTGGACGGATATGCAGATGCCGCTCGTCGCGGTACCGGGTGATCGGCGCGATGTGCTTCGGGAATGGGTGTCCGAATGCGTTGATCTGGCGCAGGCTACGGCGCGCGAGGTTTCCGATCGCATTCGGCATGCCTGGTTCAAACGCCCGAAGGAAGCCGGGGGCGATACCAGCCACCTCGCCGGTGCGTTTTTTCAGGCCACACAGGCCGATTTCTTCGTGCTCATACGCACGCTGCGCGATGCGGTCGACGGCGAAGACGCTATTAATTTCTTACCACCCGAAGCAGCCCGCGCGTGGTATCGCGCCCTGCGACGCGCCGCCTTTCGATTGTTCGACGAGCAGGCGCTTTCCGGCGCGCCGGATCTGCGCCAGATGGAGCGCAGCGTGCGTGAGCGGCGTTGGTTGAGTATCTGGTTGGCTGGCGGCGCGAAGAAATCCAAGAAGCGAAATGCCGTGGCTTTATTCGCGGAACGCGGCGGATTCGATCTGAAAGCGCGCGATGAAACCCGACAGCCCGACGAGGAGATAACGAATGGTTGAGTCCGAGACGCCGGAGCAGAGCCGAGACGAGACCAATGCGCGAGAGCGTGCGGAATTGAATCGATGCCTCATATTGCGTCGCCAACCCGCGGCTGCCGGGGCGGTTCGACGCTGGTGGCAGCGTTTGGCGCTCACTCCGGCAGAGGCGGAAAAAATCGGTCTCGCCGTCCGGCCCTGGTCGCCGGGTTTGCGAGCGGTTCTGCGGCGCAGCGAAACGCCCGAGGCCGCTGCCATGACCGAAGGCTTTAGACGGCTCTGGTACACACAGCAGAAAGCGGCCGGCGACGACGCAGATAACCTGAATATCGCCGCGTGGGCGTGCGTGGCCATGCTATTGGCCGAAGTTAAGGGCGATGCGGTCGGGCAATCGTTCGCGGCCGAGGCAGGCAAGGAGCAGGGCGACACCGGAGAGCCGGTCGTGTCCGCATTACGGTTCCAGCAATTGCAGGAAAGCCGCAGTCCGGAGGAGTTGGTGCGCCGCCTGCGACGCGTGCTTGCCATGCTGCGCGGCTCGTCGTTGAGCCCAGTGCTTTTGGCCGACGACGTCTTGCTGTGGTTTGCCGAGCGGGCCGGGCAGCGGTGGCCGGATGACCCTGGCAAACGGTTGGCCTTCCGCTGGGCGGAGGCCTATTTCGGCCAGGTCGCGCGCTACAAATCCATCGACGGCTGAGCGGGCCGTTCCATTATTCAGTTTCGGGGGAACCAATGAGCGATTTCATTCAACTGCACGTCTTGACGGCCTATCCGCCGGCCAACCTCAATCGCGATGATCTCGGCCGGCCCAAGACGGCGATCATGGGCGGCGCCAAGCGTCTTCGCGTGTCGTCCCAAAGTCTGAAACGGACCTGGCGCACGTCCGATGTGTTTCAGACAGCCATGGGAGACGACCGGGGTACACGCACCAAGCGATTGGGCGCCCACGTGCAGCAACGTTTGGTTGACGCCGGCATCGACGAGAAAAAAGCACGCACTTGGTCCAATCAGATTGCCGGTGTATTCGGCGACGTCCCAAAAGATCAGGTGGAAACGCGTCAACTCGTACACGTGGCGCCCGAGGAATGGCAGGCCGTTTATGACTTGAGCGACGTGTTGGCCGAAGAAAAGCGTGCGCCAGAAAAAACAGAGCTTGATCTGCTACGCGCTCGGCCGCGGGCGGTGGACATTGCGTTGTTCGGCCGAATGTTGGCCGCGTCGCCTAAATACAACGTGGATGCATCGTGCCAAGTGGCCCATGCCATTACCGTGCACGCAGCCGAGGTCGAGGACGATTATTTCACCGCGGTCGACGATCTCAACCCGGGTGATGAGGATCGCGGCGCCGGTCACATCGGCGAGCTCGGTTTCGGTGCCGGCCTGTTCTATTCGTACATCTGCATCGATCGCCAACAGCTGATCGAAAACCTCGCCGGCGACGCCGACCTGGCCGATCGCGGTGTGGCAGCACTCGTCGAAGCGATTACCAAGACCTCGCCCAAGGGCAAGCAGAACAGCTTCGGCTCGCGGGCCCGCGCTGTTTATACGTTGGCAGAGCGCGGCGACGAACAGCCTCGCAGTCTGTCCGTTGCGTTCATGCGCCCGGTCAGCGGCGAAGATTTCGGCATGGAGGCGATCCAGCGACTCGAGGTCCAGGCGCAACGTTTCGACGACGTCTATGGGGCCGGCGCTGATGGGCGCTATGCCTTTTGCACGCTCGAGGCGGGCGAGCCCCAGCTCAATCTGCTCGACGGTTACGGCACGTTGGGCGGCCTGCGTGATTTCGTGACGGGCGACCGGGCGTGATGCGTTATCTCGTCTTTCGGCTGTATGCGCCGCTCGCCAGTTGGGGCACGCCGGCAGTAGGCGAAGAACGGCCTACGGCCAGCTACCCGGGCCGTTCCGCCGTTGTGGGGCTACTGGCTGCGGCATTGGGTATTCGCCGCGACGAAACTGGGCGGCTGGACACCTTGAATCAAAACATCCGGCTTGCGGTCAAGCAGTATTCGCCGGGTCGCCTCTTGCGCGACTATCACACGGTTCAGATGCCGCCGAGTCGTAAAGGGCAGCGCTTCCATACGCGTCGCGACGAACTCGATCGCCCGTCCAGCGAGCTCGGTACCATCATTTCCAAACGCGACTATCGCAGCGACGGGCTATGGATTATCGCGCTGCGGTCGAGCCCGGGCGCTGATGAAGGTCTGTTAGACGAACTGGCCGAGGCATTGGCGCGCCCACGCTTCGCGCTTTACTTTGGGCGCCGGGCCTGCCCGCCGGCCGCGCCCTTGGCGCCGCGTTGCATCTCGGCCGAGAACTGGCGTGAAGCGCTGGATCATGCGTTTCCACCGATCGCCGGCGAAACAAAAGACGTGCTCGTGCCAGCACACGACATGCTCTATGCCTGGGAAGGCGAGGCGCCAGATCTGGATGGCGATACCGCCGGTGTCGAATCCAGCGATGTGTGGGATATGCCGCGTGATCGTCGCCGTTGGCAATTCGGCCCGCGTCTGGAATTTCGACGCTACGCCCGCGGCTCGGGAGGCAGATGATGCTGTTATCACGGGTTCGATTGGATATGAACCAGCTTGATCGCGACACTCTTCTGCGTGTCCTTGTGGGCGACGCCTACGCGGCCCATCAATTGCTCTGGAAGCTCTTTTCGGACGATGATCAACGCCGGTTTCTGTTTCGCCAGGAAATCGAAAGCGAGCAAAGCCCCTCGGCCGTGCCGAAAGGTTTGCCGCTGTTCTATGTGCTCTCGGATCGCGAGCCAGCGCAATCATTCGATTGGCTTGAGGTCGAATCCAAGCGTTTCGATCCGCAGCTCCGGTCGGGGGATCGGCTCGGATTCAAGTTACGCGCCAACCCTACGGTTGCGCGCCCGGCCGGCGCCGGCAAACGTTCGCAGCGTAGCGACGTGATGATGCATGCGAAATTCGGTTTTCCGCAGGCTGACCGCAACAGCCCTGAATGCCAGGCTGCAATGGAAGCCGCCGCCATACGGTGGTTGGCGAGGCAGGGCGATAAGGCGGGCTTCGCGCTGCGAGCTGAAACTGCCGTCGAAACCTATCGGCAGCACGAATTGAGTAAGCGCAACGGCGGGAATCGAACCGTTCAATTTTCTAGTGTCGATTATAGTGGCCTACTGGAAGTTACGGACGCCGATCGGTTTATCGAAGCGATGGCCCGCGGCTTTGGTCGCGCCAAAGCATTCGGTTGCGGCCTGATGCTGATTCGTCGCGTCGACTGACGCCTCGACGCCGGCTCTTCCCATGGCCTACATGCCCCTCAAGCCCATCCCCGTCAAAGAACGTCGTTCGATGATCTTCATCGGCCGTGGCCAGATCGACGTGCGCGACGGCGCGTTCGTCGTTATCGACGAGGTCAACGGCGAGCGCATGCATATTCCGGTGGGCACCACCGCCTGTCTATTGCTGGAACCGGGGACGCGCGTTTCGCATGCTGCGGTCAAGCTCGCCTCGACCGTGGGTACGTTATTGATCTGGGTCGGCGAAGCCGGCGTGCGGTTGTACAGCGCGGGCCAGCCGGGCGGGGCGCGTTCGGACAAGTTGTTGTATCAGGCCCGGCTCGCGCTGGAGGACGACCTGCGCTTGAAGGTCGTTCGAAAGATGTTCGAACTGCGCTTCGGCGAGGCGCCGCCATCGCGGCGCAGTGTGGACCAGCTTCGCGGTATCGAAGGCGCCCGAGTACGCAAGCTCTATCAGCAACTCGCCAAGCAGCACGGCCTGCAATGGCGCGGGCGGCGCTACGATCCCAACAACTGGGACGCCTCGGATCCGATCAACAAAAGTCTCTCGGCTGCCACAGCGTGTCTTTACGGCATTACCGAAGCCGCCATCCTGGCCGCCGGATACGCACCGGCCATCGGCTTTCTGCATACCGGCAAGCCGCAGAGCTTCGTCTACGACGTCGCCGACATCGTCAAATTCGATACCGTCGTGCCAGCCGCCTTCAAAGTAGCTGCTCGCGGTGTAACGAAACCCGATCGCGAAGTGCGAATAGCGTGCCGCGATGCGTTCTCCAAGACGAAACTGCTGAATCGTCTGATACCGATGATCGAGGAAATCCTCGCCGCCGGCGAGATCGAGCCGCCACCACCGGCGCCCGAACAGGTACCGCCGGCAATCCCCACCCCGGATTCGCTCGGCGACGCCGGCCACCGGAGCGGCTGACATGGCCATGGTGACGGTCGTAACCGAAGCGGTGCCGCCACGCCTGCGAGGGCGACTCGCGGTCTGGCTGCTCGAAGTTCGCGCGGGCGTTTACGTGGGCGACGTCAGCAAACGCGTACGCGAAATGATCTGGGAACAGATCAATGGATTGGCAGAGGACGGCAATGTGGTCATGGCCTGGGCCAGCCGCCACGA